>NZ_CATZBU010000001.1:0-758985 GCF_958405935.1 Ralstonia psammae
CGCCGCGCCGCCCCCCCTCCGCCCCCCCCCCCCCCACCCCCCCCCCCCCCGCCTCCCCCGGCGGGGTGGCAGAGTGGTCAATGCTGCGGCTTGCAAAGCCGTATAAGACGGTTCAATTCCGATCCCCCGCCTCCAGTTTTCCGGCTGCGCAATGCTTCACCGTTGCGGCCGCGCCATAGTCAACCCTCCCCGCGACTCGCAACGCCCTGTTTCCGGGCTATAGGCCGTCCGCCTGCGTGACCACTCGTAACGATTGCTCTATGCTTGCGACATGGCCGTCACCCGAGAGGATCTCGAACAGAACCGGTTGCGCGCCGCCCTGGGTGATTCGCCCGTCGCGTCGTCGTTGCTGACCGAGGCTGCGCTGGAAGCGTCGCTTGCATCGACGCTCGCGCGGTTGTCGGCTGCGCACGGCGAATGCCAGGACGCCTGGGTGTTCGGCTACGGCTCACTCATCTGGAACCCGATGATCTTCCACACCGAGGCCGCCCGCGCCACGGTGCACGGCTATCACCGTGGCTTCTATCTCTATTCCCGCATCAACCGCGGCACCTGGGACAACCCAGGGCTGGTGCTCGGCCTGGACCGTGGCGGCAGCTGCCGGGGCGTGGCCTTCCGCGTGCCGCGCGAGCATGCCGAGCATGAATTCCGCGTGCTCTGGCGCCGCGAAATGCTGACCGGGGCCTACCTCCCCCGCTGGCTGCCCACCGAGATCAACGGTCGACGTGTCTTGGCGCTGGCCTTCGTTATGAACCGCTCGCACGAAGCCTATGCCGGCCGCCTGCCCGACGAGCGCGTGGTGGGCTGCCTGCGCGAGGCAGTCGGGCTGTACGGCCCGGCACGCGAATACCTGCAGCGCACGCTGATCGGCCTGGCCAGCAATGGGCTGCACGATCCGTATCTGGACCGCCTGTGGTCGCGCCTGCAGGCCACCGACGCGGCAAACAGCCCCGCCACGGCAGCAGACACAACGGACACCGCGCCGCTGCCCGACCCCTATCTCAGCGCCTGAACCCGCCCGCCATGCTTATCGCCCCGCATCCCGCGCTCAACCAGCTCATCGGCGTCATGCTGGGGATGGCACTGGCCGTGGGCGACATGGCCAACGCGTGGCAGGAGCAGCATCTGCCGGTCCTGCACGTCGCGGCCAACGCCAGCGCCAAAGTGGCACCCGGCGCGGCCCGTACGCCCGACGCACGCCCCGTCCGCCGCAGCGAACCCGCCACACGCGACCGCGACCTGATCCTCGCCGCGCAGGCCGGCAACACGATGGCCATCCAGCAGTTGCTGGCCGAAGGCGCCAGCCTCAAGGCACGCGATGCCGATGGCCGCACGGCCCTCATCGCCGCCGTCACGGCGCACATGGGTGCAGCGGCACGCCTGCTCATCCAGGCTGGCGCCGACGTCAACCTGCAGGACAACACGCAAAACAGCGCCTTCCTGCTCGCTGCCATCCAGGGCGATGCGGAAACGGTGCGCCTAGCCCTGTCGCACGGCGCCAATCTGCGCGCCACCAACGCTGACGGCGACACCGCGCTCATTCCGGCCGCGCGCCGTGGCTACGTAGAAGTGGTCAACGAACTCGTCAAGGCCGGCGTACCGCCCGATGCCACCAACAACCTGGGCCTGACCGCGCTGCTCGAAGCCGTGGCCCTGGGCGATGGCAGCGACAAATACGAGAAGACCGTGCAACTCCTGCTCGACGGCGGCGCCGACCCGAACCTGGCCGACCGCGGTGGCGTCACGCCGATGCGGCACGCGCGTCAGCGTGGTTTCCACGGAATCGGCGCACTGCTGTTCAAGGCGCGCGGACATTGAAAAAGGGGCCACTCGGGCCCCTTTCTCCCTTTCTCCTTTACGCCGCCGCCGGTTTCTCGGTGGCTTCATTTCTTGCGTTTTCCTGCTCCTGCAACGTGCGCCACATCACCTTGCCCGTCCCCGACTTGGGCAGCGCATCCACAAACTCCACGACGCGCGGGTACTTGTAGGCGGCCATATTGTCGCGCGCCCAGTTGATGATGTCGTCTTCGGTGGTCTTGCCCTTGGCGTGGGCTTTGAGCACCACCACCGCTTTGACCGACTCGCCGCGATACGCGTCGCGCGTGCCGATGATGCAGGCCTCCTGCACGTCGGGGTGCTTGTACAGCAGGCTTTCCACTTCAGCCGGCCAGACCTTGAAGCCCGACGCGTTGATCATGCGTTTCAGACGGTCAGTGAGGAAGAAGTACCCGTCTTCGTCCATCCTGCCGAGGTCGCCCGTGCGGAAGAACCGCTTGCCCTCGAACTCGATGAAGACTTCGGCGCTGGCCTGCGGCTTGCCCCAGTAGCCCAGGAACACCTGCGGGCCGCTGACGATGATTTCACCCACCTCGCCAATCGGCAGCTCCTTCAGCGTCTGCGGATCGACGATGCGAGCGTCGGTGTTGAACACGGGAATGCCCAGGCATTGCTGTTTGGCCCGATCGGCCGGATTGCTGTGCGTGGGCGCGATGGTCTCCGACAGGCCGTAGCCTTCCTGGTACGCCAGGTTGAAATCCTTCAGCAGCCGCTCGGCCACGGCCTGGGGCATCGCCGCGCCGCCGCCGCCGATGTAGGCCAGGCTCGACAGGTCGAACTCCGCCAGTTGGGGGCTCGCCAGGAAGTCGATCACCATGGTGGGGATGTTCGTCCAATGCGTGATCTTGTAGCGCGAGATCAGCCGCCCCGCCACCTCGCGATCCCAGCGCGGCAGCATCACGACGGTCGAGCCCATGTAGATCGGCGCGTTCATGCCGTACTGCATACCGGTCACGTGGAACAGCGGGATGATCGACAGGCTCACGCCCTCCTTGGTCGAACTCGACCACAGCGAGCCGCCCACCACGTTGTGCATGACCGTGCGATGCGGGTGCATGCAGCCTTTTGGGAAGCCGGTGGTACCCGACGTGTATGGCATCACGGCCAGGTCGTCCGGCCCGGCGGTGTGCGGGCCCGGCACGAGGCGCTGCGCGAGCGCGTCGTTCCATGCCACGGCGCCGGGCTGCGCCGGATGCTGCGCGGTGATCCACGCGGGCGGGGCGTCTTCGGGGTATTCGTACTGGGCCGGCAGCGCATCGGCGTACGACGTGACCAGCAGATGCTTGGTGCGCTGCGCCTCCGGCAACTCGGCGTTGGCCGTGGTGACGTTGACGGCCAGATCTGCGCTGCAGATGACCGTGGCAGCGCCCGAATCGGTGATGTAATGCTTGAACTCTTCGGGCCGGTTCATCGGGTTGACCGGTACGACCACCGCGTCCGCGCGCAAGATGCCGTAGTACGCGGCCATGAACTGCGGACAGTTCTGCATGTACAGCAGCACGCGGTCGCCCTTCTGCACGCCCGCCACCTGCTGCAGCCAGCCCGCCACGGCCACGGCATCGTCGTGCAGCTCACGGAAGGGGGTATGGCGACCGTAGAAGATGATCGCGTCCTTGTCCGGATAGCGTCGCGCAGACACTTCCAGGTTGTACCAAAGGCTCGTTTGCGGCGAGCTGATGTTGTGCGGCAAACGTCGGGGCCAGAACTGGAAGTGCGGTCGTGTCATGCCATGTCTCCGTGAATCTGTGTGTTGTTTTTACCGGATGGTATCCGAACGATCGTTCTATTTTCAACCGTTGCCCTGACATACGTTATTGCGGCGGACAGACTGCCGGCGGACGGCCTGGAAACGGCCCGGTCCACCCCCAACTAAAATGCACGATACCTCTCGCCGGTGCATGCCGGCGCCATTGCCCTCAGGAGAATCCCGACGATGAGCGACATCACCTCGCAGAATTTCGCGCACGAAGTGATCGAAACCTCTCGCCAAATCCCGGTGTTGGTCGATTTCTGGGCGCCGTGGTGTGGTCCGTGCCGCACATTGGGGCCAATGCTGGAAAAGCTGGAGGCCGAGTACGCTGGCAAATGGAAGCTCGCCAAGGTCAACTCGGACGAACACCCCGAGCTTTCCGCCCAGTTTCACGTGCGCAGCATCCCGTATGTGGTGGCGTTCGTGGATGGCAAGCCGGTCGACCAGTTCGTCGGTGTCTTGCCGGAAGCACAATTGCGCGCATTCCTGGACCGTGTGATTCCGCAGCCTGCGGAAGTCGCCTATCGCGAAGGACTGGCCGCGAGCCAAGCGGGCGAAACCGCCCACGCGCGCGAAGCGTTCCAGAACGCGCTGGCCTTCGACCCCGGTTTCGACGCCGCCCGCTTTGAACTGGTGAACCTGCTGCTGGACAGCGGCGACGCGCATACCGCGCAGGGCGAGTTCGCCTTGCTTTCGCCCAAGGCGCCGCAGGACGAGCGCTACGCTACGCTGGAAACGCGCCTGAAGGCCACAGAACGGGCTGATACGCTGCCCGACGCCAGCGCCCTTCGCACGGCCGTGGAGGCAGAGCCCGGTAATCTGCAGGCGCGGCTCGATCTGGCACAGCAGTACATCGCCGGCCAGGATTACGAAGCAGCCTTGGAGCAATTGCTCGCCATCGTTGAGCGGGATCGCGCGTTCCGTGACGACGTTGCCCGCAAGACGATGGTCTCGGTATTCGACATGATGCGCGACGCGCCGCAGGCGGTATCGCACTGGCGCCGGCAACTGGCGTCCAAATTGAATTGAGGAGCCATCATGCGATTGATCTACGTAGCCGATCCGATGTGTTCCTGGTGCTACGGCTTCGGCCCGCAGTTGGCTGACCTGCGCAAGCGGCTCGCCGACACGCTGGGTGCGCCGGTGCCGGTTACGCTCGTCACGGGCGGCCTGCGCCCCGGCCAGCGCGAACCGATGGCCGCAGACAAGCGCGACGAAATCCTCCACCACTGGCATGCCGTGGCCGAACGCAGCGGCATGCCGTTCGACCAGTCACCCGAGGTGGCCATGCGCCGCGAGGGCTTCGTGTACGACACCGAACCCGCCTGCCGTGCCGTCGTCATGGCACGCGAACACTGGGCCGAGGACGACGAACGCGTGCTCACCGTCTTCCACGCCATCCAGCGCGCCTTCTATGCCGACGGCCGCGACACCACACACGCCGATGTCCTGCGCGACGTTGCACTCGCCAATGGCGTTGCGGCGGAACACTTCGATGCCGTGTTCGACACGGCTGCCCTGCGCGACGAAACGCGTGAAGACTTCCGCCTCTCACGCCGCTGGGGCATCAACGGCTTCCCCAGCCTGCTGGCGGAACAGGGCGGCACGCTGTACCAGATCGGGCGCGGCTATGCACCGTCGGTCGCGCTGTACACGCGTGCGATAGAAGTGCTTCAGCAGCATCCCGCAGCCGACGCCGAATAGGCGATTTGCCCCACGTCAAACCCGGGCGCACGGGCCATCGCGTAAGCTGATGGCCCATTCCACCCTACCCCTGCGCCGCCATGCCCGTGATCGAATGGTCTGAAGCACTCCACCTCGGAGATGCCGCCACCGACGCCAACCACGTCGAATTCTGTGCGCTGCTCAACGCCGTTGCCGATGCATCGGACGCCGAGTTCATCCCCGCGCTCGACGCCTTCATCGACCACACCGAGCATCATTTCGGCGAAGAAAACGCATGGATGGAAGCGGCGGATTTTCCCCCGCGTCACTGCCACCGCGGCGAGCACGACAACGTGCTGGCGCTGTGCCGCGAAGTGCGCAAGCGCGCGGCGGCCGGCGAGATGGAATTGGGCCGCCGGCTGGTGGCGGAATTGCCCGCCTGGTTTGCCCAGCATGTCGACGTGATGGACCGCATGATGACGACATATCTGGCGCAAATGGGCAATTCGATGCGCAACATCGAGCACGTCGGCTGAACGCGGGTTGTCGATCGGCGGTCCGCTGCCTAGAGTCAGAGTGGCCCTGCCCGCTGGCCCTGGTTGCGCGGGCGTCCACTCCACCCTGGGAGCGCCCATGAAGATCGTCAACGATGCCTCGTTTCAATCCGATGTGATCGACGCCTCGCAACGCAACCCGGTGGTGGTGTGCTTTGCCGCAAAGTGGAGCCATCCGAGCCAGTCCGCCGTAGCCAGCTTGGAACAGATGGAATCGAGCTACGCCGGACGCGCCACATTCGTCACCATGGATTTCGACGAGAACCAGGGCACCGCCGATCGATACGGCGTGTCGGTCATGCCTGGGTTTGTGGTCTTCGCCAACAGCCAGCCGCGAGACGGGTGGTCGGGCGTGTATGCCGACACCATCCGCGAGAAGCTGGATCAGGTCATCCCGCGCTAAGGCATGCCGTCATACGGCGGCAATCGCGCGCAGCGCCGTTGACGCTGCCACCATCCCGAACACCGCCGTCACGCATACTGAGGAACCAAAGCCCGCGCATGCCAGGCCTTGCGGGCCCTGCATGGGCTGCGGCGCTGGCGGTGCGTTGACCACAGCAATGTCCCCCGCAGCTGCGAGGTCGTCAATGCCGGCGTGGCTCGACTCGACCGGCAACTCGACGGCGCACGCCTGCTGCCCGGGTTCGGGGTAGCGCAGCGGCTCATCCGAGAACACTGCGTCGATACCGAAGCGCGACTTCGGGTTTTTCGAGAAGCCGTGCTGGCGGCGCAGGTTGCCGCGCACCTTGGCAAGCAGCGGGTCTTGAATCGTGCGCGAGAGGTCCGTCACGCGAATGCGCGTCGGGTCCAGCTGCCCACCGGCGGCGCCGCACGTCACCACGCGTTTGCCGGTGCGTTTGCAGAACGCGATGATGGCCGTCTTCACCTTCACCGCATCGATGGCGTCGATCACGTAATCGAACGGATGACCGAGCAATGCCTCGACGTTTTCGACGGTCACGAAATCGTCAATGCGGCTGATCTCGGCGCGCGGATTGATCTGCAGGATGCGCTCGGCCATGGCGTCGACCTTGGCCATGCCATACGCGTCGCCCAGCGCGTGGATCTGTCGGTTGGTGTTGGACACCGCGATGTGATCGAGGTCGATCAACGTGAACCTGCCGACACCGCAGCGCGCCACCGCCTCGGCTACCCACGACCCCACGCCGCCGATGCCGATCACGCACACGTGCGCCGCCGCAAAACGCTCGAGCGCTTGCGGGCCGTACAGCCGGGCAACGCCGCCAAACCGGCGTGCGTATTCATCATCGAGGATGGGCGGGTGCGCGGGCGCGCTGATTGCTACTTGGCTCATGACACAATTGAATCGTGGTTGCGCCGAACTATATATCAACGTGCGCAGTCGCATTTTTGTGCCAATACCAACAAAAAGACGATGCGTACATCCGGCAAACTCGCCCTCGGACTGGTCATCTCACCCGTCGTCATCGTGGCAGCGGCGGCCATTCTTGTGCTGACGTTCGACTGGAACCGCGCCAAGCCCTATCTGAACGACCGCGTCTCGCAAGCCATCGGGCGCCCGTTCGCCATCAACGGCGACCTGATGCTCACGTGGAAGAAGCCCGAGGGCGAATCCGGCTGGCGTGCGTATGTGCCCTGGCCGCGATTGGTCGCCAACGACATCACCGTCGGCAACCCGGACTGGGCCAAGCAGCCGAATGTGGCCACCATCCATCAACTCACGTTTGTGCTGGAGGCGCTGCCACTGCTGGCACATCGCATCGTCGTCCCGAGCGTGACACTGGACACGCCCGCCATTGCGCTGGAGCGCGACAAGCAGAACCGCAACAACTGGACATTCAACCTGGCGGGCAGCGAGGGCGACAACAAGAAGCCCTCGGACTGGAAACTGGACCTGCGCGAGATCGCATTCAGCAAGGGCTCGCTGGCGCTGGATGATGACATCAAGCGCATTCACCTGGCGGCGACCATCGACACCGTCGACAACCAAGCGTTGTACACCGCCACCAACGGCACGCCCATCAAGAGCGCGGACCAGCCCGACAAGGTGTCGGATGCTTCCGGCGCGGCAGCATCCGACACCGCGGCACAGACGCCGGTAGTGCCGGATCCGCAGCAGCCTTACGGCATCGCTTGGACGGTCAAGGGCACCTACAACAACGCCGCCATCAAGGGCAGCGGCAAGGCCGGCGGCGTGCTGCGTCTGCAGGATGCACAACGGCCCTACCCGCTGCAGGCCGATGTGACCGTCGGCAAGACACGCATTGATCTGGCTGGCACGCTCACCAACCCCGCAAGCCTGACGGCGATCGATTTGCGCCTGCACCTGTCGGGCGCGAGCATGGCGCAGTTGTATCCGCTGACGGGCGTGGTGCTGCCCGACACGCCGCCGTTCGACACACGTGGCCAACTGATCGGCGAACTGCGCAAGCAAGGATCGACTTGGCGCTACGAGAAGTTCACGGGCCGCGTGGGTGGTTCCGATTTGAGCGGCACGCTCACCTTTGCGATGCGCGAGCCCCGCCCGCAATTGACAGGCGAAGTGGTCTCGCATCAATTGCTGTTTGCCGACCTCGCGCCAATCATCGGTGCCGACTCCAACGCCAGCAAGGCACAGCGCGCCGACCCGAGCGCCGATCCGGGCGACAGCAAAACCGTGCGCCAGCCCGCAGACAAGGTACTGCCGGTCGAGCCCTTCCGCACCGATCGCTGGAACGCCATCGATGCCGACGTGAAGTTCACCGGCGAGCGCATCGTCCACACAGCAGATCTGCCGATCAACCACCTCGTCACGCACGTCAAGCTGCAGAACGCGGTGCTCACACTCGACCCGCTCAACTTCGGCATTGCGGGCGGCACGCTCACCTCCAACATCCAGCTCGACGGACACGCTACGCCCATGCAGGCGCGCGCCGCACTGGCGGCACGTCACTTCAAGATCAAGCAGTTGTTCCCGAAGATCGAATCCGTACGCGCCAGCGTGGGCGAAATCAACGGAGATGCGCGGCTCTCGGCCACAGGCAACTCGGTGGCGGCGCTGCTCGGCTCATCCAACGGCGAGGTCAAGCTCCTGGTGGAGCAAGGCACCATCAGCAAGTTCCTCCTGGAAGCCATGGGGTTGAACGTGGGCAACGTGATCCTTACCAAGCTCTTCGGCGACAAGCAGGTCACCATCAATTGCGCGGCCGGCGACTTTGCCGTGAGCAATGGCTTGGCGCAGGCGCGCACGTTTGTGGTGGATACGCAGGATGCCGTCATCGACGTGACCGGCGCGACGAGCTTCAAGCAAGAGGCGCTGGACTTCACCATTCACCCCGATTCGAAAGGGCTGCGCGTGTTTTCGCTGCGCACGCCGCTGTATGTGAAGGGCACATACAAGCATCCGGATGTGTCGGTCAACCCGGCTGTCGTGGCGCTGCGTGCGGGCGGCGCAGTGGCGCTGGCATTGACGGCGCCGGTGGCGGCCGTACTACCGGTGCTGGAACTCAAGCCTGCACCGGAGAGCGCTTGCGGCAAGCTGCTGGCCGATGTGCGCCAGCGCCCGACCGCGCCGCCGCCAGGCAAAACGTATCACAGCAATAACCCGGGGCGCACACCGGAAGGCGACTTGAAATCGACGCAGCCCGATTCGAGCAAGACCGGCGCGCGCCAGCGTCGCGCAGCACCCGCATCGCGCGATCCGCTGACAACCGGCGGCTGACCTGCCGCCGGCATCGTCGCTGCTACTTTGCTGAGCGCCGCTTTGCGATGGCTTCCGCAGTCACCGCCGGCGTGGCCGGATCGCCGAACTGGCGCGTGACGTAGTTCGTCAGCGCGGCGAGTTGTTCGTTGGACAACTGACGCCCAAACGCGGGCATGCCGATGTGCTTGTCACCCGCCTTGCGCTCAATACCGAACAGAATCACCTGCACAAGATTGGTCGTGTCCCGCGCGCCCACCGTGGTGTTGTGCAGCAATGGCGGGTAATAACCGTCGGGCGTGCCGCGTCCATCGGCTTGGTGACACGTGGCGCAATTGCCGAGGTACAGGCGTGCGGCGTCGACGGTGGTTTCGATGGGCTTGCCGCGCAACGCAGTCACATCGGTGGCGGGCTTGCCCCAATCCTGCCGTGCGCGTTCAAGGTTGTTGCTCACCGCGGGCACCGTGCGCAGGTATTCGGCGATGGACTCGACATCCTGCATCGTCATCCGCGAAAAGCTGTGCTGCACCGCTTCGCCCATCGGCCCTGCAGCTTGCGCCACCCCGGGCACGCTGCCGGTACGCAGGTATTGCACGAGCTGTTCGGGCTTCCACGCGCCGATGCCGCTCGTTGGGTCCGAGGTGATATTGAACGCCGTCCAGCCCGCAAGCGTTGCGCCCGCCAGATAACCGCTGCCGTGCTCATCCAGCGCCTTCTCCTGCATGGCGAAACCGCGCGGTGTATGGCACGTGCCGCAGTGTGCGAGGCCTTGCGTGAGGTACGCACCGCGATTCCACGTCGGCGACTTGTCTCCCCTGGGGGTGTACGGCTCGCTCTTGAGGAAGACGAGGTTCCACAGCTTGAGCGGCCAGCGCATGTTCAATGGCCACCGAATCGTGCTCGGCGGCGGATCGTTCCGCACGGGCGCGACGCCGTTGCGGAAGTACGCGTAAAGATCGCGCATGTCTGCGTCGTTGATCTTCGCGAAAGAGGGGTATGGCATGGCCGGGTAAAGGTTGTGGCCCTCATCGTCCACGCCTTGGCGCACGGCCCGCACGAATTCTTCGTAGCTCCATTTGCCGATACCAGTCTCTTCATCGGGCGTGATGTTGCTCGTGTAGATCGTGCCGAGCATCGGGATCTGCATCGGCAAGCCGCCCGCGAAGGGCTTGCCGCCCGGCGCCGTATGGCAGGCCACACAGTCCGCCGCAATCGCGAGGTATTCGCCGCGTTTGATCTGCGCGGTGTCAGCCGGTGTGTCCTTCGCCCATGCGTTGGCCACCAAGCCGGTCAGCACCACCAACGAGAAAGAAGCGATCGCTTTCATCTCACGCCTCCTTCTTCAGTTGATCGGCAATACGCAACGCCAACGCCGCGATGGTCAGCGTCACGTTGACGGTGCCCACCGTCGGCATGGTGGAGCTGCTGCTGATGAACAGGTTCGGGTGGTCAAACGTCCGGCAATCCTTATCGACCACGGAGTCTTTCGGGTCCGCACCCATGATGGTCGCGCCGGTGATGTGGTTGTTGGGGGCAAAGTCGTCGTGGAATTCCACATTGGTGCCGCCCATCACCTGCGCCGCCGTAGCGTAGACCTCGCGTGTATGCACCGCACTTCGTTTGACGTAGTCGTCGATGTGATACGTGATCTCTGGGCGCGGAATGCCGATGGCATCCACTTCCGTCGCGCTCGGCACGATGCGGTTCTCGGGCAGCGGCAGGATCTCGTGAAAGCTGTCGAACTGCACGTAGCGCGCGGCCTGGTCGCGGATGCGCGCATCCAGTTCGACGGGCTTGATGAGCTTGCCTTCCTTGAAGATGCGCTGCGTCTCCTGCTCGATGCGCGAGATGTTCGACAGGTGCAGCTTCTTGCCAGCCTGCGTGGCGCGGAATGGCCCGTCGCGAAAGCCGATCAGCGAGGTCATTTCCTGCGGCCCGCGCCCCGGCCACAGTTTGCGGTCGGCATAGAAGCTCACGCCGGTGCCGGGGTGATCCATCAGGTTGCGCCCCACCATGTCGGAGCTATTGCCCACGCCTTTCGGAAAATCCTGGCTGGTCGACATGAGCATCAGCTTGGGCGTTTCGATGCCGTTGGCGGCCAGCACGAACCACTTGCCTTCGACGCGGTGCTCGACACCTTTCGAGTCTTTGTAGCGCGCCGCCACGATGCGTTTGTTGGGACCGACCTCCAGCTTGAAGACCACGGCGTTCTCGATCAGCCGTGCGCCGGCCTGCTCGGCCTTCTCAACGTGGAAGATGCCGTTGTACATCGCGCCGATCGGGCAGATCGGCATGCAGTTGTTGTTGCCGCAGCATGTCGGGCGGCCGTCGTAAGGGCGGCTGTTGCGCGCCACCGGCTCGGTCACCACATGGAAGCGCGCGTCGTGCGCGTTGAGCGCTTCCTTGATCGTGCGTTCACTGAACGAGAGCGGAAGCGGCGCCATCGGATACGGCTGGCTACGCGGCGAGCCGAGATCTTCGTCGTTCGGACCCCACACGCCCAGGGCCGCTTCGGCCAGGCCGTAATAGCGCTCCAGATCCTGATACTGGATCGGCCAGTCGCGCGCGATGCCGTACACACTGCGCAGCTTGAAATCATTGGGCAGAAAACGCCACGCCGATGCGGCCCAGTGCCACGTCGTGCCGCCCACCGCCCGGATGTACTGCGAGTTGAACTGATGCTCGCCCTTGAGCACGAGGTAATTGTTGGGCGGGCCATATTCCGGATGCGGTGCCCATGGCGACGATGGATACGGCGCCATGAAATCCATCTTGTCGGCCTGGTTGCGGAAGCGCTCGACGATCTCCCAGCGCGGCAGGCGCGGGCCGGCCTCGAGCATCAGCACCGACTTGCCCGCACGCGCCAGCTCGTACGCCACCAGCGCCCCGGCCACGCCGGAGCCCACCACCACGATATCGGCTTGTTGGGTGTCGGCCATCAGGCTTGCCTCTCGACAGGGGGCTCGGCCCAGAAGCCGGGCTGGTTAGGGCAATACGTGCGGATGACGAGCGTATCGGACACCACGCTGTACATCAGCGCCTGCTCGTACGTGACGACATTGCCGTCGACCACACCCAGGTACCACGCCTCCAGAATCTGCAGCGCGGTCTTCTGCTGCGCATCGGAAAGCGAGCCCGCTGCCAATGCCTGCGCCAGCGGCCGCAATTGCGCGGCAAAGTCGGTACTGGATTTGCCCAGCGCTGCCAGCAACCGCGTGCCGACGCCACGATCCAGCACCGGCCGTGCCGTCAGCGCCTGTGACAACGCCATGAACGCATCGAGCGATTCGGTTGGAGCCTGGGCCACCGCACGCAGCATCTGCGAGCCCGCCAGCCCGGCCGCAGCCAATGCCAGCGTGCCCTGAAGCCACTGGCGGCGCGTCAGGCCGGAGGCGGTGTCAGGAGAATGGGAAAGGGGGGCCATTTCGACATCCTGTTGAAATTTTTGTGGGGAGCATGGCAGGCGCCGCCAGGCTGACGCCCTTGACTAGCCAATATAGGCGGCGCAGAACAGATCGCCAGCAACCCGCGCAAAGCGCGAACCGTGCCAGCCCTTTGCGCGCAAGCAAAGGACGGCGGGCGATGTTTGTCTATACTCGGCCCGTTCTCATGCCGCATCCGCCGCTCATGACCTCCATTGCCGATATCCGCACCGATTACGCCCGCGCTTCGCTCGACATCGCCGACGTCGACGCCAACCCCCTGCGCCAGTTCCGCCGCTGGTTCGACGAGGCCCTGAAGGCCGAGGTGGCTGAAGTCAACGCCATGACGCTCGCCACTGTCGACCCGCACGGCCAGCCGGCGGCGCGCATTGTACTGCTCAAGAATCTGGACGAACGCGGCTTCACCTTTTTTACCAATTACGCCAGCCACAAGGGTGAGGAACTGGCCGCCAATCCGCGGGCGGCGTTGCTGTTCCACTGGATCGGGCTGGAGCGACAAGTGCGCATCCAGGGCATCGTCGAGAAAGTGAGCGACGCAGAGAGCGACGCGTACTACCACTCCCGCCCGCTGGGCTCGCGCCTGGGTGCCTGGGCGTCGGAACAGAGCAGCGAAGTGCCCGACCGCGCCACGCTGGAAGCCCGCGAAGCCGAGTACAGCCAGCGCTTTGGCGATGCGCCGCCACGCCCGCCGCACTGGGGCGGCTACCGGTTGCTGCCGGAGCGGCTGGAATTCTGGCAAGGCCGGCCCTCGCGCCTGCACGACCGGCTGGAATACCGCAAACAGGCAGACGGCAGCTGGACGATCGTGCGCCTTGCCCCATAGTCGGACGGGCAGACGCGCAATACGTTATTGCGCATCGCGTCATGCCGGCACGGCGCTTGCTGGCAATGGACTAGCCCGGTACGCGCCCGTAAGACCCGCACAGCACAACGGGAAAGTTTGTCGTAAGCTAATGTGATCCGTTCGGGCGGCAATCCGATGGCCGTCCCGAACATTTGCACATCAGGGAGGCGTCGACATGTTTTTCCAACAGGCGATTGACCGCAAGCTCGAGCAATGGATCCGGGACATCCGCGAGTCTGCAAACCTTCCTGTACGCCTGCGGTTATGGAATGGTGACCAATACGAACTGGGCCGCTTCGAGCAGCCCCGCGTCACGCTCACCGTGCGCGAAGCAAGCGCCCTGCCGCTGCTGCTGACCCCCACGCTCAACAACCTTGGCGAGGCGTACGTCCAGGAGAAGATCGACCTGGACGGCAAGCTGGCCGACATCATCAACGTGAGCTACGGCCTGGCTTCTGCGGCTGCGGCCCGCAGCGGCAATGCGCTGGCCCGCGTGGTGCGCCACTTTGCCCACACCAAGGAAGGCGACAAGGAATCGATCCAGTACCACTACGACGTTTCCAACGATTTCTACAAGCTGT
Source organism: Ralstonia psammae (assembly GCF_958405935.1). Lineage (NCBI taxonomy): Bacteria > Pseudomonadati > Pseudomonadota > Betaproteobacteria > Burkholderiales > Burkholderiaceae > Ralstonia > Ralstonia psammae. The sequence goes on from NZ_CATZBU010000001.1 coordinate 14,335, forward strand.
GGCTGGACCAGAACATGGTCTACTCCTGCGCCTACTTCGAGAACGGCGATGAAACGCTCGACGAGGCTCAGCTCAAGAAGATTGACCACATCCTCACCAAGATCCGCTTGCAGCCCGGGCAAACGCTGCTCGATATCGGCTGCGGCTGGGGCGCGCTGGTGCTGCGTGCCGCCCAGAAGTACGGCGCACGCTGCCTGGGCGTGACGCTGTCGCAAAACCAGTACGACCTTGCCACCGAACGCGTGCGTGCGGCCGGCCTGCAGGACCAGATCGAAATCCGCATCCAGGACTACCGCGACCTCACCGGCCAGTTTGATCGCATCACGAGCGTCGGCATGTTCGAGCACGTCGGCCGCAAGAACCTGCCGGGGTATTTCCGCCGCATGCACGATCTGCTGGCCGACGGCGGTGTCGCCATGAACCACGGCATCACGTCTTCCGACACGGCTGGCGGCGAAAGCTCGATGGGCGGCGGCGATTTCATCGATCGCTACGTCTTCCCGCAGGGTGAACTGCCGCACATCTCTCTGGCGCTAAGCGCCGCGCAGGACGGCGGCCTGGAAGCGCTTGACGTTGAAAGCCTGCGCCGCCACTATGCGCGCACGCTTGAGCACTGGGCCGAGCGCTTCGAAACCAACGGCGAGACCATCCGCAACTTGGTGGGCGAGAAGAAGTACCGCATCTGGCGCGTCTACCTGGCCGGCTGCGCGCACGCCTTCGACGCCGACGAAATCTCGATCTTCCAGACCGTGCTGCAGAAGGCCGGCAAGTCGGCGACGTCGATCCCGTGGTCGCGCCGCTATATCTACGCGTAACCATTTGACCGCCAGCTCCCCCATCGACGATCTGTTCGGCGCGCCGCCCGCCTCCAGCGACAACGCGGCGGCCGAGCCAGGCAAGTCCGCGCCGAAACCCAAACGCTCACCTACCCGCCAAGGCGTGCTGCCGGCCCTGGTAGCGCCCGACGTGGCTGGGCTCGCGCAGCGCTTGCCGCGCGCGCTGCGCATCGGTACTTCGTCGTGGTCGTATCCGGGGTGGGACGGGCTGGTGTATGCGGGCGAGTATTCCGAGTCGATGCTCGCGCGCAAAGGCCTGGCGGCTTATGCCCAACACCCGTTGCTGCGCACGGTCAGCATCGATCGCGGTTTCTATTCGCCGATCCCATTGGCGGACTACGTCGCCTACGCGGCTAGCGTGCCGGAAGATTTCCGCTTTGCAGTCAAGGCAACCTCTGCCGTATGCGACGCGTGGATTCGGGAATCGGACGGGCGCGGGCGCATGGCCAATCCCGCCTTCCTGAATGCCGAATTTGCGATCCGCGATTTTGTTAAGCCGGCCACCCGCGGGCTCGGGACGAAGTGCGGGCCGCTGGTGTTTCAGCTTTCGCCGCTGGGGGCGCTGGCCGAAGATGGCGCCGGCTTTGTGGAACGGCTTGAGGTGTTCCTCACCTCGCTGCCGCCGCTCGATCCGCAACGCAATCCCGATGCCGTCTACACGGTGGAATTGCGCGATGCCACGCTGCTCACGCCTCGCTTCATCAAGATGCTGCGCGCGGCAGGCGTGCGTTATTGCGTTGGCCTGCATGAGCGGATGCCCGCGGTGGACCGGCAAGCCGCCGCCGTTGCGTTGTTGGATGAAGGCGCGGGGGGCCCGCTGGTGGTGCGCTGGAACCTGAACAGCCGCTATCGCTATGCGCAAGCCGAAGCGGCGTACAAGCCGTTCAACAAGCTCGTCGATGAAGATCCGTTCTCGCGTGAGACGCTGGCCGACATGGCGGTCGCCGCGCTGGCGGCTGGGCGCAAGGTAACGATCCTGGTCAGCAACAAGGCGGAAGGATCGTCCCCGTTATCGTGCATCAAGCTGGCCGAGGCCATTGCCGCGCGCCTGCCGGCGGACGCAGCGTAGCCTCGGCGTCCTCTTTAACCCTGCAAGCGGTGCGCGAACTGCTTGCGGAACTTCGCCACCTTGGGCGAGATGACGAACGCGCAGTAGCCCTGGGCCGGGTGGTCGCGGAAGTAGTTCTGGTGCTCATCCTCCGCGCGCCAGAAAGTCACCTTGCCGTCGGCGGCATCCACCAGTTCCGTCACGATGGGCGCTTCAAAGATGTCGCTGGCGCCGAGTTCCGCAATGGCCGCGCGCGCCGCCGCTAACTGCTCGGGTGTTTGCGCAAAGATGGCCGAACGGTATTGCGGGCCGACATCGTTGCCCTGGCGGTCTACCGTGGTCGGGTCGTGAATGGCGAAGAAGATGTCGAGAATCTCGCGATACGGGATCACGGCCGGGTCGAACTTCACAGCCACCACTTCAGCGTGGCCGGTGTTGCCGTTGCACACGGCACGGTAACTCGGGCGATCGACATGGCCACCGGCATAGCCGGACACCACGCTCTGGACACCTTGCACCTGCTGGAACACGGCTTCCAGGCACCAGAAGCAGCCTCCGCCCAGGACGGCGGTTTCAAGGGTGCGTTGTTCGGTCATTCGGGTTCTCCTGCGGTTGATGGGGCTGCCATTGGTCGGCCGAGGGCTCTAATCCTGACACAGTCGCCGCCATGTGCCCGCCGCATCACGCAAAGCCCTACCCCGGGGCGGCCTATCGGGCGTCCGTTACAATTGAGTATTACTTTTGGTAGTTCGCATGGACCAACACGGAGCCATTCCCATGGATGCGCGCGACAGGGAATCTTCCGCGCGCGAGACGTCGGCAACTCGTCGCCCACATGGCCGCGCCACCCCGCCCGATTTCGATGCCGCGCATTTCCGGCATGCACTGTCCCAGTTTGCCACTGGCGTGACGGTGGTCACCACGCGCTCGGAAGGTGGCCCGGGTAGGCCGGCGTTCGTCGGGGTGACGGCCAGCTCGTTCAATTCGGTGTCGCTGGACCCACCGCTGGTGCTGTGGAGCCTGGGCACGCAGGCGAATTCATTTCCGCTGTTCCACGCCGGCTCGCACTACGTCATCAATATTCTGGCGGCCGAGCAGCTGGACCTGTGCAAGCGCTTTGCCACGCTCAAGGGCGACCGTTTTGCCAACATCGAGTACCGCCTGAGCCCCACCGGCTTGCCGATCCTCGCGCAATCATTGGCGTGGTTCGAGTGCCATAACCGCAGCCGATATGACGAGGGCGACCACGTCATCTTCGTGGGTGAAGTCGAGCGCTGCGGCGTGATCAACGCGGATGGTGCACCGCTGGTGTTCCATCGCGGCGCGTTCTCGTCGCTCACGTCCATCGGCGACTGACAAGCCAACCACATCAGGCGGGAGTGCCTGCCTTCTGCGGCGCTTCCGCGTCGATGCCCCAATCCCCGAATTCATACCAGTCGTCGCCGAGCAGCTCAGCGGGGTGCTGCGTGCGGCCCGAGCCGTTGCCGCAGCCCAGGGCGTCGGTGGAGCAATACTTGTCGCAGCCCCAGCAGATGCGCTCGGGGTGCACAGGATGCAGCGGAAACTTCTTGGCCATGGCCCGCTCCGGTCGACAACACAGGAGCACTATCCGCGCATGCTTTCAGTAGGGGATTGATTCTCGTCAGAAAGTACAGCGCTAGTTTGCCTTCCCGCGCTTGCCCGTGGCCCCGCCTTCCAGCGGGCGCACGCCGCGCGCCTCCATCAGCAGCGCCAGGCCGCCATCCCGGTCCTTGATGGTCCGCAAGACGATATTCGAGCGGATGTCCATTACGCCGGGCGTCTTGTACAGCCGCTCGATGATGAACTCCGAGTAGTGCTGCAGGTTGGGCGCCTGCACGCGCAGGATGTAGTTGCAATCCCCGGTGATGATGTAGGCGGCCACGATCTCGGGCCAATTCTGCACGGCAGCCATGAAGGTCTCGTGCCAGCCGGTCACGTCCTGGCGCATCGACACCTGCACGATGGCTTCCAGTTCGAGCCCGAGCGCCGTCCGGCCCAGTTGCGCCCGGTAACCGGTGATGGCACCGCCCTCTTCCAGCATCCGCACGCGCCGCAGGCAGGCCGACGGCGACAGCGCGACGCGCTCGGCCAAGTCTTGGTTACTGATGCGGCCATCTTCCTGCAAGACCTTGAGAATGCGCAGATCGGTGGTGTCGAGTTGCATCTGTCGTTGTTCTTTGCGTGATTACGTTGATACGTTGAATTTTATGCGAATTTATTGAAATCACACGCACGATTATGCACACCCATTGCGCGTGGATTTCCCTATCATTTCGGCACGGATTCACCGAATTTCCTGCCCTGGAGCCGCCTTGGAACGCACTTTGTGGGACATCAGCCCCGCCCTTTCGCCCGCCACGCCGACTTGGCCCGGCGACACGCCGTTTTCGCAGGAAATTGCGTGGAAGCTCGAAGGTGACTGCCCGGTCAACGTCGGACGCATCACGCTCTCGCCGCACACGGGTGCGCATGCCGATGCGCCACTGCACTACCGCGCCGACGGTGCTGCCATCGGGGAAGTGCCGCTGGACGCCTACCTCGGCCCGTGTCGCGTGATCCACTGCATGGGCGTCGCGCGCGTCGAGCCGGAACACGTGCGTGATGCGTTGACCGACGTGCCGCCGCGCGTGCTGCTGCGCACGTACGCCCAAATGCCGCAGACCGCGTGGGACGACCGCTTTGCCGCCGTTGCGCCCGAGACCATCGCGCTGCTGGCCGCGCACGGCGTCAAGCTCATCGGCGTCGACACCGCGTCGCTCGATCCGCAGACCTCCAAGACCATGGACGCGCACCACGCTGTCGGCGCTCACGGCCTCGCCATCCTCGAAGGGCTGCTGCTCGACGACGTGCCTGCCGGTGATTACGAACTGATCGCCCTGCCGCTCAAGTTCGCCACGCTCGATGCAAGCCCGGTACGCGCTGTACTGCGCAGGCTGCGCTGATCGATACGACGAGAGAACACCAACCGCTTTCTTCGCCCCCGCATTCACATGACCATTACCCGCAACTCCTGCCTCGAACGCGACGCGGCCGATCCGATCGCCCCGCTGCGCGACGCCTTTGCGCTGCCCGACGGCGTGATCTACCTGGACGGCAACTCGCTCGGCGCCCGTCCGAAAGCTGCGCTCGCCCGCGCGCAGGAAGTCGTCGCCAATGAATGGGGCGACGGCCTGATCCGCAGCTGGAACCAGGCCGGCTGGTTTGAGCTGCCGCGCCGCCTGGGCAACAAACTGGCCCCGCTGATTGGTGCGCGCGAAGACGAAGTCGTCGTTACCGACACCACGTCGATCAACCTGTTCAAGGTGCTGGCCGCGGCGATTCGCGTGCAGCGCGAAGACGCGCCAAGCCGCAAGATCATCGTTTCGGAAACACACAACTTCCCGACTGACCTGTACATCGCCGAAGGACTGGCCGACTTGCTGCGCGACGGCTACAAGCTGCGCCTGATCGACTCGCCAGACGAACTGGAAGGCGCGCTGGGCGACGACGTGGCCATCACCATGCTCACGCACGTGAACTACAAGAGCGGGCACATGTATGACATGGCGGCCGTCTCCGCACTGGCGCACAAGCACGGCGCGCTGGCCATCTGGGACTTGGCGCACTCGGCCGGTGCCGTGCCCGTGGACCTGCACGCCGGCGGCGCAGATTACGCCATCGGCTGCACGTACAAGTACCTGAACGGCGGCCCCGGCTCGCCGGCCTTCGTGTGGGTCGCACCCGCCCTGCGCGAGCGCTTCTGGCAGCCGCTGTCGGGCTGGTGGGGCCACGCGCGGCCGTTCGCGATGGAATCGCGCTACGACGCCGGCGCCGGCATCGGCCGCTTCCTCTGCGGCACGCAGCCGATTACGTCGATGGCGATGGTCGAATGCGGGCTCGACCTCTTCGCGCAGACGTCGATGGCCGCGCTGCGCAGCAAGTCGCTTGCGCTGACCGACCTCTTCATCACGCTGGTGGAAACGCGCTGTGCGGGCTTTCCGCTCACGCTCATCACGCCGCGTGACCACGCCGTGCGAGGCAGCCACGTCAGTTATGAACACCCGAACGGCTATGCCGTGGTGCAGGCTCTGATCGCGCGCGGCGTGATCGGCGACTACCGCGAGCCGCGCATCATGCGCTTCGGTTTCACGCCGCTGTACACGAGCTTTGCCGATGTGTGGGATGCCGTGGAGGTGCTGCGCGATGTGCTGGAAACCGGCGCATGGCAATCGGCCCAATTCAACGAACGTACGCTGGTGACCTGAGATGTCGAACCCGAATCAACCTGCAGCCTCGGGCTGCCCCATGCACGCCGCCCAGGGCGAAGGCTGGCACGACGCACAGCTCGATTTTTCGAAGTCGATGAGCTATGGCGACTACCTCGCGCTCGACCAGATTCTGAACGCGCAGCACCCGCGCTCACCGGATCACAACGAGATGCTGTTCATCGTCCAGCATCAGACCACCGAGCTGTGGATGAAGCTGATGCTGCACGAGTTGCGCGCTGCGCGGGATTGCGTGCGCAACGACAACCTGCCGCCTGCGTTCAAGATGCTGGCACGCGTGTCGCGCATCATGGATCAGTTGGTGCAAGCGTGGAACGTGCTCGCCACGATGACGCCACCGGAGTACTCGGCCATGCGTCCGCACCTGGGGCAATCGTCGGGCTTCCAGTCGTACCAGTACCGCGAGATCGAGTTCATCCTCGGCAACAAGAACGCGGCGATGCTCAAGCCACACGCGCATCGCACCGAGCATTACGAACAGGTCAAGACTGCATTGGAAACGCCGTCGCTGTACGACGAGGCGGTGCGTTACATGGCGCGTCACGGCTTTGCATTCGACGCAGATTGCATCGAGCGTGACTGGTCGCGCCCGGTCGCCTACAACGCTTCGGTGGAAGCGGCGTGGCTAGAGGTCTATCGCGACCCGACGCACCACTGGGAGTTGTACGAGTTGGCCGAGAAGTTCGTCGATCTGGAAGACGCGTTCAGACAATGGCGTTTCCGGCATGTGACCACGGTGGAGCGCGTGATTGGCTTCAAGCGCGGCACGGGCGGCACCGAAGGCGTCAGCTACCTGCGGAAGATGCTGGATGTGGTGCTGTTTCCGGAGCTGTGGAAGTTGCGGACGGATTTGTGATTGGCGGTGTCAAAAGAAAGGTGCCATCTGGGGCCTCAACGGCCAAACCGTCGTGGCGCCAATGCTGTAGTCAGAGCAACCTCTGGTAGATCACGCAGGAGCTACATGGCTGGCTCGACCACCCGGCCGAGCCTTGCCGCAAACTCTCGCAACGCCGGAGCGAGTTCGTCGCGAATGCGCTCTGCGTCGGCGGCCGTGTAGGGCGCGCTGCAGCTCACCACGTACGGCTCGCGCTGGCTCGGGGCGAAGAACGCCACTGCGCACGCGTGGATGGCCGGATGCCAATCGCGCAGGGATACAGCGTAGCCATTGCGTACGCCGGCTTTCACTGCGTCATCTGCAGCGGCACCTTCTGCCGCCCATTGCGCCGGCTGCTGCGTGCGCAATGCTTCGTACAAGCGCTCACGCCGCGCTGCCGGCAGCGATGCGAGATACGCCCGTCCCATCGAACTCGAAAGCAGCGACAGCCGCGAGCCCACGCCCAGCCCGGACGACCCGCTCATCGACGGGCTGTCGTGGCGGATCGTTTCCAGATAGACCATATCCAGCCGATCACGCTTACCCAGCGAGATCGATACGCCAAAGCGCTGCGCAAACGCGCTCATGTGCGGCCGCGCAAGCTGGATCACGTCGCTCGATGCCAGATAGGCAAAACCGAGCGCGAGCACACCGGCGTCAAGTCCGTACTTGCCGAGCGCCTCGTCGTAACGCAGGTAGCCGAGCGACACCAGCGTGCCGGCCAACCGGCTGACCGTGGCTTTGGGAAACCCCGTGCGCCGCACGAATTCCTGGTTGCCGAGCAACGTGTCGCCGGGGCGGAATGCGCGCAGCAGCTCCAGCCCGCGCGCGAGTGCCGTGACGAAATTCGGATCGCTCGACTCCACAGGCGCAGTATCGAATTCGGGATCGAGGAGACGGGTCGTGCTCATGGCAAAAAAGCCCTGGAAATCGTCGGTGGTTGCGCTATGATAGCTCTAAATTTCGAAACTGTGTTCCGCATATCGGAACAACAACGACTCGGAGACTACCGCTGTGACTGCTCGCAATGCCTTCAACTGGGCCGACCCGCTGCTGCTCGACCAACAACTGACCGACGACGAGCGCATGGTGCGCGACGCCGCAGCGTCGTACTGCCAGGACAAGCTGATGCCGCGCGTGCTGGAGTCGTTCCGGCATGAGAAGACCGACGCATCGATCTTTCGCGAGATGGGCGAGCTGGGCCTGCTGGGCCCGACGATTCCCGAGCAGTACGGCGGCCCGGGCCTGAACTATGTCAGCTACGGCCTGATCGCGCGTGAAGTCGAACGCGTGGATTCGGGCTATCGCTCGATGATGAGCGTGCAGTCGTCGCTGGTGATGGTGCCGATCTACGAATTCGGCAGCGAAGCGCAAAAGCAGAAGTACCTGCCCAAGCTGGCGACCGGCGAGTGGATCGGTTGCTTTGGCCTGACCGAGCCGAACCACGGTTCCGACCCGGCCTCGATGATCACGCGTGCCAAGAAGGTCGACGGCGGCTATTCGCTGTCGGGCGCCAAGATGTGGATCACCAATTCGCCCATCGCCGATGTGTTCGTCGTGTGGGCCAAGCTGCCGAATGACAACGGCGAGGACGAAATCCGCGGTTTCATCCTGGAGAAAGGCTGGAAGGGTCTGACGGCACCCGCCATCCACGGCAAGGTCGGCCTGCGTACATCGATCACCGGTGAAATCGTGCTCGACGAAGTGTTCGTGCCGGAAGAGAACCTGATGCCGGACGTGCGCGGCCTGAAGGGTCCGTTCACGTGCCTGAACTCGGCGCGCTACGGCATCGCGTGGGGCGCGCTGGGTGCAGCCGAAGTCTGCTGGCACATCGCGCGCCAGTACGTGCTCGATCGCAAGCAGTTCGGTCGCCCGCTCGCCGCCAACCAGTTGGTGCAGAAGAAGCTGGCCGACATGCAGACCGAAATCACGCTCGGCCTGCAAGGCTGCCTGCGCCTGGGCCGCATGAAGGACGAAGGCACGGCCGCGGTGGAAATCACGTCGATCATGAAGCGCAACTCGTGCGGCAAGTCGCTCGACATCGCCCGCGTCGCACGCGACATGCTGGGCGGCAACGGCATCTCCGATGAGTTTGGCGTGATCCGCCACGTGGTGAACCTGGAAGTGGTGAACACGTACGAAGGCACGCACGATATCCACGCGCTGATCCTGGGCCGCGCACAGACCGGCATTCAGGCCTTCTTCTAATTGCGCTTTGTTTTTTGGGCGAGTTGGGGCACACTCGTGCACGACTCGCCACACCCGTCGCCGCATGTCTCGCCCGTCCTGGGCACCGTTGTTCTCCTTCCCACGCGATATACCAATTTGCAAATGACCGGGATACGCCACGCCGCATGAATCGGCAGTAGCGCGCGTCTATGCTTCGGTCCAAGTGTCGGCGGATTGTTGGGCCGCACGCCCCTCACACCGATAGAACGAGCGCGCAGTCCACACGCAGATTGCAGCGCCACGCGACAAAACCAATCGCGAGACAACGGTCTGGAGAATGTCAGCGCGCGTACGCAGGCACCCGTACCGATATCAAAACCAGAACAGGGCACCCTACGCGGACGACCTCGATCGGCCGGCGCGGAGTCCTGCCAGGAGACAAACCCACCATGGCTGAACAGTCCATTCCGTCATCGACGGAACTTGGCGCCGCTGGCATCGCCGATGCGCGTGCCATTGATCGCTATTTCCAGATTTCTGCACGCGGCAGCACGCAAAAGCGCGAGGTAGTGGCTGGCATCACCACCTTCATGGCGATGGTGTACGCCGTATTTGTCGTGCCCGGCATGCTGGGCAAGGCCGGCTTTGATACCAGCGCAGTCTTCGTTGCGGTCTGCCTGACCACCGCCTTCGGTTCGCTGCTGATGGGCCTGTGGGCCAAGCTGCCGATCGCTATCGGCTGTGCAATTTCGCTGACCGCATTCATGGCCTTTGGCCTGGTGCTGGGGCAAAAACTGACGCCGGAAATCGCACTGGGCGCGGTGTTCCTGATGGGTGTGGTCTTCACCGCCATCTCCGCCACCGGCGTGCGCTCCTGGATCCTGCGCAATCTGCCTTCGGGCGTGGCGCATGGCACGGGCATTGGCATTGGTCTGTTCCTGCTGCTGATCGCGTCCAACGACGTCGGTCTGGTGGTCAAGAACGCCGGTGAGGGCCTGCCCGTGTCACTCGGCCATGTCACCGCCTTCCCGGTGATGATGTCGGTGCTGGGTCTGGCCGCCATTTTCGGCATGGAGCGTCGCCGCGTGCCGGGGGGCATCCTCATCGTGATCGTCGCCATCTCGATCCTGGGCCTGATCTTTGACCCGGCCGTGAAGTTCACCGGCGTGTTCGCCCTGCCCTCGCTCGCCGCTGCAGGCCATGCCTCGCTGATCGGCGCAATGGACATCCGCGGCGCGCTCACGGCCGCGGTGCTGCCGAGCGTGCTGGCGCTGGTCATGACCGCCGTGTTCGATGCCACCGGCACGATCCGCGCCGTCGCCGGTCAAGCCGGCCTGCTCAACGACAAGGGCCACATCATCAATGGTGGCCGCGCTCTGACCGCCGACTCGATCAGTTCGATCTTCTCGGCGTTCTTCGGCGGTGCTCCGGCGGCAGCCTACATAGAGTCGACGGTTGGTGTGGCCGCCGGCGGCAAGACGGGGCTGACGGCTGTGGTGGTCGGCCTGCTGTTCCTGGCGGTGATGTTCTTCTCGCCCCTGGCTGGCCTGGTGCCGTCATACGCAACGGCCCCGGCACTGATGTATGTCGGCCTGCTGATGCTCTCCAGCGTGAGCAAGCTGCATATGGACGACATGGTTGACGCACTGTCCGGCCTGGTCTGCGCCGTGTTCATCGTGCTGACCTGCAACATCGTCACCGGCATCATGCTCGGCTTCAGCACGCTGGTGATCGGCCGCCTGGTGGCCGGCGAATGGCGCAAGCTGAACATCGGCACCGTGGCGATTGCCGGTGCGCTGGTGGCCTTCTACGCAGGCGGCTGGGCGATCTGATCGCACACTGAACCGTCTTCACAAAAGACAAACCGGCCAGACCCGAAAGGGCTGGCCGGTTTTGTTTTGCGCTGCGCATTCCCGCGCAGCCAGCCTGTCGTGCAAAAGCAAAAAACGCCCGGCACGAAGGCCGGGCGGCAATCACACTACCAAGGAGACGGTCACTTGTTAGGCTGCGGCGTCAGGCGCAGATACGGCCGCAACGCCTTGTAGCCCTTCGGAAATTTTTGCTTGATGACTTCTTCGTCCTTCAACGACGGCACGATGACGACGTCGTCGCCGTCCTGCCAGTTACCCGGCGTGGCCACGCTGTGGTAGTCGGTCAACTGCAACGAGTCGATCACGCGCAGCACTTCATTGAAATTGCGCCCCGTCGAGGCCGGATAAGTAATCGTCAGGCGAACCTTCTTGTTCGGATCGATCACGAACAGCGAACGCACGGTAAACGTCTCGCTCGCATTCGGGTGGATCATGTCGTACAGCTGCGAGACCTTGCGATCCGAGTCGGCAATGATCGGGAAGTTGACGCGGGTGTTCTGAGTCTCGTTGATATCGTTGATCCAGCCCTTGTGCGACTCGACCGAATCGACCGACAGCGCAATCGCCTTAACATTGCGCTTGGCAAATTCATCCTTCAGCTTGGCGGTCAGGCCCAGTTCGGTGGTGCAAACCGGCGTGTAATCGGCCGGGTGCGAAAAAAGCACGCCCCAGCTATTGCCCAGCCACTCATGAAACTTGATGCGGCCTTCGCTGGAATCCTGCTCAAAATCAGGGGCGATATCGCCCAAACGTAGAGACATCGTGTCCTCCATACACAGATTGGGAACCACTATAGCCAGATTGCCATCCAACCAAAACGACTATAAATTCACAACAACATCACTTTTCGTCATTAGGCGCGGCATTTGCTGACGACATGGTGGAAGGCGTGCGCACATTGCCGGACAATGACCGAAGCCTTGATCCATCTCAGCATGCGCGACGCAGGCGCTTGAAGTTTCGCAGCGCCCACACATATGCTAGCGAATAAGCGCGCCGACATATTGACGATTGAACTACCCCCGATACTAAGGACCCGACCATGACGAATACTTCCCCCAACCTGGCCGATTCCGTCAATAAGGAGAAACTGATGACCGACGTGAAGACTGTACTGTCCGACGCTGAAACCCTGCTCAAACAAGCTGCTTCCAGCAGCGGCGAAAAGGCTGCCGAGCTGCGCGAGCGCGGCATGGGGATGCTCCGCCAAGCCAAGGAAAAGGCGCAGGACCTGCAAGACGCGGTCGTCCACAAGAGCAAGGCTGCCGCCCGCGCCACCGATGACTATGTGCACGATCATCCGTGGCAAGCCGTGGGCGTGGCAGCCGGCGTGGGCCTGCTGATCGGCCTTCTGCTCAACCGCAAGTAACCCGCAGCACCCTTTCTGGCCGATGGCGCGTACCCTGTGGATCGCGCCATCGGCCAGTTGCATTCTGGCGGTTTCATTCCGGGCATGGCGCGTGCTGCGTCCGTAGTGGCGCCGTTCACCTCGCACCCTTTCCACACCTCATGACCGACGACACCAGCCCAAAGCTGTTCGCTTCCTTGAAGAAACTGGCCGGCACGGTCGTCTCGATGCTGCAGACGCGGCTCGAGCTGGCGAGCGTCGAACTGGCTGAAGAAAAAGAACGGCTGCTCGGCACCGCCTTCCTGGGCATGCTGGCCGTGAGCCTGATCGCCCTGTCCATCATGACGCTGACGGCGCTGGTGGTCATCCTGTGCTGGGATACGTATCGCTGGCAGTCCCTGGCCGTGATGGCGGCGCTGTACGCCCTGGGCGCGGCGGCGTGCCTTTGGAAGGTTCGCTCGCTGCTGCGCAACGCACCGCCGCTGTTCGAGGCCACCCTGGCCGAACTCGACAAAGACCGGGAGATCCTGCGCCGATGACTGATCCGACCGAACACGCGCCGTCGCCCGGCACGACCCTGAACGAACCCGCATCGAGCGCGCGACATCATGTGCGGCCATCACGCCGCGGTGCCGAAACACGTCTGCCATTGAGCGTCCGCAAGGAATTGCTGCTGACGCGCGCCGCGCTGGAGCGCTACGACTACGCCCAAGCCCGCAATGATGTACATCGCGCCACCAGCCGCACGTTCAGCCTGGGCGGCTTCGGAGCGCTGCTGCCAAGCCTGATCCGTCCGCTGGCGCAGCCAAACGGCCTGATGCGGACGCTTGGCATCGTGCGCGAATATCCGCTGGTGGGCACCGCCCTCTCGCTCGCGTATGCAGGATTGCGCCGCACCGTCGTCGGCCGGATTGCGCGCAAGCTCGGCAAGGTGGGCATCGTGGCCGGGGCGGCCTGGTGGGGCTACAAGAAATGGCAAGAAGCACAAGGCGAGCACGCCATCACATCCACGTCGGCGCCTCACGTCGATGCCGACGAGATCATCCCAGGCAGTACCTCCTGAGTCCTGCGCGCACGCCAAAAAAGGCCGGAGCAATCCGGCCTTTCTCGCTTGTGGCGGCGCAACATCAGTGCAGCGGAATCGGGTGCCGCATGCGCTCCCATCGTCGGGCCACGCTCTGGCGCAAAGCAGCGAGGCCGTGCGGTTGACCAGGCGCGCCCACCTCGGCTTGAACGGGTTGCGCTGTCACGTCAGCGTCATGCGCGACGCGCCGTCGGCCATGCCACATCAGCGCGCCGCTGGCTGTCCACCCCACCACGAAGAGCGTGTCGCCCACATGCCGGAGGGAATCGGGCGACGTGCCCGCATGGAAGATGGCGCCGAGCATATCCGGAGGCAACTCCGCACAGATCCACAGAAAAATCGCCGGCGCGGATGCAAAGACTCCCGGTTGCCACCATGGGTGGGCAACGTGCACTTTGTCGGTCTCCATGGCGCCCTCCGTCGCTTCTTCTAGTGATGCTTCGATCCTAAGTCTCACATGCGCAAATGGCGAGCCGGCCGTCGCTGAATGGCATGTGGGATTCGTCCGACATCGGTACCCCGTCAAGGCCTTCGGGCTGATCCGTTTGGGCTAGGGCCCCCTCCGCACGGCACGCGGATGGCGTCACAACGGGACGACGGCACGGCGCCTGCGCAGGCGTGTGCAGGATTACGGTGGAGGACCGCCACACCCGCTCATATGCATAATGCATAAAAGCGATGCATTGATGCCGTACCGTACGCAACACACTCGCCCCCCCATGCTGGCCACCACCCACCTCCAACGCCGCGATGCACGCACCGGTGTCACGCTGCTGCAACCCGCCACGCTTGCCGTGCTTGCGGGCGATCGCATTGCATTGACCGGGCCGTCCGGCGCGGGCAAGAGCGTGCTTTTGCGCGCGCTGGCGCTGCTCGATCCGCTCGATGGCGGGCAGGTGACATGGCATGGTCAGGCGGTCGGCGCGCGCGCGATTCCGACCTATCGCTGTCACGTGGCGTACGTGCGCCAACGCCCCGCGCTGCTGCCCGGTACGGTGGAAGACAACCTGCACATGCCCTATCACCTGCACGCGCGGCGACACGGCACCGGATTCGACCGCGACGCCGCCCTCGCCCTGCTTGCGGGCGCCGAGCGCGACGCCAGCTTTCTCGAAAAAAATGCCGGCGATCTTTCCGGCGGTGAGGCGCAGATCGCAGCGCTGGTCCGCACGCTGCAGACAAGGCCGACCGTTCTGTTGCTCGACGAGCCTACGGCCGCCCTGGACCCTGCCTCTGCGCGCGCGGTTGAGGCGCTGTTGCAGCATTGGTTTGCTCAGGCGCCCGAGCGGCATGCGTGGATATGGGTGACGCACGATCCGGCGCAAGCGGAACGCATCGGCCGTCAACATTGGCGCATGGTTGCCGGGCAACTGGACACGGAGCCCGCGCGGTGAACGGGCAGGATCTCTCGCTCTCGGCCTGGCAGGTCGGCATTGCGGCTGCGCTGATCCTCGTCAACGGCGCGCTGTCCATCGGGCTAGGACTGGGGCTGGAGCGACGCCTGGCGTGGGCAGCCGTGCGCACCGTCGTGCAGTTGCTGGCGGTGGGCTTCGTACTCGAATGGGTATTTGCCAATGCGCACTGGGCGGTCGTGCTGGGCATCGTGACCGTCATGACGCTGATTGCCGGGCACGCCACCGGCAGCCGGGGCGCACGCGGCTATGCGGGTCTGCGGCTGGACGGTACGTTGTCGGTCTTCGGCAGCACATGGCTGATCGGTGCGATCGGGCTGGTGGTCGTGCTGCATGCGCGGCCATGGTATGAGCCGCAATACGCCATCCCGATCATGGGGATGATTCTGGGTAACACGCTCACCGGGGTGGGTCTTGCGCTGGAGCGCATGACCGGCGAACTCACCGCCACGCGCGATCAGGTGGAGACGATTCTTGCACTCGGCGGCACGCGGTGGGAGGCGGCGCGCAATGCCGCTCGCACGGCGGTGCGCGCCGGCATGACGCCGATCATCAATCAGATGACCGTAGTGGGCGTGGTGAGCCTACCCGGCATGATGACGGGCCAGGTGCTGGCCGGGCAGTCACCGCTGGAGGCCGTGCGCTACCAGATCGTCATCATGTTCCTGCTGGCGGCGTCTTCCGGGCTGGGGACGGTCGCGGCCGTGCTGCTGGCCTATCGCCGCCTGTTCAGCCCAGATCATCAATTGCTGAGTGCACGCATCACGCAGCGCGGCGGAGCGAAATAGCATGCCGATCACCCTGTCTTGCGGCCTCGTGCTGCTCAACGAAGATGGCGACGTGCTGCTCGCCCACGCCACCGAAACGCGCCACTGGGACATCCCCAAAGGCGCGCCCGACCCCGGCGAGAACCACCGCGATACCGCCCTGCGCGAGGCCCGCGAGGAAACCGGCCTGGTGCTCGACAGCCACACACTGATCGAACTCGGCCGTTTCCCCTATCGCCGTGACAAGGAACTGCACCTGTTTGCCACGCGCCTGCGCCGCGCAGAAGTTGCGCTCGACACGCTGACGTGCACGTCGATGTTCAACAGCTATCACACCGGCCGGCTCATCCCCGAGATGGACGCCTACCGCTGGGCCACCGTAGACGAGGTGCCGCAGTATGCGAGCCAATCGCTCACGCGGCTGTTTGCGCAGACGTTGACGCTGGCGAGCATCGATGCCCGCCTGGCCGAGGCCGGGCTGTAGACGATCGACACCTAAACCGGTACGTCGCCTTCAATGGTGGTGCGATGCAGCGTGCGCCGATATTTGTCCGGGCACCCTGGCGCGAAGTGGATGGTTGAACGGTTATCCCAGAACAGCATGTCGCCGTCGCGCCAGCGGTGCGTGTAGACGTTGTCGGTGCGGATGCTGTGGGCGAAGAGCTGCTCCAGCACGTTGGTGCTTTCGCCTGCGGACAGACCGAGGATGTGCGAGGTGAAGCCCTCGTTGACGAAGAGCGCGCGCTTGCCCGTTTCCGGATGCCTGCGCACAACGGGATGATCGACCGGCGGCACCGCATCGCGCTGTGCTTGCGTGAGTGGCGGGCGCCAGGTCGATAGCGCGCGCAGTCGCTCGTAGCGGTACACATACGAATGCACCGCGCGGCGGCCTTCGATCACGCGCTTGAGATCGGCGGGCAGCGTTTCGTATGCGCGAACCATGTTCGCGAACAGCGTGTCGCCACCCTCTTCCGGCAATTCACGGGTCAGCAACATTGAACCGAGGCTCGGCAGCGGCTTGTAGGAGAGGTCCGAGTGCCAGTCCCGCCCCGCATCGCCCAGGCCGATCGGCTTGCCGTTCTCGACCACGTTGGAGACGACCAGGATTTCCGGATATCCGGGCAGATGGAACTGGTTCAGCACGTGCACCTGCTGCGGCCCGAAGCGGCGACTGAACGCAACCTGCGCTTGCGGCGTGAACTGCACGTCACGGAAGACCAGCAAGCCGTCGTGCGCGAGCCAGGCCTGGCGGATGACGGCGATGTCGGCGTCAGACAGATCGGCCGCATCGCCCAGGCCCAGTATTTCTGCGCCCAGCGGCGCATCAGGCAAGCGGCGAACGTGGAAGCGGGCCGTGTGAACGGCGGGTGCATCAGCGGCAACAACGGCGTCTGACATGATGAAAGCACGCGGCAATCGATGAATTCCACATTACACCGTCTGCGCCCGCGCGCGCCAACGAAGGAATCCGCAGATCGATACGCGTTCAACCGTAGACGGTGGCGTCGGGCAGGATGCCTTCCAGTGCGTAGCGGCCGATGGCGCGCAGCTTGTAGTCGAGCGGATCGTGCAATGTGTGCGTGCGCGCGTTGCGCCAGAAACGGTCGAGCGCCAGCGCCGCCTTGGTCGAACGTGCGCCCGTCGCCTCGAACAATTCCTGCGCGATGAACAATGCGGCGCGATGCGCCAACACCTTGGCCTCGGCCGTGGCCAGCGACACCTCTGCACGCTCATTGGCGCTGAGCGCAGCGCCTTTACGCCACGCGCGGTCCAACCGCTGGATGGCACGGTCGGCCAGCGCTTCTGCAGCCAGCGATTGCACCCGCATCTCGCCAAAGCGGTGGATTTGGTAGGGATCGTCCGCCGCGCGCTCCACGCCTGACGTGATCCACGGCCGTGACGATTGCAGCGTGTGCTTGCGCGCTTCGTCCAGCGCGCCTGCGGCAATGCCGGTGTAGAGATTGACGAGCACGTTCTGGGCGATGCAGGAGCGCAAGGTCTGATATGGCGTGAGGACGACTTCGGGGCGGACCAGCACTTCGTCTTCGCTGACCTGCACGTGCCGGAATTGCACAGACGCGCTGTCGGTCTGGCGCTGCCCGATCGGATGCCAGTCGTCGCGCACCGTGATGCCGTAGCGCGCTGTTGGCACCACCGCCACAACGGGGTTGCCGCTGGCCGCGTCGTGGGCAGACACGACCATCACATCCGAGCCGAGCGTGCCAGAACAGAAACCCTTTTCGCCATCGAGCAGCCAGCCGCCGCCCACGCGCTGTGCGCGCAGGCGGTGGTCGAGCGGATTGACGGCGTTGCCCCACCACCAGCCCAGCTCTGCGGTCGGTCGCAGGAAGCGTTCGCGCTGCGCGTCGGAGCCGTATAAATAGACGGTCGCGGTTTGCAGATACTGGAACGCGAGCAAGTGCCCGAGCGAGCTGTCGATCGCGGCAATGGCGCGCACGGTGGCAAAGGCATCAGCCCAACTGACGCCGGCTCCGCCGTATTGCGTGGGGATAACCAGTGGCAGCAAGCCCGCGCGCGCAATCGCAGCTTTTTCGTGCGCGGCATGGCCGCCTTGCTGGTCGCGTTGCGCAGCGGTTGCTGCCAGCTCAGCCAGCAGGTGCGTAAGGTCAGGAAGTTGATACAGATCGTCGAGCTTCATGCGCGTGCCTCGCCTCGGAGACGCTATCCGGTGCAGGCACTATACGGACGGCCCCAGCCGCCCTGAAGGAAGCAATCCGCATACGGATATCCAGCGCGCAACTATGCGTAGTGCGCGCGCATGCACTCCAGGCACTCGCGCGCATCACCGACCACGAGGTGGCAACTGCAAGCGATCATGAGGTTGCGCGGCAAGCCGAAATCTTCCACGGTCCAGCCGTCGGCATCGTTGCCATTGATGTTCGGCACCTGCTCGACGAGCGGCACCGCGGGCACGTTGTAGCACCACACGTCTTTGCCGCGGGCGATGGCGTAGCCAATTTCGAAGCACGTGCCGGAATCGGGCTCGTGGCCGCGAAAATCCGCGACGTTGGCGATCACAGCATCAGCAGAGTCGATCAGCGCGATGTTCTGGCGGTAGATCTCCGCGGCGGTCGCACGGCCATCGGCCTGTGGGGCGATTGCATTGTCGAGCGGGTAGAGGCCGGTAAAGCCGAATTCCGCGCACAGCATCTTGAGCGCTTCGCCATGGGAAGCGGGTTGCGGGCGGAAGACATCGGGACCGGCGAGGTAGAGGCGCACAGGCATGACCGTAGTCGCGGGAGTGACATGCGCAGGATAGCGCCGCACAAAGACAAAGGGCCCGACATTGCTGTCGAGCCCTCTGAAATTTGGTGGGTCCTGCGGGATTCGAACCCGCGACCAATAGATTAAAAGTCTACTGCTCTACCGACTGAGCTAAAGACCCCAAAGACCGCGATTATAGGAAGATACCTGCGATTCTGTCAACGCCTGTCAGGTCAGATCAGGCGGTCCATCCGCCACGTCTGGTAGCGGAACGCCAGCACCGCGCCGATCACGATGCCGGCCAGCGCAATGAACGAGCCGATCGCCAGCGTTGACACGCCCGACAATCCCTGTCCGATCGTGCAGCCCAGCGCCGTGACTCCGCCAATGCCCATCAGGATGCCGCCAACGATGTGATTGCCGGTGTCCTCGGCATTGGCAAAGCCCTCCCAACGGAACGTGCGCATCGCCAGCGCCACTGCCGCCGAGCCGGCAATGACGCCCAGCACGCTCACGATGCCGACGGTCAGCACCTTCGACGTATCGCTGAAGAACATCAGCCACTCCAGCGTGTACGACACCGGGGCCACGAAGCTCAGCGCTTCCATGCGCCCGCTGTTGGTCGCCACAAACGCTTCCTGCAGCGTGTTCGGATCTTCCTGTACGTAACCAAGATGCCCCGACACGTACCACATGCCGACGATGATGAGCCCGACGCCAATGCCGCCGAGCAGGTTGTCACCCGTGCGGAAATCGCGTCCGAACAGCGCCCACAGCGACAACGCCCCGCCGATGACCAGCGCCAGCACCAGGCGCAGCATGCGCGCATCGACGGAGAACGCGTGGCCCAGTACGCTGGGCAAATCCTGGGGTGTCGTCAACGCAATGGCAACGCTGTCCACCGTTGCCACACGCGCCACGCCAAACACGCCCTTGAGCGTCATGTACGCCGCCAGCCCCAGGAACACGAACACCACGACCGACTTGAGATTGCCGCCGCCGATGCGCACCAGCGTCTTGCTGCCGCACCCCGAGCCTAGCACCATGCCGAAGCCGAACAGCAGCCCACCCACCAGTGACGACAGCCACAGCAGCTTGCTCGCCGTGTAGATCGTCTTGCTCGTATCGATCAGGCCAAGCCAGCTCAGGCACCCTGTGCCGATCATCGCCACGCCGATGGCCAGTGCCCACATGCGCAGCCGGTTCCAGTCGCCGATGTTGACGACGTCGGACACCGCACCCATCGTGCAGAAGTGCGTGCGCTGAAGGACGGCGCCAAACACGAACGTAAGCGCGAACGTCCCCCACAGCACCGTGTGGGACAACGCGTTGAGATCGATATCGGGCATGGTGCGTCAGACGTAGCGGGTGGGGTCGGGCACGCCGGCGGCGTCAAACCCGGCCTTGCGGATGCGACACGAATCGCACACGCCGCAAGCACGGCCGTCGTCGTCGGCCTTGTAGCAAGACACGGTCATGCCATAGTCCACGCCCAGCCGCACGCCGGCCTGGATGATCTCCGCCTTGGTCATGTCGATGATGGGTGCGTTCACGCGGATGCGCTCGCCTTCCACGCCGGCCTTCGTCGCCAGGTTGGCGAGCGTTTCGTAAGCGGCAACGTATTCGGGACGGCAATCCGGGTAGCCGGAGTAGTCCACCGCATTCGCGCCAAAGAACAGGTCACGTGCGCCAACCGCCTCGGCCCAGCCAAGCGCCAGCGACAGCATGATCGTGTTGCGCGCCGGCACATACGTGATGGGGATGCCGGATTGCGCGCCGTCGGTCGGCACGTCGAGCGCATCGTCCGTCAACGCGGAACCGCCGAACTTGCGCAAGTCCAGATCGACGATTTCATGGCGCACTGCGCCGAGCGCCGCCGCCACTTTCTTGGCCGCCTCCAGCTCGGACGAGTGACGCTGGCCGTACCGCATCGACAGCGCGTAAGTCTCAAAGCCGGCGGCATTGGCGATGGCGAGCACGGTGGCAGAGTCCAGTCCGCCGGAGAGCAGGACGATGGCGCGTTTTTTCATGTGCGAAGCCTTGCAAAGCAAATCGGGAAGGCCCGCATTTTAGCGTGCCGCCGCCCCGCCCGCGCCCGGCGCGGCATATGCCGGCCATTTGGCGCCCCATGAAAAACGCCCGCCGGTGCAACCACGGGCGGGCGATTGTTCACGTGCCGAGCGGCTTGCCGATCAGCGCATGGTCTTCAGGCGGCTTTGCGCGGTCTTGGCCTGCTCGGTGCCAGGATACTGCGAAGCCACCGATTCCAGCGTCTTGCGTGCAGCTGCCTTCTGGCCCGACTCGCCCTGGTTGGTCGCCACCTGCAGCAGCGCATCGGGTGCCTTCGGATGCTGCGGGTTGCTGCGCGCCATGTTCTCCAGCACGTAGCTCGAGCCTTTGTAGTCGCGCTGCGCATAGAGCGCATTGCCCAGCCAGAACTGCGCCAGCGGCAGATACGGGCTTTGCGGATACTTCTTCACGAACGCCGAGAACTGGTTGCCCGCGCCCTTGAAGTCTCCGGCCTGGAATGTCTTGAGCGCAGCGTCATATTCCGGCTTCTCGCCCGGCTGGACCATGCCTTCGCGACCGTCGACCGTGGCTTGCTGCGGCTCGAACTTCTTTAGGCGCGCATCGAGGTCGGAGTAGTAGTCCTTCTGCTGCTTGGTCAGCGTATCGACGCTGTTCTGCAGCACTTCGTTCTGCCCGCGCAGGCGCGCCACTTCGGATTTGAGCGTCTCGATCTGGTTTTGCGCGTCGATCAGGTTCTTGCTGTTCTGATCGATGCGCTGGGCCGCCGTCGACTGGAAGTTGTTGAACTTGTCGCGCATGTCGATGATGGCGCGGCGCGCCTCATCGTCGTCAAACACCCCCGCTGCCGCCGGGCCGGCCATGGTGAGGGCGCCACCCGCGACGAGCGTCGCCATCAGGATGGCCCGACGCGTGGCCCCATAAGCGCGCTGTTTCATCATCGTATTCATGTGATTGCCAACGTAAGAACGCCGGCCGCAACCTCGCAGCCGGCGCGTTCCACTTCAAACCGTACCGATCAATAGACGATATCGGCGCGGCGGTTCTGTGCCCACGAGTCTTCGTCGTGGCCGGTCGCTTGCGGCTTTTCCTTGCCCAGGCTCACGGCTTCCATCTGGCTGTCAGGCACGCCCATCGACGACAGGGCGCGACGCACGGCCTCGGCACGCTTCTGGCCCAGTGCGAGGTTGTATTCGCTCGTGCCGCGCTCGTCGGTGTTGCCCTGGATCAGGACCTTGCGCTGGTTGTGCGATTGCAGGTAGCGCGAGTGCTGGCCCAGCAGGCCTTGGTACTCCGACTTGACCGAGTAGCTGTCGAAATCAAAGTAGATGCTGCGCTTGGCCAGCGGGCTGTTGGGGTCGGTCAGCTCGTCACGGCCCACGTCCACCGGGGTCACCGTACGGGCATCAGCGCCCGTGCCGGCGGCACCGCCCGTACCGTTCTTGGCGGTGTCATCGAGCTTCACGCCCGAGCTGCAAGCGCCCAGGGCCAGCAGCGCGGCAATGGCTGCAAGTTTGATCATGGTTTGGGACTTCGACATGTCCGATTTCTCCTAGTGGAACAGTTTCGTTATTGCATGAAAGGACCCCACGCCGGCTCACGCACTTCGCCGGCCTGGAGGGAAAGAACCTGACGCGTACGGCCATCGGTCGACACGGCGGCCAACACCGATTTGCCGCCCACGCGCGTGGAATACAGGATGAACTTCCCGTTGGCCGCGAAGCTCGGCGATTCATCGTACGACGTGTCTGTCAGCGCATTCACATCGCCGTTGGACAAGTCTTGCGTGTACAGACGGAACGCGCCGCCCACGCGCGAGATATAGGCCAGCAGCTTGCCGTCCGGCGACACACGGGGGCTCGTGTTGTAGCCGCCCTTGAACGTCACGCGTTGCGCACCGCCCGACTCTTCGCCGTCCACCGACATGCGATAGATCTGCGGTGCACCGCCACGGTCGCTGGTGAAGTAGATGTAACGGCCATCGGGCGAGAACGAGGGCTCGGTATCGATCGCGCTGCTGCGGCTCAGGCGGCGCAGGCCCGAGCCATCGGCGTTGACCAGGTAGACCTGCGTATTGCCATCGCGCGAGAGCGACACCGCCACGTGGCGGCCATCCGGCGACCAGGCCGGCGCCGAGTTGTTGCCCTTCTGGTTCGAGATGACCGTGCGACGGCCTGCCACCAGGTCATGCACGTACACCACCGGCTTCTTGCTCTCGAACGACACATACGCGACCTTGGTGCCGTCCGGCGACCACGACGGCGAGATGATCGGCTCATTGCTCGTCAATGCAATCTGCGGGTTGGCGCCGTCCGAGTCGGAAATCTGCAGCTGGAAGCGGCGACCCACCTTGGACACGTACGACAGCCGCGTCGCAAAAATACCGCGCTCGCCAATCAGCTTCTGGTAGATGTAATCGGCGATTTCGTGCGCGGCCAGGCGCAGTTGGCCAGGGCCCCGCGTGAGCGACAGGCCGCCCAGGCTTTCGCCCTTGGCGGTGTCGTACAGACGGAAGCGGATTTCGTAGCGGTCGCCGTTGCGGGTCACGGTGCCGCCCACGAATGCTGCAGCGCCCTTGACTTTCCACGCGCCGAGGTCAGGCGCGGGGCTCTCCGGCACCACGGCGCCGGCAACATCGACGTTGGAGAAGCGGCCGCTGCGCGCCAGGTCCGCCCGGACGATGGCCGATAGGTTTTGCGGAGCCTGCGACTCGCCCTGGAAGTTGGCGATCGCGATCGGGTACTGACTGGCGCCGACGCCCGAGATCTCCACGTTGAGCTGGGCATGGGCCACGCCCGCGCACGCCGCGGTCAGCAGCAGTGCTTGCGCTGCGCGCCGGAACATCGGGATCCACATCGTTCGCATCATGTTCATCTTCCCTACTATCAAATCCGGAATCTGAGTACCGGTGGCCAGCGCCGCCCGGGCGGGCGCCGACCGGTTATTCCTTCGGCCGGAACGTCAGGATGACGCTCGACGGCGCTTTGCCATTGGTATCGCGTGGCAGCGGGTCAGAACGCTCGACCGCACGCATCACAGCTTCGTCATAGGCACCGTTGCCGCTCGATTTCGTCAGGCGTTTGGACAGGATCGAACCATCCGGCGCCATCTGCACCGACACGACCGCCGACGGGTTGCCACTGACGGCCGAAGGATCGAACAGGATGTTCGGCTTGACCTTGGCCCGCACACGCTCGGCGTACCCGGCCGACGCTGTACCGCCCGTGCCCTGGGCATTGCCGACACCACCGCCGGAGCCCGCCACTGTGCCAGTCGCACCCGCGCCCGCCATCGCGCGTAGCCGATCCAGCTGCGCCTGGCGTTGTGCATTGGCGCGCGATTCATTCGCCTTACGCTCGGCGTCGGCCTTGGCTTTGGCTTCTGCGGCGGCCTTGGCTTTCAGTTCCTTCTGCTTCGCATCGGCCTCTGCCTTGGCCTTCGCTTCTGCCTGGGCTTGCAGTTGCGCATTCTTGCGGGCCTGCGCCGCGTCCGCAGCGGCCTTTTCAGCGGCCTTTTCCTTGGCCTGCTGTTCGGCCAGGGCCTTGCGTTGGAGTTCCGCCTGACGGGCTTGCTGCTCTTCCTTCAGACGGGCCTGACGCTGTGTTTCGGCGCGTTCTTCCGCGGCGCGGCGGGCGAGTTCGGCCTCACGGGCCGCAGCAGCTTCCTGCTCACGCTTGCGCTTCTGCTGCTCCAGCGCGATATCGGCTTCCTCTTCCACCTTGGCCGGCGGCGCCTTGATCACCGGTTCCGGCTTGACGTCCGGCACCGGCGCGGCCTGCTGCACGGCCTGCTGAACCGCTGCCTCGTCCCAAAGCTCGGCCTCTTCGCCGCGCGGGGTGCTGCTCTGCCACTGCACGCCAAAGTACAGAAAGACCAGCAGCAGAATGTGTGTCAGGACCGCCAGCCCGAACGCGCGCAGCGTTCCGCGCTCGCGAACAGGCTCGTAACGGTGCAATGACGTCGTAGCCATGACGTTCAGATTGCCTCGCCCGGGTTCATCAACGTGCTCATGACGATTTCACCATCAGGCCGACGCGCTTCACGCCATCGCCCTTGAGCACGCTCATCACCGTCAACACGCGGTCGTATTGAACCGACTTGTCGGCAGCTATCACGACGGGCTGATCGGGGTTTTCGTCAGTGCGCTGCTTCACAAATGCGCGCAGCTCGTTGTTGTTGGCGAGCTTCTGCTCGGTTGCTCCCGAACCTGTCTTGACGCGAGCAAGGATCGTGCCGTCGCCCTTGATTGTCACGACGATGGGCGGCTGGGTCTGCTGCGGCGTGGCGTTGGCCACCGATGGCAGATTGACCACGCCCGGGTTCACCACGGGTGCCGCCACCATGAAGATGACCAGCAGCACAAGCATCACGTCGATGTACGGAACGACGTTGATGTCGGCCTTGGCCCGTCGGGCGCGGCGCGTTCGCTGGATCGTAGCCATGAGCGCGGCTCCTTAGCGCGTCTGGCGCTGGAGGATGTTCGAGAACTCTTCCATGAAGCTCTCGAACCGGTTGGCCAAGCGGTCCAACTCGGTGGCGTAGCGGTTGTAGGCGATCACCGCCGGAATGGCCGCAAACAGGCCGATGGCCGTAGCGACCAGCGCTTCGGCAATCCCGGGCGCCACCGCCGACAGCGTCGCCTGCTGCACGTTGGACAGGCCGCGGAAGGCGTTCATGATCCCCCAGACGGTGCCGAACAGGCCGATATACGGGCTGACCGAGCCGACCGACGCCAGAAACGGCAGGTGCGATTCGAGCGAGTCCATCTCGCGCTGGTAGGCCGCACGCATGGCACGACGCGAAGCATCGAGAATGGCGCTGGGGTCGCCACCGCCGCGCTGCAGTTCGCGCGCCTTGAGGTATTCGCGCATGCCAGCTTCAAAGATGCGCTCAAGCGCCCCAGTGGTGTGTCGGTTGTTGGCGGCGCTTTGATACAGCGCCTGCAGGTCGCCGCCGGCCCAGAAATCGCGCTCGAACGATTCGGTCTGGCTGCGCGCGGCGCGCAGGGCAAACGCTTTGCGGAAGATGTACGTCCAGGAGAACAGCGACATCACCAGCAGCAGGCCCATGACGAATTGGACCAAGAGGCTGGCGTGCAGCACCAGCGAGACGATCGACAGATCTTGTGTGACCTCGACGGGATTCATGCGGCGGCTTTGATGGTTGCGAGTACGGGAGCGGGAATCGGGGTCGGCCGGAAAGTGAGCCGGTCGACACATCCAACACGAATCGTGCCTGATGCGAGTAAAACGTCGCCACGCCAGCCTTCCTGGGCGAATTGGACCGACGCGGGGCCGACCCGTTCCATACGCGAACGAATCTGCAGCAGGTCATCCAGGCGTGCCGGCGCGCGGTAATCCACGGCGGTGCTGCGCACCACAAAAATGGCGCCGGTCGTGTCGGCCAGCGCCTGCTGATCGACCCCTAGCGCGCGCAGCCACTCGGTGCGGGCGCGCTCAAAAAATTTCAAATAGTTGGCGTAAAACACCACGCCACCTGCGTCGGTATCTTCCCAATACACGCGCAGGTTCCAGTCAAAAGAAGCCATCAGGTAATTTTACCAAGACGCAAGTGACAGCCAGCCATCCACCGACCGGCCGAGGGCTTGCGCTGGAATTCAGGCCATGCCTCGTGTCAGGCTCGTGGCCGAGAATGACTGGCAAACGGGCATCAGCTCCATCGCGTTGACATTGAAGTGCGCGGGAAGCGCCGCCATCCAGTAGACGGCCTCGGCGATGTCGTCGGCAGTCAGCGCTTCTGTGCCTTCGTAGACCTTCTCCACACGGGCATCGTCGCCCTTGAAACGCACGTTGGAAAACTCTGTGCCCGAGCAAAGACCCGGCTCAACGTTTGATACGCGCACGCGGGTACCGGTCAGATCCGCCCGCAAGTTCAATGAGAACTGACGGACGAAGGCCTTGGTGGCGCCATATACGTTGCCGCCCGGGTACGGGTACGTCCCCGCGATCGAGCCGATGTTGATGACGTGGCCGCGGTTGCGCTCGACCATGGCCGGAAGTAACGCACGCGTCATATGAACCAACCCCGAGCAGTTGGTGCCGATCATGCGATCCCAATCGGTCAGGTCAGCGCGCTGGGCGGGCTCGAGACCCAGAGCCAGACCGGCGTTGTTGACCAGCACGTCGACTTCGCGCCAGCCCTCGGGCAGCGTGCCCGGCAGCGCAGCAACGGCATCGGCATCCAGCACGTCCAGCACGAACGGCAGCACGGCGTCGCCCAATTCAGCCTTGAGCGCGTCGAGACGGTCCTGGCGGCGGCCTGCCGCGATCACACGATGGCCTTCTCGCACAAAACGCCGCGCGATGGCCGCGCCGAACCCGGCCGTTGCGCCGGTCACGAATACGATCATGGAAGTGTCTCCGGGCCTAAAAAAGCGAAAGATCAGAGTTTACCTGAAGCCTTGTGCCCTATTGCACCGCAATGTGCGTGTCTGCACGCCCGCTTCTTGCAGCCGCCATGGGGCTGTCGTACACTCGCGGGCAACCATTCCACCTTGCGCGACTGGCGAATCCTGAAGCCGCTTCAGCGGCTTCGACATGTGGGCAGCGACCACGAGGAAGCGCAAGGTTTCTGGCGTCATGCACAACGGCGCCTGCCGCTCGCCTGGGCAGCGAATGGGAAGCACAGGGTGACTTGGACACCCGCTGCGATCGGCCAACACCGGGCGCAGTCGTTCAAGCCGCGCGCATGTTTCCCCACGCCTCGCCCGATCTCCGCCATTTCCGTTTCGTTTCAGACCAGACACTCGCCATGTTCGAACGCAGCCGCTATACGATCGACCAGATCGATCCCGAAATCTTCGCCGCCATCCAGAAGGAAAATCAGCGTCAGGAAGACCACATCGAGCTGATTGCCTCCGAGAACTACACCTCCCCGGCCGTGATGGCCGCGCAGGGCTCGCAACTGACCAACAAGTACGCCGAGGGCTACCCCGGCAAGCGTTACTACGGCGGTTGCGAATACGTGGACGTGGTGGAACAACTGGCCATCGACCGCGTAAAGCAACTCTTTGGGGCCGAAGCCGCCAACGTACAGCCGAACTCAGGCTCGCAGGCCAACCAGGGTGTGTTCTTCGCCGTGCTCAAGCCGGGCGACACGATCATGGGCATGAGCCTGGCCGAAGGCGGCCACCTGACGCACGGCATGGCGCTCAACATGAGCGGCAAGTGGTTCAACGTGGTGAGCTACGGCCTGAACGCGCAGGAAGACATCGATTACGACGCGCTTGAAGCCCTGGCGCAGGAAAAGAAGCCGAAGCTGATCATCGCCGGCGCCTCGGCGTTTGCGCTGCGCATCGATTTCGAGCGCATCGGCAAGATCGCCAAGTCGATCGGTGCGTACTTCATGGTGGACATGGCGCACTACGCCGGCCTGATCGCCGCGGGCGTGTATCCGAACCCGGTGCCGCACGCCGACTTCGTGACGACGACCACGCACAAGAGCCTGCGCGGTCCGCGCGGCGGCGTGATCCTGATGAAGGCCGAGCACGAGAAGGCCATCAACTCGGCGATCTTCCCGGGTATCCAGGGCGGCCCGCTGATGCACGTGATCGCCGGCAAGGCGGTGGCGTTCAAGGAAGCGCTGTCGCCGGAATTCAAGGCCTACCAGCAACAGGTGGTGAAGAACGCTGCCGCCATGGCCGAAACGCTGATGGCCCGCGGCCTGCGCATCGTCTCGGGCCGCACCGAAAGCCACGTGATGCTGGTCGACCTGCGCGCCAAGAAGATCACCGGCAAGGAAGCCGAGAAAGTGCTGGGTGACGCACACATCACCGTCAACAAGAACGCCATCCCGAACGACCCGGAAAAGCCGTTCGTGACGTCGGGCGTGCGCCTCGGTTCGCCGGCCATGACCACGCGCGGCTTCAAGGAAGCGGAGGCCGTGAAGGTCGCTCACCTGATCGCCGATGTGCTGGACAATCCGCACGACGAAGCGAACATCGCCGCCGTGCGCGCCAAGGTGGCTGAGCTGACCAAGCAGTTCCCGGTCTACGCCTAAGGCATCCGCCGATGGCCGGATCTTCCGGCCACGTAGTACCCTGCCGCGATGCGCCTACCCGGGCCATCGCGGCGTTGTTCTTTTAGCGCAGTGCGTTCTTTGAGGTTGCCGAGGAGACCACCGGCATGAAATGCCCCTTTTGCGGCCACGCGGCCACCCAGGTGATTGATACCCGCATGTCGGAAGAAGGCGACACCGTACGCCGCCGCCGCCGCTGCGAATCCTGCGACCGCCGCTTCACCACCTACGAACGCATCGAGCTGTTCTTCCCGGCCGTCGTCAAAAAGAACGGCAGCCGCGTCGATTACGACCGTAACAAGGTCAAGGATTCCATGCGCCTGGCGCTGCGCAAGCGCCCCGTTTCCGCCGAAGCCATCGACGAGGCCATCGCCCGCATCGAAGAAAAACTCCTCAGCCACGGCGAGAAGGAAATCGGCAGCGACCGCGTGGGCGAGCTGGTGATGCGCGAACTCAAGCGGCTGGACAAGATCGGGTACATCCGGTTCGCGTCGGTGTACCGGAGTTTTGAGGATCTCGCGGAGTTTCGCGACGTGCTGGACGAGGTTGCGGCGACGAATGTGCGGAAATAACGCTTTGGGCGGGGTTTTGAAGCGGATCGAGTCCGTCGTTGTTGCGGTGTGACACCGCAGCCGTGCGCCGTCTTCGCACTAGCCGCGAAACGGCGACAGCGGGACGCGCCTGACCACGAATTCCCGCGCCGAACCCCTCGATACACCACTGCAACGCAAGCTAGCGCTTTTCAGGCGGTTCAATCTGAAATTCCAAGTCCCGCATCGCCGCTACATCCATACCCAGGCGCTTGGCGGGAACGAAGCGTGTCTCCATGAGTACCAGAGCCAATCTGGCTGCGGCTACGCGATTTCCTTCACTGGCGCGGATAATTTCGGCGCGCACGACGGCACCATCACGGTCGATATAAACGCGCAACATCATCGATGATGGGTCTGTCACGAGCCCCATCACTTCCAGAAGCTCAAGCGTGCTCGCCGGCAAGGCTTGGCGATCCACTTCCGCAGAGGTATAGAACCGAAGCCCCTCAACCTCCCCGGGAAGGGAGGCGCCCCGCGTGGGTGCTTGTGGAGAAAGACTTGCCTCGGTGGGTAAGCTGGCTTTTCGCGGAGAGACCGGCAGCACCGAAGGCGCAGGCGGGAACGGCACTCCTGTGCCATGCTTCGCGCCATCGCTCGCGGCTTCCGCAGCGGGAGTTACCAGGAGGCTGACGAACAACGGCCGCTGATCACCTGACGATTTGTCGCCCAGTGCTTGTGGCGTCCAAAATCCGGCAGCATGCAGAAGGGCCAAGTGGCCCGCCGCAGCAACCGCCCAGCCGATCCACGCACGCCTCATACAACCGATCTTTCCTTGACCTTCTGCGGCACGTCGAGGAGCGGTGCCATTGTCCGGTCGCCGTTAGTCAGCCGTAGGAACTTCACGCCAATTGATCTGGCGAATCGCCTGCACCACCGTCGGTACCAATGGTACGGAATTGATGGCGCTGTTGTCGGTACCCGCCTCCAGCCGGACAGAACCATTGACATTCAGATAGGACAGATCGACTACCAGTCCGCCACCCGCGAAGTACGGCTGTAGCACCCCCGCACTATTGACAACGCGGCTGATACCGGTACCGATGTCCATCGAGAACACCCGATTCGTCCCGGACGGATTGCATGCATCTCCGTTCGGTAAATTGGCAGCAAACGACACCGTACCGAAGTTCGAAACCGGCGCCACGTTGACGCGTTCGGCCACGCCGTTGGACGACTGGCTCAAGTCAATGTAGTACCCCATGACCGATGTCGGCGCACTACCGATCCCTTTCAACAGATTGGCGTCCGCATTGAGATCCTTGCGCTGGATCGGAAAAGTGACGCCGGTCGGAAGATCAGTGCTGTTGTTAAAGCGTTGCACCACGCCATCGTAGATGACGTAGAAGCTCTGCGTCTGGGTGCTGGCGATATCTGTGCTGCCGAGCAGACGGCCGGTGCCAACCATGACGTAGCGCTTGAGCGAGTTGGGCTGAATCTCAATCAACGGCGGTGTCGTGACGGGCTGCGGATTTCCGCTCGGGTCGGTCAGCTTCGCGATCTGCGTCGGTGCCGGATAAGCGCCGCTTGTTCCCGTAAGATCGAAACGCCAGACGTTGCCCAGCAGATCGCCTGCATAGATCGAGTCGGCAGTGTTATCGGTGTAATCGGCAACGTAGGCGGACGCATATGCCAAGCCCGCGGGATTGCTTACAGAACCGACTCCGGTCGAAATCGATTCCAGCAACGCACCGGTCGCAGGGTTCAGGATGAAGAGCCAGCCCACGCCGTCGGCGTTGTTGTAGCCCGACGGAACAGCAACAATCCACCCATACTTCTTGGTCTTGACGACAATCGGGTCCCCATAGGTGAAGCCCAGAGTTCCCAGTCGTGAATCGGATGGGCCACCGAATTCCCACATCACTTTCCCGGCCAGGGCAGTCTCACTGGTCACCGTCGTGGGGTCGGTAATGTCCAGCGCATAGTAGCCCTTGCCGCCCTTGCCCAGACCGCCGATCAGAATCGTGCGCCAGCTCGACGTGCTCGACGAAGATGGCTTGGCGCCGCCCGCGCGGGCCAAGTCGATATCGAATGCCTGCGGCGTGGCATCGACCATGGCATGGTGGACGAAATTGGTGCCCGACAAACCGAGCGATGCCAGACCATTGACCGTCGACGTGCAAGTGCCTGAAGTGCACGGCCCTTGGTAAAGGAAGCTCGGCACATAGGCAAACAGTTCGTTGCCACTGGTTGTGTTGCCGATCGTGCCGTCGAACGCGTGCATCATGCCGTCGTTCGCACCAACGTAGACGACCGGGTTGCGATTGGCGTAGGTGCTCTTGAAGGATGCATAGCCTGGGTTGGTCGCGCTAGACAGCACGGCAATGGGCGGTCCCACGGCATCCACTTTCGAGCCAACAATGTCACCGAGCAAACTGGTGCGCTGGCGATAGACCGCCTTGCCGCTGGTCCCTTCGTTGGTGCGGTCTCCGCGCAGGTAATTGAGGAAGTCCTGGTTGTTCCAGTTCTTCATCGCCGAATTGCTGAGCGCGCTCTGGTTGGCTGTCGTCAGCTTCGCGAACTGGAACGGAACACCTTGCGCGGCCCCAACGGTATTGCTGGTGGCAATCAGGCGTGCCGAACTCGATTGGCCCGCGAGTTGCGCTTGTGCGGACCAAGCCTTCGTCTGCGTGGGCAGCCCGGTCTTGGCATCAAAACTGAGCGAACTACCGACGACGTCTCCGCTCCAGGTTGACGAGTTGTAGGAAGCCGAATATCCAATGTTGCCGGTCAAGCTCACATTAGCGGAAGAGACCGCCAGCGCCGTGGTGGCCGCCTGAATATCGTTGGAAATGTTCTGGAATGCGGAATTCAGGCCGTTCACCATCAGGTCAGCCTGACCTGCCAGATAGTAGTTGTCCGGCATCGGCTTGCCGTTGGGGTCGGTATTGCCGCTCACGTTCCAAAGCGACTGCGCCAGCGCCGTAGTGTTGCTCGTGTTGTAGTTGCTCGGGACACTGAAGCCGCCGTACTTTGCCGCCAGCCAGAATTGGTTCTGGTAGCGGTATGTTTGGTACTCCTGCACATCCAGCCAATAGGTGGAGATGGTCTGGATCTTGGACTTGTTACCCAGGCTGTCCTTGAAATCGTTCGGGCGAATATCCCGCACGTGCGAATCGTAGGCAAGCCCGGCCATCAGGTAGGTATTGCCGTTACAGCACGGCGGCGAAATCTTGTTGAGATTGCTGATGCCTTCCATTTGCCCCACGAGGTTGGTCGCGGAATCCACATTGACCGTGGTATCGCTCGAAACCTCCGAGGGCAGCGCCGGTTCATTGCTACTTCTGATCGTACTGCCTGGCAAATTGGCATCCGCATGGGTATTGATGTCACCGATGCCCAGGATGTAGTTCTTCTGGCAGGAATACTGGATGGGGTCATCCCATGTCTGGATGACCGGGAAGCCGTCTATCTGGGTGGTCGTGGCGTTGGACGAATAGCTGGCCACGTTGCCGAGGTTCTTGTAGTAACGGATGCCCGCGTAGTACAGCTCGCCAACGGGGTCATACGTCTTATAGTTTTGCGAGGTCGAGCCGAACTTGTTGAGGTAGTTCATGACCCCGCTGTTCGTCACCCCGGTTGCCGTGGCGTCGGAAGTGTCGGGGTTGCTCACCATCGTGCCGTCCGTTGCACTCCATTCGGCCACCGAGTTGGTCGTGGGGTTCTTGCCCGGAACCGGCTGGGTAGGGCCAATGAACTTCATCCTGGCACGCAGCACCCCGCCATCGCGCTTGATGTTCGAGTCGTTGAGGTACCCAAACGCACCAAAACGGATGCGCTGGGAGTACTGCTGCATCAGTCCTTCGGGCTTGTAGTTGCTGCCGTACTTCGTACAGTTCGTCTCCAGTTGCGATGGGTCGCACACCTTCACACGGGCATAGACCCACCATACCTTGGATGAACGTGTCGTCGCTCCCGGAACGTATGTATTGACCGTGTCGTTATCCAGATCACCACTACTGGTGAAATACAGTTTGTTGCCCGCCCCGTAGATGCGCACGCCAATGCTGTTCCAACTAAACGGCGAGATTGCCGCCACGGTGGAGCTGCCACTGATGGTGCGGTTTGGGGTTTCACCAGAGCCGCCCTGACCAGAGGCCCAGGCCTTCTCGAGCACAGTCAGCGATGCCGTATCCGTGACGCGATAGCCGCCCGTCAGCGCCCATCGAAATGGATCGATGGTCTGCATTGCAGCCCAGTTCAGGAACGCACCGCTCCAGTAGTTCTTACCGCTGGCGCACTGGAAATTGCTATCCGCCGCGGTGGCCGGAACGAAATAATTGTTGGCGTCGACGTTGCTGTCGTAGTTGTACGTATAGCACTTGAGCGGATCGAAGTAGCCCAGGTACTTGACCCCCGCCGAATAGCTGCTGACGTACGCAATGCTGTTGGCAGTCGGATATTCCACCGACAGCGACAGCAGCAAATTGCCCGGCACCGACACGGAACTGAAGAGCGGCTGGTCTGCAAGATCGGTTTGTGCTGCCGACACCTGCAGCACAACCAGCGCCAGGGCGCTCGTGAGCAAGCGCCGCAGGAAAGTCGTCAAGGAAGGGCTCCGCGAAGCGCTGGCCTTCCAACCTCGGTCACGATTGGCGTGCATGGTAGTTCAGCAACTCAGAGAGAAACAGTGGTCTGTAGGAAGGTCTGGCTACTTCGCGGCCCATCGACTCGTACGCTGATACGGTAGACGGGCACCGACGGAGGCTGGGCCTGACCGCGATACGGTAGGACCGTCCCCCCCTTAGCAGAGCCAATGGAGCTGACCACGCAAGCGTTCGCAGGGTCAGTCGAGCCTACTGCGGTACACAGGCGATCGATCATGTAATAGACAGTAATGCCGTCACCGCCATTGATCTTGGTGTTGGCAACTTCCGTCGTCAGGGCGACCAGATTGTTTGGAATGCCGTGCTTGTCCGTTGCTTGCATCGTCGCGTAGTAGCCGCTCGCCGGTTGGTTGCTCTGTCGCGTCGCTTCCAGGTTGAGTGCCCCACTGGTCAGGGCCGTCTTGGCGGCAACAATGCCCAGCTCACCACGATTGGTCATATCCCGCTTGAACGCAAGGTTGCCCGCGTTGAACAGTGCGGCGTCGGAGGAGCGAAACACCGCCACGGTACCGATGGCCAAGATGGCGACGGCAATGAGCGCGATCAGGAGAACAACGCCCGACTGACGCCGGCGCAACACGATGCGCAGGGCACGACTCGGACGAACATTTGGCGTGGTCAGCATCGTCAGCGCTGCAACAACGTGTTGCGCAGAGGGATCGTCGTTTCCAGAACGCGGTAGCGATAGTTTTGCTCCGCGCCTTTAAGGGTCCGTGTGTAGGCCAGGCCCGGTACGTCGGCAAACAGAACGAGGGGCCCCGGGCTGACGACGCCCGTCGCGGTGACGGCGCTGCCCCCCCCCACAAATTGCTGTGCTCGCTCGGGCAACGACGTGCGCAGGATCAGGCCAATACGTACAGCCTTGATCGCATAAAGATTCGCCGCGGCGGTCTGCGTGCCATTGGACAATGTCGTCGCGTCGAACGCGCCCGTGGGAGCTTGCCAACTGACGTTTCCGGTGTTGTTCGGATCGATGCCGTACAGGGCATGCATTTCCATCACGCCGTCTGCAAGCGGGACGGCAGAATAGCCATTGCCTGCCGATTGCAGCAAGTCGTAGAACATCAATGTGTTGTTCGCTCCCACGCCATACAAACCGAAGCCCGGCAAGTTGCCCCCCCCCACGTTGCCCAGATTCATCGCAACACCTGTCGCAGAGATACTGCTTGCGTTGCCATCCAGGCCAACCGATGCGTCATACGCACCGGCCAGCGGCAATTGCGTTGCGACACTGCCCGTAAAAGCCGCTTGCACCTGCCCAACATAGCAGGGCTGTACGTTGCCTTTGGCGTTATTGCGGTCCGCCACGAGCACTAGATTGCCCGCGTTGAACGTCATGGTGTTGATGAGGCTGAGGTTCACCACGCTTCCGGAGATCGACGGTGCGGTACCGGAAAACTCAGTAGGAATCTCGCCATAGCCGGCATTGCCTGCCATTGTGATCAGCGCATCAGAACTACCGGTTGCCAGCGGCGTGCCGTTCTGTACGATCAATAGCGGCACCAGCCCGAACCCGCCGAGCAGTGTCGGTAGATTGGAAAACGGCGCCGGAATCTTGGCCGGTGATGGAAGAATCTGATCACCGCTCAGATTGACATTGAGGTGGCAGCCATAGGTTAGCGGCCAGTTCTGGGAATAGCCGGAACCCGCACTGCGTATTGCCTTGTCGAGCTGGTACAAGGCAAACACGCCGCTTTGGTTGATGTCGTTGACAGACGTCGTGGTGCGTTTTCGGCCCTCGGAGACGCTCATCAGGCCAAACACCGCCCCCACGATGACCATGCTGACGACCAATGCCACCATCAGCTCGATCAGGCTGAGGCCGGTCTGGCGAGCAGCACGCAATGGCCGCTTGTATGGAATCCGGGCGCTCACGGCAGCACCACCTGCGTTACATACTGGCTCGTACCGCTCATACCGGCGGACGCATTCACTCCGTGAGAAGGCGCCTGCCAGGTAATGGTGATCGTCGCGATATTGGTGGTGCTATCGACGGAGACCGAACCCGTGCCGTTGGGCAGGCCGCCCAGGCCGCTACTGACGGGGCTTGATGCAGTAGCGGTCCTGTAGCTGACATTGGTGCCAACCATCGTTTGCCATGCAGCCACTGAGGATGCTGGCAGATTGACTGTATGGTTCTGCCACATCATGCTCGCAAGCTCATTGGCCAGCAAGGCAGCACGATTCCGGTCCTCGGCATCAACGGATACCTGGGACGCACGGATCTGCGCCATGACCATGGCCGTCAATGCAACGGTCAGCAGAATCATCGCGACCAGCACTTCGATGAGCGTCATTCCGCTCTGCGAGCCTCGGCCGCTACAAACGCGATGGGAAACTGGATTAGGCGCACGCATCTGGGCTGCTCTGCGACAGGGACTTGCTCGGATCGCACACACGGATCAAACCGCCAAGACTTACGGTCACGTTGAGCGCACGTGCGGAAGCGAAGCGGCTGTTCGTAACGTTGTAAGTGACCGTACCCGAGGGGGGAATGCTGCAGTTGTAGGTGCCATCGTTGAGCGTGGTCAGGCGGCCCAGCGAATTGAAACAGATCGAAGCCGGCCCCGTAATCTGCGCGTTCGGCGCAGTCGCACCAATGGCACCACTTTGCACCATCATCGCTGCGCTGCTGTCCGTCTCGCTTGCGGTAATGTTGGCAATGACTGTCACAACCCAGTTCTTGCCGTTGGCTTGTGCGGTCACCCCGGCCGCAGGTGCGCTGTTGGTCAGCGCGAGCGCCACTTGACGATGGCGGCGCGTGGCTTCGGCTTGAGCGACGCGCAAACCGTTTTGCAGCGATTCGGCCGCAGTGCGGACTTGCGCATCCTGAATCCAGCTCGTAAAACCTGGTGCCGCCATGAGCAGCAAAAAGGCAAACACGGAAACCGTGACGATCAATTCGATCAATGTGAAGCCATGGCGCCGGGCGCCCCCGCCGATCAGCACGACTGCCCTCGCTTGGTCACCCAGCACGTCGTGGAAGTGTTCCAGCCGGTGGGTGCAGTCTTGGTTTGCTGAACGTTTGCTTCATTCACCGTGTAAGTGAAGCCCGCTGTGGTTCCGGAACCCGTCGCGGTCATCGTGTAGGTGTTGCCTGTGTTCCCGATCGTGCAAGCCAACGAAAACTCGGCGACAGCCGAAATCGCCTGACAAGGCGGCGTAAATGACCCGACCGCCGCGTAAGTGCGGTTATCTTGGTAATACTGCTCCATCTGCGCGCGGATGCCCGCGAGCATATTGGTAACGTTGGCAAGCTTGCCACGCGTGATGTAGTCGGTATAGCTGGGATACGCAATCGTGGCCAAAATGGCGACGATTGCCACGGTGATCATGAGTTCGACAAGCGTGAACCCAGATGCAAGCGCAACCGCCGGGCGGCACCGCCCCCTTCTGATCGAAGAGGAACCCGCAAAACCGGACTTACGCGGCACGCTTGCGTTGGCGCAGAGCGGCGCAGACATATCAGCGTCGCCGCAGAATAATCAACTGCGGAAGCGTTTCCTTGACCCAATACATATAGCCCCCCGGCTGCTTTAAACGACAGACGCACCACAGTGCGCCATTCCCGATTACCCGATTACATTCTTTTGATTCTGCTGCCTGTGATATCCGGCAGACCGACGCCAGGTCGAATTTTCGCAATCATGGAGGATTCGGCTGATCAGTGTCAATAGGCCTTGGCCGTCGGGTGAACGTCACTTGTTGGAGCGACGCAACCCTGGGTTTGCCCAGGGATCAAGTGGACACCCCCTACCGATGGTTTGTCCGAATACGGGGCGCCGGTCGAGATGACGGGCGGCTTTCAGGAATGGTCGGTAGATCCCCGGCCCACCCTACATCGTTCGTCCCCAGCAGGGATTCTTAATCGATTACCACCGAACAGGCGTCTGCCGAGAAATTCCGCCGCACCATAACGAAACGCCAGCACGTCAAGGCAAATACCCACCTTTACGGTCAAACAGGATATTGACCATATATGACAGTCATACGGCCAGATTCGCACTAACTTGAGTGGCTTTCCGAATCGTCTGCCGACTCATGTCACTCCATCTCCGCCCGGCCCGCCAAGACGGCGCCATCCTCATCGAATCCCTCATCGCCCTCGCTGTCCTGTCAGTCGGAGCGGCGACCTTTTTCCGGGCATTCGACTACCTGGAAGGACTCGGCCACGCGGCCAGCCAGCTCGGTGCTGCGGGACGAAGCACACTCGAACAGACGCAGACCCACTGAAATGCGGCGCCCTCCAATCCGGGCGGCCCGCGGTGTGTCGCTGGTTGAGTTGCTGGTCGGCATGATCATCGCCTTGATCATCCTGGGCATCGCGCTGCAGCTCACCTTGGTTGCGCGAGCGCGCTACGAGCGCCTGGCCGACGAAGCACTGATCGAAGACCGCGGCATGCAGGCGCTGGACCTCATCAGCCGCGCCGTACAACAGGCTGGGTGGATCACGGATACGCCGGCGTCTTCCGCGGTGCGCCGATGGCCTGATGCCGATGGGACGCCCTCGCTGGTCGGCCAAGACGACTGCGGAGGCCCTCGTATGCTTCCGGCGCTGACTTGCCAGGCGGGCGCCCCCGTCGTCGCGCACAGCGATGCCCTGCTGATCCGCTTCGCGGGTCGCAGCACCGAACCCAATGGCCGGGATAACGATGGTGCAACGCGGGACTGCACTGGCCATGGCGTACCCGAGCGCATCGCTGGAGAAAGCGACCCGCGTGCGGGTTACATGCTCCTGTATATCGCACGTAGCTCCGACGCGGAGCGCGCGCCGCAGCTGATGTGCAGATCCATCAAGCGCGATTACGAGCACTCACCAGAGGAAGCCACCGGCGACGGCTTCGTGCGGGGCGTGGAAACTCTTCAACTGCTATACACGCTCGGCCCAACGGCGACATCGCCGGCCGTGACCAAATCAGCGCGCGCAATGGACGACAACGACTGGCATCGCGTCCAGCGTGTCCACGTGGCAGTGGTTGTGCGCGGCGAGAGGTTTGCGGCCAATGCCGCACAATCGGAACACATCGCGCTGTTCCCGGTGCTTGCATCACCGGAGGGCATGCAGCCGGAGGATGTGAGCTTCATGCCGGCGGAGCCGCGCCGCCATCGCGCACGCTTCACGATCACGCTGGCCGTGCGCAACCCGCTGCGCTGCGAGGTGGACGCATGCTGAACCCGCACATGCGCGATGGCGGCTTCTCCATCATCTCCGTCGCCGGTGCGCTGATCATCATGAGCTTGCTGATGGCGGCCGCATTGCACCTCGTGCTCGATCATCGGCGCCGGGCATCCCTGTTTGCCGACCACGCGCTCGCGCAGCAGGAAGCCGAAGCGGCACTCGCTGCTGCTGAATGCCGGATCGCCGTTGCCACCGGCACGCCCCGTCGGGAGAGCTGCGATGCCACGCTCGACGCCGAGGAGATGGCAGCCTTGGACCCCTCCACACTTGCCGGCTTTGTGCCGGGCCGCTGCGGGACCGGCATGACGCGCGGTCTGTGCTGGCCGCTGCAGGAGCAGCCTGCGCAATCGCTTTCCAGACTGTTGGCCGATGAACCCGACGCGGCAACCCTGTCGCCTACCGTTCAAACCGGTGCACGCCAGCCGGCCTTACCGGCGCGCTACGTCATCGAGCCGATTCCCGATGGGTTATCCGGCCATTGGGTCCACGCAGGCTCGGCACACGCGCCCTCGCTGTTCCGCATTACCGCTGTCGGCTTTGGCACGGACAGGGAAATCAACGTGATGCTTCAAACGGTCTATCGACCGCAGGTGGGCGGACCATGAAGACATGGCGCATTGGCATGTGGCTCGTGGCCGCTTTGTCAGGCTCGACGATGGCAGAGATCGGCGACCATCCCGCCGGCCAACTGCCAACCCATATCGTCATCGCCCGTGGCGATGACGCTTGGAGCGGCCGGCTGCGTGCCCTGCAGTTCTTGCCAACGCTCGGCACACTGGACGCTCCCGCGCCGCCTGATCGCTGGGAAGCCGCGCAATTGCTCGATAGCACGCCGCCCGATGCGCGACACCTGTGGACGTTCCGCCATGGCGATTCGTCTGCGCATATACCTGCCGCATTACGCTGGGCGGCGTTGTCGGAGGCACAGCAAGCAGCCATCGATGCGGACGACGCGCGAGGGGCCATACGCCTCGACTATCTGCGCGGCGTACGACGCGACGAAAACGATGGCGCTGGCTTGCGGCCACGCCGCTCCGTGCTAGGTGCCATGCGCGGCGCACACGTACAGATGCTCGGGCCGCCTGGTTTTTTACTCGACCCACGCCATGCTCCCTTCCGGGCGGAGCATGCGCGCCGCCCCTGGATGGCCTATGTCGGCGCCAACGACGGCATGCTGCACGGCTTTGATGCACGCACCGGCGTAGAGCGCTTCGCCGTCATGTCGGACACGGTTCTTCCGCTGGCCGCGCGCACTGCCTCTTCTGGGCAACCGGCGCCCGCCCCGGTGTGCAGCCGCCCTTTTGCCGCGGATGCGTGGACCGGTTCGCAATGGCATTCGGTCCTGGCATGCACCAACGGCGCGATGGGAACAGGCCTGTTCCTGGTCGACGTGACCGACCCGACCGGGTACACACCGCCTGCCATGCTCTCGTATGACGCCAGCGACGACGCTTCCATAGGGCGCATGCACGGGCCCATCCCGATCGTGCCGTTGGTCGATGGCGGCGCGGGGCAACCACGCTGGTTCGCCATCACCGGCAACGGCGAGGGCGATGCCAGCGCGGAAAGCCGCCTGGTGTTGCTGGCGCTGGATCAGCCCCGCGCATCGCCTTGGCAGCAGAACCGGACGGCCTATGGCATCACGGTCCCACACGTTGCAAGCCGTGGCGGCCTGGGCGCCCCTGCGGTGGCATTGGGACCGCAAGGGCGAGCCACCTTCGCCTATGCCGCCGACCGGCACGGCCAGATCTGGCGTTTCGACCTGACCGGTGCACCGCCTTGGCCACGCGCACTCGGCGCCAACGAAACGCAGCGGCGCACGCCCTTCTTCACTGCGACATCGCACGGCGGGGTTGCCCAGCACATACAGGGCCCTGTTCTTTTGGCAGCCACCGCCCACGGTCCGATGCTGGTCTTCACCGCCGTCGATGGACACGGCAACGCCACGCTGTATGGCGTTGCAGACAACGGCAAAGGCGACCTCACCCGGGAAAGCCTGGAGGGCCGCGTCACGACCGACTCCCCGGACGGCACCGTCATCCGTCCTGAAGGACCACAGACGGTGAATGGCTGGCGCATAGATTTGCCACCCGGCCAGGCGCCCCAGGACCTGATCGCAGCAGGCACAAGCAGCCTGTTCCTAACGACGCGTGACTTCGCTGGCCGCGATCGCGCCTATCTACTCGACCCGCGCACCGGCCTGCCTGCTGACAAGCATGGCCTCACGGGGCAGGTGCTCACCGGCACACCGCTCATTGCGGCGCAAGCCGCCTCGCCCGTGAAAACGCCCGAAGGCACAACCAGTCAAACCGTTCATACCGGTCTTTGGCAACGCGACGGGGAGCGTATCCGCCTGGTCGACTCACACGCCTACACGCTCCGGCTCGGCAGGGTCGGCTGGCGCGAGATGACGGAAACGGGGGCTCGCTGATGCGCCCGATGCGTGGGTTCACCCTGCTGGAACTGATGGTTGTGCTGGCAATTGCCGGCGCGCTGGCGATCGTTGCGATGTCGGCGTGGCCGGCGTACTCGGCCCGCGCACGCCGTACCGCCGCAGGCGCTGCCTTGGTAAGCACCCTCGTCCAAATGGAATTACGCCACGCGCAGACGGGGTCCTACGAAACCCGAGACATGTCGCCCGGGAGCCCCGTACCGGGAGTCGACGGCTATACGATTGTCGGGAACCAGCCGTGCACCCCGGCATCCCGTCAGTGCGCGATGGTCATCGCGATTGCGCACCACGCGGACCCGCCCTGCGGCACCCTGACGCTGAACAGCACGGGCGAACGCACACCGGATGATCCGGCATGCTGGCCTTGACTCCGAAACGAAGGGGGCCCTGCCAGGCGGGCGTGACGTTCGCGGAAATGATCGTCGTGATCGCCATCGTGGGTCTCTTGGCTGTCATGGCGCTGCCCTCGATCGTCGACCGCTGGCAACGCGAGACCGTCATCTCGCTTGCCGAACAGTTCGCCAGCAACGTGTCCCTAGCGCGAGCGACAGCGCAGTACCGCCACGTCCAGGCCCATCTGCAACCCCTGTGTCCCTGCGGCGACTGGGACATGGGCTGGCAACTGACGACGTCGCCCCCGGCGGGTACGCCCGATGTGACGCTCCCTCCTGCATCCGGAGACGGAACTCTGGTGGCCACCGTCTCGACACCGCCAATGCCATCCGTGCGCATCCGCTTCAGGATCCCTGGCAATACGCTGTCATATGCACCTGTGGGATACTCACGTAACAGCAACGGTGGGGCACTGCACGGCAC
This sequence comes from Ralstonia psammae, assembly GCF_958405935.1. Taxonomy (NCBI): domain Bacteria; kingdom Pseudomonadati; phylum Pseudomonadota; class Betaproteobacteria; order Burkholderiales; family Burkholderiaceae; genus Ralstonia; species Ralstonia psammae. Next base: position 56,964 of record NZ_CATZBU010000001.1, read on the forward strand.
CCTGACCATCTCGAGCGGGCGGCATACGCGGCAAGTGCGGGTCAACAGTGCGGGCCGAGCACGTATCTGCGATCCGGCCACAGACCCTCGCAATTGCCCCGCCACCGGCGACGACCCTTAACCGACTCCAGTTTCACGCCCATGTTCTCCGACTTCGACCACGCCATGATGCAGCGCGCCCTGGCGCTGGCCGAAAAGGGCTTGTTCACCACCACGCCCAACCCGCGCGTCGGATGCGTGATCGTGCGTGACGACACCGTCATCGGCGAGGGCTATACGCAACCCGCCGGCCAGGACCACGCTGAAATCCAAGCCATCAAGGATGCCCAGTCGCGCGGCCAGGACGTGCGCGGCGCCACCGCCTATGTGACGCTGGAGCCTTGCAGCCATTTTGGCCGCACCCCGCCCTGCGCGGATCGCCTGGTCGAAGCCGGCATTGCACGCGTGGTGGCGGCCATGGAAGATCCGAACCCCGCAGTCTCCGGACGCGGCTTGCAGAAGCTGCGTGACGCCGGCGTCGACGTGCGCTGCGGACTGCTGGAGCGCGAGGCGCGTGAGTTGAACATCGGTTTCGTTTCGCGCATGACGCGCGGCACGCCGTGGGTGCGCGTGAAGGTCGGCGCCTCGCTGGACGGCCGCACCGCGCTGGACAACGGTATCAGCCAATGGATTACCGAGACCGAAGCGCGCAACGACGGCCACCGCTGGCGCGCGCGCGCCTGCGCCATTCTCACCGGCATCGGAACGGTACGCGAAGACAACCCGCGACTGACCGTGCGCGCCGTCAATACCCCGCGCCAACCGCGCCGCGTGCTGATCGACTCGGCGCTGGACGTGCCGCTCGACGCCCACATCCTCACCGCAGATGGCCACCACGAGCCGACGCTGATTTTTGCCGCCCAGCCCGAAGCCGGCCGCATGCGTGCATTGAGCGAGCGCGGCGCGGAGGTCATCCTCCTGCCCAACGCCGCAGGAAAGGTGGATCTGGCCGCAGTACTGCGCGAGCTGGGCCGCCGCGAAATCAATGAGCTGCACGTCGAGGCCGGCTTCAAACTCAACGGCTCCCTGCTGCGCGAAGGGCTGGTTGACGAGATCCTCGTCTATCTGGCGCCCAAGGTGCTCGGCTCGGGCCAGGGCATGTTCAATATGGGGCCGCTGCAGACGCTGGAAGGCGCGGCCGAATTCTTCTTTCACGACATCTCGCGCATCGGGGGCGACCTCCGCATCCTGGCGCGCCGCAACCCGACGGATTGATTGCTTATGTTCACCGGAATCGTCGCCGCAGTTGGCCGCATTGAAACCGTTACGCCGCTGGGCGACAACGCCGACGCAGGCGTGCGCCTGTCCATCGACTCCGGCGGCCTGCCCCTCGCGGACGTGGCCCTGGGCGATTCGATCGCCATCCAGGGCGCCTGCATGACGGTCGTCGCTAAAACCGACAGCCGCTTCGACGTGGATGTGTCGCGCGAATCGCTGTCCAAGACGGTCGGGCTGGAACGCCCGGGCGAGGTGAATCTGGAGAAGGCCCTGCGCCTGGCGGACCACATCGGTGGGCACCTGGTGTCGGGCCACGTGGATGGCCTGGGCACGGTCACGCATTTCGCGCCGGTCAACGAATCGCACGAACTACGTGTGCGGGCGCCGGCGGAGCTGGGCAAGTTTCTGGCCTACAAGGGCTCCGTAGTGGTCAACGGCGTGTCGCTCACCGTCAATACCGTGCGTGACGATGCCGACGGGTGCGAGTTCTCGATCAACCTGATCCCACACACGGTGGCTGTGACCACGCTCAAACACCTGAAGGCCGGCAGCCAGGTCAACCTGGAGATCGACCTGATCGCCCGCTACGTGGAACGCATGCTCACCCACGCCGCCATCGGCCTGCCCGTGGGCACCCAGTCTCTGGCAGCCGTTTGAACCGCGGGCCCCACTGGCTTGGGGCCACCTTGGCGTACAATAGCGGGCTTCCCATTTACGCAGTCGCACGGCCCCCGAAATTACGGATTTGCGGGAGTTGGCCGGCGGCGCGCACCCCTGCTACGCCATGTCGATCGCCACAGTCGAAGAAATCATTGCCGAAATCCGCGCCGGCCGAATGGTCATCCTGGTCGACGAGGAAGACCGTGAGAACGAAGGCGACCTGATCCTGGCAAGCGATTTCGTCACGCCGGAAGCCATCAACTTCATGGTCACGCACGCGCGCGGCCTGGTGTGTCTGACGCTGACCGAAGAGCACTGCGACCAGCTCGACCTGCCCATGATGGCAAGCCGCAACGGCACGCAGTTCGGCACCAATTTCACCGTATCGATCGAAGCGGCTGAAGGCGTGACCACCGGTATTTCCGCAGCCGACCGCGCGCGGACCATTCAGGTGGCCGCTGCCAAGAACGCCAAACCGTCGGACCTGGTGAATCCTGGCCATATCTTCCCCTTGCGGGCCCAGAAAGGTGGCGTGTTGATGCGCGCCGGCCACACCGAAGCCGGTTGCGACCTGACTGCGATGGCTGGACTGACACCCGCCGCCGTGATCTGCGAGATCCTGAAAGACGACGGCACCATGGCGCGCTTGCCGGATCTCGTGGAGTTTGCCAAGAAGCACGGCCTGAAGATCGGCACGATTGCCGACATGATCCAGTACCGCAGCCGCACCGAAAGCATCGTCGAGCGCGTCGGCGAGCGCACGATGGAGACGCAGTTCGGCACATTCCACGCCGTCGCCTTCCGCGATCGCGCTGCCGGCCGCGCCCATTTGGCGCTGGTCAAGGGCACGCCGACGCCGGACACCGAAACGCTGGTGCGCGTGCATGAGCCCCTGTCGGTGCTCGACCTGTTGGAGTGCCAGCGCACGACACACTCGTGGAGTGTGCCCGCCGCCCTGCGCGCCGTGCAGGCGGCCCCGACCGGCGTGGTCGTGCTGCTCAATTGCGGCGATTCGGCGGACCGCCTGTTCACCCAGTTCACCGCGCTGGACGCGCCGCACGAGCGCCCGCGCACGAAACCCGATCCGCGCATCTACGGCATCGGCGCACAAATCCTCAAGGACGTGGGCGTCGGCAAGATGCGTGTGCTGGCCTCGCCCCTCAAGCTGCCGAGCATGGTCGGCTACGATCTGGAAGTGACGGCGTACCAGTCGATGGCGGACGCACCAGACTTGACTCCTGCTTCATCAACCGCCACGCATTGAACATCCTGCGGCAGCCAAGACTGCCGCGTCGGCTTTCTTTTTCTGACGTTGCCCGACCGGCAACCCCAACCGGAATACACCATGGACCACGGCTTCTACCCGACCAATCTCAACGGCGAAGGCCTGCGCATCGGCATCGTCCAGGCGCGTTTCAACGAACCCGTGTGCGAAGCGCTGCGCGAAGCGTGTGTCGCTGAACTGGAACAACTCGGCGTGGCCGGCGAAGACGTGCTCCTGGTGACCGTGCCCGGCGCGCTGGAAGCCCCGCTGGCGCTGCAGAAGATGGCCGAATCGGGCCAGTTCGACGCGCTGATCGCGCTGGGTGCAGTCATCCGTGGCGAAACGTACCACTTCGAGCTGGTGTCCAACGAATCGGGTGCCGGCATCACGCGCGTGGGCCTGGACTTCAACATCGCCATCGCCAACGGCATCCTGACCACCGACACCGACGCACAGGCCCACGCCCGCACCCGCGAAAAAGGTCGCGACTGCGCCCGCACCGCCGTCGAAATGGCCAACCTGACCAACGACCTCGACGGTCTGCAGGATCATGGCCAGGACGACGACGGCGAGAACGAATAAGCGCTCCCTCGCGCAAAGGCTTTTTCCATGACGCAAGACAATTCCCAAGCCAAGACCAAGGCGCCCGCCAAGAGCGCGCGCCGCCGTGCGCGCGAACTGGCGCTGCAGGGTCTGTATCAATGGCTGCTCAATCGCAACGACCCCGGCGTGGTCGAGGCGCATCTGCAGGACGCGCAAGGCTTCAACAAGGCCGACCGCGCGCACTTCGACGCACTGCTGCATGGCGCCATCCGCGAAGAAACCACGCTGACCGAAGCCTTCACGCCGTACCTGGATCGCCCGGTTGCCGAGCTGTCACCGGTCGAACGTGCCGCCCTGCTGGTCGGCGCGTACGAGCTGGTGCACTGCGTGGACATCCCGTACAAGGTCGTGATCAACGAGGCAGTTGAGCTGACCAAGACCTTTGGTGGCGTGGAAGGCTACAAGTACGTCAACGGCGTGCTGGACAAGCTGGCCGCCCAGGTGCGCGCTGTCGAGGTCGCTGCCCGCCGGTAATTCGGCGTCTGCTGTTCGTTTTACCTTTTTGCTTCGCTTCAAGATGGACGCCCACCGCCTGCAGACAGCCGCCCGGCTGGCCAATATCCGCGCCTTTCACGTGATGGAGCTGGCCAAGCAGGCCCGCGAACTGGAACTGGCGGGGCGCAGCATCATCCACATGGGCATCGGCGAGCCTGACTTCACCGCCGCCGAGCCCGTCGTGCAAGCCGCCGCCGACGCCATGCGACGCGGCGTCACGCAGTACACCGGGGCCTTGGGCATCCGCCCGCTGCGCCAAGCAATCGCCCGCTACTACCAGACCACTTACGGCCTCGACATTGCGCCCGAGCGCATCATCGTGACGGCAGGCGCATCGGCAGCGTTGCTGCTGGCGTGTGCGGTGCTGGTGGAGATTGGCGGCGAAGTCCTGATGCCCGATCCGAGCTATCCGTGCAACCGTCACTTCGTGGCGGCCTTCAATGGCGAGGCGAAACTGGTGCCGTCGGGGCCGGAAGAACGCTTCCAGTTGACGGCCGCGCAGGTCGAAGCCCACTGGGGCAAGCGCACGCAGGGGGTGCTGCTGGCCTCCCCGTCCAACCCGACGGGCACGTCGATCCTGCCGGATGAGCTGCAACGTATCGTGCAGACGGTGCGCGCGCGGGGCGGATTTTCGATTGTCGATGAGATCTACCAGGGCCTGTCGTACGATCAGGCACCGGTCTCCGCGCTGTCGTTCGGCGACGATGTCGTCACGATCAACAGCTTTTCGAAGTATTTCAACATGACCGGCTGGCGACTTGGCTGGCTGGTGGCGCCCGCCGAACTGGTGCCCGAGTTCGAGAAGGTCGCGCAGAACCTGTTCATCTGCGCGTCGGCGGTGGCGCAGTACGCGGCGCTGGCGTGCTTTGAGCCGGAAGCGCTGGCGATTTACGAAGCGCGCAAGGCAGAGTTCCGCCGCCGCCGTGATTTCATCGTGCCGGCGTTGGAGTCGCTCGGCTTCAAGGTACCGGTCAAGCCGGACGGAGCGTTCTATGTCTACGCCGATTGCCGCGGCGTGAACCACCCGCACGCCGCCAATGCCGACGCCCTCACCCAGTCGATGCTGCATGACGCAGGCGTAGTGCTGGTGCCGGGGCTGGATTTTGGTCCGCACACAGCGCAACACTACATCCGACTGTCATACGCTACGTCGATGGCGCATCTGGAAGAGGCGGTCGCAAGGCTCGGCAAGCTGTTTGGCCGGTAAAGCAGCCTACGCCTCGCCCAAGCAAAAAGGCCGTCCCGAAGGACGGCCTTTCTTATATAGCGCGGCGCAGCGGATCGATCAGGCCTGGCCCCGGGACTTGTCGTCCAAGCGCGCCTCTTCCTGCTGACCTGCGGCCGGTTGCTTGTCGGCAGGCTTGGCGGCTTGCGTCTTCGCATCGGCCTGCGTCGTCACAGACGTTGCCGCTGCGACCGGCTTCACCGATTCACGTTCGGACGCCGCCGTCGTCGGCGAACGATGGCCGGTGGCCACCAGGCGCAGGCGCGAGCGCTCTTGCAGCACCTTGCCGCCGTAGCCGCCGTCGCCTTGCGTGACCGCACCAACGTACAGCTTCAGGCCGCCTTCGATCGAACCTGCACGCGCGATGCAATCCTTCAGCACCAGCGCACCGACCTTGATGTTGGCGTACGGGTTGAGCGCGGCACCCACACCGCCCATCACTTCGTACTTGTCCTGGTGGACCTTGGTCATGACCTGCATCAGGCCCTGCGCACCCATGCCGCTTTCGGCGAACGGGTTAAAGCTGGACTCGATCGCCATCACGCCGAGGATGAGCAGCGGATCCAGGCCGACTTCCTTGCCGGTCTGATAGGCCGCCTTCACCAACTGGCCAGTAGCAGTGGCCGCCACGCGGTACTTACGGGCGATGTATTCCGCCACGGCAGCCTGCTCTCGCGGGGTACCGGCGGTTGCCGACTCACGCGCGTCGCGGACGACTTGTGTGTTCGGAATCTGCGCAGCCAACTCGGCCACGGACGGCACCTTCGAGAGCGTGTCCCAACCGGCAGCCGCGACCGTGCCGCCCTGGGCCGTAGCCGGGGCCACAGCCTGAACGGCGCCTGTACCGGCGGACGGCGCAGTCGGCGCAAAAGCCACCGGCTGCACGCCAGCCGCAATCGCGGGTGACGGATTGGCCGAGGCGACACTGGTGTCGACACCCGGCGTGAAATGCAGCACGCGTTGAGCAACCGTGGCGCGCCACTCGCTGTTGAGCGAGAGTGCAACTGCGGCGGCCACCGCCAGCAAGCCAATGCTATTGAGCACGACATGCCCGCTGCGGAACACCAGCAGTACGCCAGGATGCAACTCATTGCGGGACGCGGCAGCGCCCCCTGCGTTCAACTCCATGCGCAGCTTACGAGGCAGCGCAACTTGACCTGCACGCGCGAGGCGGCGGCCAACCGGGGCAACGAGCCGGCGTTGCAGCGCCGATCCGATCCCGGAAGAATGAAGGGTTTTCCAACCGTTCATACTTACCTCCGTCCGCTGCGCAGATCCGGTAGACGCCTTTCTTTTGCATGGCGCCGTGCGTTTCGGGTCGCAACGGTTTTTAGTAAGGATGCCGCGCTGTTGCAGTCAGCCGGCATCTGTTGGGGGCACTCCCCTAGTGCCCAGAGAAATGCGGGCCGTGTCCTTGGGGAGGTCACGTCCCGCAGCGATGCTGATGTGCTCTGGTGTCGCCCCGCATACGCATGAGCGGTGGGCGAAGGCATTAGCCGAAAACATGTTGCGATGCAACAATTACCAGATCGGATTGGATTGTAGGAAGCGCGTTATTCCAAGTCAATCATAAAGAAGTAAGTTTTTATATCTAAAAGTTATGACTTAGCCCGCGTTGTTGGGACTAGCTGACCTGCAATGCGTTCTGTCATCAGGGGGCCATGGGGTTTTGGCCGTACAATCGCGGCCACCCTGCCTACACCAAAAAAATATCGCCCCAACGACCGTTCGGGGGGCGGACCCTCCGCGTGATAGGCGATCCACCTTACCTTTGGTTACAAAATCTCCATGCAATACAGGGACTTACGTGACTTTCTCGCCCAGTTGGAACGCACGGGTGAACTGCGCCGCGTGCGCCAGCCGGTATCGCCACGCCTGGAAATGACCGAAGTCTGTGATCGCCTGCTGCGTGCCGAAGGCCCGGCGGTGGTCTTCGAGCAGCCGGTGGACGGCGCGCAGAAGTACGACATGCCGGTGCTCGCTAACCTGTTTGGCACCACGCGCCGTGTGGCGCTGGGCATGGGGGCAGAGTCGCTCGATGAGCTGCGTGACGTGGGCCGACTGCTCTCTGCGTTGAAAGAGCCCGAACCACCGCGCGGTCTGCGTGAAGCCGGCAAGCTGTGGACGATGGCCAAGGCCGTGTGGGACATGGCGCCGCGCAAGGTGTCGTCGCCGGCGTGTCAGGAGATCGTGTGGGAAGGCAATGATGTCGACCTCTCGCGCATTCCTGTACAGACATGCTGGCCCGGCGATGCGGCACCGCTCGTTACGTGGGGGCTGGTCATCACGCGCGGGCCGCACAAGAAACGGCAGAACCTGGGAATCTACCGACAGCAGGTCATCAGCCGCAACCAGCTCATCATGCGTTGGCTGGCGCACCGCGGCGGTGCGCTGGACTTCCGCGAGCACGCCATCGCCAACCCGGGCCAGCCGTTCCCAATTGCCGTGGCGCTGGGCGCGGACCCGGCCACCATTCTCGGTGCGGTGACGCCGGTGCCGGATACGCTGTCTGAGTACCAGTTCGCGGGGCTGCTGCGTGGTAGCCGGACCGAGCTTGCGACATGCCTGACCCCCTCGCTCGCGCAAGCACAACTGCAAGTGCCGGCCGGCGCAGAGATCATCCTCGAAGGCCACATCCAGCCAGACGCGACGCACCCGAGCGGCTATCAGCACGCACTCGAAGGCCCCTTCGGCGATCACACCGGCTATTACAACGAGCAGGACTGGTTCCCCGTGTTCACGGTCGAGCGCGTCACGATGCGCCGCGACCCGATCTATCACTCTACGTATACAGGCAAGCCGCCCGATGAGCCGGCCGTGCTGGGCGTAGCACTCAATGAAGTGTTCGTGCCGCTGCTGCAGAAGCAGTTTCCGGAGATTGCCGATTTCTACCTGCCGCCAGAGGGCTGCAGCTACCGGATGGCGCTGGTCAGCATGAAGAAGCAATATGCCGGCCACGCCAAGCGCGTGATGTTCGGTGTGTGGAGCTTCCTGCGACAGTTCATGTACACGAAGTTCATCGTGGTGGTGGACGACGATGTGAACCTGCGCGACTGGAAAGAAGTGATCTGGGCGATCACCACCCGCGTGGATCCGGCGCGCGACACAGTGATGGTGGAGAACACGCCCATCGACTACCTCGATTTCGCCTCGCCCGTCTCCGGCCTGGGGTCGAAGATGGGCATCGACGCCACCAACAAATGGCCCGGCGAAACCACCCGTGAATGGGGCCAGCCCATCGTCATGGATGCCGCCGTCAAGGCCAGGGTCGACACCATGTGGGACACGCTCTTCCAATAACCACAAGGCCCGGCGGCGCAGTCTGCGAGCGAACGATCGTTCGGTTATTCTTAGTGAGTTAAGCGACTGCTGCATCTAAAAGGCGGGCCCTTTTTGTCGACTGGGTCCGCCTTCCTTATGGAGAACGCCATGGCCGAAGCACTCGACTCATCCCGCACCGCCGCCGCGCTGGAGCGCATCAAAGACCGCACCCTGGTCAAAACGCAGTCTTATGTAGACGGCGCCTGGGTTGGCGCGGCCGACGGCGCGACCTTCCCGGTCTACGACCCTGCCACCAACGCGCACCTGACCGACGTGGCCAACCTGGGCCACGCAGAAACGCTGCGCGCCATCGACGCGGCCAACGCAGCGTGGCCCGCGTGGCGCGAGCTGACCGGCAAGGAGCGCGCAGGGCTGATGCGCCGGTGGTTCGACCTGCTCATCGCCAACGCCGACGACCTTGCTGCACTCATGACCGCCGAGCAAGGCAAGCCACTGGCCGAAGCCAAAGGCGAAATCGTCTACGGCGCGTCCTTCATCGAATGGTTTGCCGAAGAAGCCAAGCGCGTCTCGGGCGACGTCATGGCCAGCACCTGGCGCGACAAGCGCATGGTCGTGCTCAAGCAACCAGTGGGCGTGTGCGCCTCCATCACGCCGTGGAACTTCCCGCTGGCGATGATCACCCGCAAAGTCGCGCCGGCCATGGCGGCAGGCTGCACCATCGTCATCAAGCCGGCCGAGCAAACGCCACTTTCCGCGCTGGCGATGGCCGAACTGGCGCACCGCGCGGGCATTCCCAAGGGCGTGGTCAACGTGGTGACGGGTGACGCGGATCGCTCGATCGCCATTGGTAAAGCGCTGTGCGAATCGCCGATCGTGCGGCATTTGTCCTTCACGGGCTCGACGCCGGTGGGCCGCATCCTGATGCAGCAGTGCTCGCCGACGGTGAAGAAGGTGGCACTGGAGTTGGGCGGCCATGCCCCGTTCATCGTGTTCGACGACGCCGACATCGATGCCGCCGTGGAAGGCGCAGTGCAGTCGAAGTACCGCAACGCCGGCCAGACGTGCGTGTGTACGAACCGCTTCTATGTGCATGCCTCGGTGTACGACGCGTTTGTGGAAAAGCTCTCGGCCAAGGTGAAGGGCATCAAGGTGGGCAACGGCTTCGAGACAGGCGTCGTGCAGGGCCCGCTGATCGACGATCAGGCCGTGGAGAAGGTGCAGCGCCACATCGACGACGCGACGCAGAAAGGCGCGCGCCTGACCGCGGGCGGCAAGCTGATGCAGGGCTTGGGCTCGCAGCGTTTCGTGGAGCCCACGGTGCTGGCCGACGCCACGCCCGACATGCTCATCGCGCGCGAAGAAACCTTCGGCCCCGTCTCCGCCATCTTCAAGTTCCAAGACGAAGCGGAAGTCGTGCGCCTGGCCAATGACACCGAATTCGGCCTCGCCTCGTACTTCTTCAGCCGCGACATTGGCCGCATCTGGCGCGTGGCCGAGCAGCTTGAGTACGGCATGGTCGGCATCAACACCGGGCTGATCTCGAACGAGGTGGCGCCCTTTGGCGGCATCAAGCAATCGGGCCTGGGCCGCGAAGGTTCGGTCTACGGCATCGACGAATATCTCGAACTCAAGTATCTGTGCATGGGCGGCATCTGACCCGCCATCCCCCATCGGCCGACCTGCCACATCGATAGAGCGGGCGGCCTTTCCCCTTGCCTCACCGGCGGAGGAGACACATGAGCACGATCCAGGAAGGCGCCCTGCTGTGGACGCCGTCGGCTGATTTCATTGCGCGTTCGCGCCTGACCCACTACCTCGACTGGCTCGCGCGCGAACGCGGCCTGCGCTTCTCGGCCACCACACCCGAGGGCTACGCCCAACTGTGGGAATGGTCCACCACTGAACTCGAGGCGTTCTGGACGTCCGTCTGGGATTATCTCGATCTGCGCGCCTCGACACCCTTCACGCAGATGCTGGGCGAGCGCACCATGCCTGGCGCGCAGTGGCTGGTCGGCGCAAGGCTCAACTACGTCGATCAGGTCATGCGCCACGTGGAGGAAGGCGGCAGCCCCGACCGCCCCGCCATTCGCTACGCCAGCGAGACCAAGCCGCTGGCCGACCTGTCGTGGCGCGCACTGCGCCAACGCGTCGCCTCGCTGGCCGATGCGCTGCGCAGGATGGGCGTGGTGCCGGGCGACCGCGTTGCCGCGTATCTCTCGAACACGCCGGACGCGATCGTTGCGTTTCTCGCCACGGCCAGCGTCGGGGCGATCTGGTCCGTCTGCGCGCCCGACATGGGCCAAGTGGCCGTCACCGACCGCTTCCGCCAGATCGAGCCCAAGGTGCTGATCGCGGTGGACGGCTATCACTATGGCGGTCGCGCATTCGACCGCACCGACGTGGTCGCAGAGATGATCACCGCGCTGCGAACGGTCGAACAACTCATCCTTGTGCCGCAACTGCTCGGCGACATCAACCGTGCGCGCTTCCCGGCAGCCCGCGACTGGCGCGACCTGACGGCAAACGACGTGCCGCTCGTCGTCACACCGGTCGATGCCAATCACCCGCTGTGGATTCTCTATTCGTCCGGCACCACCGGCATGCCGAAGCCCATCGTGCACGGCCACGGCGGCCTGCTGCTGGTGCAAACGATGATGGGCGCGCTGCATCTCGACCTGGGCCCCGACGACGTCTACCACTGGTACAGCAGCACCGGCTGGGTCATGTGGAATTCGCAGGCAAGCGGCTTGCTCGGCGGCGTCACGCTCGCCATCTACGACGGCAATCCCGGCACGCCCGATCTCAATACGCTGTGGCGCTTCGCGCAGGATGCGGTCGTGACCTTCTTTGGCGCCGGGGCGGCGTTCTTCGCCAATTGCCTGAAAGCCGGCATCGAGCCGGGTCGCGATTTCGACTTGTCGAAACTGCGTGCGGTCGGCTCGACCGGTTCGCCGCTCTCGGCCGAGGCGTACGACTGGATCTACCGCCACGTAAAGGCTGACGTCTGGCTCAACCCGATTTCCGGCGGCACCGACTTTGCCGGCTGCTTCGTTGGCGGCGTCGCCACGCTGCCCGTCTATGCGGGAGAGATGCAATGCCGCAACCTCGGCTCGCGTGTGGAAGCGCTGGACGAGGGCGGCCAGCCACTCGTCGATGCGGTGGGCGAACTGGTCTGCACCGCGCCCATCCCATCGATGCCGCTCTTCTTCTGGGGCGACACCGACGGCAGCCGCTACCGAGACAGCTACTTTGACATGTACCCCGGCCAGTGGCGCCACGGCGACTGGATCAAGATCACCCCGCGTGGCGGCGCCATCATCTACGGCCGATCGGATGCCACCATCAACCGCCACGGCATCCGCATGGGTACGGCCGAGCTGTACCGCGTGGTGGAGGATTTACCTGAAGTGCTCGACAGCCTCGTCGTCGACCTTGAATTCCTCGGCCGCGAATCGTTCATGCCGCTGTTCATTGTGCTGCGCGATGGCGCGACACTCGACGACACGCTGCGCAACACGATCAATGCGCGCATCAAGGCAGGGCTATCGGCCCGGCATGTGCCCAACGTGGTCGTACAGGCGCCCGGCGTGCCGCGCACGCTGTCGGGCAAGAAAATGGAAGTGCCGATCAAGAAGCTGCTGCTGGGCGCACCGCCCGAGCGCGTCGCCAACCCTGATGCGATGGCCAATCCGGACGTGCTGGCGTGGTATGCGAACTACGCCCGGTCGCTGGCGCACCAAAGCGGCGCTCCCGGCGAACCCGCGCCAGCATTGGAATCGTGGCGGAGCTAGACCAATCGTTGGCCCATCGTTTCACAATCTCCGCCAATTGAACGATGGCACGGCGCGGATGTGATGACTAACGTACAGTTCGCACCGGCACGCCAAGATGCCGGGCGAGCTGCTTAACGGGGAGTCACCATGCTTGCAACAACGAACGTCCTGATCAAAACCGAGGACGGCCGTGAAGCCTTGGCCGAGCGCCGCCACGACATGCAGATGCGCCAACGTCATCTGCTCATCCTCATCGACGGTGCCCGCACGGTCGGGCAACTGCATCAACTGCTGAGCGACTGGCCGGACGTCGACGAACTGCTCGCAGGGCTGCAACAGGCCGGCATGGTCGACGTGCTGCCGGGTATCTCGCGTGAAACCGCGCCGGCTGCCGAACCCTTCGACCCGATCACGCACTTCAACCGCCCCTTGCTCGACGATGACGCCGACAGTGCGCCTGCCGCCCTATCGCTCATCTACGACGAACTGCCGCCGTTGACCGGCATGACGCTCGGCCTGCAAGCGGTGGCCGCGCCCATCGACGAACCCGCCGCCAATGACGCCAGCAAGCGGTCAGCGGCGCCAGTCCAGGCTGTCTTGGCACCGCAGCCAGCCGTCCCGCCGGAGTTGGCCGACGTATTGCCCAACGTGGTCAAGGTCGAATTGATGCGCCTGGCGGTGCAGCACTTCGGTTCGGCCGCGGGCGCCGCCATGCCGCTGCTGCGCGCCTGCAAGGAAGACCCGCAATCGCTGTGCGACGTGGTTGCCGCGTGCGCCAGGGCCGCGGCGCCGACTGCTGGCGAGCATGCTGCGGCGAAGTTTGTGGATGCAGCCATGCAGGTGATGGCGCTGCGGCGCTGAAGCCGCCACAGGCGGTGTTTGCGAAGCACGGGCAAAGCCGGGTAAAATAGCAGTCTGTGCGGGCGTCGTATAATGGTAATACCCTAGCTTCCCAAGCTAGAGCCGTGGGTTCGATTCCCATCGCCCGCTCCACCGAACAGTCTGAAGCCGCCCTCGGCGGCTTTTTTGTTGCCTGCGCGCCCCTCATTCCATCGACGGGCAACCGGCACGGGATCTCCATGCAGCCCATCGAACAACCGGGCACCGGCCCCGACGACATCACGCCGGAATCGCAAGACACCAATACCCCGGAAGACGCCGAAACCGGCCACCCGCGCCGCATCCGCTCCTTCGTACGCCGCGCCGGCCGCACGTCTACCGGGCAGCAGCGCGCCATCGATGAACTCGGCCCGCGCTTCCAGTTGCCCTACACCACCGAGCCGCTCGACTGGGACGCCGCCTTCGGCCGCGTCGGTGCCAAGCGCATCTTCGAGATCGGTTTCGGCATGGGCGAGACCACCGCGCACATCGCGCAATTGCGCCCGGATGACGATTTCCTGGGCGTGGAGGTGCATGAGCCGGGCGTCGGCGCACTGCTCAAGCTGATTGGCGAACGTGAGATCGGCAACATCCGCATCGTTTCCCACGATGCGGTGGAAGTGCTGGCGCAGATGATTCCGGAAGGCACGCTCGATGGCATTCACGTGTTCTTTCCCGACCCGTGGCACAAGAAGCGCCATAACAAGCGACGCCTGATCCAGGGCCCGTTCGTGGCGCGTCTGGCCGCACACCTGAAACCCGGTGGCTACCTGCATTGCGCGACGGACTGGGAGGAATACGCCCACCAGATGCTGGAGGTGCTTTCCGCCGAACCGACGCTGGAAAACACCGCCGACGGCTTCGCACCGCGCCCTGACTATCGCCCCGTCACCAAGTTCGAAAAACGCGGCCTACGCCTCGGGCATGGTGTGTGGGATGTGGTCTTCCGCAAGCGCGGCTAACCACATCCGCGCGCTAGCGCGCGTTAGCGTGCGCCGAAATGCGTATCACCGAAGAGGGTCTTTGCGTGACGCGGGAAAGCGCGCCAGTATTGCGGCGGCGCCTTGACCGTCGCGCCCAGTTCGGCGGCCGCGGCCCAGGCCCAGTGCGGGTTGTAGAGAAAGGCCCGGCCAACGGCAACCAAATCCGCATGCCCTTGTGCAACGATGGCCTCCGCCTCGTGTGCCTCGTTGATGAGACCGACGGCGATGGTCGGGATGTCCGCTTCGTTGCGGATCTTCTCGGCAAACGGCACCTGATAGCCTGTCGAGAGCGGAATCTGCTGCAGCGGCGATACACCGCCTGACGACGCATCGATCCAATCGCAACCGCGAGCACGTAGCGCCTGCGCAAATACCACCGAGTCCTCCGGCGTCCAGCCACCTTCCACCCAGTCGGTGGCCGACACGCGCACGCCCACCGGAATGTTGTCCGGCACCACGGCGCGCACCGCATCAAAAATCTCCAGCGGATAACGCATGCGGTTCTCACGCGAACCGCCGTAGGCATCAGTGCGCTGATTGGCGATCGGCGACAGGAATTCGTGCAGCAGATAGCCGTGTGCGGCGTGCAACTCGATGGCCGATAGCCCCAAACGCACAGCCCGGCGCGCGGTATCGACAAACTGGTCGCGCACGCGGGCGAGATCCGCATCGGTCATCTCGCGCGGGGCGCGTTCTTCGGGGCGCTGCGGCAACGCGGACGGGCCCATGGTTTCCCAGCCGCCAGCATCAAGCGCCAGCAATGCGCCGCCTTCCCAGGGGCGAGCGCTCGACGCCTTGCGGCCCGCGTGCGCGATCTGCATGCCGATCGGCACCAGCGCGTTCTGCCGAATGGCAGCAAGCGTGCGTTCCAGCGCGGCCTCGGTCGCGTCATCCCACAAACCCAGGCAGCCGTTGGTGATGCGCCCTTCCGGCGACACCGCGGTCGCCTCGATCATCAGCAACCCGGCACCCGAAAGCGACAGGCTGCCCAGATGCGTGTGATGCCACGCCGTAGCTTGGCCGTTGTCGGCCGAGTACTGGCACATCGGCGAGATGACGATGCGGTTCTCAAGCGTGAGACCGCGCAGGGAAGAAGGCTGGAAGAGAGCACTCATGATCGGGAGATTCGGCAGTCAGCGGCTGACGGGAAGAAACCGCCAGTGTGTCCGAATCCACCCGATCGTGCAGACGGTGCGAAAGCCTCGCACCGAGGAAGGGAAATACTCGCCGGCTTAGGCTTGCCAGGCGATGAGGTGCGTATAAGCCGTCACCAGGACGATGATGCCGAAGATGATCCGGTACCACGCAAAACCGCGGAAATCGTGTGTGGCAATGAACTTCAGCAGCCAGCGCACGCAGAAGAACGCCGAGATGAATGCCGCCACGAAACCCACCGCGAAGATCGACAGGTCATCGGCCGACAGCAGCGCGCGCGATTTGTACAGCTCGTACACCGTCGCGCCAAAAATCACGGGAATCGCCAGGAAGAACGAGAACTCCGTCGCCACCTTGCGCGACAGGCCGAACAGCAGGCCGCCGATGATGGTCGCGCCCGAACGCGACGTACCGGGAATCAGCGCGAAGCACTGCGCAAAGCCCACCTTGATGGCGTCGGAGATGCGTAGGTCATCCAGCGTTTCAATGCGTGGCGCGCCAGCCTTGGCCGCTTCGAGCAGCGCATTGGCGCGCGGGTCATGTGTCTCGCCGCGATGGCGCTCGCGCCATTCCGCCCACAGGATCACGAAGCCGCCGAGGATGAACGCCGACGCCACCACGATCGGGTTGAACAGATGCGCCTTGATTGCCTTGCCGAAGATCAGCGCAAGCGTGATCGCAGGAATCGTCGCCACGATCACGTTGATCGCAAAACGCTGCTGACGCGGGTCATTCGGCAACCCCTTGATCACGTCGATGATCTTGTGACGAAACTCCCAGCACACCGCCAGGATGGCGCCGAACTGGATGACGATCTCGAAGATCTTGCCCTTCTCGTCATTGAAGTCGAGCAGTTGGCCAGCGAGGATCAGGTGGCCGGTGCTGGAAATGGGAAGGAACTCGGTCAGGCCTTCGACGATGCCGAGAATCAGCGCTTTGATGGCGAGTGCGATGTCCATGCAGTAAGCAAAGAGGGAGAAGAAAACGAAGCGCTGGGCGTGCAGCAGAATTCAGGGCCGCTTGGCCTGAACGTGCACGCCTTCGGGCAAAACCGTGATTGTACCGGGCTCGACGGCCATGCCAGCCACTTTCAGTTGTTCGAGCTTGAACGTGTAGACCGCGTAGTCGTTGAGCAGTTGGCCGGCAATCAACGAACCGATTGCGCTGATCTGCGGTCCCACGCCGCCAGGCACATTCTGCAAATCGAAGCGATCAACACTGGGCTGGTCCAGCCGGATGGAACGCGTGGGCACGTCGTAGTGCATGCCGCTGGACACCGCCAGCGGCCCCGTCAGCGGTTGGCGGAACAGGCCGCTCTCCACCACCGCGTCTGCCTGGATGGCGATGCGATTGCGCGCGGGGTCGAGCGCCACCTGCGGGTTGGACAGCGTCACGTCAAAGAAGCCGAGAAAGCGCCGCTGGAACGGAAACTTGCGCGCCAGCGCATCCTGCATCTGGCTGCGGGAAAAGGTGTAGCCGTCGCCGGTCCAGCCGGTCGGCATGCAGGCCACGAGCGTGACGGCAATGGCCAGTGCAACAGCGGCTGCACCCGACCACCAGCGGACGCGGTGGGAGCGGGCAGCAGGTTTCGTGGAATCGGTCATGGCAAATCAGTGCGCTGCGGTAGCGATTTCAAGTCGGGTCAGGAACTGCATGGCGTGCGTGGCCGAGCCACCGCACATGTCGGGCTCAGGCTGCAGACTGCCGCACACCGCCGGACGTTCCGGCTGGCCAAAAATACGACACCCGTTGGCCTCGTCCAGTTGCACGCAGCGCACGCCTGCCGGTTTGCCGTTCGGCATGCCAGGAATGGGGCTGGAGATGGAAGGCGCGATGCAGCACGCGCCGCAGTGAGGTCGACAGTCCATGTGCTGTCCGAATCAATGAAATCTAGGCGGAAACCGCTATTGTGCACCAGCACAATCGAGGCCCAGTCCGATTGACAATGCCAATGCCGCTTGACCCGCCCTTGTGGCATGCGTACATTAATGACCGGAAAGTAAGTTATCTGTGAGTCAGTGACCTGGTGCGCTGGCTGACACCCTACCGCCGTGACTGATCAAGATTCCGAGTCTTCCTCCAAACGCTGGACCCGCCGCAAAGAGGCCCGTCCGCAAGAACTGGTCGCCGCCGCGCTGAACCTGTTCGTGGCGCGCGGCTATGCAGCCACGCGGCTGGAGGACGTAGCGTCGGCCGCAGGCGTATCCAAGGGCACGGTCTACCTGTATTTCGCCAACAAGGAAGAGCTGTTCAAGGCGGTGGTCCAGGAAAACCTGGTGCCCGCGCTGGCCGAGGGCGAAGCCCTGATCGACAGTTTTGACGGCACCAGCGAAGCGCTGCTGCACGAGATTCTGACGGGCTGGTGGGAGCTGATCGGCGAATCGCCGGCTTCGGGCCTCACCAAGCTGCTGATGGCCGAATCGGGCAACTTTCCTGACTTGGCGCAGTACTACCACGAAGAAGTCATCGAGCGCTGCGACCGCCTGTTCGCGCGCATCCTCGAACGCGGCATGGCCCGCGGCGAATTCCGCAACGTCGACATCGATCTGACCACGCTGACCATGGTCGCGCCGATGATCTTCCTGATGATGTGGAAGCACTCGTTCGGCCCATGCTCGCACCGGGAGCTCGAACCCAAGGCGTTCATCGCCCACGTGGTGTCGCTGCTGCTGCACGGCGTGCTGTGCAATCCGGTGGCGGGCGCAGTGATTCCGCCGCCACCCGCCCTTACGGCACAGCCGTGGCGTGTGCTACCCGAGGAGGCCGGCAACCGCGATGAAGGCGCGTCTTCATGACAACGTCTGCCGGAATGTCCTCCGGACTTGCTAAAATGCCGGGTTTGTCGTCAAACCCTCATTCGCATCATTCGCTCCGCGTGGAAGGCATGCCCATGGACATCGAAAAATCCCGGTTCAACATGATCGAGCAGCAAATCCGTCCTTGGGACGTGCTCGATACTGACGTGCTCGACCTGCTGGCGGTCGTCAAGCGCGAACATTACGTGCCCCAGGCCTACCAAGCCCTGGCCTTCGTCGACATGGAAATCCCGCTGCCCGGTGGCCAGAACATGCTGGCCCCGCGCGTCGAAGCCCGCATGCTGCAAGAACTGGCCGTACGCAAGCACGAAGACGTGCTGGAAGTCGGCGCGGGCTCGGGCTATATGGCCGCCCTGCTGGCCCATCGCGGCCGCCAGGTCACCACGCTCGACATCGTTCCCGAACTCGTCGCTTTCGCCCGCGACAATCTCTCGCGCAACGGCGTGACCAACGTCGACGTGGTCGAGGCCAGCGGCGCCCAAGGCTGGGGCGATGGCCTGTACGACGCCATCTGCGTGTCGGGCTCCGTGCCGGCCGTGCCGGAGGCGCTGCTCAAGCAGCTCAAGGTGGGTGGCCGCCTGTCGATCTTTGTCGGCAGCGCGCCGGTCATGGAAGCGCAGCTCATCACGCGCATCTCCAACACCGAATATCAGACGCGCAACCTGTTCGAAACGTATGTAACACCGCTGGTGGGCGTTCCCGCACCGTCGCACTTCCGCTTCTGACCCACCCGGCCCTGCCCCAATCATCATGCAACAGCTCGCTCCTACCGCCCTCGCCCAATGGCTCGCCGACGCATCGCGCGCGCAGCCTGTCCTGCTCGACGTGCGCTGGACGGAGGAGCTGGAAATCTGTGCCCTGCCCGGCGTCACGCACATCCCGATGGACCAGATTCCACAGCGCGCCGGCGAGCTGAATGCTGACCAAGACATCGTCTGCATTTGCCACCACGGCGGACGCAGCGCGCAGGTTGCGCAGTATCTGATCACGCAGGGCGGCTTTGATGCCGCGCGTGTCTACAACCTGCAAGGCGGCGTCAACGCCTGGGCTAACCAGGTGGACCCGCAGATGGCGACGTACTGATTGGGGAAGCCGCCGCCGGGCGAAAACCTGTTCAGCCTCCACGGACGATGAACAGGCTCTGACGCGCCCGCGCTGCCTTCCGAACGTTTTCCTCGCTCGGGGGCTTTATGACTGTTGCTCGCAGTAGCCGTACGCGGATGGCCGCGCGCGGTTCGCTTGTTGTGCTGTGCTGTTCGATGATGCCGATGTTCGCGTGGGCGCAATCCCAACCGAACATGCCGGCTGCGACGGACCTCCTCTCCGCCTACCGCGCCGCGCTGGCCAACGATCCGCAATTCGCGTCGGCCCGTGCGCAGTCGCTCGCGCAACGCGAAAAACTTACGCAGGGCCGCGCTGGTTTGCTACCGCAGATTGGCGGCGCCTGGAGTTCCACGCGCATCATCTTCGATCAAACCGCTCCGGCTGAATTCAACAAGACGTTCTCGTCGACGGGCTGGACGCTGTCGCTGTCGCAGCCGCTCTTCCGCTGGGACCGCTGGGAAACCTACAAGCAGGGCGAAATTGCCGCGCAGGCCGCCGAAGCGTCGCTCGCACAGGCGCAGCTCGACCTCATCACGCGCACGGCGCAGGCCTACTTTGACGTGCTCAACGCGCAGGACACGCTGCAGCTTGCCACCGCGCAGCGCGATGCGATCCAGCAGCAGTATGAGCAGGCGCGCCGCAACTTCGACGTCGGCAACGCCAACATCACCGACGCGAACGACGCACAGGCTCGCCGCGATGCGATCGACGCCAGCGTCATCGCCGCACGCAGCGACTTTGAGATCAAGCAATCAGCGCTCAAGCAGATCATCGGGGAGCCCGTTGGCATGCTGGCCGGCGTGCGCACGGCCGTCACGATCCCCCAGCCCGACCCGGCTTCAGCAGAACCCTGGGTGGAGCAGGCGCGCAGCAGCAACCTGCAAGTGGCGCTGGCGCAGTACAACCTGCAAAACGCCGAGCGCGATGTGAAGAAGGCAACCGCAGGCCATCTGCCTTCGGTCGATCTGGTGGCACAGACTGGCCACACGAATGCCAGCGGCAACCAGTACTTGCCGTCGCTGCCGGGTGGCGCGCGCTTCGACAGTTCACAGATTGGCGTGCAGGTGTCGATTCCGATCTTTGCGGGCGGCGCGATCCAGTCGCGCGTGCGTGAAAACATCGCGCTGGAAACCAAAGCCGCAAACGATCTCGAATTTGCCCGCCGCTCTGCCGAGCAAGGCGCGCGGCAAGCCTATATCGGCGTGATTGCCGGGTTGGCGCAGGTGAAGGCGCTGGAAGCGGCCGAGCTGTCGGCGCGCACAGCCTACGACTCCAACCAGCTCGCCTACGGTGTGGGCGTGCGCATCGGCACTGACGTGCTGAATTCACAGGCGCAGCTCTTTCAGGCACGGCGCGATCTGGCGCGCGCGCGTTACGACACCATCGTCAACGGGCTGCGGCTGAAGTCCGCCGCCGGCTCGTTGAGTGAAGCAGACGTGATCCAGGTGAACACGCTGCTCACGGCCAACGGTTCGAGCGATATCACCGCGTTGCCGCCGGCGAGCGCCAAGCCCGGATCGGCAAAACCTGCCGGCAAATCAGCCAAACGCTGATCAGTGTGTCTGGCCGCGCGGCGGCAGCGGCCGCTCGGCAAACTGCAGCAGCGCGCCGCTGGTGGTTTTCCAGATGACCTGGCGACCCTGCTTGCCGTTGGCCGAGGGCTGCATACCGACGGTCGCCAGCGGCGATTTGAGCGCCTCCAGGAAGGCAGTCTCCAGCTCCATACGCGCGGGGTCGCACGCCATGCGGGTCGACACCAGATTGCCGAAGCGCATGCCCGAGGCGAGCTTCTCATACGGCCCGGAGAAGCGATTGCAGCCCGAGTAGCCTGACACCACGCCGTTGGCCGCCTCCAGCCCCGCGCTGAATTCGATTGAGATCGGCTGCGTGGCAGGGTCAGCGTCGTCGCCCTCGGCAGATGGCAATTCCTTGGGGGCGGCGCCCGACTCTTGCCAACGCACCAGCACGAAGCGCGAGCGTCCTTCGCCCTGCGCTTGGGCGAGCGTCGCCTGGCCAGGATTGGGCGCGGCGTTAGCGGGTGTCTGTTTGGTTTCAGCGGCCGGCGCTGACGCGGCAGCCGGGGCCGTGGCGGCCGGTGCGGATGAAGGCGCCGGTGTCATGCAGCCGGCACCGATGATGGTGGCGGCGGTCATTGCGGCCAGCGCCAATGCGGTCAGCACCACGCGGCGCGGCGTTTGCAGCAGGCTCGGCTTGGGACGATTCGGTTGGGACATGAACGGGTCGTGAACGGTAACGGAATGCAAACCACATGAAGAGCCGTTAGTCTGTCAGGCTCGCCATGAGTTCGCACTTTTCGTGCCGGACATGCACAGCGTTACAGAGTCGGCAGCACCAAGGACGCCACAGCCTCCACCGTGCGCGCCGTTGCACCGCCATGTGTGGCAGCAAAGGCCAGCGCGGCGCGCGATGCGGTCTCGCGTGCATCGGCATCGGACAGCCACGCGTCGATCACACGCATCACCGCAGTGGCGTCTTCCACCTGCTCGCAAGCCCCCGCAGCCACGGCATCGCGCGTCGCCTGCGCAAAATTGAAGGTGTGCGGGCCGATGACCACGGGCGTGCCAACCGCGCAGGCCTCGATCAAATTCTGCCCGCCCAGCGGAAGCAGGCTGCCGCCGATGAACGCCGCTTCCCCGGCCGCGTAATACAGCGCCATCTCGCCCATCGAGTCACCGAGCAGGACGTCGGCATCAGTCAGTTCATCGGCGTCCGTCACGCCTGCCGCAGACACCGACAACGCACTGCGACGCACGACACGCAAGCCTGCGCGTTCGGCCGCTTGGGCAACTTCATCAAAACGCTGCGGATGACGCGGCACGAGAATCAGCAACGCATGCCGGCGACCGACATGCTGCGCGCGATGCGCTTGCCACGCGTCAAGCAGTAACGCCTCTTCGCCCTCACGCGTGCTGGCCGCCACCCATGCCGATCGACCGCGCAGCGCATCGTGCAGCACGCGGCCCGCCATGATCTGGTCCACATGCGGAGTGATGTCGAACTTCAGGTTGCCGGTCACGCGCACGCGCGGCACGCCCAGCGAGCGGTATCGATCGGCATCGTCGGGCGTCTGGGCCAGTACGGCGGCGAGCTGAGCGTACGTCTGACGTGCGGCATCCCCCAAGCGCGCGGTGCGCCGGTGACTGCGCGCAGACAGGCGTCCGTTGACGAGCACCATCGGCACGCCAGCCATGTAGGCGCGCTCAATCAGCACCGGCCAGATCTCGGTCTCCATCAGCAGGCCGAGGCGCGGTTGAAAATGACGCAGAAACCGATCGACTGCACTCGGCAAATCGTACGGCAGATACGCCTGGATGACGCGGCCGTTGCGTTGCGCCGCGAATTCGGCGCCGGTGCGGCGACCCGTCGGCGTCATGTGCGTCAGCAAGACAGCATGGTGCGGAAAGCGCGCGAGCAGCGCATCGATGAGTGGCTGCGCGGCGCGTGTCTCACCCACGGACACGGCATGTACCCACAGCAACGGACGATCCGGATTCGGGCGCGGTGGGTAAAAGCCAAGCCGCTCGCCGACATGCTGGCGATAACCGGGCTCCTTGCGGCCACGCCACCACAGCCGCAGCAATGCGAACGGCAGCGCGACGCGCCACAACCAGCGATACAGAACGCGCAGCATCAGAGCACACCCAGCGCACGCAGCGCGTCGAGCGCTTGCGCGCTGGTGGGATGGGCCTCGGCGCTGCCGAGGTCATGCACGTTGGGCGTCCAGTAGCCACCCGTGCGCCACGACGTGGTGAAGTTGTAGAGCGCCACGGTCGGCTTGCACAGCGCGGCAGCAATGTGCACGAGACCGGTGTCCACGCCCACCACCGCGGTCGCCTGCTCGAGAAACGCCGTCACGTCCGGCAGCGACATGCGCGGCGGAATCACCACGCGCCCGACCATGCCCGGCACCGCGGAGACGATGGCTTCGCGGATCGATTCACTCGTGCGCCGCTCGGCCTCGCTGCCCCACGGCAGCGCGATGGCGTAGTCGCGCGCCAGCAACTCACGCGCGACGTCCACCCACGCAGCCAACGGCCACCCCTTGTCGGCACGCGATGTCGCATGCACCAGCGCCACATACGGCCGCGGCAGACTGAACGGCAACTCGGCTGGCGGTTGCAACCCGAAATCGATGGTGTCGGATAGTGTGTAACCGAGCGCCTCCGCGACCATGCGGCGCGAGCGCGCGACCACGTGGATATGCGGCTCCATCTCAATCTTGCGTTGATAGAAGAGCTTGGCGAGCGGCTCATAGCCGGCGCCTTCCGTGCGATTGCCGAAGCCTGCCACGAACCCGCTCGGCGTCAGCTTGGCCTGCGCGGCAATGAGCGCCGTCTTGATGAGCCCCTGCGTGTCGAGCACCGCGTCGTACGACTTGGCGCGCAACGCACGACGAAACGCCGTTATCTCGCTCCACGTCTTCCCAGAACCCAGCGACTTGCGCCAGCGCCGCAGCGCAAACGGAATCACGCCCTGCACACCGCGCACGATGCGAACGATACCGGCGAAGCCTTCTTCGACCACCCAGTCGATCTCGGCATCCGGATAAGCGCGCAGGATATCGGCCACGACCGGCGTGCAATGCACCACATCGCCAAGCGACGATACCTTGACGATCAGCACACGCATGCCGTCACCCTTTCCCCCAACTTCATGAGTGCGGACCGTGCGATCAGAACGGCAGTTGCGCGTCCGGCTTCTCGGCCAGAATCACGCGGCGGAATTCGCCCTGGATACGCGCCATCGCGGTATCGTTGTCGGCCTCAAAACGCATCACCACCACCGGCGTGGTGTTGGACGGGCGCGCCAGGCCAAAGCCGTCTTCGTATTCCACACGCACACCATCGATACGATTGACTTCCTTCGCGCCTGCAAACGTAGCGTTGGCCTTGATCTTGTCGAGCAGCTCGAACGACTCGCCTTCGGCGCACTTCAGTTGCAACTCAGGGGTGCAGTGTGAGTTCGGCAGCGCGTTGAGCGTCGCGCTGGGGTCCACCAGGCGCGAGACGATCTCCAGCAGGCGCGCGCCCGTGTACAGCCCGTCATCGAAGCCGTACCAGCGGTCCTTGAAGAAGATGTGGCCGCTCATCTCGCCGGCCAGCGGCGCGCCGGTTTCCTTCAGCTTGGCCTTGACCAGCGAATGGCCGGTCTTCCACATCGTGGCCTTGCCGCCGTGCTCACGAATAAACGGCGCCAGCTTACCCGTGCACTTCACGTCGAAGATGATCTCGCCACCCGGATTGCGCGACAGGACTTCCTGCGCGAACAGCATCAGTTGACGGTCGGGGAAGATCACCTGGCCGTCCTTGGTGACCACGCCCAGGCGGTCGCCATCGCCATCAAAAGCGAGGCCCAGTTCGCAGTCGGTAGTCTGCAGCGTGCGCACGAGATCCTGCAGATTCTCGACGTGTGCCGGGTCCGGATGGTGGTTCGGGAAGTGGCCATCCACCTCGCAGAACAGCTCCGTCACCTCGCAGCCCATCGCACGGAACAGCTCCGGCGCAAACGCACCTGCCACGCCGTTGCCGCAATCCACGGCAATCTTCATCGGGCGGCTCAGCTTGACGTCCGAGACGATTCGGTCGATGTACTGCCGGCGGATGTCCACCTGGACATAGTCGCCTGCGCCTTCGGTAAAGTCGCCCTGCTCGATGCGCGTGCACAGGGCTTGAATTTGCTCGCCGTAGATGGCTTGGCCCGCCAACACCATCTTGAAGCCGTTGTAGTCCGGCGGATTGTGGCTGCCGGTGACCATCACGCCCGACGTGGCGCGACGGCCAGCCAGTTCGATGTTGGTGCCGAAGTACACCATCGGCGTAGCCACGAGGCCCAGATCGATCACATCGACCCCGCTTGCGCGCAGGCCGTCCGCCAGCGCTGCCAGCAGTTCAGGACCCGACAGACGGCCGTCGCGGCCGATGACGACGGCGGATTCGCCCTTGGCGCGCGCTGCGGAACCGAAGGCACGGCCGATCAGGCGTGCGGTTTGAGCATCGACGGTTTTTCCGACGATGCCGCGGATGTCGTAGGCTTTGAAGATGGTGGGGTTGATGGATTGCATAAATCGTACGGATTTAGATCACAGTTGACATTGTAAGCGCTGGTGAAAAAGTGTCTGCCGATGCCCCGCTGACGATAAGATCAGACGAGCCAGTAGCAACAACGCTGCCCGGTGTCTTGGGGTACACCTCCCCTCAGAGAAGGGAGACTGCCGCGTTACAATGCCGACTCCTGTAAGTTAATCAGATTTTTTTTTTCATCCAACATGACCGTAACGCCTCTGGAAGAGCAACCAACCACCGCCAATGTGATTCGAGTCCTACGGGACGCAGCCAGATGGGTTCTGTTGGCAGGTGTAGTTGGCGGGGTTGCTGGGCTGGCTGCTTCGGTTGTGGTTCCGCCGCGCTGGACAGCGAAGTTGACAGTGCAGATCGGTCAGGTCGCCATGGCCAATGCCAGTGGAACCCCTGTTAAGTTTTCGCTTGAAAATCAATTGACAGCGGCCGAGCGTGTCAATCAGCCGAATTTTCGCCTTGACGTCGTCAAGGCACTCGGACTTCCTTCGCCAGACGCTGGTAATAGGAAAGCTGACTTGGCGTTTGAATCCCTACGCGCGTCCGCAGAGCGTAGTCCCGATCTGATCACACTACAGGCATCGAGCTACTCAAAAGAAGATGCGCTTGAGATCGTCGACACAGCATTCAAGAGCCTCTCCACAACGCATCGGAAACTCTTCGAACAATCCACGGAAGTCACCCAACATGAGCTGACGCGAGCGCAGGAGAACCTGTCAGCTGCGGATGCCGAATATCGTAGCGCGACAAGCGCACTCAAGTCAGGCTACACCACAAATGCTGCCACAGCAGCCGGAGCACGCGACGTATTGGTTTCAAACACTGTATCGCTTCTCCGTGCACAGGTAAGCGATCTGCACCAACAGGTCAATGCTTACAGAGATGCGCTATCTCCCGTGCAGAGCTATCCGACGCGTGCAGTGGCGCCGGCCTACGCTCCGGAGCGCCCCAGCACTCCCAGCAGGACTGTCTGGGTGCTCGGTGGCTTCGTTATCAGCCTGCTGGTTGGCGCTACGCTGGCTCTGCTGCGGGACGCGCTGAAAAGTACCTGAGAGGTAAGTCCAGGTGCGCTCGAGTTTGGCCCGATCTTGAAGGAGCAGGAACGTGGGCAGCATCGTGGCGCCACGATGCGCCATTCCTAAAGCTCAGTTGATGACGCTCCGTCCTATAAATTATCTAGGCGGCCGCTTGGTTCGATGAAATCGAAACGACCTGCGACGTTTGCGGCCCATAACCGTGAACGTATCCACGCAGGATTTCCTTGATCAGTTTCTCATCACTTCGCATCGCCGCATCCCGCATCTGGGACAGAACGGGCGCGAAGCGCGGCCACGGCACGTAGTCTTCACGCGCCTTCATGATCCGTTCGTGGATCGTCCCTTCGGGACTGTCTCCGATCAGCAACTCTTCATAGAGCTTCTCGCCAGGCCGCAGTCCCGTAATTTTGATGGCGACATCTCCGTTTGGATGGTTATCGTCCCGCAACGTCAAACCGGACAGTTGCACCATGCGACGCGCCAGATCCATGATTCTTACGGGCTGCCCCATGTCGAGTACAAACACTTCCCCGCCATGCGCCATGGCACCAGCCTGCAGCACAAGCTGAGCGGCCTCGGGAATGGTCATGAAATAGCGCGTGACCTCCGGGTGCGTAACGGTAAGAGGCCCGCCCTCGAGCAATTGCCGGCGGAACAGCGGCACCACGCTACCACTGCTTCCAAGTACATTGCCGAAGCGCACCATGGCAAACACGGTCTTGTTGGGCACGTTCGACAGAGGCGCTCCGTTCAGCAACCCGAAATCAATCGACTCAGCCGCTGCAAGGGCTTGCAGCACGAGTTCTGCCATGCGCTTGGAGGCACCCATGACATTGGTGGGACGCACGGCCTTGTCCGTCGACACCAAGACAAAATACTCAGCGGCGCTTTCCATGGCTGCACGTGCCATGTTTAACGTGCCAAACACGTTGTTCAGCACACCCTCCGATGCATTGCACTCTACAAGCGGCACATGTTTGTATGCTGCCGCGTGATATACGGTAGCGGGCCGATGAGCCTGGCAGATTTCCCGCAGACGCTCCAGATTCGCCACACTTGCGAGAAGCGGTACTATCTCCACGGACAGGCGATTCTCAAGGCACAAACCTTCCAGCTCACGGTGAATCGAATACAGCCCAAATTCGTTGTGCTCGACGAGAACCAGCTTACGCGGACGCTCCAGCACGATCTGACGGCAGAGTTCGCTGCCGATGCTGCCTCCGGCGCCAGTAACCAGAACGGTCTTGTGGCTCAGGTTGCTGGCCAGCAACTCCTCGTCGGGCGGAACCGGCGCCCGCCCTAAGAGGTCTTCCACATCCAGCTCTTGAAAGTCGCGGACCGTCACTTTCCCCGAGGCAAGATCGACGAGCCCAGGTAGCGTACGCACATGCACGGGAAGCTCGCGCAGCTTAGCGATAATGGCGTTTCGCTGGGCGCGCCCGAGCGATGGAACTGCCAGCAGGATATCCGTAACGCCCATGCGCTCGACAGCCTCTGCAACCTCGTCGTGCCCGATGATGTCCAAGCCGTTGATGGTACGGCCGACTTTGGTGGGGTCGTCATCGATGAAGCCCAGCAGCACAAACTCGCGCGTCACGCTCAGAGCTGATGCCGTTTGGGCTCCCGCCTCGCCTGCACCATAGATCAACAGCCGCCCTATCCCGTGGTAGGACTTGCCTGATTGCCCAGCAAGCCAGAACCGCGCCATTGCCCGGCTCGTACTGACGAGCAAGAGGAACAAAATCGGTTGAATCAAGCCGACACTGCGCGGCACACCATCCCATTTGAACAGGATGATTGCCACGAAGAACAGCGCACCGTAAAGACCCACTGCCTTGGCCGTGGTCGCCAGTGCGGCCATACCGGTGTAGCGAAAGATGGCGCGATACAGTCCAAAACGCACAAACAACGGAAATGCCAACAGCGGCGCAAGCAGATACACATAGATTTGTTGCACCTGCGGCAAGCCCGCCTGATCAATCCGCAGATAGAAGGCAATCCATACCGCGATCAACGACAGCAACAGGTCGAGCACGACGACCAAGAAGCGCTTGGTCGGCCGCGATAACTCGAGTAGAGGGCTCATCAGCTTGTTCACCGGGCCGCCCGCGTCAGCACATCGTCCACCACCGTGCACGTCTTGGCGATCTCGGCATCCGTCAAGGTGGGATGTACCAGGAACATCACACTGGTCTGGCCCAGCGAGCGTGCGACTGGTAGCGGAGCACCCGGACGCCAGCCCGTATTGTCGAATGCCTTTTCAAGGTATACCTCGGAACACGAGCCTTGGTAGCAAGGAACGCCTGCCGCATTGATTTCTTCAATGATCCTGTCGCGCGTCCAGCCTTGCGCTAAATGCTTCGGCTCGACATAGACATAGCATTTGTAGTGAGCGTGCACATCGCCTACCGGCACCTCGGGCACACGCACGACAGCATGCTGTCGACAGGCCGCCCAGATGGCTTCTGCATGTGCCGTACGACGAGCAGTCCAATCAGACATCCGACCCAGTTGGATGCGGCCAATAACGGCCTGCATTTCAAGCATGCGCCAATTGGTACCGAAACTCTCATGCAACCAGCGGAAGCCAGGTGGATGCGGGCGCTCGTAAACCGCCTCATAGCTCTTGCCATGGTCCTTAAATGACCACATGGCACGCCAGAGCGCTTCGTCATTGGTCGTGACCATGCCGCCCTCACCGCCTGTGGTCATGATTTTGTCCTGACAGAAACTCCACGCGCCAATATGGCCGATCGAGCCGACGCTGCGGCCACGATACTGGGTACCGTGAGCCTGAGCACAGTCTTCAATCACCTTGAGGCCATGCTGGTCGGCTAGCGCCATGATCGGATCCATGTCGCAAGGCCACCCGGCAAGGTGCACGCAGACCACGGCTTTGGTGCGCGGCGTCAAAACGCGGGCAATGGTCTCTGCCGACAGGTTGCCACTGTCCGCCTCCACATCGGCAAAGACCGGCGTCGCTCCAGCGTTGACGACAGAGGAAATGCTGGCGATGAACGTGCGCGGCGTCACGACGACTTCATCACCGGAACCGATGTTCAGTGCCTTCAGCGCAACGTCGAGCGCGAGCGTGCCATTGGCCAATGCGACGGCATAGCGTGTACCCGTCCACTGAGCGAACTCTTTCTCGAATTCACGACATTCCGTGCCCGTCCAGTAGTTGACCTTGTTGGACATAAGCACACGCTGAACGGCATCGGCTTCTTCAGCGGTGAAACTCGGCCACGGGGAAAAAGGGGTATTTAGCATAAGTACGTCAACAATCGATTGTTCAGATAATGGTGCGGCGCTCAGGTGTTCGAAATCGGCTTGGCTGGACAGCCAACGACGGTCGACCTTTCCATCACAGCACTTACCACGACTGCACCAGCGCCCACCAACACGTACGATCCAATGCGGGTGCCTTGCCGCACTGCAGCGCCCACACCCACCCAACTGAAATCACCAACGGTCACATTGCCCGACAGATGCGCTCCCGGACTGATATGTACCCCTTGCCCGAGCACGCAATCGTGGTCAACGGTCGCTCCGGTGTTGACGATAGCGGCCTCGCCAACGACGGCGTCCGCGTTGATCACCGCGTTAGCCATGACCACAGAGCCTGGACCAAGACGCGCATACGGGCTGACATAGGCACGCGGGTGCACTACCGTTGCTACAATCGCTTTAGCTTCTTGCAGGCTGCGCTGCTTTTGCCAACGAACCTCGCAATTCCCGATGGACACCATCACTCCATCGAACTCCTGAACGCGGGCGAGCAACGCTGCCGTATCGCCGACAACGGCCCAATGACCATTCTTTTCAATGTTTGGCCACGAGTCGTCAAAAAATACTACATCCTGCCAACCCGCCGCTATTGCGGCATCGGCAACGACTTTGCCATGGCCGCTTGCACCCAATAGTGCGAGTCGCTTCATGGCTTGTTTCCGGTGAACTTCGACATGGTAGCCTCTCCATCCGCGCTGATGCCTTCGCGCACAAGTACCTTGCGCACGGTCAGCCACAGGATCTTGATGTCCAACCACAGCGAGTGATTGTCGACATACCAGACATCCAGTCGAAATTTGTCCGCCCAGCTCAGCGCATTTCGGCCGTTGACCTGAGCCCAGCCTGTCACGCCGGGGCGAACTTCATGGCGCCGGGCCTGCTCGGCAGAATACAGCGGCAGATATTCCATGAGCAGCGGTCTTGGTCCTACAAGGCTCATATCACCCTTGACGACGTTCCATAGTTCGGGCAACTCGTCCAAGCTGGTTGAGCGCAGAAATCGACCAAACGGCGTGAGACGCTCGACGTCAGGCAGCAACTGACCATCGGTCCCACGCGCGTCCGTCATGGTGCGGAACTTCACCATTTCGAAGGGCTCGCCGTGCAAACCGGGCCGACGCTGGCGAAAAAACACAGGGCTACCCAATTTGCGGCGAATGGCCCAGACCAACAGCAAAAATGGTATCGACAGCATCACCAGTGCTAGCGTGGCGAGCAGAAAATCAAAGAAGCGCTTCATCGGTTACGTTTGCCATTTGTCGGGGTGCAGCGTCGATCAGGCTCGCCGCGCTGCGATCAGCATTCATTCCGCTCTTGTACTTTCATGGGATTTAAGCGCCGCTCCCAGCGGGAGCGACAGACTCTAAGGTCTGCAGCCACAGATCGGCCAGCTTCGCACGATCAAAATCGCGTTCAGCCAGAGCGCGTGCCCGCTGACCCATTGCCTTCAACGTATCCCGATCATCGGCCGCACGCTCCAATGCATCCGCGAAAGCGCTGGCATCGTCTGGGGGCACGGCAAAACCGCAATCCTCTGTGGCAATCATCTCGGCAAGCCAGCCAGGATAGTTATTGAGGACAGGCAGCCCTGCAGCGATGTAGTCAAAGAACTTGTTCGGCGACGTTCCAAAATAGAACGCGGGGACGTTGGCAAGCACCTGCAAGCCGACATCCGTGGACGCCATTAAACCGGCCAGCTTGCCCTTGTTCACCGCCGCATGGAACACGACGTTGTCGAGTTGCTCTTGCCTAGCACGCGCTTCCAGCGCCGGTTTGAGTTTCCCCTGTCCGATCAGAACGATTTTGATATCGGCACGACCTCGCCGCTTCAGTTCAACGGCAGCGTCGAGCACCGCATCCAAGCCATTGGCCATGCCATGTGTACCTGCAAAGACTGCCATCAGGTCACTAGGCTGCACACCGAGCGGACGCCAAGGCTCCGCTGACGAATCGAAAATAGACAGGTCACAACCATTCGGGACCATGGCGATTCGCTCCTCGGGTACGCGGCGATGCGCGATCCCCTCGACGATACCCGGCGACAAACCGATCACGCGGTGAGCAGAACGATAGCTTGTCCATTCAAGCACGCCCATTGCCCACAGAATCGCCGGATTTCGGATCACGCCCATTGCGCGCGGCAATTCAGGCCACAGGTCGCGTACCTCAAAGACAAACGGTTTGCTGCGCAGCCAGCGCGCAAAGATCCCCGGCAGCCCAGCAGTCAGCGGCGTCGTCGTGGCGAATATGACGTCGTACGGCTCGGTCAACGCGAAGCTGATGCTACGCAGTGCGAACTTGAGGAACGTCGCCGTCCGCTTGATGAAACCATCACTGTTCGAATAGGCAAGGTCGAGCTCGATGACGTCGATGCCTTCGACCACTCCTCGCCTCATGCCGCGCTGGAATGCCGTATCCAGTCCGGTGTGCCCACCGGCGAAGCTGCCGCACACCATGGTGACCGAATGGCCAGCCGCGACAAGCCGCCGAGCCATCGCGTAGGAGCGAATGCCACCTGTGCCCCGCGGGGTTACAAAGTGCTGATGAAAATACAGAACCTTCATGTTGACCATTCGTATCGGGAAATCAACGTGCCGCTATGAGCCACTTCGAATTCCAACACCGGTATTGTCGTTTTATCGAGGTAGTACAAAGACTCCCACCCTTCCGCAAGCTCACACCGCGTGACCGGCACATCGGCCGACACATGCAGCCGATGTCCATTGGCCATACTAAGCACAAAACCAGAGCCGGGCTCGTCCGACTCCAGCGTCCAGTCGCCAGGGGCAAGCCTCCATCGCAATACCGCGCGTTCAGCAAAGCCGTTCACGCGATCGCGTACCTCAAGATAATTCGTATGCAACTGCAGGGAGCGCTGGTGAAATGCCCCTTGATCGTCGGAATACGCTGCCGCCATCGTTACAGGATCAGAGCCCGACAGCGGCTCAACCGCTTCGGCCCTAAGCCAGTTTCCGAACAGGAAACGCGACAAGCGCGGCATTTGATCACGGCCATCAAATTGCACCGTGTTGTGGCCCTGCGTACCACCGAAGTAGCTCAGCCAACGCGGCTCAGTGTTGTAGCTGAACGTGCCGGCATCACGCAGGCACGGTTGGCCCATGATCCACAGATCCACATGCAGGGCATCCGCCTGGCTTGGGCGGAAGCGGAATCGCGGATAGCGCAGCAATGCCATGGCTGAGCCATTGCGCATAACCGCAAAGCCCCCATCATCGGCTTGCAACATGCCCGGCGCCGGTGCAAGTGCGGCGGCCTCGGGCACACCAAGCCACGTAAGCATCGCGCGCGCGGACTCGCACAACGGATATGCGTGTTGCCGTCCAAACAACGCCATCGCCAGATGCACGCTGGGACGGTAATCACGGTAGGGGGCATCCGTGAGGGGAAACAAACGAGCACCATCGTTCGCGCCGACATTGGGCACGTCACCGCTCGAGGATTCCGTCATCACGTGGAGCCAGCGCGTCGCAGCCAGCACCTTCTCGTGCCACGCTGCGGAGAGCGGCGGTACACCGCAGAGCCGCTGCCATACCTCCACCCAACTGAACGTATCGAGCATCAAACGGTGGTAGTTGACAGAATATTGACTGAACGTGCCCTGCTTGCCAATCAGCCGCGCGGCTCGGTTTTCGAGCCACTTGCGTCCCCCTGCAGCCCAGGCAAAACCCTGCGCGTCGCCGAACATCGCTAACCAGGTCCCGCCGACGAACAGCGCAGCAGCTTCCGAGGTGCCATGGTTATTATCTTGCGCCATCGCGTATTGCACCGTGGGTGCAATACGCTCCAGGTGTAATTTGATCAGCGCGCGCAACGCCGGCAACGCCTCACGAACCTGCCCCAGGATCGCTGCCGCGCAAGACAGATGCATCACGCGGATGGAGGCCTCTTGTCCGCACTTCCAGTTTGGGCCGACATAAGGCGCATTCTGGCGAATCCAATCAGCCAACCATACGTTAAGGCGCGCCAGTTCCGTAGCATCCCCTTGCCGGGCACGTTGGGCGAAGGCTAGCACCCAGTCGAGGCGCGACGCCTCCCAGATTCCCTTGATATCGCCAACTTTGGAGTCAAAGTCTGGAATCTGCCACCAAGGCCGCGCAGGGTCAGGCACCCGCACGCCTGTCAGCGGGTTGGTGAACCAATCCGGCGGAGCGTCACTAACCTGCACAGGCCAGCGACCAAACCATCTTGCCTCGCGGCTCCAGCTGGAAACGGCGGGCGCATCAATGGCGGGCAGATTCGTACTGGCAAAGAACGCCCCATCCGGCACGTCGGCATGCAACCTACGCACCTTGTTGATACCCAGACGCACGCTCACGCGATAGCCCACCGCCCTCGCAATGTTAGGCAACCCCAATGCCAGGGCGACCTTGACTGTGGACCAATGAAAATTCATCTTCGAGCTACCCTTGGCTGCGCAGCAGCTCGGCGACCTCGATGGTGACGCGCGCGACCTCAAAGATCTCGTCGGCCGGAATTGCCGGCGTCCCAGTTTCGACACCAGCCAGGAAAGCCGTCGCGCAGGCGCTCTGTCCCTTGTCCTGGCGCCAGAGGTTCATCTTGCGGAACCCTGGCCAGCCGTAGCCCTTCAGCTTGCGGAAGTTGTCCAGTTGCAGCACGCGACCCGCGGCGAATACCTCAACGCGCTCCTTCGGGAAGCTGGCAGCACCATTGGCCAGATACAGGATCGTTCCAAAAGAACCGTCTTCGAAGCCCAGCGTGATCGACGCCTTGTCTTCGGTCACGGTCACGCCTGGCGTATCGCCCATGCGTCGCCCCTGAACCGAAACAATCGGGCTGCCTGCGAGAAAACGCATAAGGTCGATGAAATGGCAAGCTTCACCGATGATCCGTCCGCCGCCCACCGCATTGTCTTGCGTCCAGTGAGTCGGCGGAATCGCGCCTGCATTCATCGTCATGATGAATGACTTGGGTTCCTTAACCGCCGCGAGCAGCGCCTTCATCTTCTGCACCTGCGGCGAGAAGCGACGGTTAAAGCCGACCATGATCTGCGGACCACCGGCAGGCTTATTGGTCTGCGCCTCGTCAAACACCCGTCGCACTTCATCGAACCCGGCGTGGTCGATGGCGAGCGGCTTCTCTACGAAGACGTGCTTGCCTGCAGCCAACGCCTGCGCAACAAAACGAGCATGCGTGTCGTGGCGGGTAACGATGGCTATCGTATTGATCGCCTCGTTGGCCAGCATGCCGGAGAGATCCGTCGACGCCTCTGCAAAGCCTGCCTTCTTGCCGTGGATCACACCGTTGATGCCACCAGCCGTGACGATACTGTGGAACTGGGCCCCCGCCGCCTTGAATGCAGGAATCAGTATGCGCGACGCATAGTTGCCGGCACCGATAAATCCGAGCACCGGTCGCCGAGCATTGTAGGAAGGCGCCTGCGATATCAAGGCAACAGTGCGCTGTGTACGGGTATCGGGAGCGGACCCGTACTGCAAAACAATGCCGAGAGCGGATTTATCCGTCGTCAGTAGGTCGTATGCCTGAGTCGCGCTCTCAAAAGCAAAACGATGCGTGACAAGCGACTTCACGTTGAGCTGGCCGCCGGCCAGCATATCCAGGACGGCCTCAAAGTTGCGCTGCTCTGTCCAGCGCACGAAGCCCAGGGGGTAATCGTTGCCCTTCTCTTCGAAGCCCGGGTCGTAGCGCCCCGGACCGTACGAGCAGGACACCTGGAAGCTCAGTTCCTTCTCGTAGAAATCGGCGCGGTTGAGTTCGAGCCCCGTGACACCAACCAGCACGATGCGTCCGCGCTTGCGGCACATATGCGCCGCCTGGCTGACTGGATCGCTCGATTTTGTCGAAGCCGTAATGAGCACCGCATCGACCCCACGCCCATGAGAGAATGCCACGGCCGCGGCCACGGGGTCCTCCCCGGCGCCTGGGTTGCACGTTGCGGCGCCGAAAGCTCGTGCGAGCGCCAACTTGCTCTCATCAAAATCGATACCGAGAACGCGGCAGCCATGTGCACGCAGGAGCTGCACCGTAGCCAAACCGATCAAGCCCAGTCCGGTCACAACAATAGACTCGCCCAATGTCGGCTGAATCAGGCGGATGCCCTGAAGGCCAATTGATGCGAGCACGGTGAACGCCGCGGCCTCGCTGTCGACGTCATCCGGGACTTTAGCGCACAGATTCTTGCCAACGCGTACGATATCTGCGTGCGGGCCGTTCGAGGTCACCCGGTCGCCGACGGCGAAACCCGTGACACCTGCACCCACCTCAAGCACCACACCGACGTTGCAATAGCCCAGCGGCAACGGCTGATCGAGTTTGCTACGTACCGCCTCGACCGTCGTCATCAGCCCATCCGTCTTGACTTTGTCGAGAACCATCTTGACCTTCTCAGGCTGCTGACGGGCTTTGTCGATGAATGAAGCTCGACCGAAATCCACCAGCATCCGTTCTGTCCCGGCAGAAATCAGGCTGTGCGTCGTTCGGATCAGCAGCGTACCGGCGCTTGCGCGCGGCGCGGGTGCCTCCACCAGAGAAGTTTCACCGGTACCCATGTTCTGAAGAATCTGTTTCATTGGTTCGATCTAACGGCGTTCGTTATACAGGGTAGCGACCATCGAGGTACTGCCGACACCAGAGTTCCATACAGACCAGCGCGAAAATCGAATACGTGCCGTCGATTCGCTGCTGCTGATCAGCTCGACGCAGCGCGTCCACTGCTGCCACATCGAAAATGCCCCGACGACGAATCGACTCCGGTGACAGCAGATCGTCGACCAACGGTCTGAGCCGCGTCTGTAGCCAAGAGCGCAGTGGCACACCAAAGCCGGTTTTGGGGCGATAAATCACATCGTGGGGCAGCATCCGCTCCATGGCGCGCTTGAAAATCCATTTTCCTTCCCTGCCACGCTGCTTGTAACCGACCGGTAACCTGGCAGCAAGCTCGACCAGCTCCAGGTCCAGCAACGGCACCCGGACCTCGACGCCGGCCGCCATGCCCATCTTGTCGGTGTAGTTCAGATTGTGGTCAGCCAGGAAGTGCTTGCACTCTAGGTACAGCATCTTGTTCAGATCGGCGGTCTGTTGCGGCACCTGTTCAAGCGATGCAAGCAGCGGCTGGGCCAGCGACGCGGGTGTGAGCGATGCAGCGAAATCGCGATTCAGCAAGCCTAAGGCGCGCTCCGGCGCAAGCCACATGAAATAGCTCGCCAGACGCTCCGCAGGATCCCTGTCTGCATACTGGAGCGCCTTGCCGACACGCCGCAGCAACGGCGAGGACACCGGCAACGCCCTGCTGGTGGCAGCAAGCAGGCTTCGCGCGGGGCGCGGCAGCCATGACCAATAATGTTCTTGCTGCATTGCGAAATGTCGGCGATAGCCCGTAAAGATATCGTCACCGCCAGATCCCGAAAGCAGGACCGTGATCCCATGCTGGCGGGCAAGCTCGGAGATAAACAGTGCATTGAGCGCCGCGGGATCTGCGGTAGGCTCGTCCAGGAAATACACCATCTGTGCTAGGCGGTCCACCATCTCCGGGCCGACTTCCACAGTGTGCAGATCAACGTTCAAATGCTTGGCGACACGTTGTGCATAGGGCAGATCGGCCGCAAACCCCTCGTCTGCGACAGAGCCGTCATTCACGGCAATGGTGAAGCATTGGATACGCGTGCCCGGCAATGCTTTGCGCGCACTTGCGACGACAGCACTGGAGTCCAGCCCACCGGACAGAAATGCCCCCACAGGCACGTCCGACAGCAGTTGACGGCGCACGGCCTGCTCAACCTTCTCTGCGACGAGGTCCGCGGCTTCGTCCTCCGATACATTCAAGATCGGCTGATCGTATGGCAGATCGTAGTACCGCCACTGGCGAACAATGCGTCCGTCTTTAACGATCATTGCGTGTCCGGGCTCGACCTTGCGCACCGAACGTACGAGCGTGCGCTCGCGAGGCGACCAGAGGTACCCCAAGTGACTGAGCACAGCTTGTGGATCGAGAGCCGTATCGGCGAGCCCAGCACGCAGCAGCACCTTCATCTCGCTGGCAAAGGCAAAGCGGCTGTTGTCCGCCGTGTAGTACAGCGGCTTAACGCCGAGCTGGTCCCGCGCGACGAACAAATACTCTTTCCGCTTGTCCCAAATGGCGAGCGCAAAAATGCCGTTGAGGCGATTGAGCATCGCCTCTCCGTACTTCTCGTATAGATACAGAATCACTTCGGTATCCGAGTGGCCACGGAACACCACCCCGTCCGCCTTCAACTCGGCAGCAAGCTCGGGCGTGTTATAGATCTCGCCGTTGTAGACGATCACCGTCGCATCGCTGCGCGTAGCCATTGGCTGATGCCCGGCCTCCGAAAGATCCTGAATCGCAAGACGGCGGTGTGCAAGACCAACCCGGTTTGCCTCGAACACGACCTGCCCTTCGTCATCCGGCCCACGATGCCCGAGCACGCTGGCCAGTGCACGCAGATTCATGGCTGCAGGCTCATAGCCGGAATAGCCGACAATTCCACACATAGTTCAGATCTCTTTTCGCTTTTCAGAAACGCGGCAACCGATTCAGGAAACCGTACGCGTGACGAGTAGACGCGTCGCGGACAGCTTGATCGTGAGCCAGAATGGAAGATAGATGGTCAGGAAAAGCACCGTGACGGAAGCGGCCTCGCCACGAAAATAGTGCAGCAGAAGACTCACAAAGAGCGCATGCCGGCCGAGCGTCAAATCGCAGTCCGGTCGACTACGGACGGCACGATAGGACAGGCCATACAGAAAACCGGCCACCAGCCCTCCCGCGACTAATCCAAACCACCCGAAATTCATATACATCTCACCGAAGAAACCTGGTGGAAGCGTGGTGCCCTCATTCAGCCACGCCGCTGGCCAGAACGCCATAGTAAAGACGCCAGGAGCAGTCAATGGCTTTGCCGGATAAATCGCCGAAGGTATCCAAATAAGAAACATCATCAGCAAGGTCTGGCCATACTCGAACTGCATCTGATTCGGCATAGCGTCCATCAGCACAGCCATCGTCTGAAGTTGCATCATGTTTCCCGTGAATTGAAGGAACAGGAACTTCAGAAATGCTGACAGCACCGTGTCACCATATGCTGTAAAGGCAAAATGCCCCAGTACAAGATACTCTTGCTTAATAACGTGGTAGATCATCAGCAGCACAAACAGAAACACGCCAAAAATCAAGAGCTTCCATGCCGAGAATAGGCGCACTCGATAGTGCCAGACCATCGCAAGTGCGAGGATGTAAACAAAGATAGTTGCCTTGGCACCCTGCAAAGCAATGATTGAGATTGAGACCAGAACATAGAACAGGAAAAGCATGACGGAGGCACGCGACATCCGGCTCTTCCCATTGGTCAACATGAGGGCCCATGCCAAGCCAACACTCAAATATGCGTTCTGAAGCAAGACAATGAAGTTCATGCCCGCCGACGCTCGAGTCCGGTCACTTGCGGCGACTAATGCTTCCTCAAACCCACCTTGCAGGTGAATGGTTAACAGCAAGCCACTAGTGGCAATAGCACCAAGGATGTAAAACGACAGCGGAAGATGCCTACTTTTAAACCCTAGACACCTTAGCATCTTGGAAGGTGAGGGCGATTTTATGTGACTTCCCACGATTGCCATGTACGCAATGACAAAGCAAAGCATGACAAGACTGTATCCAAGCACGGCTTGCAATGCAGCATTGAATCGATCCGAGAATGTAAATTGCCAGAACTGAGTGAATCCGTCCTCCTGATTGAGAAACGGGTAAACCGGCAACAAAACACCACCAACGAAAAAAGCCGTCATCAAGGACAATGGTGAAAACGGATCAGTGCGACGCATTGCCTCTCCCAAGCGAGCGATGATAGCCAAGCGATGCCCAAAGACCCGACACCTTGAACGCACCTAGATGCAACATCAATGAGACAACCGATCCCGCAACAAATAGAATAATCACGCCATCGACTGCGAAATGCCGTGCGAGAGGATATGCACACGCTCCGGTGATAAAAACTTCTACAACATTGATGTATACCGAGACGCGGTATTTTCCAAGTGCGGTGATTGCCGTGCCCATGGAAAGCGTAATAGCGCGCAACGGCAGAGCGAAACTCATGATGAACAGCGCATTCATCGTCGGCGTATAAGACAACCTAAGCCATTGCCGATTAATAAACCATGCAACAAGTACCAAGGAGAAAAACACCATCGCCATGGCCAGCATATTGCGCATTAGCCGACCGAACCGCGCACGAACAAGTGCGGGCGCGTGCAATTGAGAAACAAGGCGGGGCAACTCTACCTGCATCGTTACCGCGAGAAGCAGGTTGGGAGCCATCAAAACAAGCGACGCAAGCCCGAAGAAACCGATCTGATCTGTTGGAACCTTAGCTGCAGCCAGCGCCAGAATTGGTAAATTATCGCAGAGCAGACGAACGAATAGCGCCAAGTTTGCCGTGATACCGAGCGAAATGATGCCCCAATTAGGCAACATGTGACGATTGAAGCCACCGCTTCCCTGGAGATAGCGGCGCACGCCCAGCAACATGCCAATCAGGACTGCGCTCTCACCAATGTAACGACCGGCAACCCAGCCCTCCACACCGAACGACCACGACAGCAAACAAACGATGCCGACCGCGAAACAAGTCAGTATTACCACACGGACAGAGAATGTGGACGCAGTCTGAGTACCCTGTAAAAATGCGGCAATGACACGGATTGTGTTGCTGAGCAGAGCGACGCCCGCAATCATTGAAGCATGCGTAACCATCGCCCCAGACAAAACGCTGCGCATCAACAAGAGCACGATCACAACAAGGCTGCCCACCATTAATTCCATGCAGATGAGCCGCTTGAGCAATTGAGCTCGCTCGATATCACCCTGCAAAGCTGCAATCTCGCGAATCGCCAAAGTTGGCGCGCCAACAGAGGTGCCCAGCACCACGATCGATAAAATGCTCTCGATGGTGCGAATGACACCCAGTTGATTTGGTGTCAGAAAGAATGCCGAAAGGAACTGCGAAATGAGAACACCGCCTTGGATACAGGCGGTCAGTATCAAGACGCCGATCGCTGTCCGATATCGTTGGAGAAGGAGGAATATCTTTGCCACGGATTATCGTCTTTGTATGACGGCTGTCAGTGAGATGACTTCACCGTGGCGAGAATGCCGGCCAGTTGCCTCGTTCGTTGCTCGATCGAAAAGTGCGTTTCGATGTGGCGAAGTTGCGCAGCCTGCATGTTCGGATCGATCGCGCTATTGGCTATATCCAGCATCGCCTGAGCCAGTTGCGCGACGTCGTTAGGAGCCACAAAGCGTGCATACGCTCCCGCGACCTCCGGCACGGCGCCGGAAGGACTAGTGATGACCTGTGCCCCGCATGCGATGGCCTCCCCGATTGCGTGACCAAAACCCTCAAACAGTGTCGGCTGAACGTAAGCGAGACAGCGGCGATAGTGCGCGCGCTTCTCCTCGTCGGAGATCATCCCGACAAAATCCACACGGTCAGCCACCCCAGCCTGTTTCGCCAACGCGACCAAGACATCATGGTGGTCACCCTTCTTCCCTGCCATGACAAGCCGCAAGTCGGGCCGTGCACGCGCAACACGACCAAACGCCTCGACGATCGAATCCAAGCATTTGCGCTTCGCATTCGTACTGCTGCTCCAGCTCACCGTAAAGAAGTAGTCACCACGCTCCGTCGCAACCGTGCCCGGGTTGTAATAGGCCGTGTTAATGGCCAACGGACTCAGCACAGGATTGCGCACCGGCAAGTGCTTCGTGACGAGATCGTACTCACACTGCGAGATGAAGAGATTCCGTGTCGCCCACTTGAGCGCGAACTTCATCAGGATCTTCTGCCAGAACGGGCGATCGAGATAACACAGTCCGGGAATCACGCCATGACACGTGTCATAGTCAAATGCGCCGGTCACGATCACCGGACGTCGGCCGACAATGGATCGAAGAATGGGATAGAACGCATACGTCCACCACCAGCAGTAGTAGACGTCGGCAGTCTTGTCCAAGCTTTTGAAATCCCCCGCCAGCACGACCTCATGGCCGAGGCTTCGAAGAATCTCGATATCAACCTTGTAGAACTCGACCTTCTCAAACATTTCACGCCAGTTGGCGTGGTTAGTCATGTTCGCGAAAAAGCAGATGCGCATGGATGTCAGATCCGTACTGGGCTGTCACGATGCGGACGCCCGGCGTCCACCTTCGCTCAGAGTTCAATGAGTTGCGCCGGTATACCGGTCGTACATGCGCGCAAGAATGTCGCGCAAATCGGGCGCAGGAATATCACCGA
This sequence comes from Ralstonia psammae, assembly GCF_958405935.1. Taxonomy (NCBI): domain Bacteria; kingdom Pseudomonadati; phylum Pseudomonadota; class Betaproteobacteria; order Burkholderiales; family Burkholderiaceae; genus Ralstonia; species Ralstonia psammae. The sequence continues at coordinate 99,188 of NZ_CATZBU010000001.1, forward strand.
CGAGGCGCCGCAACTTTGCCGGCGACCCATACAGCCGAATCACCTCTGCGCCACGCACCAGAGCGGGGTCGACTTCGACATGAATGTCACGCCCTGAAATGTCTCTCATCGCATCAAGAATCTCTGCGACAGAGTAGGCGCGGCCGCCGCAAATGTTCACCGTCTCGGATACTGCGCTTCCGACGAGCAGCCGACGGTACGCCTCGACGAGATACAGCACATCGCTGATGTCTCGGGACACATCGATATTGCCTAGGCGAATGGCGGACACACCGGAAGCGAAATGCTTGACGATCTTAGGCACCAGGAAATTCTCTGCCTGCCCGTAGCCCGTGTAGTTGAACGGGCGCGCAATCAGCATGGGCAGCTTGGCAAACCAGTTGCGACAGATCATCTCCATCGCCAGCTTGCTGTTGGCGTAGTGATTCGTTGGGGCTGGTGGCACGTCCTCGGTGATTGGTAATTGCTCTGCGTTTCCGTAAACATTGGCACTACTGGCCAGCAACACCTTGGTCGGACTCACACCCGCGGCAACAATGGCCTTGAGAAGCGACTCCGTCCCGAGAACGTTGACGCGATAGAACTCAAGCGGGTCATCGTGCGCCACGTAGGCGATGGCTGCCAGATGCACAACATAATCTGGCCGCACAGCATCAATGATCCGGGTCAGCGAGTCAGTATCGTTCAAGTCACAGTGCCGAACCCCCTCACCTGCGCCCTGACCTATACCGTGCACCTCTAGACCATCCGCAACCAAGGCGTCACGCAAGTAACGCCCCGTGAAGCCAGACAGTCCCGTCACAAAGACTCGCTTGGACATGATCAGCACGAGAAGCCGTTGCGGTTTCGGCGTAGGTCGGCCTCAACCATCAACTGACACAACGTCTCAAGCGACGTTTCGGGGCTCCACCCCAATTCACTGCGGGCCTTGGACGGATCACCGATCAGCAGGTCCACTTCCGCCGGGCGATAGAACTTCGGATTCACACGCACACGCTGCTTGCCGGTTGCCACGTCGACGGCGACTTCCCGCTCAGCCTTGCCCGTCCAAGCGAGTTCAATCCCAGCGGCCTTAAATGCCATCGTGACGAAATCACGCACAGTCTCTGTGCGGTTGGTCGCCAGAACATACGTGTCCGGGCGATCGGCCTGGAGCATCAGGCGCATGCCATCGACATACTCTTTGGCGTACCCCCAATCCCGCTTGGCATCCATGTTGCCCAGTTCCAGGCAATCCAGTTGGCCGAGCACGATCTTGGCAACGGAATCCGTGATCTTGCGCGTCACGAATTCCTTACCACGCAGCGGCGACTCGTGATTGAACAAGATACCGCTGGCACCGAAGATGTCGTAGGACTCGCGGTAGTTGATCGTGATCCAGTGCGCGTACAGCTTGGCCACACCGTATGGGCTACGCGGATAGAACGGCGTCGACTCAACTTGCGGCACAGCTTGCACCTTGCCGAACATCTCCGACGTCGAGGCTTGATAGAAGCGGATCGACGGATTGACGATGCGAATCGCCTCCAGCAGATGCAAAGCACCCAGACCGGTGATGTTTGCCGTGTTGATCGGCTGGTCAAATGACACGCCGACAAAACTCTGTGCGGCGAGGTTGTACACCTCATCTGGTTGAATCTTGTCCAGCAAGCGGATCACACCGGACGGATCGCATAGATCGAACTCCACGAGCTCCAGTTCCGGATGGTGCTCAATACCCAGTTCGGTCAGCCGCCAGAAGTTGACGGTGCTGGAGCGTCGATACGTACCATACACGCGATAGCCAAGCTCCAGCAGACGCTGGGTCAGATAGGCGCCATCCTGGCCAGTGATGCCGGTAACAAGAGCTTTTTTCAACGGACAATCCCTCGTGTGTCGATAATCGATTTACCTTGCAGAGCCCCCCACGGAATCGCCTTGAACTGATCGTGGTCCACAAGCAGCACAACGATATCCGCGCGATCAAGCGCAGTTGCGGCGTCGGCCAACTCCACCGTGCCGGACAACGAAGCGGGTAGCGCCTCGACATGAGGCTCCACCGCTAGAATCTTGCCGACGCCATCGGCAGCCAAGCGGCGAACGATTTCCACCGACGGACTCTCGCGCAAATCGTCGATGTTCGCCTTGAACGCAAGGCCCAGGCAAGCGACAACAGGGGCCGCGAGGCCGTGCGCAGCCTCCTTCACCTTGTTGATCACGTAACCCGGCTTGCCGTCGTTGACCTCCCGTGCGGTACGGATCAAGCGCGCCTCGTTTGGCGCCGAATCCACAATGAACCACGGATCGACGGCGATGCAGTGCCCGCCGACACCAGGGCCCGGCTGCAGGATATTCACGCGTGGATGGTGATTTGCCAGGCGGATCAACTCCCAAACATCGATCTTCAATCGATCACAAATCAGCGAGAGTTCATTGGCAAAGGCGATGTTCACATCACGGAACGCGTTCTCCGTTAGCTTGGCCATCTCTGCGGTACGTGCGTCCGTCTTCAGGCATTCACCTTGAACGAACGCGCCGTATAGCTGCGCTGCCCGATCTGCCCCCTTAGCCGTCATGCCACCAATGATACGGTCATTGGAAATCAGCTCTCGCAGGATATGGCCGGGCAGCACACGCTCGGGGCAATATGCCAGATGCACGTCGGCCTCTTCCCCTGCTTGATGCGGGAACTTCAAATCAGGACGCGCCTCGGCTAGCCAAGCCGACAATTGCTCCGTCGCACCCACCGGCGAGGTGGATTCCAGCACAACGAGATTGCCGGCTGCCAGCACCGGAGCAATCGAACGGGCCGCTGCTTCAACATAAGCTAGGTCCGGCTCGTGATCGTTCTTGAATGGTGTCGGCACTGCGATCATGAATGCATCGGCAGCCTGCGGTGCGGTGGTGGCCGACAAAAAACCATCCTGGACCACCTGATGAACCAGCAGATCAAGGTCCGGTTCAATGATGTGGATCTCGCCGCGATTGATCGTATCAACGACGTGCTGATGGACATCGACACCGTAGACTTTGATGCCTCGGCTCGCGATTACGGTGGCTGTGGGCAGCCCGATATAGCCCAGGCCGATCATCGAGACCGAACGGATTGTTGCCATTATTCAAACTCCCTTGCAAGGATATCGACGATGCGGCGTGCCGCCTTGCCATCGCCATATGGATTGTGGGCGTGAGACATGCTCCCGTATATCTCGGCATCATCGAGCAAGTTGACTGCCTCACTGAAGATCTTTTGCCGGTCCGTACCCACAAGTCGTACCGTTCCTGCAGCTACCGCTTCGGGCCGCTCTGTCGTATCACGCATGACTAAAACGGGCTTGCCCAGGGATGGCGCCTCCTCTTGAATCCCACCACTATCAGTCAGGATGAGATGGCTCTGCCCCATCAAATAGACAAACGGCAGGTAGTCCTGCGGCTCGATCAGATGAACGTTCGGCAGACCACCAAGAATGCGTGACACCGGTTCCTGAACATTCGGATTCAGATGGACGGGATAGACGATCTGAACGTCGGGGCGAGCGGCAAGATCAGCCAAGGCAGCACAAATATTCTCGAAACCCACGCCAAAATTCTCTCGACGATGGCCCGTCACCAGGATGAGCCGACTGCCCTTGCATAGGTAGGGAAAACGCTCTGCCAACTGATCATGCATGGCGGCACTGTGCCCAATGCGCGCATGTACTTCGAGCAGGCTATCGATGACGGTATTTCCCGTGACATGAACAGTCTCAGCTGCAATGCCTTCCCTCAGAAGATTCTGCCGAGCTTGTTCCGTCGGTGCGAAATGCGTTGCCGAGATCGTGCCGGCGATCTTGCGGTTCATCTCCTCGGGCCACGGGGAATAAATGTTCCCAGTGCGCAAACCGGCTTCCACATGGCCTACCGCGATGCGATGGTAGTAAGAAGCCAGGGTTGCTGCCATTGTAGTGGTGGTGTCACCGTGCACCAGCACCAGATCGGGTCGCCAGTCATGGAACACTCCTCTCAGCCCGATCAGGACGCGCGCGGTCAGGTCAGTGAGATCCTGGCCCGGCTGCATCAGATCCAGATCAAACTCCGGCACGATGTCGAAGAGCGACAACACCTGGTCCAGCATCTGGCGATGTTGGGCCGTCACACAGACTCGAGCATCGAACCGGGGATCGGCCTTGAGGGCCTCGACGACCGGGGCCATCTTGATGGCTTCCGGGCGCGTACCAAAGACAACTAGAACTTTCATAGTTCGCGTATCAACTGCGGCTCCACTTGTACCAGCCGGCAAACGGACAAGAAGGCCGACGGCATTCGCCGGCGCGGGCCCGACACAAAGTCCGGCCCTCTTGAGCATGTGTTTTATTAGGAAAAACCCTGCATTCTAATCCAAATCGGCCTCAGGCCGCCCTACCTCGATCTTCGAGCGTCGCTCGCGCCAGCTTTCAAGATGCCCGTCCATAGGAGTCTTCGAAACGGACAATGTCGTCCTCTCCGAGATACTCGCCACATTGGACTTCGATCATGATCAGGTCGATCACCCCTGGGTTGATCAGGCGATGCTTGTGACCTGCAGGAATATAGGTGGATTGATTGGGCTGCAACTGGATTGTCTGCTCGCCGTTGACGACCGTCGCTGAGCCGCTGACCACAATCCAATGTTCGCTGCGATGGTGATGCATCTGCAGGGACAACTGCTCATGCGGTTTCACCACGATGCGCTTGATCTTAAAACCGTCTCCCTCCTCAAGCACCGTATAGGTGCCCCATGGGCGATGCGCCGTCCGGTGAATTCGATAGCTATCGTGACCGGCTTTCTTCAGCTGGCCCACGATGTGTTTCACGTCCTGGGTGTTGTCGCGATTGGCAACAAGTAGCGCGTCCGGCGTATCGACGATGATCAGATTCTTTACACCAACCGCGCCGACCACACGATCCTCGCTCTTGATGTAGCAATTACTGACTTCATGTAGCAGCGCGTCGCCATAGATGCGGTTGCCCTGCGAATCAGGAGGTGTCAGCTCACTGATGGAATGCCATGACCCGATATCGCTCCACCCCATATTGCTAGGCACCACAGCAACACGATCGGACTTCTCCATGACAGCATAGTCAATCGAAATGTCTGCGACATGCTTGAACTCCTCCGCGTTCAGTTCGAGCGAGCGACAACCGCTGGACGTTGCCTCGCTCCCCGAATCGACGCTCCGTTCACAGGCTTGCAGCAAATCCGGCACGAGCTTAGCGAACTCCTCCGTGATGGAGCCCGCGGTAAAGCAAAACATGCCCGAGTTCCATAGATGGATTCCGCTTGCGACGAACGCTTCAGCGACATCCAGCTTGGGCTTCTCGATAAATCGAACTACCGGGTGGACGCCTTCCCGCCCCTGACCGGCATCCAACTCGATGTATCCGTAACCGGTCTCCGGCGATGCCGGACGAATACCAAAGGTAACGATGCGCCCGTCCAAAGCAGCCGCTGCTGCAGTTTCGACGACAGCCTTGAACTGATTCAGATCCTCGATGAGATGGTCGGCTGGCAAAACCAGCATCACGGAATCCGCGCCATGGCGTTGCCGAATCCAATATGCCGCCGAAGCCACGGCCCCTGCTGTGTTTCGACCAAACGGCTCCAGCACAAATCCAAGGGGGATTTGTGAATCGTTGATTTCCTGGCATTCATCACGTGTCAGAAAATACGTCTCGCGGTTCGTGACTAGGACGACCTCGGGCACCTCGGGGAACAAGGTGGCTCGCTTGAACGTTTTCTGGAGAAGGCTTTCACCATCAGCCAGCTTGAGCAGCGGCTTCGGATACGACTCGCGCGACACTGGCCAGAGCCGCGTGCCGGCACCACCGGAAATGATGACGGGAATAATCTTCATTTTGAGCAATCGAGATTTAACGCATAATTGTAAATTAGTCCTACCACTCTCCTCTCCCCCGAATTCCACGTCGTTCAAAATTACGGCAGCATAAAAGCTTCAGCCTTGCGCAACGGTTGCCCAACACGATCCTTGGGCGACAACGTCGGCACCTCCCTGATAGGCCACTGAATGCCTACTTCGACATCATTCCAAAGCAAGCACCGCTCAAACTCCGGATGCCAGAATTCCGTCGTTTTGTAGAGCAGTTCTGCGTGCTCGGACAGCACCAGAAAGCCATGCGCAAAACCCTCTGGAATCCACAGTTGCCGCCGGTTCTGAGCCGAAAGCGTGACACCAGTCCACTGACCAAACGTAGGGGAGTGGCCGCGCAGGTCGACCGCCACGTCAAAAACTTCACCGGCAACGACCCGCACGAGCTTTCCTTGCGGATACTGAATCTGGTAGTGCAGGCCACGCAGCACGTTGCGCACAGATCCAGAATGGTTGTCCTGAACGAATACGCGATTCAATCCAGTTGCCGCTTCGAAAGCTTGCGCGTTAAAGCTTTCATAAAAGAACCCGCGCTCGTCGCCGAATACCTTCGGTTCAAGGAGCAATACATCCGCCAACGCGGTTTGCGTCACTTTCAGTTTCATGGGCATCCATCGTTCAGAGCGATTCTCACGTGGCCCTATTGAACATCTCGCACCGTAAATTCCGGCAAATGAAGAATCTGGTCCAGCATGCGCAGCAAACCAACCTTCCAGTCCGGCAACCCGATATCGAACGTCTTTCGTAGCTTGGAGGTGTCCAGGCAAGAATATGCCGGGCGTGGCGCCACCGCCGAGTAGTCCGCCGCGGAAATGGGTACAACGTGTTCAGGCCCTGCCCTTAAAGCAACGCCCCGCTTCTGCGCATGCCTCAGCACCTCCACTGCATAGTCATGCCAGCTCACTTGTCCCGCGGCCGCCACGTGATAGAGCCCGAAAGGAAAACTCTGCCGATCATCAAATTGCCAGTAGCGTGCCAACAAATCGGTGGTGACCTCTGCAATCAACTCCGCGGTGGTAGGCCCCCCAACCTGATCAGCGACCACGCGCAAGGCATGACGCTCTCGCCCCAATCGCAAAATGGTCTTGGCAAAATTGGGCCCGTGCATACCCGCGACCCAGCCTGTACGAAAGACCAAGGCATGAGCACCGCTTTGAGCAATCGCTAAGTCCCCGGCCAGTTTGCTTTTGCCATAGATCGACAGTGGATTGGCTGCATCGACTTCAAGATAAGGGCCCGATTTGCGTCCATCGAAGACATAGTCTGTCGAGTAGTGCACAAGCAGGCTGCCCATTGCCTTGGCTTCCTCCGCCAGAAGGCCGACAGCAAGGCCATTGATGGCAAAGGCTTGCTCGGTTTCGGCCTCTGCTCGGTCCACGTCGGTGTAGCCCGCCGCGTTCACGATCACATCGGGCCGGACTTCGCGCACCGCCTTGCGCAAAGCCGCGGGCTGCGCAAGATCGCAAGCAACGCGATCCAATGCGACCACACGCCCAAGGATAGCCAGCCGCTGTTGCAGTTCGAAACCGAGTTGCCCGTTGCAGCCGGTCAGCAATAGCGTGGGCCGGACTTCAACATCAACTCGCATGCTGTTCGGCCGATGTTCCGGCAGATTCTTCGCCATGAACGGCCGCCTGTACCCACGCCGGGTTATCCAGGAACCATTGGACCGTACTGCGCAAGCCCGAATCGAACGACACCTTAGGCTCCCAACCCAGATCGCGGCGGATTTTACCGGCATCGACGGCATAGCGCCGATCATGACCGGGGCGGTCCTCGACAAAGCGAATCTGCTCGCGGTACGAACCTTTGTCCTTGGGGCGCAGTTCATCGAGCAGGTCGCATAAGGCGTGGGCGATCTGTAGATTCGATCGCTCGTTGCCACCTCCCACGTTGTAGCTCTCGCCTGCGCGCCCATTTGCAAGAATTTCGCACAACGCCGAGCACAGATCACCGACGAACAGCCAATCACGAACGTTGAGGCCATCGCCATAGAGCGGCAGGGGCTTTCCAGCCAGTGCGTTGGTGATGATCTTTGGAATCAATTTCTCGGGAAACTGGTAAGGCCCGTAACCATTCGAGCAGTTGGCCGTGATAACAGGCAACCCATACGTGTGATGGTAGGCCCGAACGAGGTGATCGGCGCCAGCCTTGGATGCAGAGTAGGGGCTGTTGGGCCGATATGGTGTTGTTTCGGAGAAGCGCGGAGCACCCGGACCGAGCGAACCGAACACCTCATCCGTCGAGACATGAAGAAAGCGGAAAGCCGCCCTACTCTCAGAATCCAAACTGTGCCAGTACGCCCGAGCCACGTCCAACAATGTGAACGTTCCGACAAGGTTGGTTTGGATAAAAGCGGCCGGTCCTTGAATCGATCGATCAACGTGACTTTCGGCTGCAAAGTGCACCACTGCACGGGGCCGATACTCACCGAAAAGCTCCTGCAATGCAGCAAAGTCGCAGATATCTAACTGGAGCAGGCGATGGCGCGGATCGAGATGGGCTCCGGCAAGGGTAGCGCGATGGCCTGCGTAGGTCAGCTTATCGACATTGACGACTCCATCCGCAGTCGGATCGGACAGCCACCGCAGCACAAAGTTGCCGCCGATGAACCCAGCGCCACCGGTTACCAAAATATGGGGCAAACTCTACACTCCTACCTGTCATGGGCCTGCCAGTCATAGCATGCTGAGGTCCACGCCGTCCCCGCAACAAAGGCGGCAAAACAGCAAACTGCCGTGCGTATCACGGCAAACGCCGTATTCTATCGCTCCCCTATGCACTCTCCCGGGAAGGCCTCCAGAAATTTGTTGCACGTTGTAATAATCGAGGCGCCCGGGTCGCAAACCGGCGTTATTCCCATTTGATTGATCGTGCCTAGTCCCTCTTTTGAATCGACCACCCCCCACGCCGTCGGCGACCTCCAAGGCTGCTGCTCCCCCCTCCAAACCCTGCTGGCAGCCCTCCCCGCCCACGCCCCCCTGCGCTTCGTCGGTGACCTCATCAACCGCGGCCCCGACTCGCTGGCCACGCTGCGCCAAGTCATCGCGCATTGCGAATCAGGACGCGCACGCACCGTCCTTGGCAACCACGACATCCATCTGCTTGCGGTAGCGGCAGGCGTACGGAGACCGGGCAAGCGAGACACGATCGCCGACATCCTCTCCGCCCCCGATAGCGACCAACTCGTCACCTGGCTGCGACACCAGCCGCTGGCCATCTTCGAAAACAGCTTCCTGATGGTGCACGCCGGCGTCCTGCCGCAGTGGACGACGGGCGACGTACTGGAGCTGGCCGGTGCGGTGGAGCGTGAGCTGCGCAGCCCTCATTGGAAAACGTTCCTGGCCGATGCGTTTGGCAACCATCCGGACAAGTGGAGCAACGATCTCGTCGGCATGGACCGACTGCGCCTGACCATCAACGCCCTGACGCGCCTGCGCTTCTGCAAGCCCGACGGCACAATGGACTTCGAAACGACGGACGCCGATGGCGCTCCGGATGGCCACATGCCGTGGTTCGACGTGCCGGGCCGTCGCACGCGCGGCACGCCGATCGTATTCGGGCATTGGTCAACACGCGGCCTGGTGATGCGCGACGATGTGATGGGCCTGGATACAGGCTGCGTGTGGGGCGGCAAGCTCACGGCGGCCAAAATGTCGCTGGCGCCGGCCGGGCGTGACGTGGTGCAGGTGGATTGCGAGCAGGTGCAGGACCCGCTCGCACACAAGAAGAAGTAAGTCGGCGGCCCTAGCCTGCCCTGCCGATCAACGCGGCAACGGCTTCCTGGCTGTGGGCAGCCAAGGCGCGGCGATCCATCTCGGGCGCCACGGCCGGGCCCACCAGAACTTCCACCACCAACGGCGGCCCGTTGAGCATGGCGTTGATGGTGTCCATCATCGACAGATCGCCGATATACGCGGGGATGGTCGTCAACTCACCCGTCGCGGCAATGCGATAGCGCAGCGCCAGGGGACGAATCGGTGCGCCAGCGCTGACCGGCGCCTGAAACAGGTTGGCATGGAACGGCAGCAACTGCAGCCCGTCAGATGTCGTGCCTTCGGGAAACACGCAAATGGCATCGCCCGAACGCATCGCATCGGCGATGACGTGCATGATGCGATGCGCATCGCGCTTGCGGGCGCGCTCGACGAACAGCACGCCCGTTTGCGCGCAGAGCCAGCCAATCACCGGCCAACTGCGAATCTCTGATTTGGCGACGAAGCGCGGCGGGTACCAGCTGTTGATTGCGTAGATGTCGATCCACGACACATGGTTGGATACCAGCATGGAGCCAGCCAGTTCCTTGCCCGCAACCTGCTCGCCATGCACAACGAGCGAGACGCGGAACAGCGCGAGCAACTTGCGCGACCAGCGCTGAATCAGCGCCTGCTTGGTTTCAGGCTTGATCCACCAGAACAGCAGCGCGCACGTGGTGAGGCCTTCGGCCAGATGCACGAGCAGCCGCAGCTTGCGCAACACATGCTTGCGCTGCGGCGTGCCCGCCTCGGCGGGCGCGCTTTCCATGCGTTGGTCAATGCCCGTCATAGGCAAGATGGCCGGCGACCATCGTGGCACGTACGCGGCCGGCCAGCTCGAAGCCCAGGTACGGTGAGTTCTTGCCCTGACTGCGCAGCGAGCGCGGCTCGAGTTTCCAGGTCGCATCCGGATCGAACACGCACACATCGGCCATCGCACCGACTTCCAGCGAGCCCGCATGCAGGCCGAGCACGCGAGCAGGCTCGCTGGTGATGCGGGCCAGCGCCTTCGACAGCTCGACCTTATGCTCGGTAGCCCAGCGCAGCGTGAGCGGCAGCAGGGTTTCGAGGCCGGTCGCGCCGGGCGTGGCCTCGGCAAATGGCAGCAGCTTCTCGTCGTCATCCACGGGCGTGTGGTCGGAACAGATCGCGTCGATGGTGCCATCGGCCAGCGCGCGCACAATGCCATCGCGATCGCGGCCCGAACGCAGCGGCGGGACGAAGCGCATCTGCGAATTGAAGTAGCCGATGTCCACGTCGGTGAGCGAGATATGGTGGACGTTCACATCGCACGTGACCGGCAAGCCTTCTGCCTTGGCACGGCGCACGAGTTCAATGCCGGCAGCCGACGACAGGCGGCACAGGTGCACACGGGCGCCCGTGCTGCGAATCAGCTCGAAGATGGTGTGCAGGCGCACAGTCTCGGCAATCACCGGCACCCCCGAGAGCCCCAGGCGCGATGCCAGCGGGCCACTTGCCGCCACGCCCCCCTTGCCCAGATACGGGTCTTCCGGGCGAAGCCAGACGGTAAAGCCGAAGGTCTGTGCGTACTGCAGCGCGCGCATCAGCACTTGCGTGTCGGCCATCGGCGCATCGGTCTGCGAGAAGCCAACGCAGCCCGATTCGGTCAGCTCGGCCATCTCCGTCAACACCGCACCCTTCAAGCCAACAGTGAGCGCGCCGAGCGGATACACGTGCGCCTGGTTCAGATTGCGCGCGCGGAACTTGAGCATTTCCACCAAGCCTGGTTCGTCCAGCACGGGATCGGTGTCCGGCGGGCACACCAGCGAGGTCACGCCGCCGGCCATCGCGGCGGCCATTTCCGATTCAAGCGTGGCCTTGTACTCGAAGCCCGGCTCACGCAAGCGGGCGGACAGGTCAATCAGGCCGGGGCAAACAACCAAGCCCGTCGCGTCGACAGTCTTGTTGGCATGGAAATCCGCCGGCGCGTGGCCAACACCCACCACCTTGCCCGCTGCGATGTACAAATCCTGTTGCGCGTCGATGCCGTTGGCCGGGTCGATCAGCCGGCCGCCTTTGATATGCAGTTTCATCGCTCTTCTTAGTCGTTATTGCCAGCCACGATGCCCATCACGGCCATGCGGACCGCAATGCCGAACGTCACTTGGTTCAGGATCACCGACTGCACGCCGTCAGCCACGGCGGAGTCGATCTCCACGCCGCGGTTCATGGGGCCGGGGTGCATGACGATGGCGTCCGGCTTGGCCAGGGCCAAGCGCTCCTGCGTGAGCCCGTACGCCTTGAAGTACTCCTGCGCGGAGGGCAGCAGCGCACCGCTCATCCGTTCGTTCTGCAGACGCAGCATGATGACCACGTCCACGCCCTTCAGCCCGTCTTCCATGTTGTGGAAAACGCGCACACCCATGTGTTCCAGCCCCCCCGGCAACAACGTGCGCGGGCCGATGGCACGGACTTCCGCACAGCCCAACGTGGTCAAGGCGTGGATGTCGGAGCGCGCCACGCGCGAGTGCAGGATGTCACCGACGATCGCCACCGTCAGGTTGGAGAAATCCTTCTTGTAGTGGCGGATGGTGTACATGTCGAGCAGCCCCTGCGTGGGGTGCGCATGGCGCCCATCGCCGGCGTTGATCACATGCACGTGCGGCGCAACGTGTTCCGCAATCAGGTACGGCGCCCCGGAGCTGGCATGCCGCACGACAAACATGTCTGCCTGCATGGCAGACAGGTTGTTGATGGTGTCGAGCAGAGACTCACCCTTGCTGGTGGACGACGCATTGATGTTCAGGTTGATCACGTCTGCCGACAGCCGCTTGGCCGCGATCTCGAACGTGGTGCGCGTGCGCGTAGAGTTCTCGAAGAACAGGTTGAACACGCTCTTGCCGCGCAGCAGTGGCACCTTCTTCACCTCGCGGTCGGAATCCGATACGGAGACGAACTGCTGCGCGGTGTCCAACACGTGCGTGAGGATGTCGCGCGACAGACCCTCGATCGACAGCAGGTGCTTGAGCTCGCCGTTTTTCGTGAGCTGCGGGTTGGCGAAAGTCTTGGGCATGAGAAACGAAAGGCGACGAGGTCAGGACAGGTCAGGACAATGCAGAAGCCATGCAGAGCGCGGGTCAGGCACCCTTTGGCTCGCGCGTGAATGTAAAGCGTGCGGAAGCGCCCTCCCCGGTTTCACTCAGCACGAGCGATTCGTTGGGCGGCAGCGTGATGCGCTCACCGATGTAATCCGGGGCAACGGGCAGTTGGCGCTCGCCGCGGTCGACCAATACGGCCAGCTCCACCGCTGCCGGACGACCATAGTCGAACAGCTCGTTGATGGCCGCGCGGATGGTGCGGCCGCTGGCCAGCACGTCGTCCACCAGCAGGATGCGGCGCTCGTTGACGTCGAATGGGAGCGTAGTCGGTTGTGCCTTGGCGTGCAGGCCCTTCTTGGCGTAGTCGTCCCGATGCATGGCGACGTTGATCACGCCATATTCCGGCAGGCCAAGGTCATGCGCCAGACGCTTGGCGATCCAGGCGCCGCCGCTGACGATTCCAGCCACCGACCAGGCATGGCCGTCGGCCATCCGCGTGCGCAGTTGTGCGACGAGGCTCTGGTAGAGGGCCTCGGCATCGATCTGTTGCGATGTCATGATTCGTCGAAAAACTGTTGGAGGATGATGCGCGCGGCTTCTGCGTCGAGCACATCGTCGGAGGCGCCGGCGTCCTGCGCGGCGATCGAAGAATACCGCTCGTCCACCCAGGTGACCGGCAGGCCATAGCGGCCGTGCAATTGATTGCCGAAGCGCTTGGCGAGCTTGATCATCGGCTGCTCTTCGCCGTCGGGGTGGACGGGCATGCCGACCACGAAGCCGACGGGCTGCCATTCGCCAACCAGCCGCGTGATCTGCGCGAAACGGAAATCGACCGAGCGGTTAGGAATGGTCTCCAGCGCCCGCGCCGAGCGCGTGATGGAGTTGCCCAGCGCCACGCCGATGCGTTTTTCGCCGTAATCGAATGCCAGCAAGGTGCCCTCTGCGGGCACGGAAGCGGTGGCCAGGCCCGTCGACGATGCGGGCTCAGGCATGCCCCGCCTCACCCGACAGCATGGCAGGGTTGATGCCGAGCAGGCTCAGCGCCGCGGCAAACCGCGCTTCAGGAGGCACGTTGAAGATGATCTCGGGATCCGCCTGGACAGTCAGCCAGCCATTGCGGCTGATTTCGTCTTCCAGTTGACCGGCGCTCCAGCCGGCATACCCGAGGGTCAGGATGAAGCGATGGGGCCCGCCACCCTGGGCGACGGCTTCCAGCACATCTTTGGAGGTCGTCATTTCCAGCCCGCCCGGCACCACCAGCGACGACGAATAGGCGCCCGTGGCGTCGTGCAGCACGAAGCCGCGCTCGGTCTGCACCGGGCCGCCGTAGTACACGGATTGTTCTGCGAGGGGATGGATTTCGAGCTTGAGGTCGATCTTGTCGAACAGCGTCGCCAAGTCGATATCGATGGGGCGGTTGATCACGAGCCCAAGCGCGCCGCGCTCATTGTGCTCGCACATGTAGACGACCGTGCCCGAAAACGTGGAATCCGCCATGCCGGGCATAGCGATCAGGAACTGATTCGTGAGATTGATAAGTGCGTCCGGCGAGGCCATGAGGCTAGTTTACCAAAAGCCCCCGACCACTGCCCCTTTCATTTGGAGGAATCGGCCCGGGGCGCAAAGTTTTTTGGGGTGGCGCATTGTGGCGCATTGTGGCGTTTTAAGCACTCGCCCCGGCAGCGTGCGGCGGCGTGGTGTTCAGCGCTTCCAGATCCGCGGCTTCCAGCCAGCGCCATTCGCCCGGCGCCAGATCCCCCAGCGACAACCCGCCGATGGTGCTGCGGTGCAACCCGTCCACATGGTTGCCGACGGCCGCCACCATGCGTTTTACCTGGTGGTATTTGCCCTGCGTGAGCGCCATGCGCAGGTGGTGTGTGTCCACGCGCTCGGCCCAGGCGGCGGCAACGTTTTCATTCTCGTCAGCCAGCAGCACGCCGGCGCACAACTGGGCGATCTGCGCATCGGTTACGGGCTCCGCCGTGGTGATCTCGTACACCTTAGGCACCTGGTGGCGCGGGCTGGTGACGGTGTGAACGAACTGGCCATCGTCGGTGAGCAGCAGCAGACCCGTGGTGTCCTGGTCGAGCCGGCCGACGCATTGCACAGCCCGCTCGCGCAGCGGCACGGGCAGCAGCGTGTACACGCTCGGATGATGTTTCGGCTTCTGCGAGCACTCCACGCCAGCCGGCTTGTTGAGCATCAGATAGGCGCGGGCGTGGTACGCCCAGCGCTCGCCGTCGACATCCAGCACCAAGCCAGCGGTATCGACCAGCGCATCGGGGCTTTCCATCTCGACGCCGTTGATGAATACCAGACCCGCGAGTACAAGGTCCTTGCAATAGCGGCGCGTGCCGAAACCCTGGGATTGCAGGATGCGATACAGCGGAAGACGAGCAGAGGAATCAGCCATGACAACAACGTGAAGAAGAGGACGCGGCGGGGTTTTTACGGGGTTTTGCCGGATTTTGTTATACGCTCAGCCAATCTTTGGATCAGCCAACAACCACCCGATGCCGCCCACTACTGGAAACCGCCAACCCTATGCCATCGAAGCGCATTTCCAGCGCGGTCTGGTGTGGTTTCGGCGCGATCTGCGGCACTTTGACCACGCGGCGCTGCATTATGCCTTGCGCCACTGCCGCCAGGTCTATTGCGTATTCGTGTTCGACCGCGACATCCTCGACGCGCTGCTTGCGCGCGGGCTTAGGGCCGACCGCCGCATCGAGTTCATCCGCGCGTCCATCGAGGCACTGCGAAGCGCGTTGCGCGAGGCCGGCGGCGACCTCATCGTCGTGCATGATCACCCGCGCCACGCGATTCCGGAGATCGCGCGCAAGCTCAACATCGAAGCCGTCTTCGCCAACCATGACGAAGAACCCTCTGCGCAGGCCCGCGACGAGGCGGTGCGCAAAGTGCTGGCCCAGCAGCCCTGCGCCTGGTTCGATTTCAAGGATCAGGTGATCTTCGAGCGCGACGAAATCCTGAACGGGCAAGGCAAACCGTATGGCGTCTTCACGCCTTACAAGAACGCATGGTTGGCAGCGCTGACGCCGTTCGACTTGCGCGCGTATCCCACAGAGCCCTACTTCGGCGCGCTGGCCAAGCCGCCGCAGGCGCTTGCGCCCGCCACGCCCGCGCTGGAAGCGATGGGCTTCACGCGCACCAACCTGTCGGAGATTGCCCTGCCCACCGGCATGTCGGGCGGCCAAGCATTGCTCGACGAGTTTGAAGACCGCATGGACGACTACCATGCGCGCCGCGACTTTCCCGCCGTGCGCGGGCCCAGCTATCTGTCAACGCATTTGCGCTTTGGCACCGTGTCGATCCGCACGCTCGCGGCGCGCGCACATGCCGCCATGCTGCGCGGCAGCCGGGGCGCGGCGACGTGGCTGTCGGAGCTGGTCTGGCGTGACTTCTACTTCATGATCCTGCATCACCGCCCCGATCTGGCCGATGGCGCCGCGTTTCACCCGGAGTTTGATCGCATCCGCTGGGTAGAAGGGGACACTGGCGACACGCGCTTCGAAGCGTGGAAGGACGCGCGCACCGGTTACCCACTGGTGGATGCGGCCATGCTGCAGATCTTCCAGAGCGGCTACATGCACAACCGCCTGCGCATGGTGGCGGCCAGCTTTCTCATCAAGGACCTTGGCGTCGATTGGCGACGCGGCGAGCAATATTTTGCCGACGTGCTCAACGATTTCGACTTCTCCGCCAATAACGGCGGCTGGCAGTGGGCGGCGTCCAGCGGGTGCGATGCGCAGCCCTGGTTCCGCATCTTCAACCCGGTCACGCAATCGGAGAAGTTCGATCCGCAGGGCCGCTTCATCCGCAAGTACCTGCCGCAGTTGGGCAAGCTGCCCGACAAGTACATCCACGCACCATGGACGGCGCCGGCCAATGTGCTGAAAGACGCGGGCGTCGTGTTGGGCCAGACGTATCCCTTGCCCATCGTCGATCACGCGGGGGCACGTGCGGCCACGCTCGACCGCTATGCCGTCACCAAGGCGCATCGCACATCGGGCGCTGAAGCGGCGGCACTGAGCAAGACCGGCGCCGAAGGTTGAAGATCACCACGCACCAAACAACAACGGGCCGGTAGAACACCGGCCCGTTGTTGTTTCTGCGAAGCGTGTCGTCAGCCTGCGTTGGCCGCCGGCGCGCGCTCGCCGATGAGGTTGCGCAGATGCTGGAGCAGTTCCTCTTCGTTGTACGGCTTGCCCAGGTAGACGTTCACGCCGATCTCCGCGGCGTAGCGGCGGTGTTTGTCCGCCGTACGCGAGGTGATCATGATGATCGGCGTGGCGCCGATGCGTTCGTCCGCACGCACGTTGCGCGTGAGGTCGAAGCCGTCCATGTGCGGCATTTCGATGTCGACGAGCATTGCATCGGGCGTGATCTCCTGCAGCTGACGCAGCGCATCCACACCGTCGCGTGCGAGCACAGCCTGGTAGCCGGAGCGCGTGAGCAGACGCTGCGTGACCTTGCGCACCGTGAGCGAATCGTCGACCACCATGACGATCGGCTGTGTAGCCAGACCCGGCACGGCGTCGGTGCTGCCGTCGCGGTGCAGCTCGGCCACGGCGCCCGTCGCTTCCTGATCGGACAGACCACGTGCGGCGGCTTCGCGCTCGAAGCGCTGCGTCAGCACCACGGGGTTGTAGATCAGCACGATCTCGCCGTCGCCCAGCGTGGTCGCACCGGCAATACCTTCCAGACGTGCAAGGTGCGGGCCGATGTGCTTGACCACCACTTCGCGGTTGCCGATCACTTCGTCGACGTGCACGGCGGCGCGCTCGGCACCGTTGCGCACCACCACGGCCGGCGAGTACTTGCGCCCGCCCGTGACGGACGTCGCTTCTTCGAGCAGCGCGCCGAAGTAGTGGAACGGCACGGGGCCCGTCGGCAATTGCAGCGCAGCCGCGTTGTACGCCTCAGCCAGCGCCTGCGGACGCAGTTGCTGTACGTGGTCGATCATGCCTGACGGAATCGCGTACACGCGCTCGCTCACGCGCACCAGCAGCACCTGCGTAATGGCAGTCGTCAGCGGCAAGTGGATGGTGAAACGCGTGCCGACTTCCGGCGTGGTCTGCAGCGAGATCCGCCCGCCCAGGGCGACGGTTTCGGCACGCACCACGTCCATGCCCACGCCACGTCCGGCCAGTTCCGACACCTGATCGGCCGTGGAGAAACCCGGCGTGAAGATCATCTCGGTGAGGCGCGCGTCGCTGGCTTCTTCGTCGGCGGCCAGCAGTTGGCGCTCCAACGCACGCGCGCGGATGCGGTCAAGATTCAAACCCGCACCGTCGTCCACGAAGTGCAGCACGACTTCGTTGCCTTCCTGCTGCACTTCCAGCGTGAGTTCACCAGCGGGAGCCTTGCCCTTGGCGCGGCGATCGTCGGCGGACTCAATGCCGTGCGCGACGGCGTTCCGAATCATGTGCTCCAGCGGGCCGCCCATGCGGTCCAGCACGCTGCGATCCAGTTCCACCGTACCGCCCTTGATGAACAGGCGGACTTCCTTGCCGGTTTCCGACGCGGCCTGGCGGGCCACGCGATACAAACGGTCGGCCACGGTATCGAACTGAACCATGCGCGCGCGCATCAGGCTGCGCTGCAAGCCGCGCGTGAGGCGTGCCTGCGTTTCCAGATCGAGCGACGCCTGATCGAAACCGCGGAACAAGTTCTGCTGCACCGTCGCCACGTCGTTGACGGATTCGGCCATCATCCGCGTGAGTTCCTGCAAGCG
The DNA here is from genome assembly GCF_958405935.1 of Ralstonia psammae. Lineage (NCBI taxonomy): Bacteria > Pseudomonadati > Pseudomonadota > Betaproteobacteria > Burkholderiales > Burkholderiaceae > Ralstonia > Ralstonia psammae. Next base: position 117,639 of record NZ_CATZBU010000001.1, read on the forward strand.
CGTGAAGCGGTCGAACTCCAGCGGGTCGAACGATTCGTCGTGCGCGGCCGCATCGGCAATGCGCGACTCCATCTGCGTTTCGGCCTGGATTTCGATCTCGCGCACCTGCGAGCGCAAACGCGCCACGTTGTCGTTCAGTTCCGACAGATAGGTCTTGAGCGCATCGACTTCCGACTCGAGACGCGCACGCGCGGCACCGACTTCACCGGCATCGTTGATCAGCGAATCGAGCGCACGCGCCTGCACGCGCACCATCGCACGCTGGCGTTCGGCCACTTCCAGGGCTTCGGCTTCAGGGCTGCGCGTGCCGGTCAGATCGACGCTCGTCGATACCGCAACAGCCGGCAGCATCGATGCGCCGGACGATGCCTGCACGTCGGCGGCCGTCTGCTGCGCATCGGCAGCATCGGCAAGACCGGCGTCGAGGGGCAGCAGGTTGCCTGCGCCCAGCGCATCGACATGCGCCTGGATGCGGTCAAACCAGACGTAGAGCTTGCGGAACAGGGCGTCGTCCACACGGTTCTGGCGCAGGCCGCCTTCAATGGCACTTTCCATTTCGTGCGCGGCCTGACCCAGGGTCATGGCGCCGGCCATGCGCGCACTGCCCTTGACGGTGTGCAGGTTGCGCAGCAGCAGGCCGGCGGCATTGCGGTCCTGTGGCGCGGCTTCCCACGCACGCAGGTGCTGGCCCAGCTCGGGCAGCGCGACGTGCGCTTCCTCCAGGAAAATTTCCAGCAGCGCCGGGTCGAGTGCGTCGGCCGGTGCCTGGCGGACCAGCTCACCCACCGCCGGCTCGGCAACCGGCGACTGATGCACGGGCACCAGCGACGGCACGAACGTCGGCGCGATCTCCGCCGGTTCAAACCCGGGCTCGCCGGCCAGGCCAGCGGTTTCGTTCTCGGCCTGTTCGGCTTCGGCAAAGGCGGCAGGCGCCGGCTCCAGCGGCAGGCGCGGACGCACGAGCAGGCGCTCGCACAGCTCGTCCAGGCTGCGGCGCAGCGGCTCGTCCGCTTCCGGCCAGAGGCTCGCAGCAAATTGATGCAGCATGCCGCGCATGCGCTCGATGGATTGGTCGAGCAAGCGGAAATCGCCAGGATGCATCGCCACCGGGCGGCTGTTCAGGTTCAGCAGCACTTGCTCCAGCGCGCCTGCCAACTGGCGCACCGGTTCCAGTTCGACCACGGCGGAGCTGCCTTGCAGCGTGTGCGCGGCGCGCAGGGCCAGCTCGCTCGGCGGCGTGCGGCCTTCGTGACGCCACTCCGAAAAATCCACGCCCAGGCGGCGGATCAGATCATCGGCTTCTTGCAGGTAGACGTTGTACAGCGCCACGCTGATGCGAACCGGCCCGATCTCCTTCACGCCATCGTCGTGCGGTGCCTCCTCCTGCTCGCCGGTCTGCGCGAACGGGAACGGGATCACCTTGGCATCGGCATCGGCGGCAACCGGTTCAGCGGCGGTTTCCTGAATGGCCTCTTCGACGGGCTCCGCCACCGGCTCGACTGCCTCATGCTCGACCACCGGTGCGGTGGCCTCAGGCATCGGCGCTTCGACTTCGGGCAGCGCGGGTTCGTCATCCCACGTGAGCGTGACGGCGTCTTCGGCTTGCGCAACGGGCACATCCGGCGCGGCCAGCTCCATCGGCTGGACCGCGTCCACATCGTGCGATGCGGTTTCCACCGCCGGCGCTTCAGGCGTTTGTGGCTCAGCGTGTTCGGCAGTTGCGTGCGTGTCGGGCACGGCCTCCAGCCACACGAACGGACCACCATGGCGCACACGCTCTGCGGCGGCGACCAGCGGTTCAATGGCGTGATCGGCTTGCGGCGATTGCGCAATGGCGGCGGCCCACGTCGACAGCTCCGACTCGGCGCGCGTCAGCAGCGCGGCCAGATCAAGCGTCGGCACGCGGCTCTCGGCCAGCCAAACATTCATGACCTGCTCGATGGCCCAGGCGGCTTCGCCATAGCGCGTGAGGCCGACCATGCGGCCCGAGCCCTTGAGCGTGTGGAACGCGCGACGCAGTTGCGTGAGCAAGTCGAGGTCGGAGCCGGCCGCCAGGCCACCCGTGCCCATATCGGCGGCGGCCTGCAGGCCATGCAGATCGGCGCGCACGCCGGCCAAGACTTCTTCGGCTTCGGACAGGAAGATGTCGAGCAGCTCGGCATCAATGGATTGGGTATCCCGCGCGGCAGCAGGCGCGGGTGCGGTGGCTGCGGCAGGCACGGCAGCCGGTGCCGCCAATGCGGCCTGCATGCGCTCAAGCGCACCGGCGCTGCCAACCTGCCATGCGTCGAACTGGGCCAGCGCCTCTTCCAGGCGACGGCGGCGAGCCGGATCGTCGTCGATGGCGGCGGCGTCGCGCGCTTCTTGCAGTGCGGTACGCAACTCGGCGGCGAGCGGGTCGGCCGGGTCGACCGGTTGCTTGGCCAGCAGGCGGTCAAGCAGCGATTGCAGCGGCGACGCGGCATCGGCGTTGGCAATGTCTGCGCCGGCCTGCGTTTCGGATTGCGGCTCGCGACGGACCAGCATGCCGGATTCGGTATCGAAGGCGAACTCGCGCCATGCAGTTTCGCGCTCGGTCGGCGTCAGTTGGCCTTCGATGACGATCTCGTCGACCTGGCCGCCGGTCAGTTCAGTGCCGGCAGACAGCGCGTCGAGCAGGGCCTGCAAGCCGCTGACGTTGGCGGCCAGCGCAGCCAGATAGCGTTCTCGATCGGCGGTTGCGCCCTCGCCCGCGGCTTGCAGCGCGTTGATGGTCGATTGCGCGGCTTCGGTGGCGTGCACGGCCTCAAGGGCGTCGAGCGCGGCAAAGGCACGCTGCATCTCGCCGAACAGGCGGGCGGCTTCTTGCAGGCCGCCGCTTTCTTCGCCTTCGCGCTCGAAGGCGTCGAGGTGCGTTTCGGCAGAGGCCAGCAGCGTTTGCAGCCCACGAACCTGCTCGGCGCGCGCGCGGCGTTGTGCGGCTTCTTCGGCCAGCAGCGTAAGCCATGCGGGTGCAGGTACCGCGTGACCGTCTTGCGTCGCGCGGGCGTGTTCGGCCAGTTCGCTGCAACGGGCGGCAAACCACGCGCTGCGCAAGTCGCCGGATTCACCATGCAACGCCCACGGGCGGGCCAACATGCGCGAAAGGAATTGCAGCGTGGGCGCAATGTCCTGCTCAGCGGTTTCGGTCAGGCGGTTCGACAGCTCAGACAGGGCTGGCTGGCCCAACGCATGGGCATGCAGCGCGAGCGTCTGCAGCGCGGCGTCGAGTTCGTCCGCAGCGGGTGCAGGTTGTTGGCTGAGCGTTTCGAGCGATCGGCCAACGCGTTGTAGCGTGTCGCTGGTGTCCGTTGGCAGCAACGCGTAGTACTGGCGCGTGTGCAGTGCGCCCGCAGGTGCGTGCGTGGGCGGAATCGCAAAGGCCTGCACGCAGGCAACGATGTCCGGGCCGAGCGTGTCGTCGCCCACCGGCGCCGCGGGTGCGTTGCCGTAGGCCATGCCGGCCAACAGGTACAGCGCGTCGGTCAGCAGGCCTTGCGGCAGGTGGACGTTGTTGTGTGAGTACTGGCGCAGCAGCAGGTTCACGCGTGCCGCCAGGCGCTTGGCCGTCATGTCAGCCGGCACCAGGCCGGCACGCAAAGCGCCAAAGGTCAGCGCCAGCACGAGCCACAGGTCGCGCTGCAGGTCGTCCCCGGCGCGGCGCGGTTCGCGCTCGAGCGCACGGATGCCATGCAGCAGGTCTTCCAGGGGGGCGTAGGCCGCAGCGGCGGCGGATGGATCCACCTGCGCACCCTCGGCATTGGATGCCGGCGCGCGCAGTGCAGTCAGTAACGCGAGTTCGAACTTGCGGCGCAGGCGTGCCAGCCCCGGCAGATCGCGAGAGGGCAGCAGCAGCGCCGGCAGGTGGCGCAGCTCATCGGCCCACAGGTCAGCCGGGTGAATACGCTCTTCGCCCAGACGGGCGAGCACGGTTTGATACGGCTGGAAAAGGCGCAGCGGCTCTTCGGCCATGCCGGCCATCAGGTCGGCCACGTATTCCTGCAACGCCTGCACGGCGCGCGAGAACACATCCAGCGTCTGCGCGTCGGCGGGTACCGCGCCGGCATCGACGGCTTCGAGCAGGCGCTTGGCAGCCTGGCAATACACGTCGGCACCACGCAGGCCGACGATCAGCAGTGCGCCGGCAGCCTGGTGCAGATACTGGCCAGCCAGGCGCAGCGACGTCGTATCGCGCGCACCGATGACCTCCGGATTGGCGATGACCTCAGCCGCGTATTCGCCAAACTCGCGCACGGCATCGTCGAGTGCGGCGCGCATATTGGGCGCCACCCACGCCAGCGCGGAAAGATCACGCGCGCGCACGGCAGGCTTCGGACCGGACTTCTGACGCCCGGCGGAGGCTCCAACCGCCTCGACAGAGGCGGATTCGGGCTGGGCGGAAGATTGATGACGCATGTGTGCTTCCAAAAAGCAGGTGGCGGTTGCCGCGATTGCCCCGGGGTGACCCAGCCGGCGTTCCCGCCCGAAATCCAGTGGTGACGAGATCAGGCGATGCGGAACCGCGCCACCGAGTCACGCAGCTCTTCAGCAAGCTGCGTGAGCTGGCGCACAGACTGCGCGGTCTGGCGCGTACCCGTCGACGTCTGTTCCGTGATGTGCAGGATCTGTTCGATGTTCTGCGCAACGTCCGAAGCCAGCGTCGCTTCGTGCGACGTCGTCTGCGAAATGCTCTCGATCAGTTCGGCAAGCTGGCGCGACACTCGGCCGATCTCCACCAGTGCGGCACCGGCGTTATCGGACAGCTTCGCCCCTTCCACCACACCCGCCGTGCTGCGCTCCATGGCGTGCACCGCGTCTTGCGTGTCGGTCTGAATCGTGCGGATCAGCGCACCGATCTGCTTGGCTGCCTCTGCCGAACGTTCAGCAAGGCGCTGCACTTCCTCTGCCACCACCGAGAAGCCGCGGCCGGCTTCACCAGCGGAGGCCGCCTGGATGGCAGCGTTCAGTGCCAGCACGTTGGTCTGCTCGGTAATGTCCGAAATCAGCTCCACGATTTCACCAATCTCCTGCGACGATTCGCCCAGGCGCTTGATCCGCTTCGAGGTTTCCTGAATCTGGTCACGGATGTCGTTCATGCCCGTGATGGCGTTCTGCACGGCCTGCTGACCTTGCTCGGCAGCGGCCAGCGAGGCGCGTGCAACGTTGGCCGATTCGGCCGCGCCGCGCGAGACCTGCGTAATGCGGTCGGCCATCTCCACGACCGACTGGCCGGTCTGGCGAATCTGGCGCGACTGCTCTTCCGATGCGGCCACGAGCGACTCCGACGTGGTCTGCACCGCCGAGGATGCCTGCGTCACCTGCTCGGCCGTCTGCTGCACCCGACCGACCAGCTCGCGCAGTTCTTCCACGGTGTAGTTCACCGAGTCGGCAATGGCGCCGGTAATGTCTTCCGACACGGTGGCCTGCTTGGTCAAGTCACCGTCTGCAATGTCCTGCAGTTCGTTCATCAGACGCAGAATTGCGGCCTGGGTGGAATCGTTGTTGCGCTTTTCCACCATCCGGCGCTCTTCAGCTTCGCGCTGACGGGCTTCTGCTTCCATCGTACGCACGCGCGAATCGCGCAGGTACAGGGCAGCCAGGCCGGCCAGGCAGACCACGGTCAGGATGGCCGACAGCACCACCGCACCGAGCGTCACCGGGCGGCTACGCACGCTGCCCGCATAGGCAGACTGCAGGTCCGACAGATCGGCACGCAGCTTTTCGTTGTCGTTGAAGATCTGCTGCTGGGCGCGCTTTGCAGCAATCAGGCCCGGCAGGTTTTCCAGGATGATCTGCGTGGTCTTCTGCACGTTGTCGAAGCGGGTCGACAGCTCTTGCAGGTAGCCCTTGGTCTCGGCATCGGTGGCGGCCGACAGGCGCAGCGCTTCCGAGCCGTTGAGCAGGCCGTTCAGGGTTTCGCGGAAGGTGTTGGTGTCCTTACCGAGCAGGAACGCCGTTTCCGGGTTCACGCCTTCGCCGGCCAGGAACTCGTTCATGTTCTTACCCAAACGCTGCGTCAACATCACCAGCTGCGACGAGGCGGCCACTTCACGGGCTGGTGCGTTCGTCTGCAGCTTCATCGACGAGATCTGCTCGGCTTCTTCCAGCAGCTCGGGGTTCGACGCGTTGAACACGTTCAGCGTCTTACCCACCGCCACCAGCGTCTTTTCCTGCGCCAAGATGGCCTGGGCGCTCTTGTCGCTGCGCTTCCACTCTTCGATCGACTTGTCGAGCAGGGCTTCGGAATCGCTGCCCTGCGTGGCACGCACGCCGCGCTCGGAGTTACCGCTCTTCAGCGCTTCGAGGTTTTCCTGAAGGCGCGCGCGGCTCTCCTTGAGCTGTGCGAATGCGTTGGTGTTACCCAGCAGCGCCACCGGCACTGCCTTGGCCAGACGCTGCGAGTGCATCAGCGTGTCACCGGCAATTTCAATCTGCACCGAACCGTTGTTGGCCTGGCGGTTATCCAGGTACACCGAGATCAGCAGGGCCAGCAGACCGACCACCAGGCCGATCGTGAACACGCGCTGCTGCGCGGCAAACGGCACGCGCTCCATCCAGCCGACCACGGCATCCATGGGCGAGCGGCCGAGCTGCGTGGGCGGGCCAGCGGGATTGTCGTCATCCGCATGGGGCGCATTGTCCAACTGCGCCAACTGCACGGAAGCCGCCGACGCGCCCTCCGCTGCAACCTCCGGCGCCCCAGCCTCACCGGCACGGCGACCTGCGTTGAACCACTTGAACCCCATAGGACCCTCTTGTTTTGTCGATGCTGCCGTCTCGTTCTGTCGAGATCGGCCACATGGATTTCCCGTCCGCGTCCGCGCCTTGTTCCACCCGGCGTGGTACGCACCTTCGGCGGTGCCTGTCGAATACATCTGGCGCGCCCTGTTGCGCGCGCCACGCACCGCCTCTTGCCCCTGCGCACCCCGCTCCCGTTGCGGCGTGCCCAATCTTTCTTGTTTGCTCTACGGCTCTACGGCCTGATTGCCCATTTGCTTTATGCGCGGCTGCGGCCGACCTGCAGGAACGCCGGATCGGCCAGCAACTGCCGCACATCCAGTTCGCGCCACTGCGTGCCGTGCACGTCGCGCCAGGCGCGGCCCATCCACGGACGCCCCTCTTCCGCGACGGCTTCCGCCGGTTGCAGGTCGCTCAGGCTACGCAGGCCCGCCACGCGCGGCACGACAATCGCGCACGCACGCTGCGGGTCTTTCGACAGCACCACGATCTTGGCGCCCGTACCGCTACCCGTCGGCGCTTCACCGCAGAACAGGCCGAAATCAATCACGCCGAGCAAGTTGCCGCGCGCATTCACGAGACCGAGGTACCACGGCTGCGTGAGCGGCACGCGTGCGGGCGGCTGGTAGTCCAGCACCTCGCCGGTTTCGGTCAGCGACAGCAGCCAGTGGTGCTCGCCGATCTGCACGCCCAGAAAGCCTTCCGTCGACGACTTGGCGCGCGCCTCTTGCAGGCGGCGGGCCAGCATCGCCTGGTATTCGTGCAGGCGCTGGCGGGAGGTCAGTGTGGTGCGCTGTTCGTTCACGTCTGGCTCTTGTCCTGTGCTGTGCGCCCTGTCAGGCGTTGCGCGCGGTTGGATAACGATTGGCCGACTGCCGCAGGGTTACTGCGCCAGCTTGGCGATCTTCTCGAGCAGCTCTTCGGCCTTGACCGGCTTGACGATGTAGTCCGATGCGCCCTGGCGCATGCCCCACACGCGGTCGGTCTCCAGGCCCTTGGTCGTGCACATGATCACGGGGATACCCTGGAAGCGCTCGTCCTTCTTGATGGCGCGGGTCGCTTGGTAGCCGTTCTGGCCCGGCATCACCACGTCCATCAGGATCAGGTCGAAGGTTTCGGCCTCGAGCTTGGTCATCGCCTGCTCGCTATCGGCTGCGACCGTCACCTTGAAACCGTTCTTGCCGAGAATTTCCGACAGGTGCAGCGCTTCGGTCGGAGAATCATCGACGACCAACACTTTCTTGATTGCCATACAAACAGTCCTTCGTTAAGAGAGATGCCGTCACTGCGCGGCAGATGGCGCCACCGGCAAATGCGTCTGAACCGCCTCCAGCAGCGCTTCCTTCGAGAACGGCTTGGCGAGGTGGTCCACCGCCCCGACCGACTTGCCCCGCGCGCGATCGAAAATTCCGTCGCGCGAAGACAGCATGATCACAGGCGTGGCATGAAATTTTGGGCTTTTCTTGATCAGCGAACAGGTCTGGTAGCCGTCGAGATTCGGCATCAGGATGTCGCAGAACACGAGGTCGGGCTTCAGGTCACCCACCTTGGCCAGGGCATCGAAGCCGTCTTCGGCCAGCATGACCTGGCACCCGGCCTGGGTGAGGAAAATCTGCGCGGTACGGCGAATGGTGCTGGAATCGTCGATCACCAGCACCTTGCAGCCTGTCAGGGAATGCGCCAGCGGAGAGTTCGCCAGCGGTTGGGAGTCAGCCAGTTGTTCCACCCGCGCGGATTGCATCATGTTCTCGCAGTGCGCGACCACGGGTCGCCACGACATTCTGACCGGATGGATCGCGGCAAATCGCCGCGCAGCGTGCCCTCCAAACGGAAAGGGCCCACGCTGGCGACGACTTCAAAACTACGCCCCCCGGCCCGCTTATGAAGTGTGAAGCTCAGAATTTGACGAAGTGTGACAAGTCACCTATTCGCCGTCAATGGCGCCGGCTGTCCGCCGAGCGCTTGTGGCATGGAAGCGACGAGCCTATTTCATCGAACCGTCACTTCCTGATACTTGGCTGTCAGCAAGAGGGCAAACGCTCACTTGCTGACGGGAGACAGGTCAGATCCGGATCAGATCTGCACCATTTCGAAGTCTTCCTTGCGCGCGCCGCACTCGGGGCACGTCCAGTTGATGGGCACGTCTTCCCACTTCGTGCCGGCCGCAATGCCGTCGTCCGGGGCGCCTTGTTCTTCATCGTAGATCCAGCCGCAAATCAGGCACATCCACGTCTTGTATTCAATCTGTTGTTCCATAGGGCAAAGCTTCGGTGGGTTCCGTCTATTAAAATGGCAGGCCAGATGGTACCGAATCACGCCCGGGTGCGCCAGAACAGGCGCCGGGCAGACACGGTGTTTGACTGCATCCAGCCCGGATCTGCGGCAAACCACCACATAATCGCCTCAAACAGCCGTTAAACCGTGCCGCAGCATCGTTCTGCGCGGCGCTCCTCTCTTCCAACCGCATCCATGTCGACTCCTTCCCGTAGCGCTGCCCTGTTTGAACGTGCCCAGAAGACCATTCCAGGCGGGGTGAATTCGCCGGTGCGCGCCTTCCGCTCGGTGGGCGGCACGCCTCGCTTCATTGCCAAGGCAGCCGGCCCGTACCTGTGGGACGCCGACGGCACCCGCTATGTCGACTACGTGGGCTCGTGGGGTCCGATGATCGTTGGCCACGCGCATCCGGACGTCGTCCGCGCCGTGCAGGAAGTGGCGGCCGACAGCTTCTCGTTCGGCGCGCCCACCGAGGCTGAAGTCGTCATGGCCGAGGAAATCTGCAAGCTCGTGCCGTCGATCGAGCAGGTGCGGCTGGTGTCATCGGGCACCGAAGCCACCATGAGCGCCCTGCGCTTGGCGCGCGGCTTTACCGGGCGCGACCTGATCGTCAAGTTTGAAGGCTGCTACCACGGGCATGCCGACAGCTTGCTGGTCAAAGCCGGTTCGGGCCTGCTGACCTTTGCCGACACGACGCAGAACGCGCCGTCTTCCGCCGGCGTCCCGGAAGACGTGGTCAAGCACACGATGGTGCTGCCGTACAACGACGTTACCGCGCTGCGCGAGGCGTTTGCCCGCCATGGCAAGGAAATCGCCGCCGTGATCGTCGAGCCGGTGGCCGGGAACATGAACCTCGTGCGTGGCAGCACCGAATTCCACCAAGCCATGCGCGCGCTATGCACCGAGCACGGTGCCGTGCTGATCTTTGACGAGGTGATGACGGGCTTCCGCGTGGCGCTCGGTTGCGCGCAAGCGCTGTACGGCATCAAGCCGGACCTGACGTGCCTGGGCAAGGTGATTGGCGGGGGCATGCCAGCCGCGGCGTTTGGTGGCCGCAGCGACATCATGGGGTTCCTGGCGCCGCTGGGCAATGTGTACCAGGCGGGGACGTTGTCGGGCAATCCGCTGGCGGTTGCGGCTGGGCTGACCACGTTGCGGCTGATTGCTGTAGATGGCTTCCACAACCGGCTGGCCGCGCAGACGCGCAAGCTGGTGGATGGGCTGGCGGATATTGCTCGCGAGGTTGGTGTGCCGTTTGCCGCCGACAGCGTGGGCGGCATGTTCGGCATCTACTTCCGCGAGGGTGTGCCGACCAGCTTTGCTGAAGTGACCAAGAGCGATGTTGGGCGCTTCAATGCGTTCTTTCATGCGATGCTGGATCAGGGCGTCTATCTGGCGCCGTCTGCATTTGAGGCCGGTTTTGTGTCTTCAACGCACGATGACGCGATTTTGGATGCGACTTTTGAGGCGGCTCGGAAGGCGTTCAAGGCTGTTTGAGTTTTGTTTTTGGGATGGGCTTGGTTGCGCATCCCTTGTTCATCCCCCGCCGTGCCCGGCAGGGCACGAAAGGGGGATGAACCAACACCAAAAAAATCAAACCCGCCCAACCACCTCCGCCAACTCACGCCCCAGCGCTTCAGACGCCCCCATCATCGGCGCGCGCAACACATTCCGAATCAGCCCCTCGGCGGCAAGCCAAGCCTTCAAAGGCCCAGGATTCGTCTCGGCAAACAGCAACCGAATCACCGGCGCCAGCGCATGATGCAACCGCCGCGCGTCGTTCAACCGCTGCTCTTGCACCGCCCTTGCCATCTCAACAAACAGCTCCGTGCGGACATGCGCGGCAGCAATGATCGCCCCCACGCCGCCCGCGCACAGCGTGCCAAACACCTGCGCATCCTCCCCCGCCAGCACCTGCAAGCGCCCATCGGCAATCACGCGCTGCGTCTTGTCCGCGTCGCCCCCGCAATCCTTGATGCCATGGATGTTGGGATGCGCCGCCAGCGCAAGCAGCGTTTCGGTGTCGATGTTCGCGCCGGTGCGATACGGAATGTCGTACAGCAGCACCGGCACGGGCGATGCATCGGCCAATGCGGTGAAGTATTCGATGATCCCGTCCTGCGACGGGCGGATGTAGGAAGGCGCAGCCACCAGAAACGCGGTGGGCCGGTGCTCGGCCAAGCGCAGCATGCGCTCGCGTACGGGCCCGAGGGCACTACCCGAGACGCCCATCACCACGGGTAAGCCGTCGGCGGCGGCACGTACTGTATCCAGCACGTCGGCCTGCTCCTGATCAGTCAGCGCTGCGGCCTCGCCAGTGCTGCCGCACGCCACAAAACCAGCGACGCCCAACGCGCGGTATCGCGCTACTAATGTATACAGCGCGCCGTAGTCGACCGACCGCGCCGAGTCATCGGCAAAAGGCGTCACGATGGGTACCCAGATGCCCGCATACGACGGACGTTCGTGGTTGGACAGATGAGTGGATGAATTTTCAAGCACGACAACACTCCTGGACGAATCAACGACCGGTCAAGAACCGTCAGGAGCGCTTCGGAAATGCGGGCCCGCGAAATGCGGGTGAGAGGCAACCGTGTCTAACGTGTCGGTCAACCACTGTTCCGTCGCCCATCTGACGGAACAGCGCTCCGGTCAGACGAGCGGCTGTTTGGTGGCTTTTTTGGCGCACGCGAGCGTCGACACGACCGACAGGCTGAACGCCGGTGCCGTGCAGATCGACGAGGAACAGGAAATCGCGCGCATGGAAATTGTCAAAAAAGTCCCCATAACGTACTGATGTGTGACTGGAGCGTCAAGCGCATAAGCTACAGTGCGCTGAAACATCATGAGGCGATGTCGGTCTCATGCCACATTCTTTTCAGATTCAGATCTAGAGGACTTCATGACCCCTGCCCTGACCTTCCGCTCGACGCGTTTTTCGGTGCTGCGCTGGCTGGCGCTGTCGTTGGCCGTGCTGGCCGCGCCGTTCCTGTCTGCGTGCGGCTATAACGATTTCCAGGCGAAGGACGAAGCCACCAAGGCCGCCTGGGCCGAGGTGGTCAACCAGTACCAGCGCCGTGCGGACCTGATCCCGAACCTGGTGAATACGGTCAAGGGCTACGCCTCGCACGAGAAGGAAACGCTCGAAGCGGTGACCAAGGCGCGCGCCGCAGCCACGAGCTTCCAGATCACGCCGGAGGTGCTGAACGATCCGGCGGCGTTCCAGAAATTCCAGCAGTTGCAGGGCGAGCTTTCGAGCGCCCTGTCGCGCCTGATGGCGGTGTCGGAGAACTATCCGCAGCTCAAGGCTGACCAGTCCTTCCGTGATCTGCAGTCGCAACTGGAAGGCACGGAAAACCGCATCACCGTGGCGCGCCAGCGTTACATCAAATCGGTGCAGGACTACAACGTGCTGGCCCGTAGCTTCCCGACCAACCTGACTGCCAAGGTGATGGGCTACCAGGTCAAACCGAACTTCACGGTCGAGAACGAGAAGGGTATCTCCACCGCCCCGGCAGTGAAGTTCTGACGAGCTGACGATCATGTCGATGCGCGCGCGTGCCTGCTTCGCCTTCTTGCTGACTGCGGCCCTGTGGCTGGCCACTGCGCTGCCTGCCCGCGCGCAAAGCGACATGGTGGCCGTACCCCCGCTGGCCGCGCGCGTGACCGATCTGACCGGCACGCTCAGCGCCGAGCAGAAGAGCGCGCTCGAACAGGTGCTGGCTGATTACGAACAGCAGCGCGGCAGCCAGATCTTCGTGTTGATGGTGCCGTCCACCGCGCCAGAACCCATCGAGGCGTACGGAATCCGCGTGGCCGATGCCTGGAAGGCCGGCCGCAAGGGCGTGGACGACGGCGCGATCATCCTCATCGCCAAGGACAACCCGGCGTCGCTGCGCAAGATGCGTATCGAGGTCGGGCGCGGGCTGGAAGGTGCGCTGACGGACGCGCAATCGAAACGCGTGCTGCAGGATGTGATGGCACCGCACTTCCGCCAGGGCGATTTTTATGGCGGGCTGTCGGCGGGTATCTCGGCCATCCAGACCGTCATTGCACAAGAGAGCCTGCCGCCGGCTGAGCGCGCCAAGCGCCAGCAATCCGGAGGCGGCATCGGCGATTGGCTGCCGGTGCTGTTTCCACTGGCGATCATCGTGTTCTTCGTGCTCAGCGCGGCCATGCGCTCAGGCGGGCGCGTGACGGGCAGCCTGCCGGGGCGCCCCGGCTCGCGCGTGGTGATGGGCAATCGCGGCTGGGGCCCGGGCACCATCGGCGGTTTGGGTGGGGGACTGGGCGGTGGTTGGGGACGCGGCGACGGTGATTTCGGTGGTGGTGGTGGCGGCGGCTTTGGCGGCGGCGGTGGTGGTGATTTCGGTGGCGGTGGCGCCTCCGGCAACTGGTAACCGGTGGACACAACCATGGCTTCCAAGACCCGACATCACCGCGGCGCACGCCGTGCCCTTACCCATCTGCTGACCACCTCCTCGCATGCCAGGCGCGCGTTTCCGCCGGCGGATCTGCAAAAGCTCGAAGCCGCCGTGCGCGAAGGCGAACAGCGCCATCGCGGCGAAGTGCGCGTCGTCATCGAAAGCTCGCTGCCAGTGCGCGACGCGTGGGCCGGTGTGTCGCCGCGTCACCGCGCCCGGATGCTGTTCGGGCTGCTGGAGGTCTGGAACACGCGCGAACACGTGGGCGTGCTGCTCTACATCAACCTGGCGGACCACGCGGTTGAGATCCTGGCCGACCACGGTATCGCCGCGAAGGTCGACGCGCACACGTGGCGCACCATCTGCGAAACCATCACGCGCGGCTTTGCGCAGCGCGTGTCCATGACGCCAGTGCTCGATGCACTGGCGCAGATCAACGACCTCCTCGCCGCGCACGCGCCCTCCGATGGCACGCCGCGCACCAATGAGCTGAGCGACCGGCCGGTCGTGCTGTAACGGCTCCGCCCTTCGTTCGTTTCTCCCCCGCCTTGCCGGGCCATGTTTCAAAACCGAAACGGTTTTGACGTGCCTGGCCGCGCCAACCCTGTCGGTCGCGCACCTAATCCTTCCATACGAGGGATTGGCTGCCGGCGCATCAGGCGTCGAGATCAGGCCAAGGTTCTGCCGTAGGCCACCTCTCCGATAAAGCGCTCCTCTTTTCTTGCAACACGCCCCATAAGACACGCCGCGGCCACACCGCGCCGGACGACTGCAATGCATCGCATCTTGTCTCGGCAAAGGCTGCATGTTTCAGCAATGCACGCATTGACGTGGCTGGCACAGCCGCGGGCTTACCCGCAGGTTTTTGCGGCGCACAACGCGCATACATCACTTTTACGTTTGGCGTTTGCGCAAACCTCGCGCGCGGCATCGTTTGCTGTATTGCAGGCCGCACAAAGTGCGCGTAACACCCGGGAATCAAGCGCCGACCGATTGCCTGGGCTGGACGCTGGCAAGCCTGCCCAGCCATTGAAAATCAAGGACTTAGCAGCAATGGCACGGTCGTCGCTCTGTTGGTCCCGCCGACATAGCAACACGGTGTTTCGGAAAGACAAGACAGAACCGGCGCACACCTGAGGGGGTGAGACGTGGAAACCAAAGACCAACACATCAAGCACCGCCGGACCGGCGCCGCCAGCGTGGAATACGCGCTGCTGCTGGTGATGGTGGCCTTGGTGCTGGTTGCCGTCATGGCCAGCGTCGAAACCAGCGTGGGCGATTTCTGGAGCAACGCGGCATCGGTGTTGATGACACCCGGCGGGTTCGGATCATCGGGCTCGCAGGGCGGTGGTTCGGGTGGTTGACATTCCAGGGCCTGGGCAGCGCGCAATCGCGCCACGGGCCAGTAGCACACAGCGCATGCCAGACGAGCAGCGCAGCGAACAGAACAAAAGACGTACGGGGAAGTTGTGAACGCGCTGGCACAAAGAGGCCAGCCGACTGCAGGGACCGGCAAACCGCCGGGAGCGTCTGCGGTGAACACGGAAGTTGTTGCACTTTCAGGCGTGAGCTGGTCCCTGGAGGAATGGTGGACCAGCCCACGGCGTCCAGTGGGCACCTGCTGCAATGTGCGGCGATGCCCGGGCGAGCGACCACCAGCGGCCACGCCGGTGCAAGCCCTGAGAACTGGTGAAGTCGGGGGAGCCTCTTGGTGTTGTTGTGCTCCGGAACATGCTGGCCTTGCGCCGGTGTGGCACCGGTGTGCGCACACGATCTCCGGAACCCCTGGTTTGGCCTTGGCCGGCTTGTCTGGCCAGAACCCAGCGCCCGATCTTCAGCGGTGCGCCTTTCCTTGAACCATGACGTGAGGAGATTGAAATGAAAGCCATGATCAAGCGTTTCGTGCGCGAAGAAGACGGTGCAGCCGGCGTGGAATACGCACTGCTGCTGGCCTTTGTGGCTCTGGTGATGGTGACCTACGGGACCACCGTCAAGACCGCGGTCGGCGCCATCTGGAATTCGATCGCAACCCAGCTGTCGACGGCCGCCGCCTGAGCAGAGCCAGTGCGCCCAGGTCAGGTCCGGCAGCCCCGGGCCTGATCCGGCAGAACAAGCGCTGACCCGCGGCACATGATGCCGCGCGGACAGCCAGAACAATCGCCCGAGAGGAACCCGAGATGACCACCATGACAAGCCTGAGCGCCCTGGCGAACCTCAGCCTGATCGTGCTCATCGTGATGGCCGCAGCGAGCGACGTGCGCTCGCGCCGCATCCCGAACTGGCTGGTGGCTTCGGGCCTGGTGGCCGCGCTCCTCGCGCAATGCCTCACGCAGGGTTTCACCGCAGGCGCGCTCGCCTGGCTCGGTGGCGCAGCGGTGGGTATGGGTCTGTGCATCGGTGTCTACCTGCTCGGTGGCATGGGCGCCGGCGACGTGAAGCTGATGGGCGCAATCGGCGCCTTCGTGGGGCCCTTCGGCGCCCTCCACATCGCCTTCGTGAGTTTTCTCGCAGGCGGGGTTCTCGCGCTTGCCATGGTGTTGCTGCGCCGCGACGCGCAACGCTCGTTTGCAGGGGTTTCAACGCTGCTGATGTCGCTGCCGTTCGGGGGCAAGGCCGTGCCTTCTCCAGAAACCGGGGGCAAGCGCAGCGGAACGATCCAGCTGCCATACGCGGTGGCGTTTGCCGCAGGCACGTTGCTGGTGAAGTGGGGAGTGTTGTAGCCGAGGGGGGGAACACCTGACGCGTGCCGACGCGGTGCAGAACAAGCACACGGCGTCGCCGCAGACAGCCTGACGGAATGAACGCCACCAGGCACGCGCCAGACATACGAGGCATCAAGGACCACGCAAGAACGGTCCAAGACCGGGGAGAAGTGACATGCGTCAATCCAGTCGCACCATCGGGCAAGCCAGGACCTGCGCGGCGCCCCATCGCCATGCCTGTGGGCCACGCCCATCCTGGCACGCACCTCCCTCTTCACCGTCTTCTTCGGCTGACCGGCGCATTGGCCGGCCGTGCATGCCCGTCACGTGTCTTCGGACCAAGTGGCGGTGGGATTGAGAACCATCTGAGTGGGGTTGGGAAATGAAAAACCTGCGCATTCTCTCCATGCTGCTGATTGCCACGATCGCCGGCCTTGCGGCGGTGGTCTTTGCCTCGCGCTGGCTCACGCAGCAAAGCAGCAGCGGCATCACCAAGGTGGCGGTGGCCGCAGCCGATATTGACCTCGGCCAGCGCCTGTCGCCGGACTTCGTCAAGGTGGTGGACTGGCCGACCGCCAGCCTGCCGCCGGGCGCCATCTCCGACACGCAGGCGCTTAGTGGCCGGGTCGTCCGCGCAAGCCTGACACGCGGCGAGCCCGTACTGGAATCGAAGCTCACGCCGCAAGGCACGGCAGGTGGATTGTCGGCCGTCATTGCCGACGGCAAACGCGCCATCACCGTGCGTGTGAATGACGTGGTGGGCGTGGCGGGCTTCGCTCTGCCGGGCAGCTACGTCGACATCATCGTCAACACGCTGCAAGACAGCAAAGACGGCAAGCCGGCGGCGGGTGATCGGTCCGACCAATCGATCTCGAAGATCGTGCTGGAAAAGATCCTGGTGCTGGCCGTCGCACAAGAGGTCAACCGCGACGACACCAAGCCCAAGGTCGTCAACGCCGTCACCCTGGAAGTCACGCCCGAACAAGCTGAGAAGCTGGACCTCGCACGCAGCGTGGGCACGCTCTCGCTGGTGCTGCGCAACCAGGTCGACCCGCAACCCGCAGATACCAATGGCGCAACCAAGAGCACGCTGCTCAAGGAGCCCGCCATCACGGCCGCCGTGGCGGTGCCGGTGACCAAGACGGTGCAGGTGGTACGCCGCGTGGCCGCTGTGCAGCGGGCGCCCGGCAACTGCATCGGCGTGATTGCCGGTGTGGATCGCGGCGCCGAGTGCTTCTGAAGCAAAACGCGCCACTGAACACACGGGCAGCGATCAACAAGAAAACAGGAAGAACAGACCAAAGGCCCCAGGAAGAGGGCCCCGGCACGGTCACAGGCAAACACAACCGGCCTTGTCTTGCAGAACAACCAATCTGGGGGATCACCATGAACCGACTCATCACGCAACGCGGCGAGACACGCTGCATGGGGACGTACATGAAGGCGACTGCAACCGCAGTAGCCATGTTGGGGGGGCTTTGGGCAGGTGCGGCGTACGCGCAGGTCGGTGTGGAGTCCGCCATCCTGACCAACAACGCTGCGGCGCCGAACAAGCCCATGCGTATGACGAGCATGTCGGCCAGCGGGCCGATCCAGCTGACCATCGGCAGCGCAAGCAATGCCGAAGCGAGCCGCGAATCAGCCCCCAAGGGGCCGAACTGCACCGGCGCCATGCGCGAGCACAGCGAGGTGACCGTCCCCATCGGCAAGTCGACGATGGTGCAGTTGCCGGAACCCGTACGCAGCCGCACCGTGGGCAACCCGCGCGTGGTGCAGGCGATGCTGGTGTCCCCGCAGACGCTGTACGTGCTGGGGCTGGAAGTCGGTTCCACCAACATGATCGTGCAGGGCCGCAGTGGATCGTGCACGGTGATCGATGTGTCGGTGGGCGCAGACCCGGCCGGCCTGCAAGCTGCACTGCGCCGACTGGTGCCGGGTGCAAAGAACGTCGAAGTCTCGGCCGCAGCCGACAGCATTGTGCTGGGCGGCACGGTGACCGATTCTGTGCAGGCGCAGAAGATCGTGGACATCGCCAATGCGTTTGTCACACGCCAGGCGCGCGGCCCCGTTCGCGATGAAGGGGGCGGCGGCGGTCAACAAGCCGCCGGTCAGATGAATGCCGGCGGGCAGAACGGCACAGCGCTGCGCAGCCCGCGCATCATCAACATGATGGCGGTGGAAGCCCCGCAACAAGTGATGCTGGAAGTGAAAGTGGCGGAAGTCTCCAAGACCCTGATTGACCAGATGGGCTCGGCGCTGAACGTCAACGGTGCCTTCGGCAGCTGGTCGGTGGGCGCGCTCGCCAACTTCCTGTCGGGCTCCAACGACATCGTGAACTTCAGCAAGAACAACCGCCTGCCGCTCAAGTTCGCGCTCGATGCACAGAAAGGCGACGGCCTCGTCAAGGTGTTGGCAGAACCGAGCCTGATGGCCATCAGCGGACAGGAAGCCAGCTTCCTCGCTGGCGGCAAGGTGTTCATTCCGGTGGCGCAAGGCGCCGCGGTGGGCGGAACCAGCACGGTCATCCTGCAGGAAGAGACCTTTGGCGTGGGCCTGCGCTTCACCCCCACGGTGATGGAGAACGGCCGCATCAACCTGAAGGTGTCGCCGGAGGTGTCCGAACTGTCGCCGACAGGCGTGGCAGTGACCGCGCCCAACAGCAACAACACGCAGATCCTGCCGCTGATCACCACCCGGCGCGCGTCCACCACGCTGCAGGTGCACGACGGCCAGAGCTTCGCCATCGGCGGGCTGATCAAGAACAACATCACGGGCAGCCTCAAGGCCATCCCCGGTGTTGGCGAGCTGCCCGTGATCGGTGCCCTGGCACGGAGCACGAGCTTCCAGCAGGACCAGACGGAGCTGGTGTTCGTGGTCACGCCGCGCCTGGTCAAGCCGCTGCCCGCCGACTACCCGCTGCCGACCGATACGTTCGGCCAGGTCAACACCGGCGAGATCCTGCTCAACGGCAACATGGAAGGCCACAAGGCCAAGCCGGCCAAGGCACCGGCCGCCATGGCTGCACCGGCTTCCGCACTGCCGGCACCCAAGGCGGCCGAGGCTGCAACCGCAACCGCCGCCGCAGCGCCCGCAGCCGAACCTGTTCAAGCGCCAGCCCCCGCCGCGCGCGCGCCTGCTGCAGCCGACACCGCAGCCGAAGCGCAAGCACCCGCAGCCGCCACGACACCTGCAGCACCGGCCGACAACGGCACACCGCCCGCGCCTGCCGCCATGGCGCCAGCACCCGGCGCACGCCGTTTCGTGTCGATGGGCGAACAGCCCTTCCATGACTGACCCGACCGCTCAACCTTCAAGGAGACGATCATGAACATCACTTCGAAGCTGGCGCGTGCGGGACTCTGCAGCGCAGTCGCCCTCACCCTGGCCGGGTGCATGACTTCCACCCCGGAGTACGACAAACACTTCGGTGAAGCCGTCCGCTCGGTGCAGGCCATGCAGACGCTCAACCCGAATGCATCGGCCAACACAAACCCGGTGACCGGCGTCGACGGGCGTGCCGCCACCGCCGCCATGGACCGCTACAACACCCAGTTCGTCAAGCCGTCGGCCGATGTCAGCGCCTTCACGGTGGGTGTGGGCTCGGGCAGCAGCCTGGATGCCCAAGGCCGGTAGGCCGCAACACGCAAGAACGCAGAAAGAGGAAAACGCGCCGCCACCCGCGGCGCGTCACCAGACGCTCACAGGAGCCCGGCCATGGCCAAGATCGCTCTCGTATCCGCCGACGAATCGCACCTGCAATACCTCGCAGGTCTGATTGCACAGGCCAGCAGCCATGTCGTTCAGCGCATGTGTGCCGCCCCGGCCCAGGCACTCGGCCAACCGGGGCTTGCGCAGGGCGCCGACCTGCTGATCCTGGAAGCGGCCAGCTTCAGCACCGACGACATCCAGCAGCTGCGCCGCCTGACGACGGACCGCCCCGACACGCTGTGCATGCTGCTGACGGAGAACCCGTCTGCCGACTTGCTGATGCGTGCCATGCGCGCCGGCGTGCAATGCGTGCTGCCCTGGCCGCCCGATGCGCACGAATTTCGCGACGAGCTGCAACGCTGCACGAGCCACGCATTGTCCGGCTCGCGCAACGAAGGCCAAGTGCTGTCGTTCCTCTCGTGCAAGGGCGGCAGCGGCACCACCTTCACCGCCGCCAACTTTGCGCACGTGCTCAGCGCACGGCACGGCAAGCACGTGCTGCTGGTCGATCTCTGCCAGCAATATGGCGATGCCGCCTTCCTGGTGACGGACCAGACCCCGCCGGCAACGCTGGCCAATGTCTGCAACCAGATCGACCGCCTGGATGCCGCGCTGCTCGATACCTGCGTGACGCACGTCAGCACCAACTTCGACGTACTGGCCGGCGCCGGTGACCCGATCAAGGCGGGCGAGATCAAGGCGATGCATCTGGAGCGCCTTCTGACGCTGGCCGCGTCCATGTACGACGTGGTGGTGTTTGACCTGGGACAGGACATCAACCCGGCGTCGATCTTGGTGCTGGACCACAGCAATGCGATCTACGCCGTGGTGCAACTGAACCTGGCCTACCTGCGCGCTGGCCGCCGCCTGATGGAGATCTGCAGCTCGCTCGGTTATCGCGCAGAACGGCTGAAGCTCCTCGTCAACCAGTACGACAAGCGCGTGCCGTTCACGCAGAACACCATGGAAAGCGCGTTCGGCATGCCCATTGCACATGTGCTGCCGTATGACCCGGCCACCGTGCGCGACTCGGTCAACCAGGGCCGGCCTGTGCTGGATGTGGCCGAAAACAGCCAGATCAGCCGTGCGCTGTTGGACATGGCGCGCCAGCTCTTTCCTGCCACGCAGCCCCAGCGCGACGGCCTGCTGCGCAAGCTGTTCGGCCATGCCAACCAAGTGCCGGCGCCCGTACGCGCCTGACGCGTGCCTAACCCATCGATCGCGTGGAGCCCATCATGTCATTGCGAGAACAACTCTTTCAGCAAGCCGGCGAGGCGCTACCGCAACGCGTTGCGTACGCCAACGGCTCGAACGGCCACACCAGCGCGGCCTATCAGCAGGTGGCGCAGGATGTGCACCAGATCATCATCGATCGCGTGGAACTGAGCCGCTTGCAGCAGCTCACGCCCGAGCAGATCAAGCGCGAGCTGGCGCAACTGGTCGAGCAAATCGTCGATGAAGGCAAGCACCAGCTCAATGAGAGCGAACGGCGCCGCCTTGTCTCCGACGTGCAGGACGAGATGCTCGGCTACGGCCCGCTCGAACCGCTGCTGGCCGACCCGACCATCTCCGACATCCTGGTCAACACACACCAGTACGTGTACGTGGAACGCCGCGGCAAGCTCGAGCTGACCAGCGTGACATTCCACGACGACGCACACCTGATGCGCGTGATTGAAAAGATGGTGTCGCGCGTCGGCCGCCGCATTGATGAGTCCAGCCCGATGGTGGACGCACGGCTGCCCGATGGCTCGCGCATCAACGCGATCATTCCGCCCTCGGCCATTGATGGGCCGCTGCTGTCGATCCGGCGTTTTTCCGTCAACCCGCTGACGATCCAGGACCTGGTCAACTTCCGCACGATGACGCCGGAAATGGCGCAACTGCTCGATGCCATGGTCAAGGCCAAGCTCAACATCCTGATCTCGGGCGGCACCGGCAGCGGCAAGACCACGCTGCTCAACATCCTCTCGGGCTACATTCCCGCGAACGAACGCATCGTCACCATTGAAGATGCGGCCGAGCTGCAACTGCGCCAGAACCATGTGCTGCGCCTGGAAACGCGCCCGGCCAACATCGAAGGCCGCGGTGAGATCACGCAACGCTCGCTGGTGAAGAACGCGCTGCGGATGCGCCCCGATCGCATCATCCTCGGCGAAGTGCGCGGTGCCGAAGCGCTCGACATGCTGCATGCCATGAACACCGGGCACGAAGGGTCGCTCGCCACCATTCACGCAAACACGCCGCGCGATGCGCTGACCCGGCTGGAGAACATGGTCAGCATGGCGGGCCTGCAGTTGCCGCCCAAGACGATGCGCCAGCAGATCACCTCGGCACTGACGGTGGTGGTGCAGGTGACACGCCTGACCGACGGCAATCGCAAGCTGGTCAGCGTGCAGGAGATCACCGGCATGGAAGGCGAGGTCGTGAACATGCAGGAGATCTTCACCTTCCGCCGCAAGGGCATCGATGCTGAGGGCCGCATCAAGGGCCACTTCTGCGCCACGGGCGTGCGGCCCAAGTTCTCGGAACGTCTGCAGGCCTTCGGCATCCATCTGCCCGAGACGCTGTACGACCCCTCGGTTCAATACGAGGTCTAAAGGAGAGCCGACATGGACACCATGGTGATCGGTTTCACGCTCTCGGTTTTCGTGGCCATTGTGCTGGGAGTATCGAGTGCGTATCTGTGGTGGGACAGCCGCCACAGCCAGACCGCCAAGCGCCTGAGCCAGCGGCTGAAGATGGCCCTGCTCAGCAGCGCGCGGCACGGCGCCAACGAGAGCATCCTCAAGCAGCGCGTGCTGGCGGAATCGCAGGAGGTGGCGGCACTGTTGGGCAAGCTGCCGCGCGTCAATCGGCTCGACCTGCTGTTGCTGCAATCGGGGCTCGATTGGTCGGTCGCACGCTTTCTGGCGCTAACACTGGTCGTGCCGGTCGTGGTTGTCATCGGCATCTCGGCGCTCAATCCGCCGTGGTTCGCATCGGCTGGGCTGGCCGTTGCAGGTGCATCGCTGCCGCTGTTCTACGTGCTGCATCGACGCACGCGCCGGCTGATGAAGCTCGAAGCACAGCTGCCGGAAGCGACCGACCTCATCAGCCGTGCGCTGCGTGCCGGGCACTCGCTGCCCAGCGCGCTGGAGATGGCCGGTGATGAACTGCCGCAGCCGATCGGCACAGAGCTGGCGATGGTGTTCGGCCAGATCAACTACGGCGTCACGCTCAACGACGCGCTGGCCGGGCTGACCGACCGCGTGCCGGTGGACGACCTCCGTTACCTGGTGATCGCCATCCTCATCCAGCGCGAGTCGGGCGGCAACCTGGCCGAGATCCTGGACAACGTGGGCTCGCTCATCCGCAAGCGCCTGCAATTGCTTGACAAGGTGCGCGTGCTCTCGGCAGAGGGCCGACTCGGCGGCTGGATCTTGACCGCGCTGCCGCCGGGCATGGCAGTCGTGGTCTACCAGTTGAACCCGGAATTGATGTCCACGCTGTGGAAAGACCCGACCGGCATCCAGATGATGTGGACCGCCATCGTGATGACCTGCGTGGGCGTGTTGTGGATCCGCCAGATCGTACGCATCCACATCTGAGATGACATCGGCGCCATAGAGCACAGAACAGAATTCGGAGGCGGGGGCAACCCTGGACGGACATGCAGATCGCACAGACAATCTTGCTTGGCGGCACGTTCATCATCGTCTTTGGGGCGGTGCTGGTTGCGCTCAACGTACTGCGGCCGAGCGCGCTGCAGCGGCGCCTCGGGCAGATCGATCGTGAGGCGCCCAGCCTCGTGCCGCAGGACACCTCCAACGACTGGCTGCACAAGATCGGCCAGATCGCCAAGCCGCTGGCCAAGGCATCGCTGCCCAAAGACGGCTGGGAAACGTCGGACCTGCGCACGCGCTTTGTGCATGCCGGTTGGCGGTCTCCGGAAGCGCCCGCCATCTACTTCGGCATCAAGACGGTTCTGGCGGTGGGGTTGCCGTTGCTGCTGTCGGTGGTGCTGTTGGGCCGCTTCGATGCCAACCACCAGAACGAATACCTGAGCGTGCTGTTCGGTGCCGCACTGATTGGCTTCTACCTGCCGAACATCGTGCTGCGCACTAAGATCCGCCGCCGCCAACGCGACATTTTCGAAGCGTTCCCGGACAGTCTGGACCTCATCATGGTGTGCGTGGAAGCGGGCCTCGGGCTGGATGCCGCCGTGCTGCGCGTGGTGGACGAAATGCGCCACGCACGCCCTGCGCTGGCCGAAGAGTACGAACTGCTGACGCTCGAACTGCGGGCCGGCCTCGCCCGTGAAAAGGCCCTGCGCAACCTGGCCGCCCGCACCGGCGTGGAAGACGTGAGCATGCTTGTGGCCATGCTGATCCAGGCTGACCGTTTTGGCACCAGCGTGGCGGAATCGCTGCGCGTGCATTCGGACATGTTGCGCACCAAGCGCCATATGCTGGCCGAAGAACGCGCGGCCAAGATCGGCACCAAGATCCTGTTCCCGCTGATCTTCTGCATCTTCCCATCGCTGTTTGTGGTGCTGCTTGGCCCGGCTGCCATCCAGGTGATCGGCGCGCTGCGCTCGGTCGCAGCCCAACAGTAAGTCGAAGTCAAACAGCCGACCCGCCATCGCTCCAAGGAGACCATCATGCGCTCCCGTGCCAACCAACGTACCGCGCACCGCCCTGCCCGCACGCGCAAGATGCGCGGCGCCGCCGGTGTCGAGTTCGCCCTGGTCTTTCCGATCCTGCTGCTGGTCGTGTTCGGCATCGTCGAATTTGGCGCGGCGTGGTACGACAAGGCCGTCATCACCAACGCGAGCCGCGAAGCTGCGCGGGCGGGTGTGGTCTTCAGCTCGCCGGTGCCGACCAGCACCAAGATCCAGAGCGTGGCGACCAACTACTGCCAGAACCGTCTGGTGACGTTCGGCGCCGCCTCAAATTGCACGGCATCAGTATCACCAACGACAACGTGTACCGCTGGAAGCGGCAATCAGTTGATAGTCACGGTGTCATACACATTCACTGGCCTGGTGCTGGGCCACTTGGCGCCCTTCACCGGATCGCTGGCGATGAGTGCGCAGACCACCATGCTCTGCGAGTAACACGCAGTTCTTGCACTGTGCGAGGTATGCCATGACCAAGCGAGCCCTTCCTCTACGGCAACGCGGCGCGGTCGGAATGATCGCCCCGATGTTGCTGGTCGTCTTCCTGTCGGTTGGCGCCATCGCCGTCGACGTGGCGCACCTGTATGTGGTGCGCAATGAGCTGCAAAACGCGGCGGATGCGGCGGCGCTGGCAGGCGCGGCGGGGCTCAACCCGATCAGTCCCACGCCGCAGTGGAGCAATGGCGTCACCAAAGGCACCAACGCCGTCACGCTCAATGCTTCTGATGGCACGAAGCTCGCTACCGGCACCGTCACGGCCGGCTACTGGAACCTGACCGGTAGCCCTGCCGGCATGCAAGCACAATCCATCACACCGGGAAAGAACGACGTGCCAGGCGTGCAGGTCACCATTACGCGCGCCTCGGGTGTCAACGGCGGCGCGGTCAAAGGCTGGCTCACATGGGTGTTTGGTGGCGGCACGGCGGATATCCGCGCCACGGCGGTCGCCGTCATCGCCGCGCCCGGCAGCGCCAACCCCGGAGCGCTGTTTCCTGTGGCGCTCAACAAGTGCCTGTTCGATCTGTACTGGAACTACAGCACCAACCAGCCACTGCTCGATCCATCGACCGGCAAGCCGTACGTGATCGACATCGACGCCAGCTACCCGCCCGGCACCAACACCTGCGCTAGCGGTGAGTGGACCGGCTTTGGCGGCGCGACCGACGCCAATACAGAAAAGGGTCTGGTCAGCAGCGGCAACCCGACAACCGTCAACGTTGGGGACAGCATCAACATCTCCACCGGCGTGAAAACCAGCGTCTATAACGCGATTCCTCCGTTGCCCTATACCGTGACGATGCCCGTGGTGGCCAACGTCGTCCCCGGATCAAGCTCGCCCGTGGTTGCGTTTGCCGGCTTCACGATCACGAAAATCTTCACCAACGGCACGCACTCCTACATCGAGGGCAACTTCACAACCAACACGAAGGTCAGCGGCGGCGGCTCCGGCACCAACTACGGCGCCTATGTGCCGCCGCGCCTGGCGAACTAGGCACGCAGACCATCCACGGGGAAAGTGCCATGGGCGAGTCACCACAACAAGAACACGTGCAGCCGATGGCCGATCGCCACTGGATCAACGCCAACACGGTGCGCAAGGGCAGCAAGGTGATGCTGGCCGTATTCCTGCTGATCTTCGCGCTGGGTGCCTGGGTGACGAACGGCTTCACCGACACACGCATCACCGGGCCGGCGTCGGACTTCTCCGTGTTCTGGGGCGCATCGCACATCGCACTGCATGAGCACCCACTGCACGCCTACGACATCGACAAGATCATGGTGGTGATCAACCAGTACGGCACGCTGGAAGCGGGCAGCGAGCGCATTCTGCCCTGGCTGTATCCGCCGACCTTCCTGCTGCTGGTGCTGCCCTTGTCGCTGTTGCCGCTGTGGCCGAGCTATCTGCTGTTCATGCTGGCCACCGGTGGGCTCTATGTGAAGGCCACGATCGGGCTGCTTGGAAACAAGGTGGATGCACGTCAGCACGCGTGGATGTCGGTGGTCAGCTCGCCGGCCGTGTTCGTGACGGTGCTAATGGGGCAGAACTCCATGCTCACCGCGGGGCTGGCTGCTGCTGCCGTCGGGTGGCTCGACAAGCGCCCCGTACTGGCCGGCGTTGCCATTGGCCTGCTGGCCATCAAGCCACAACTGGCGCTGCTGTTTCCCGTGGTGCTGCTCGTCAGCCGCGCATGGAAGACGATGGCAAGCGCAGCCATCACCGCTGTGCTGTTCAGCGCCGCCAGCATTGCCGTGTGCGGCTGGGACACGGTGCCCGCCTTCTTCCAGAGTGCGCACTGGGCCGAGACCAACCTGGTCGAACACGGCGGCACGGCTTGGTATGTCATGCCAACGTTCCTGGCGGCAGCACGCGCCGCCGGCATCGGCATCAAACTCGCCTATGCGATTCAAGTGTCGATGGCCGTGCTGGCGCTATTTGCAACCGCCGCCGTATGGCGCCGCACAACAGATACGGGGCTGCGCGTTGCAGCGCTGGCAACCGCCACGCTGCTGATCTCGCCATATGTGCGTGCGTATGAGCTGACCTGGCTCGTCGTGGCCATTGCGGGCTACATCAGCCACGGTGTTCGCTTCGGCCTGTCGAGTGCGGAGCGCGCGCTGCTTGTTGCGGCGTGGCTGCTGCCGGTGTTCGAGTTCACCAACCCGCTGCTCCACCTGCCGCAGGTCGGGCCGTTCTTCCTGGTGACCATGATGGCAATGGTCGTGTATCGCACGCTCACGCACGCGCGAGTGCACACCGCCGGCCACGCCACCAACGCCAAGCCCGGCCCGGCATCTACATCGAGCATGCCGGCAGCAGCCAACGCACGCACCACCGCATAACCACCGACAGGCCAGCCATAGGTCTGCGTATCGCCATCAAAGTTTTGGGGGAAGCCATGCAGCCGAATCATCAAGACCAACACGACACGCCACTGCTTTCCCTGGTCGCACCGTTCTACAACGAAGGCGATGCACTGCACCTGTTCTTCGCCCGCGTGGTGCCGATCCTGGAATCGATCGACGGCATGCAGTTCGAGATCGTGTGCGTGAACGACGGCAGCGCAGACGACACGCTCGCCAAGCTCGTCGCCGTGTCACATGCCGATCCCCGCGTGCGCGTGGTCGACCTGACCCGCAATTTCGGCAAGGAAGCCGCACTCACCGCAGGCCTGGACGAGGCACAGGGCGATGCCGTCATCCCAATCGATGCCGACTTGCAGGACCCGCCGGAGTTGATCCCGACGCTGGTTGCGCACTGGCGCAAGGGCGCCGAAGTCGTACTCGCGCAGCGCGCCAACCGCGCGTGCGATTCGTTCCTCAAGCGCGTGACGGCCACAGCCTACTACCGGATCCACAACCGACTGTCCGACCTGAAGCTGCCCGAGAATGTGGGCGACTTCCGCCTCATGGACCGCGCCGTGGTCAACGCGCTCAAGCAGTTGCCGGAGCGGCACCGCTTCATGAAGGGCCTGTTCGCGTGGGTAGGCTTCAGCACGGTGATCGTGCAGTACGAACGCGAGAAACGCAGCGCGGGCACGTCGAAGTTTTCGGGCTGGCGGCTGTGGAACTTCGCGCTGGAGGGCATCACGAGTTTCAGCACACTGCCGTTGCGCAGCTGGACGTATCTCGGCGCGCTCGTCGCCGCGCTGGCCTTCTGCTATGGCGCGTTCATCATCGTGCGCACGATGATCTTCGGCGTGGTGGTGCCGGGCTACGCTTCGGAGCTGTCGCTGATGCTGTTCTTCGGCGGGCTGCAGATGATCGGCCTGGGGATGATCGGCGAATACGTTGGCCGCATCTATGACGAAGCCAAGGGCCGGCCGATCTACCTGGTCAAGCGCCGCTATCAGGAGCGCCGCCCCCGCAGCCGCGTGCAGGGCAGCAACAGCCGGCAGGTGATTCCGATTGCCAGCGCCCGACTGCGCCAGCCGCAAGGAGAACGCCAGCGCAGTCACGCCGCACGTCGCTGATGCCAACCGGAGACGCCTCATGCGGCACGCTGAATCAACCGTCATGAACGCACTTGCAGGCGTGCTGCCGCTGCCGGATCGCATGCTGCTGATCCGCGTCTTCCGCTTTGGGGTCTCGGGCGTCGTCGCCACCGGGGTGCATGTGGCGATTGCCATGGCGCTCATCGGTGGCTTCTCTGCAACTCAGGTCGCAGCCAACGGAGCGGCGTTTGTCTGCGCCAATGTGTGCTCGTACCTGCTCAACGCCCTGTGGAGTTTTTCGGCCAAGCCGGCGCGCACCAACTTCCTGCGCTTCTACGCTGTCTCGCTGCTGGGCCTGGCGTTGACGCTCGCGATTTCGTGGTGTGCGCAGACGCTGGGCCTGAGCTATTGGATCGGGCTGGCGGGCATTCTGACGACGGTGCCGCCCCTGACTTTCGTGCTGCACCGGTTCTGGACGTTCCGCTGATGCGCCCTCGTCATTCCCGCTCCCGCTATTCTGCGTCGCCGTTGTCGCTGCCGCCGTGCGTGCGGTCGAAGCGGCGCAGCGTGTCGATGCGCTCGCGCGTCAGCGGGTGAGACGAGAAGAACGCCGAAGCATCGTCATCGCTGGCAGCGTCGGGCTTCTTCGCGGCATCTGCCTTGCGCGTACCGCCATGCGTGTCTTCCAGCGCCTGCAGCACATCGGCAAACGCGCCGACGGACAGGCCGTTCTCCTGCAACAGCAGCGCGGCATAGCGGTCGGCATCGCGCTCGTAGTCACGCGAATAGCGCAGCGTCAAGAGCGCTGCCGGTACGCCCGACAGGATGGTCGAGACATCGCCAAACAGCAGCGCTGCCGTTGCCCCGATGGCAGACGACTGAATCACCTGCCGCAGCCCATGGCGATATTCAACGTGGCCCGCCTCGTGCGCCAGCACACCCGTCAGACCATCGCCCTCACCCACCAGCTTGACCAGCGCGTCGGTCACGACAATGTCGCCGCCGGGCAGCGCAAAAGCATTGGCGCCGATGTCGGCGTCACGAAAAACGATGTGATACGTGTGCGTGGCTTGCGGCGGCCTATGCAGCGCCGTGAAGCGTGCGCGGATGCGGTCCTGCTGCGCCACCGGCAGCTTGCTCGGCCTGAGCCAGCGCTCGTCCATTGCCTTCAGCGTGCTGCGCCCGAGTTGCGCCTCCGCCCGCTGCGGCACCATGCCGGCCACCACCTTGGCGCCCCAGGGCAAACCGTAGCGATATCCCAGCGCCAGCACCACCACCATGGCCAGCAGTGAGCCCAGCGCCAGCTTCCAGCTGTTCTGCGCCAGCACGACCCATCCCTCGCGATAGCCGGTGCGATGCAGCAGCACGTTCAGTGACGCCTGCTCCGCGGGGTCGGTGATCTCGCAAAACGCGCCGTCCTCGAACGTAATCAAGCGCGGTGCATGTTTGACGCGCTCCGAGACCCGCAGCGTAGAGAGAGGCGCGCGGCGCAGCGCCGTGCCCTCGGGGTTGAACAGCACCGCCTCGCCCGCCTCGACGGCAAGGCGCACGGGTTGCGCGCGCGAGGTACGGCCGTCGAAGTAGGTAGCAAGAATCACGTCGGTTGCCTTTGCCTTGCGGCGCGTTTACAGCGCGATATCGATGTCGTACCAGTCCACCGTGGCGTCGCCCAGGGCGCCCACCTTGGTGGTTTCCCCGGCAACGAAGGTATCGAGCGAACCGGCCGCCAACATCGTCACCGAGTCGAGCTTGTAGCGCGCCGTGCGCACACGTGCAAACGGCGTGAACAGGCCGATGGTGATCAGGATCAGCACCGCGTTCGACACGAAGATCCAGAACAGCTTGCCCGCACCCACTTGGCTCTGGAACCGATGCGCGCCCAGCGTGGTGTGGTTCCACACCACGTTCTGCAGGCGCGACAGGAAGTACGGCGTCAGGAACAGCATCGCGGCATACATGAACAGCCCGATGAGGATGAAGCCGAAGATCTGGCCCACACCCGGCGCACGGTGGAACGACACCCCCAGCAGCAGCGAGAGCACACCAGCCACCACAACGGCCAGCACCGCCAAGCCGAACGTGCGCAGATACACGCCGTAGAAGTTGCCCGGCGTGCCCGAGAAATCAAACGCCGCGGTACCGAAGCGCGTGTTCTTGTGCTGGAAACGCTTGAAGCGCTGGTGCGCCAGCGGTGCAAGCAGATACAGCGAGATCACGCTCAGGATCGGCCACACCAGGAACACCATGTAGCCATCGGCATCCTTGCCCGTAAAGGCGAAGCGCAGGCCGCGGTAGCTGGAGTTGGCCATGCGAAAACGCAGCGAGCGCACCAGCAGCCACGGAAACGCAGCGGCCATCAACGCAAGCAACCCCAGCCCCAGCAGCGGCGATGAATGGCCGAGCAGGTTGAACGCAAGCGCCAGCACGAAAATGATCGCGCGGCCTTTGAGAATGGCGATCGGGCTGCCGTGATAATCGAAGCTCGAACCGGCCAGTTGTGTGTTGCGATAGAAATACTGCAGCGTGCGCACCTTCGCCCAGGCCGAGTAGACACCCAGCGTGACGATGGTCAGCAACAGGTTGACGATCCAGATGCGGAAGTATTCCGAGCCGCTGCCGATAAAGCGCAGCCGCAGGGGCTGCGGCGCAGCCGGCGCGGGGGCGCTGCCCAGGACGGACTCGCGTGCGATGTCGTTCATCTGTTTTTCCCTTCCCTGAGTTGTTGTCGTGCCCGCTTCAGGACGTTGATCGACACTGAACGACGCTGAGGCTCGCGGGTGGGCCGATTGTAGCGAAGCCCGGCGCATTGCAGCGTTAACGCCGTCTTAACAAAACGGGCAACAAAAAACCCCGCAGGCTCGCACCCACGGGGTTTTTGTTTGGAACAGCCATCCCGAAGGATGGCCGGGCCAGGGCCGGTGCGGCAAATTACATCATGCCGTCCATGCCGCCCATGCCACCCATGCCGCCCGGCATTGCCGGAGCTGCATCGTCCTTCGGCAGTTCTGCCACGGCGCAGTCCGTCGTCAGCATCAGCGAAGCGACCGAAGCGGCGTTCTGCAGCGCGGTGCGGGTCACCTTGGTCGGGTCCAGCACGCCCATTTCCACCAGGTCACCGTACTCGCCGGTCGAAGCGTTGTAGCCGTAGTTGCCCTTGCCGGCGATGACGTTGGCCACCACCACCGAAG
This sequence comes from Ralstonia psammae, assembly GCF_958405935.1. NCBI lineage: Bacteria > Pseudomonadati > Pseudomonadota > Betaproteobacteria > Burkholderiales > Burkholderiaceae > Ralstonia > Ralstonia psammae. The sequence goes on from NZ_CATZBU010000001.1 coordinate 149,283, forward strand.
CCTCGTCGCCAGCGTTCGTGACGATCTGGCGCAGCGGCTCTTCCATGGCACGCAGCACGATCTTGATGCCGGCGTCCTGGTCAGCGTTGGCACCCTTCAGGTTCGAGATCAGCGCACGGGCGCGCAGCAGTGCAACACCGCCACCAGCCACGATGCCTTCTTCCACGGCAGCGCGCGTTGCATGCAGCGCATCTTCCACGCGAGCCTTCTTTTCCTTCATTTCGACTTCGGTGGCAGCGCCAACCTTGATCACGGCAACACCGCCGGCCAGCTTGGCCACGCGCTCTTGCAGCTTCTCACGGTCGTAGTCCGAGGTCGCTTCTTCGATCTGGGCACGCACTTGCTTCACGCGGGCTTCGATGTTGCGGGCATCACCTGCGCCATCGATGATCGTGGTGTTTTCCTTGCCGATTTCAACGCGCTTGGCTTGGCCCAGATCGTTCAGGGTTGCCTTTTCCAGCGTCAGGCCGACTTCTTCAGCGATGACTTGGCCGCCCGTCAGGATGGCGATGTCTTCCAGCATGGCCTTGCGGCGGTCGCCGAAGCCCGGAGCCTTGACGGCAGCGGTCTTCAGGATGCCACGGATGTTGTTGACCACCAGCGTTGCCAGGGCTTCGCCTTCGACGTCTTCAGCAATGATCAGCAGCGGACGGCCAGCCTTGGCCACTTGTTCCAGCACCGGCAGCAGGTCGCGGATGTTGCTGACCTTCTTGTCGAACAGCAGCACGAACGGGTTGTCCAGCTGGACAACTTGCTTTTCCGGGTTGTTGATGAAGTACGGCGACAGGTAGCCGCGGTCGAACTGCATGCCTTCCACGACGTCCAGCTCGTCGGCCAGCGACTTGCCGTCTTCCACGGTGATCACGCCTTCCTTGCCGACCTTGTCCATGGCTTCAGCGATGCGCTGGCCGATGGATTCGTCGCTGTTGGCCGAGATGGCGCCAACTTGAGCGATTTCCTTGCTGGTGGTCGTCGGCTTGCTGATCTTCTTCAGCTCTTCGACGGCAGCGCCAACAGCCTTGTCGATGCCGCGCTTCAGGTCCATCGGGTTCATGCCGGCGGCAACGTACTTCATGCCTTCGCGCACGATCGACTGGGCCAGCACCGTTGCGGTGGTGGTGCCGTCACCGGCGTTGTCGCTGGTCTTGGAAGCGACTTCCTTGACCATTTGCGCGCCCATGTTCTGCAGCTTGTCCTTCAGCTCGATTTCCTTGGCGACCGACACACCGTCCTTGGTCACGGTCGGGCCACCGAAGCTGCGCTCCAGCACCACGTTACGGCCCTTCGGGCCCAGGGTCACCTTCACTGCGTTGGCGAGAATGTTCACGCCTTCGACCATCTTGGCACGTGCGGCGTCGCCGAACACTACGTCTTTAGCTGCCATCTTGAGAATCTCCGAGATCTTTGGATGTTGCCTGCGCCGGGGAAATCCGCGGGGCAGACAATGAGGATTGGTTTACTGGTAAGCCGATGCGACGAAGCGCTCGCTTACTTCGCCACCACGGCCATGATGTCTTCTTCGCGCATGACCAGAACTTCCTGACCATCCACCTTGACGCCTTGGCCGGCGTACTTGCCGAACAGCACGCGGTCGCCGACCTTCACGTCCAGCGCAATCGCGTTGCCCTTGTCGTCTTTCTTGCCCGGGCCGACGGCCAGCACTTCGCCTTGATCCGGCTTTTCAGCGGCGGCGTCAGGGATGACGATGCCCGAAGCGGTCTTCGTTTCGTTGTCCAGGCGCTTCACGATCACGCGATCATGCAAGGGACGCAGGTTCATACAAACTCCTCAATGCAAAGTGAGTGTTTATTCACAAAAACGCGCCGCAAGACACGGCGCATCGGGAAAGCATCGGGGACTGGAATCGCTGTTAGCACTCCTGTCCGGCGAGTGCTAATTATAGGGACGGGGTATTACGATTTCAAGAACGGGGGTGGTCGAGTGTCGAGATTCACTCAACGCTGAACTTTGTTCACTCAACTCTGAACTCTGCGCTGCGCCTGCCTGACCTCACGGTAAAAAATTGCTTCCCCATCAATAAGTTAGCGAAACTGGAGATGGTGGAGATTTGGCGCGAAAGGGGCCGAGGGTTCGCAGCGATCGAAGTTCACGCGAAGTCGAGCCGCTCTTCAGAGTGCATGAAAGAGCTTAATACGTCACAAAAATAGTTTCACTTTCCGAATGGCGGACCGATGTTGACCTCTCGTCTGTCGTCTGTATCCCCAGAGGGATGCCAGCGTCCACTCTTGGCCGGAAGCGGACGGTGGCTACGACGGCCGGACCGGTCTTAGGCGCGGCCTACTGTCTAACCAAGCGCCTTGCGTGCTCAAAGAGGCGTTCGCTGCTGCACCAAATGCTCAGCAAAGAACGCCGATATGCGAGCATCCCGGACCATTGTCGCCTCGGCTGACAACACGTGACCTTCTCCGGGAAATATCAATTGCTCGGCAACGCGGCCGTCGGTGGCGTATCGGTTCGCAAGGCGTTTCGCCATGGCGGACGACCACGTCGTGTCGTTCTCACCAGCGCTGATTAGTAGCGGGCCTGCGTATCGTTGAATCTCAATAGGCTGAGATGGAAGCAAGGTGTCCGATGCGCCCTTCCAAGTCCAGGCGCGTCGCGAGGGGTCCCATGCTCGCCAGCCGGGGTCGCCTGGGTCTCTCCATTCTTTAGCGTCGAACGCTCCACAAACCACATCGGGTGGAGCGTGTACTGCTACAGCGTCGGGCTCATGCATCGAGTCATCTACCGTCATGAGTACCGCGAGTAGCAAGGCGTGTTCGGCTCCACGAGATACGCCATAGGCACCGACCTTACCGGTCGACCTTGGTAGGCGTCGCAAGGCATCCAGTGCTTCGGCAGTTTTATCGATGGGCACATTCTCGATGGCGCCCGCGTTCCAGAGGTTGCCGCCCAGGCTGTATCCCAGTGGCAACGCTGCAATACCCCTCGCCGCAAAGCTGGCTGCTTGTAAGTGTGCGAAGCCGGACCACGCCCCTTCCGAACCATGGAGCACTAGCACATGCGGAACATACCTGTCCCCTGGGGGCTCATAAAGACGACCAAGGCCAGGAATGTCTACCATCACGAACGGCTGGATTTTTGCAGCAGCACTAGCGCTGTTGGGCGATTGCAAGAGATCCTTCTCCATCTGTCTGACTAGATAAATCGCGGCCAATATCTGAAGCTGAACCGCCGACCGTTTCTGGCCGGTAGCGGACGGCGGGTATGCGCATGAAACAGCCCAAGCTTTCGGTTAACGATCGATTGGAGTTGTCTGCTACACCGCGACGCCGCCAAGCGGCCACTTGCACCTACCGAACATAGAAGCCCGAACAAACGTGGCAACCAAGGCATCCACCGTCGTAGAGAACCGTCGCACAAAGCCACTACAATGGCGCCCCTTCGACGGTGGCGCCCGCTCCTGATATCCCGTGCAGGCGCATGCCCCCCCGCTGCACTCCAGAAGCCACGATCCTATGATGTCAAACGCCTGCGGCGTCGATTTCGGCACGTCCAACTCCACCGTCGGTTGGCTGAGATCGGACGCACCCACCCTGCTGCCGCTCGAAGACGGCAAGGTTACGCTGCCTTCCGTCATCTTCTTTCACGCCGAAGACCCGCTGGTCAGCTACGGCCGTGCCGCGCTGGCCGACTACCTTGCCGGCTACGAGGGCCGCCTGATGCGCTCGCTCAAGAGCCTGCTCGGCACGTCGATGATGGACGACAGCACCGAGGTCATGGGCCAGGCCATGCCCTTTCGCAAGCTGCTCGCGCATTTCATCGGCGAACTCAAGCGGCGTGCCGAGCGCGCCGCCGGCCATGAATTCCGCCGCGCCGTGCTGGGCCGCCCGGTGTTCTTCATCGACGAAGATCCCAAGGCCGACCAGCTCGCCGAAGACACGCTGTCGGAAATCGCGCGCGACGCCGGCTTCGACGAGATCGCCTTCCAGTACGAGCCCATCGCCGCCGCGTTCGACTACGAGGCCGGCATCAGCGGTGAAGAACTTGTGCTGGTGGCGGACATTGGCGGCGGTACGTCGGACTTCTCGCTGGTGCGCCTGTCGCCCGACCGCGCGAAACGCCTTGATCGCCGTGAGGACATCCTCGCCAACGGCGGCGTTCACATTGGTGGCACAAACTTCGACCGCGCCTTGAGCCTAGCCAGCGTGATGCCGCTACTGGGCCTGAACAGCACGCTGCGCAACGGCAAGGCGATGCCGTCCGGCCAGTATTTCGACCTGGCGAGCTGGCACACCATCAACCATGTGTACACGCGCAAGGCGTGGGCGGTGGTGATGGACAATTACCGAGATGTTGCCGACACCGAAAAACTCGACCGCCTAATCCGCCTGATCCGCGAGCGCGCCGGCCACTGGCTGGCCATCCAGGTGGAAGACGCGAAGATCGCGCTGTCGGACGTCCCGGTGGCGGAGATCGACCTGCACCGCATCGCGCCCGAGTTGAAGCAGCCCGTCACGCGCGAGGATTTCGACCAGTCGATTGGGAAGCTGGTCGGCAAGACGGTCTCGACGGTGCAGGCGATGCTGAAGACGGCGGGCGTCGCAGCGCAAGCGGTCGATACCATTCTCTTCGCCGGCGGCTCCAGCGGGGTGCCGTTGCTGCGCGAGCAACTGGCGCAAGTGCTGCCGTCGGCGCGGCGCGTCGAGGGCGACCTGTTCGGCGGGATCGGTTCTGGCCTGGCGCGCGATGCGGCGCGCAAGTTTGGCTGACGGGCTGAAAGGCTGAGGGACGGCGGGACGTTTCGAGCGTATCGAACCATTCGGGCTGGGATATTGCTGTAGTCGGAGACGCGGACCACGCCATGCTAGAGGCGATCCAACTCAAAGCGACGGACTCAGTTCGCAGGCTAAGCTCAATGCCGTCGCCAGACGGCTCAACGAACGTCTCACCCCCTAAGAATCCCTTTTCCGTCACTAGGTTGTGGGATGCGGCGCGGTGGATGCGGCGCGCTTATACGGTGCCCGTAGGAGCGGCTGGCGCACCAGCGGGCACCTTATATCGGTTGTAGCCCCACAGGTATTGCTCGGGAAAGCGCCGAACCATCTCTTCCATTTCTGCATTGATCCAGGCGGCCTGGGCTTCGGCACCCTCGGGAAGCGGCCCCGTCAGGCGCTTCACGTGCATCCGCCAGCCACGCCCGCCGGGCAGCCGCTCGCCGGCGGCAACGATCAGGGCAGCGTTCGTCTGCTGGGCAAGCTTGCCCGGCAGCGTCATGGTGTACGCCGGTCGGCCAAAGAACGGAACCCATACACCGTCACCCTTCGGGGCTTGATCGGGAAGAAGGCCGACCGCGTCCCCCTGCCGCAATGCGCGTACAAACGATCGCACGCCTTGAGATGTTGCTGGCACTGCCTTCAAGTTCGAAGTGTCGCGCACGGCATCCAGCAGGCTGCGCAGCAGGGCTTTGCGATGCGGGCGAAACATGATCGTCAACGGAATGCGTTGCGCCGCGTAGCGTGCAGCCAGTTCAAAGCAACCCAGGTGCGGAGTGAGCATGATGAGCCCATTACCCTCGGCCAGGGCTTGCTCGATGACGCTCCAGTCCTCACAAATGACTTGGGCCATGCATGCATCGCTCCGAAACCAGATCCGCGGCAATTCGCTCATCATTGCGCCGGTTTCTGCGGCTGCCTGCCGCGCAAAGCGGGGGGCTTTGAATCCGGCCTGCGCGACATTGCGCTGGACATGGCGGCGATACCCGCCCGGTAAGGCATAGAGGAGCCGACCGAATGCGCGTCCGATGCCGTGGATGACAGGCAGCGGCAGCGAGGCGAACAGCTTCAAGAGAACAGGTAGCGCGCGCTGAGCGAACTGGGAACGGCGAAGCACGGTGTTGCACTCCTGGAGTGAGTTGCCTGACGCGCCGCCAAGCGTTGCTCAAAGCCTCGGCGAGAACGCCGGAGGCTAGCGAACCAATGAAGACGCTACTGATCGAGCGACCATCCCGGGTTGGGCACGTTTTTGCCTTCGCGATAGGTCCAGCTCGCGCCGCACGTGCGGCATGCAAACGTACTCACCGTGACAGCCGCGGTCTTGGACGCTTTGATGCGCTGTGTGTCGGTGATTCTTAGGAAAGCATGGCCTGACGCACCAAGTCGGTGGACTTCAATCGCAAGGCAAGCGCGGCAGAGTGTCATGCCAATTCCTCTCTCAAATAACGTGGAACTGATGTGGCGCGGATGCGAGGAAGCGCCGCGGCGTTGGTCAACGACGCGGTCCTCTGCATCGTCTTCGGTCTAAACGCCAAAGACAGGCGCGCCATACTTCAACAGCAATTGTTCGATCTGGCTCATGTCATCGGTGCGCGGTGTTCGATCTTCTGTCACGCGTGACGGCCCGCCATAGACGGCAGCCACATGCCTGCGCACCGTGAGCACATCGTTGGCAGGCGGTTCGATCATGACGGCGTCACCCGGTACGTGCCGATAGCTGCCATCTTTCCAGCCCTGGGGCGTTAGATGCAGTTCTTCCCACTCTTCGCTAACAGACATGGTGATTTCCTTCCTGTTGACTTTTGGGTTACGCCTGCCGTTGTAGCAAGCGAAAAAGCCGCCCGAGGCGGCTTGAGCGGTTCAGTTCTTGTGATGGGGTGCCAGACGTGCGATGGCTGCCCTTCCTGCAACCCGGGCTGCATTCCTTGCAAGCGCTTCCGTGCCATGTACGTTGTGGCGCATCGAGACGTTAGCGAGGAGGCGTTCCGTGCCATCCCTGTACTCATTGATGAGATAGGTGGCAAACCAGACGCCGGGTTCTTGTTCAATTGGATACACGGACACCGTGTACGGGGAGTCGATTTTTTTCAATACACTGCTTGGCTTCGGGCGAGGGCTGATGGCATACGCGGAGCGCCTGAGCGAACCGGTTCCTGCTGATGAGCTACGCCACGATGGGTAGGGCCAACGCCTTTGGTTCATGCATACAAATGCATGGGGCAAGCTATTGGCAACGAGGTGACCGTACTTGCGTAGGCTGGCACGCCTAGTACATGCGCGCTGCATACGGAGCGGATAAACCGCCGGTCAGGTAGGTGATGGGCCGCGTGGCCCAGATGATTCGGGTGTACGCCCGACGGGGGCCAGCGCTTGATATGTCTTCTTGCTTGGCACCCAGCCCGATCGATTCGAACGACGGGCAAAAGTTTGCGCATAGTAACAGCTTCTCGCCATCCCTGCTCTCTGTGCCACCTCCACGGTTCGCCTTGCGCGCTGCCATCGAATGGTGCTGGCCAACTTTGACAAGCAACGTCTGCGGCGTATGGACACCATCGAGCAGTGACAGAGAGCGGCCGCATCCACATTCATGGGTTATTTTCAGGTTTATCGCCCTTTTGATTGACAGAACCTTGCGATGCCGGTACACCTTGCACCGCAGGCTTTTCAAGCAGTTACTCCGAAGTTTTGGGTTGTCACATCAAGCGGCACCTTTTTCTCTTTGTTCCTTCCTTGATCGTCATGCCTGGCGAGCACGCGCTCATCCAGAACGTTTAAGGAATTCAGCATGGAAATCGGTATCGTAAAGTGGTTCAACGACTCCAAAGGCTTCGGCTTCATCACGCCTGACGCAGGTGGCAACGATCTGTTCGCGCATTTCTCCGAAGTTCAGGGCAATGGGTTCAAGTCGCTCCAGGAAGGACAGAAAGTCAGCTTTGTGTCCGGCGTAGGCCAGAAGGGCCCGGTGGCGACCAAGATTGAAGTGATCTGACCAATCGCTTGCCCAAGAAGAACCCCGCGTCGCGGGGTTTTTTTTTCGTCGCTGCCCACACGTCTCCTGCTCGCGCGCGGCATGCTGTGCGGTACTTTGAAAGATCGTCACGCCACCGTGCATATATGGGAGTACAGTGGTACACCAACACTGGTGCGTCGGATCATGCATCCGTTGGTACGAAAGCATTGTTACCCGCACTTGTGATCACCGCGCTCGGCGGCGCCTCCTACGCTGGATCAAGCCCGGCACGCCGTCATCCTCGCCAGCGCCAGTCCCACACAGGGACGCTTGCCTGTTGATGCACCGACTCGCGATGTAAGTCATGGAGATCCGTGATGCTCGACCTTGTCGCGTTTGCCAAGCCGGTGCTGGATGAAATTACCGGGCAGGATGTGCGGACCTGGAACTCCGGTCCGCGTGTGCTGGCGGCAAACTGGCAGGTGCCTGAATTCGATAGTCGCATCTGGCGTGTGAGAACGCTCACGATCGCATTCACGCACGACGTCATGAGCCAGTTGATGCATGCAGACCAACAAGACCTCTGCCAGCTGCAGTGCATGCTTGACCGCTTTCTGCGAGCGCGCCTGGGCATGCATTCCCAGGAAAACCTGGGAGGTCGGACGTTCATGATCACCGTAACTCATCTGGGGGTGGATGGATAACCTCCCGAGTCGATCTGCCGATTGCTGTTCACAGTCACTGTCGATGCCCTGCCGGGTGTCGACCACGCCCACCACGGTTGGAGCCATTCATGAATGCAAGCCCGTCAGCCACGTACAAAGGTTTCGACCTGTATCCGTTGGTGTACAGGACTGAGACGGTCCAGTCGTGGCCGCGCAAGCGTCCCGACCGTACGTTCAACGCGTCCGTGATGATCTGCCGCGAAGGACATCAACCCGGAGCCGAGCACTCGCGCGTTTTCCGCATGACGCCTACCGCCTGGGAGAACGTGGGCACCGCGAGGCGGGGCGTGCTGCAGTTCGGCCAAGACGTCATCAATGGCCTGGTACCAGGCGAATCGGTGGCGTCGCTGTAATGGGCGCGACGTGTTGATGGAGCCCGCGGATTCTTTTGATGTTGCGTTGGCGCGGCGTGTTGCTTGCGCGACCAGCCAGGAAACAAGATGACTCATGCTTCGGACAAAACGAGCTTTCTCTGCACACTCCCCGGAGCGGCGAAAGGCATGGCGTATTCCATCACGGTCGGTTTTATCTGCGATGGGCAGCCGAACTGCGTGCAATTCACCAGTTTCGTTGGTGAAGGACGACGGTCCTTCAGGGTGTTGGCAAGTCCATCGGATCTGCCATCCGCAGCAGCGGGCAGCGTTGAAACCTTTTGTCGTTTGGCCATCGGGCAGGTGATCCGCGACAGCCTCTACGCAAAGACTGCTGAAGGTGACCATACCCTCGATATGCGCGCGCGGCCTTGGGAAGGCGATCTCAGACCGGCGGGATCACGTACCGCACAAGGGCCGCTTCGTGCGCACTTGCGTTCTCGGGAATAGTTCAATGGAGCCGCCGGAAAGAGCGTACAGTGAGGCCACCCCTTTCAACGGAGATCGCTGTGGACGCCTATCCGACTTGCCGCTACAAGGGGTTCGATGTTTACCCCCTGATCTACCTGTTTGATCCGCCTCGTGAATGGCATGAGCGGCGCCCGGATCGTTCTTACAGTGCCTCCGTGTTGATCTGCCAGGAAGGCGAGCCGCCGAATATCAAACGCTCCCGAATCTTCCCGCTGCTGGCGATCCAATGGGAGAACATCGGGACGGCAAAACGTGCGGCAGCGAAGATGGCCGAAGACATCATCGATGGATTTGTGCCTGGCCAATCCATGAATGCCGAGTAGCTGCATCCGACCTGCCCGGAATTCTGCGCACCTGATGATCGCCTTGTGCCGCGCACTGGGTATTCCGGCGCGCTTATCGAGCAGTGTCGACCCGGGCAGACACGCGGCCCCCATGCCAAGACGGACGGTGTCGCGCACCATGACCAACGACGACAAGCGCGCGACAGCCTGCTCGCTATGCGCGACTTGCCCTCGGACCCTGTGATGTCCCAGGCGGCGCTTCCTGTGCCTGTGCCGGCTGAGCCGCATTCAGGGTGGGCGGGCCGGCATGCAAGCGCCTGATGCCTGCCCTCTTCCGGGCATCTGGGCCCCATGGGAAAGGCTTGCGACAAAAACCGCTCGTTGAACTGCAGTTTTCCGGCCTTGTGCCGATAACCAGCGGTGACGGCGTGCCAGGCACGCATCAATATCGCCCCCCGATCGACCGCAGCCAGCCTTGCCGAACAGACAGACGCGCGGTCTGTCGTCGCGCTCAAGACCACGACATGCCTCTTCGCCCCTACGCCCAACGGCTGGCCACATCGGCAGGCCACCACCCCTTTGTCGTTGGTACGCTCGGGACGCTGCTGACCTTGGTCGTCCTGGCCATCAGTGTGCTGACGCTGTGGGCAAACCGTGAAACGGCCATCGAGCACGCTCACGAAACCTCGAAGAATGTTGCCGCCGTTCTGGCAAGCCACATCTCGCGCACTGTCGACTCGGCAGATCAATCGCTGCAGATGCTGATTACCGCACTCGACAAGCCCGGTATCCGAAACCTCGATCCGGAGGTGCAGCATGATCTGCTTTTCAGCCGGACGACCTCGGCCCAGCATGTCACAGGCATGGGTGTCACCGATGACAAGGGCCGGCTCGTTGACGGTTGCTGCTCCACGACGCACCAGTGGGATTTCAGCGACCGCGACTATTTCTTCGTCCATCGCGACCACGCAAACGTTGGCCTCTACATCTCCGCCGTCTATCAGGCGCGCTCACGCGGGGGAGTGGAGACCATTGCGCTGAGCCGAAGGATGAACCGAGCCGATGGGACGTTCGCGGGCACCGCGCTGGTGGCAATCGACCTCGATTACTTCAAGCAGCTTCTTGAGAAGCTCGACGTCGGGCCACGCGGCATCACGGCCATTGTCCGCATCGACGGAACGTTGGTGGCGAGAAATCCGCCGCCTGGCGCAGCCCAGAAGTTCAACCTGAACAAATCGTTGACGTTCCCGCGCATGGTGAACCAGGAGTCCGGCTTCTATGTAGCGCCCTCGGCCAGCGACGGCGTGCTGCGCCTCTATACATTTCAACGTGTGCCGGGCACACCCTTCATCGCCGTGGTGGCCCCGGCCATGAGCGATGCGCTTGCGCCCTGGCAGCGGTTGTCATGGATCGTCGGGCTGTCGTCGGTGTCCGTGAGCCTCGCCTTCTGCGCCGGCGTGTGGCTCCTGGCTTTTGCGCTGCGCGGGCGCCTGATGGCTGAAAGCCACCTGCGTGAGTTGACGCAAACCGACCCGCTCACCGGCCTGAAGAACAGGCGCGCACTGGATGTCGCACTGGAGAACGAGTGGGATCGCCTGCAGCGGAATGACAGTCGCCTATCCGTGCTCTTTGTCGATGCCGATCACTTCAAACGCTATAACGACGAGCACGGGCATGCGCAGGGCGACACCGCGCTCCAGTACCTCGCCAACTGCATTTCCAAGCATGCGCGTCGACGCGGCGACCTCGCAGCCCGGTATGGCGGAGAGGAGTTCGTGGTGGTGTTGCCCGATACGGACGAAGCTGGTGCCAAGCAAATCGCCGAAGCGATACGTACGGAAGTCGAAGCGACCCGCACCGCAATCGGGACCCGAGGCTTGGCACCCTTCACAGTGAGTGTAGGTTGCGCTACCGCGCGTCGATCGAGCTTCCCGTCACTGAACGCTTTGACCAAGGCAGCGGACGACGCCCTCTACGCGGCCAAGCGCAGAGGGCGGAACTGCGTCGACTACGCGACAACGGCATAGCCCTACGCCTCGCTATTGCAACGTGGCCCCGCCCCCGCCGAGATAAAGACCGAGCAGGCGCGCAAACTGGCCACCGTCGGTGTTGATCGTCGTCTGGTACGTGCCGCCTGAACCGAAGACGATGGCGAAGGTATGGCTGTCGCCGTATTCCTGCGTGTTGCGCAGCATGTAATCGACACGGTTGTCGCGGTAATGCTGGTTGGTGCCGCCCGGCGTGCTGGACGGCACACCCAGCGGTGTCTGCCACCACAGAATGGGCAGCCCATTACCCAATGCGGTCCGATAGTCCGAGTAACTGCCTTGCGACTGATGGAAGTTGGGCGTGTTGATGTTGCTCACGTCCCAGTAGAACGTACCGCTGCGGCCCGTGCATTCCGACACCGTGGCAGCTTCGAGGCAGCCGGCGTCACGGTCGCTCGTCTGCGCGACGATGAAATCGGCTTGGTGCGCGCCAACCGCACGCATTTCCCCCCCAACCGCAGTCGGCGATCCCGACCAGAACGCCGGCGGGAATCCAATCAGCGCCTTGGGTGCGATCTGGCGGGCCATCTGCACCAGGCACTGCCCAATGCCGGCGGCTGTGTTGGGCAGGCTGCTGCATTCGGGCTGGCTGTTCACCACCGCGGCCATCTGCGTTGGATCATGGCTCGGTGCCTGCGCCCACACATAGCCCCAGAAATCGGGCTCCAGGTTGATCAGCACGGGCGCATTCAGCGCGGCAATGCGTTGATACATCAATCTCGCCTGGCTCCAGTACGTGTTCATGAACGTCGCATCGGTGATGCCGCTCAGGTTGCCGTCACCGTTCTGCGCCATCTGGTAGAACGTGAACATCGGCGTTGCGCCATAGGCCTGGGCGGCTTGGGCGGCATACGTGATGTACGCGCCATCAGGGCTGTTCCAGTAAGGCCACGAACCGGGCCCCGCGCCTACGAGGTAGACGTCGATGATGTCCGGACGAATGCCCTGGCTTTGCATATCCGAAATCGACTGACCCGAACCCAGGCCGACGAGCACGCGCGAAGGCTTGCCCATCTTCGCGACGAGCGCGGCGCTGGCCGACAGGCTGGACGTGCCGCCGCCGGTGTTTCCGCCGCCATTTCCGCCGGTCTGGCCTCCAGTGGTACCGCCTTGCGTCCCGGTGCCACTGCCCGTGCCTGTTGTGCTGCCGCCCTGCGTGCTATCGGCCCCTCCGCCACAGCCAACCAGCGCAGACGCAATCGCTGCGATGGCAATCCATCGTTGAGAAAACACGGTCATCGAAGAAATCCTTGAGAGAAGAGGTGCATCTGATTGCCGAGCCCTCCATGGGGCTGCACCGCAATCAACTCGTCATGAGCGACGCAATCTCGGCAGCGCTGAGCGCGCCGCGATAGATGCGGAAATCATCGATCCGACCGTTGAAGGTCGGGTCGGCGGTGTATTGCGATTTGCCCAGCCAGTTCTGTGTGGTGCTCTCCAGGCGGAACGGCGCCTGGAACATGGCCGTGTTCGTGCTCACAGGTGCGCCGTTCACGTACAGCGTGCCGGTGGAGCCCGATAGCGTCACGGCAACATGCACCCATTGCTTGCTGGGCAGCTCGGCGGGGGCGTCGATGATCTGCTCCGGAGGGCCATCGCCAGGGCCATTGGCCGTCATGGCAAAGCGTATGCCGGCCCAGCCACTGCGCAACTGCGCACGGGGTGTCAACATCAGGTAGCGGTGAAAACCCGTTCCGAAGTCGAACAGACGGGCCCATGTTTGCGCGCCATTCCAGAACACCCACGAGGCGATGGTGAAGTCCGACACGTCGACCAGAAGGTCGTTGGGCAGCGCCACATAGGCGCCCGAGCCGTTCAGCGAGACCGCGTTGCTGCTGCGTCCGGCGCCCCACACTGCACCATTGAGCGTGCCGTTGCGCCCGTTACCGGAACGATCGGCTGCGGTGGTGCCGCTGCCCTCGTCGAAGGTGAGATGCGCAAGCAGCTGCACCGCCGTGATGGCCTTCACTTCGTTGGAGATCGCCGATTCGCCTGCAATCGTTTGCGCTGTCACAACATAAAAATACGTGCCGGCAGCGGGCGGCGTATCGGTATAGGTCAGCAGATCGGTGATACCGCTGTGGATGGTGGTGTACGGGCCGCCGGCAATCGTGGCGCGCTTGACGGTGTAGCTCGTGGCGTTGCTGGTGCCCCACCACGACAGCACCACTTGTCCCGCGCTTGCGTAGCCCGTCAGCCCGGTCGGCGTTGCTGCGGGTGTGCCCGGATCCAGCGTGCAGGTAAGCGTACCGTAGCCAAGCTGGTCGAAGCCGCCGCTGTTGGGGCCGTAGTTGCCGCCACCGCCTTCGGGCGCCACGAGGTCGGCCGCACGCTTCGTGTAAGGCGCCGCCAGGCCTTTCCGGTTGATGTAATGGTTGGCCACCAACGCCCAGCACGGGCGACCCAGGGCACCGCCCTGCCCACCGGTGGAGAACTGCGTCTGGATGACGCCGGCGCTGTTCTGATACGTGACAAAAGGCACTGTATAGAACGTGCCGTCCGGCTGCGTCAGGTTAGCTTTGGCGACGTATTCGGCGCCGGCAAGGAAGCGGTTGTTGTCATAGCCGTACAGGTCGATGCCCTGGTTCCATGCCATCTCGCAAATGGCGCCCGTCAATGCGATGCCGAGCACGCTGTGACCCTGATCACGGCCGGCTTCCTGCCACTGTCCGAGATTGCCGGGGTGCATGTAGTACACGGCCTGCCGAATACAGCCGTTGCTGCCACCGGTCTTGAAATGGGTGATGGCCTCGTTGACGAGATCGGCGTCGTCACACAGCACACCGATGGCCAGAATGCACGCGATGTTGGCCAGGCCCCAGTTGGCCCAGTAGTGCGTGTCCATGGCGGTGTCGATACGCGTCAGGAAAGCATGGCTGACGGGGTAGAAGACCTTGCGCATCATCGCCTGGAACGCGGCCAGGCCAGCCGGGCTCCAGCCGCTGTAGCTGCGCATGATTTCGGCCGCGTTGGCGAACTCGTAGCCGTAGATGCCGGCGGCCAGCGCCACGTCGCTGCCGCCAAGCGTTGTCAGCGTCGATGCCCACTGGTCCAGATACTCAATGGCTTTGTCGGCGTATTGCTTGTCGTCCGACACCTTCCAGCGCAGCGCGTCGCCATAGGCAGCCGCGATGTCGTGGTAGAGCGTGCCGTAGTTCTGGCCATGCGTCGGGTCATTGCCCCGGTAGATGGCGACTTGCGGATTCGGCTTGTTCGTCAGGCGCGTGTGGCCATTCGCGACCAGCACGTTCCAGCTATCGATCCAGGGGGACGCGTGGGCCCCCACCTTGGTGCGCATGCGCGCGAAATCCGCTTCGGTATGCAGCAGACCCGGATGCGTGAAACTCTGGATCAGCACCGTGCCCGCGGGCGGCGCGACAGGCGTCTTGGCAATCGGCGAAGCGGGCGCTGTGGTGCTCCCGCCTGCCGTTGTCGCAGGGGCGACGCTTGCAGCGTCGGCATCATCGCCACCGCCCCCGCAACCGGCCAGTAGCGACGCCCCCAGCCCCATCACGAAGTGGCGGCGCGAGAGCTGCACCGCGCTGCCCGGTCGGCTCGACGCTTCCAACAGCGGATTTCCTGGTACCTGCTTGTTGCTCATACACCCTCCCAGCTTTTTTTTGTTGTCGTCAAACCGTGCGCAAGGCTGCACGAACCGTGCCACACCCCCTACTAAAGAGGGGTGACGCGACTTGTTGCGACATGTGACACGAAGCGTCAGCACATTTCAATGCATGGGCAGATTTGATGAGCTTTGTTGAAAAAGCATCCGGGAGCATTCGGACATGGTCCCTTGCGCACATGACGCATCGCTATGACAACAGCATCGATTCCGGCCGTCGGCGCCCAGTGTCCGTGCACAGCACCAAACCGGGCGACGCCTGCCCGCGCGCCCGTGGATATGTGTCACCGATGGGATAAATCACGCAAAATGTTCTGCATCTGGGACGTGGAGGCCGGGCGGTGGGCATCAACTTCGATTTGACGGACTTGCAGGCGTTTCGCGCGGTGGTGGAGTTGGGCAACTTCCGAAAGGCCGCCGAGGCGATCAGCATTTCCCAGCCCGCGTTGAGCCGTCGGATCGACAAGCTCGAGAGCGCACTGGGCGTGCCCCTGTTCGAGCGCACCACACGCAGCGTCACGCTCACCACCGTCGGCCGCGTGTTTGCCCGCAGTGCAGAACAACTGCTCGACGATCTCGACGTCGCACTGCTCGGCATCCGCGACATTTCATCGAGCCGCCTGGGGCAGGTGACCATCGCGTGCGTGCCGTCAGTGGCCTACTACTTTCTGCCGAACCTGATTGCGCGCTATCACCGCCGCTTTCCACGCATCAGGGTCAAGCTGCTGGATGCAAGCGCGAACGAAGTGCTTGGTGCAGTCATCAGCGGCGAGGCAGATTTTGGCCTGAGTTTTATGGGCAGCCAGGAGCCCGAAATCGAATTCAAGACGCTGCTGCAGGAGCGATTCGTTGCCGCCTGCCGGCGCGATCATCCGCTCGCCCGAAAGAAGCGCGTGACGTGGAGCGAGCTTTACGAGCACGAATACGTCTCAGTGGACAAGACTTCGGGCAACCGCCTGTTGCTGGACCAGGCGCTGTCGGCCGTGGCGCCGCGTGCACCGAGCGTCTGCGAGACGCGCCACGTCACGACCATGCTCGGATTGGTTGAAGCGGGCCTTGGGGTCGCAGCGGTGCCATCGATGGCCATGCCGGGGCACGACCACCCTATCCTCACGAGCGTGCCGCTTGTGGAGCCGGTGGTGAACCGGCGCGTAGGAATCGTGAAGCGGCGCGGCCGGGCGCTCACACCGGCCGCGGAGGAATTTCACCGGATGATCATTGAAGCGAAGCGCGGCGTCGGGGCCACAAGCGATGCATAGCAAGGCCGCTTGACCCGCCGCGCCCCGTCGCTGATCAATGTGCCGCGACGGAATCGAGCCCGGTCGATTTCACATCTGCCTGCACCCCAGGCGAAGCGAGGTAGTCGAGCAGCGCCTTGGCTTCCTTCGGATGCTGTGCCCCAACGGGGATGCCCGCTGCAAAGCGCGTGACCGACTGCAGCGACTCCGGAATCTTTCCGACAAAGGTTGCACCCTGCACCGGCAGCAGCTCGCTCACTTGCTGGAAGCCGATTTCGTAATCGCCGTTTGCCACCACCGACGCCACCGGAATGCGCGGGATCATCTTCGACTTCGCCTTGACCTGCGCTTCAATGCCGAGCGTCTTGAACAGCTCGCGCTCGATATAGACGCCGCTTGCGCTGTCTGAGTACGCAATCGACTTGGCATGCAGCAGCACTTGCTTGAGACCTTCCGCCGAGCTGATGTCGGGCTTGGGCGCGCCCTCGCGCACCACCATGCCGATGCGCGAGTCGGCCAGTTCCACACGCGAGTCCGGGATGACCTTGCCTTGCTTGATCAGATCGTCGAGTGCGTAGCCGACCATGATGACGGCGTCCGCAGGCTCACCGCGCGCGAGCCGATTCGGAATCGCTTCGGGGGACTTGCCCATCGAGGGCCCAAGCGCGGTGTTGAGCGTATTGCCCGTCTGCGATGCGAATTTCGGCCCGAGCAGTTGATAGGCGGCGGTAAAGCCACCAGAGCTGATGACGTGCAGCTCGGCAGCCTGAGCGTTGACCGCAATGGCCGAGGTTGCGACGAGCGCGGCTGCGCACAGTTTCAGAAACAGAGTTTTCATGGTGGGATGCCAGGTCGTACGTATTGATGAACATGCGGGAGGCGGAATGCACTGAGCGTCAGTGCGCCGGTGCCAGCGTCACCGTGCGGCGACGATAGAGCGTCAACGTCGCCAGGAGAGCGCACACCGCAGCAAGACTCATCCAGTAGCCGGGGGCTGCCTTGTCGCCGGTCAGGTGGATGGCGGCCGTCGAGATGGCGGGGGTAAAGCCGCCAAACACTGCCGTCGCGAGGCTATAGGCAAGCGAGAACCCGGCAACGCGCACTTGCACGGGCATCACTTCCGTGAGCGCGACGATCATCGCGCCGTTGTAGATGCCGTACATGAACGAAAGCCACAGCAGCACGACGAGCATGTTCATGAAGCTCGGCGCGTGAGCAAGGAATGAAAGCGCCGGGTATGCGGTGGCGATGGTGAGCAACGTCATGCCGATGAGCAGCGGCCGGCGGCCGATCCTGTCGGAAAGCGCGCCGCCAATCGGCAACCACACGAAGTTCGACACCCCCACACAGAGCGTTACGAGCAGGCTATCGGCCGTGCTCAGGTGCAGGACCGTCTTGCCGAAAGTCGGCGCATAGACGGTGATGAGGTAGAAGCTCGTGGTGGTCATCGCTACCAGCATCATGCCGGCGATGACGATGGTCCAGTTTTGCACCAGTGTGCCGAATACGTCCTTCATGCTCGGACGATGCTTGCGCGCCTTGAACTCCTGCGTTTCCTCGAGATTGCGGCGCAGCACGAAGATGAACGGCACGATCATGCAACCGACGAAGAACGGCACGCGCCACCCCCACGCTGCAATGGCCGGTGCGCTCAGCCATTGGTTGAGCGCGAACCCCAGGCCCGCCGCCACGACGATGGCCACCTGCTGGCTGGCGGACTGCCAGCTCGTGAAAAAGCCCTTGCGGCCAGGCGTGGCCATCTCGGCCAGGTAGACCGACACGCCACCCAGCTCCGCGCCCGCCGAGAATCCCTGCAGGAGACGTCCGAGCAACACGAGCGCGGGCGCCAGAAGCCCGATCGTGGCGTAGCCCGGAACGAACGCGATCAGCACCGTCCCGCTCGCCATGATGGACAGTGTGACGATGAGGCCCTTGCGACGACCGACGTCGTCAATGTAGGCACCCAGCACGACCGCGCCCAGCGGCCGCATCAGGAAGCCGGCGCCAAAAACGGCGAACGTCATCATCAGCGAGGCGAACTCGCTCTCGGTGGGAAAGAAGACGTTGGCGATCTGCGTGGCGTAGAAGCCGAACAGGAAGAAGTCGAACTGTTCCAGGAAATTCCCGGCGGTGACGCGGAAGACCGCAGCGGCCTTTGAATGCCCGGTCGAAAGGCTGGACGGGGGGTGCATCGAGGTGTCTCCTGGAAGCCAAAAAAAGAACATGCCGTGGAGCGGCGTTTGTCGTTTTGGCAATGTTCGCCGGGAGACCGTCAAACGAGAAGTGCAATTTTCGGAAGGATTGATGTTCCTGGGTTATCAATCGCTTTTGCCCCACCTCACCGCGTTCCCCTCGCGCAACGGGGTGAGCCGTGGAGGCGGATCACGGGCCACCCCTCCACCTGGCAGACCGCTCCTGATCAGCGCCCTACACGCGACGGGCATCTCACCGGCCCTTCGCTCCTCCCCAAAAAAAACGCCAACCCGCGATGGGTTGGCGTTCTGCTTGGGTATGACCCGTATCCGTGAATCAGTGGAACTGGTTCATGGTGTTGTCTTTACCCGCAGCCTTCAGCGCCGCTTCGCCGCTGAAGTATTCCTTGTGGTCGTCGCCGATGTCCGAGCCCGACATGTTCTGGTGCTTGACGCAGGCGATGCCCTGACGGATTTCCTTGCGCTGCACGCCAGCCACGTAGCCGAGCATGCCCTGGTCGCCGAAGTATTCCTTGGCCAGGTTGTCGGTCGACAGCGCGGCGGTGTGGTACGTCGGCAGCGTGATGAGGTGGTGGAAGATACCGGCCTCACGCGACGCATCGGCCTGGAACGTGCGGATTTTTTCGTCGGCGAGCTTTGCCAGTTCGCTGTCGTCGTATTCCGGGCTCATCAGTTGGCCGCGCTCGTAGGCCGACACATCCTTGCCGGCTTCCTTCATCGCGTCGTACACCTGCTGACGGAAGTTCAGCGTCCAGTTGAACGATGGGCTGTTGTTGTACACCAGCTTGGCGTTCGGGATGACCTTGCGGATTTCGTTCACCATGCCGCCGATCTGAGCGATGTGCGGCTTTTCGGTTTCGATCCACAGCAGGTCGGCGCCGTTCTGCAGCGAGGTGATGCAATCGAGCACGCAGCGCGCTTCGCCCGTGCCGGCGCGGAACTGGAACAGGTTGCTCGGCAGGCGCTTCGGACGCAACAGCTTACCGTCGCGCTTGATGATGACGTCACCGTTGCCCAGTTGGTCTGCCGTCAGTTCTTCGCAATCGAGGAACGAGTTGTACTGGTCGCCCAGGTCGCCCGGCGTGTTGGTCACGGCGATCTGCTTGGTCAAGCCGGCGCCCAGCGAATCGGTACGGGCCACGATGATGCCGTCGTCCACACCCAGTTCCAGGAACGCGTAGCGGATCGCGCGGATCTTGGCGAGGAAGTCTTCGTGCGGCACGGTGACCTTGCCGTCCTGGTGGCCGCACTGCTTCTCATCCGACACCTGGTTTTCGATCTGGATGCAGCATGCACCTGCCTCGATGAACTGCTTGGCCAGCAGGTACGTTGCCTCGGCGTTGCCGAAACCAGCGTCGATGTCGGCAATGATGGGCACGACGTGGGTGACGTGGTTGTCGATCTTTGCCTGGATGGCGGCCTTGGCGGTAGCGTCTTTGGCTGCGTCCAGTTCACGGAACAGGCCGCCCAGCTCACGGGCATCGGCCTGGCGCAGGAACGTGTACAGCTCGCGGATCAGCGCGCTGACGGAAGTCTTCTCGTGCATCGACTGGTCGGGCAGCGGGCCGAACTCAGAGCGCAGCGCAGCGACCATCCAACCCGACAGGTACAGGTAGCGGCGCTCGGTGCTGTTGAAGTGCTTCTTGATGGAGATCATCTTCTGCTGGCCGATGAAGCCGTGCCAGCAACCGAGCGACTGCGTGTACTTGGACGGATCGGCGTCGTAGGCGGCCATGTCCGCGCGCATGATCTTGGCGGTGTACTTGGCGATGTCCAGACCCGTCTTGAACTTGTTCTGGGCACGCATGCGGGCAGCGTACTCGGGGTTGATCGCGTTCCATGCGCTGCCGTGGGTTTCTTTCAAACCGGCAACTGCCTTGATGTCGTCTTGATACTGGGCCATGTCAATTTCCTGGAAATAAAGCGCGTTTGAGAAGAATCGGTTGCGTGTGCAGCTACGGATATCGAAGCGAGCAGCATGGATTCATTGTAGGGCGCCTTTGACGCGTCGCAGCAAGGTCTTATATAAGACATAAGAGTTAGTTTTTCTTTATTTTTCAATGAGATAGAAGACAAATTTTGCGATGCGGGACGTGTTTTCAGCAAACGGGAAGGCAGCACCGGAGAAATTCGGGGCAAATTCCATAATGTAAAACGGGCTTTCAGGTGCCGGAGGCGGGGAAACTTCGGTGCCGAGGACGGGTGGACGCGTGCCTGCATGGGTCATGCGATGCCGGTTGCGTGACGGGCTGGGCGCCTTCACCATTGTTTGCCGCCGAACGATGGAAGACGGCCATACCGGCACCTGCATCCGCCCATCGAAAAGGAAGACTCCATGCCCGCTCCGGACTATGACGTTGTTGTGTTTGGCGCCACCAGCTTTGTCGGCCAGATCCTGACCCGCTACCTGGCCGAACACTTTTCGGGCGATGCGCAAACGCTGCGCTGGGCCATCGCCGGCCGGTCCGAAGCGAAGCTCCTGGACGTCAGGCGGTCACTGGGCGCGGCGGGCGAGTCCGTCCCCATCATCGTGGCGGACGCTGCCAACGAAGCCCAGTTGCGCGCGCTGTGCGCCCAGACGCGGGTGGTGGTGTCTACGGTTGGCCCCTACGCGCTGTACGGCGAGCCGTTGATCAAGGTCTGCGCCGAAAGCGGGACCGACTACTGCGACCTCACCGGTGAAACCCAGTGGATCAGGCGCATGGTCGACAAATATGAAGCGGCGGCGCAGCAGTCAGGGGCACGCATCGTGCACTGTTGCGGCTTCGACTCGGTGCCATCGGACATGGGCGTCTACTTTCTGCAGCAACAAGCCATGCGGCAATGGGGTACGCCGGCCACGCAGGTGAAGTTGCGCGTCAAAACGCTCAAGGGCGGTGCGTCTGGCGGCACCGTGGCCAGCCTGATCAACGTCGTGCAGGAAGCTGCCGCCGACCCCGCCTTGCGCAGGGAACTGGCCGATCCTTACTCTCTCTGCCCCAAGGGCCATGGTTTCACGGCACGCCAGCGCTCGATCCGAGGCGCGGCGTTCGATGCCGATTTCAATGCGTGGATTGCGCCGTTCGTCATGGCGGCCATCAACGAGCGCGTGGTGCATCGCTCCAACGCCTTGTCCGGCAACGCCTATGGCAATCCATTCACCTATGACGAAGCGGTGATCACCGGTACCGGCCTGGGCGGCCGTTTGAAAGCCGTGACGATGGTGGCCGGCCTGGGTGCATTCATGCTGGGCATTGTCATCAAGCCCATCCGCATCGTCATGGAGCGCTTTCTGTTGCCCAAACCCGGCGAAGGCCCCACGCCAGCGGCGCAATTGGCCGGCCGCTACGACCTCCGGCTCTTTGGCCGCACCGATCAAGGAAACACCTTGCGGGTAAGGGTGACCGGGGATCGCGACCCCGGCTATGGTTCCACCAGCAAGATGCTGGGTCAGGCCGCCGCCAGCCTGGCGCTGGACCACGTGAAAAACGGCGCCAAGACCGGGCGCCCGGGCGGCTTCTGGACGCCGGCCACGATGTTCGATGAACGCTTCATCGAGCGGCTGACCCGCCATGCAGGTCTGCGTTTCGAGCGGATATGAGCGCGACGAAACGCCCCCTTGGCCGATACGTCAATCGTTCTGCCCGCGCGCAAAAATATCCCAGCTGGCCATGAACAGCGCGGCAACCAGCGGCCCGATCACGAAGCCGGTAATGCCGAGCAGCTCCATACCGCCCAGGGTTGAGATCAGCACGACCCAGTCGGGCATCTTGGTGTCCTTGCCGACCAGCAGCGGGCGAAGCAGGTTGTCCACCAGGCCGATCACGCCACCGCAAAACGCGACGAGGATCACGCATTTCCAGATCGCGCCCACCATCAGGAAATAGAGCGCGACCGGAATCCACACCAGGCTCGCGCCAATCGCGGGCAGCAGCGACAGGAACGCCATCAGGGCGCCCCACAGCACCACGCCGTCAATGCCGAGGAACCAGAAGATCAGTCCGCCGAGCGCGCCCTGCACCAGCGCAACGGCGATGTTGCCCTTCACGGTGGCGCGCACGACAGTGGTGAACTTGGTCAGCAGCAGGCGCTTGTGCTCTTCATCCATCGGCAGCGCGCGGCGCACGCGGCGGCCGATTTCGGCGCCATCGCGCAGCAGGAAGAAGACCATGTACAGCATCACGCCAAAGCCGACGACGAACTGGAACGTGTTCTGCCCGATGCTCAGCGCCTGCGTCGCGGCAAACTGGCTGATCTGCGCGGCGCCGTCGGCCAGCTTTTTCTGGATGCCGGCAATGTTGGTCAGGCCGGCTTTGGCAAGCAGTTGCTGCACCCATGTGGGCAGTGCGTGAACCGCTTCCGAAAGGTACCGGGAGTAATTCGGCTGCGCGCTCTGGATCTCCTGATAGGCAACGCCGATTTCCTGCACGATGGTCGCCGTCACAAAGATGACGGGCAGGATCACGATCAAGATGATCAGGGCGAGCGTGGCAAGCGCGGCGAGGTTGCGCCGCTTACCCATCCGGGCGACCAGCGCGCGCTGCACGGGCTGAAACAGGATCGCCAGGATGACGCCCCAGAACACCGCGCCAAAGAACGGCGAGAGGATCCAGCAGAGCCCGAGCGTGACGACGAACAGCAGGAGGTAGAAAAATTTCTGGTGGTCGTTTCCGCGATCCATGGGTTGCTTTTGTTTGAAGGTGACGTCTGAGGGGGCCCAGCAGGATCCGGGCCAGACAATGGAATCCGAGTATGCCCGCGCAGCCGCGGTTGTCATAGGGGCGGCCGACAGGTGGACATGGCTTCCGAAGCCAACCCAAAGTCGGCGCCCCTCGGTCAAACAACCCCGCTGGCTGCCGGGCTACGGCGACGCGGATTGCCGGCTATAGTTCTCACCCCATCCAACCGAACGGAGCACAGCGTGGTATTTGAAATGGCCCACATCGAAATTCTTGCCGGCAAGCAGCGCGAGTTTGAAGCCGCTGTCCAGGAAGCCCTGCCGCTGTTTGCTCGCGCCAAGGGCTGCCACGGCGCCGAGCTGCACCACATCGTCGAGCGCGACACCAGCTACGTGCTGCTGGTGCGCTGGAACACCGTCGAAGACCATATGGTCGATTTTCGCGAGTCCGACGATTTCCAGGCATGGCGCAAGCTGGTGGGGCCGTTCTTCGCGAAGGCGCCGGAGGTCGTGCACTCCGAGGTGGCGGTGAAGTAATCGGCCCGCCCAATTCATTCGATGCTTCAACCAGGCACGAGACACGAGACGCGCGGGGCGACCGAAGCGCGTCCCCTCTCGTGCCATGCCGAGACAACAAGCTGACCGCCCGGCCCCTTTCAGGGCTCCAGCCTGAACACCCCGTAAGAATCCTTTTGCATTTGTTTGCAGTGCGGCCTCGCGGGCCGGGTCCAATGGCACGGTAAAGATGCTCCCGATGCTGCCGTTAGCCAGAGATGTGCACTGCATGCGGCAACGTGCTGGCACCTGTGCAACCCGTTCGCAACTACCTCGCGGCTCCTGCCCGACCGCCCGCCAAGACGCTCCACCCCTCCGTTCATGCCTTCTGAAACGTCGATGGACAGGCGCTTTGGCGCCAGCGTCGCCATCGTCCTCGTTCCGGTGTTGTCGTTGTCGTGCTGGCTGCTGGGCTACGCATGGCTGGCCTACGGCCGCGCCGACGATGCCGCTCGCAGCGTCCAGGCGCTGCGCATGGCGTTGCTGGCCATGGAGAAGGTGTCAGCCGAACGCGGCCCGACCAACGGCGTGCTCGGCGAAGACCTGCCGGTGCCGGCCGAGCGCAGCGCGGCCCTGCGACGCGTGCGCGCCGTCAGCGACGAACACGTCGCCCGACTGCTCGACGCCCTGCACCCTGAACATTGCCCCGGCTGTGAAGCCGACATCAACGCCGCGCGCCGGGCCCAAACGCAACTGGCCGCTGCCCGCGCCAACATCGACCGGCTGACCGCCCTGCCCCTGCGCTCACGCAGCAGCGACGACCTGGCAGAGGGCGTAAACCGCATGATCGCGGTGATCCCCGAATTCCTGCCCATCGTCAACGCGCGCACAGCCAACATCACGCGCGGCGATCCCGACGTGCTCAATTGCCTGACGCTGGCGCGGCTGTCGGCCGATCTGCGTGAATACGCGGGCCAGCTCGGTTCGCGCTTTACCGGTGCGCTGGCCATGCACCGCATGCTCACGTTTGAAGAACAGCTTGCCATCGAACGCACGCAGGGCCGCATCGACCAGTTGCGCAGCATGATCGAGACCCGCGTGGGCGCGCGGTCGGCATTGAACCAGCATGCCTTGGCCACGCTTGGCGCACAGTACTTCGGCGACGGGCTGCGCTACGTGGCCACCGTGCGCGCCAAGGCCAGCCAGCCCGGCGGCGTCGACATCACCCCCGCCGCGTTCGCCGAGCGCTACGTGCCCACCATGCGCGCCATCACGGATTTCCGCGACATCGTGCTGCGCGTGGCCGATGACGACGTCCGCGAACATCGGCGCGCGATGTTGCTGGTGCTCGTCGGCTCGGCAGGCGCGGTGCTGTCAGCGCTGGGCGCGCTGGCGTGGATGACGATTTCGTTCCGACGCGACGTGGTGGGGCCGTTTGTCAACGCCACGCGGCTCATCGACGGGATTGCGCGCGGCAACTTGAGCGTACACATCCCGACCGGCTTTGCGCGGCGAGAGATCCGCGCGATGTTCGAGGCGATCCGTGTGCTGCGCATCAATAGCATCGAGCGCCGCCGCCTGGAGCTGGAACGCGCGCACCTCATGCAGGAACTCGCGCGCATGGCCGAGACCGACCCGCTCACCCAGTTGCTTAACCGCCGCGCCTTTGAAAACCGCGCCGGCGCGATGTGCAAATCCGCGCAGCCGCAGGCGCGGCTCGTCGCACTCATCATGTTCGACATCGACCACTTCAAGCGCATCAACGATACGTACGGCCACGCTGTGGGCGATGAAGCGTTGCGCACGGTTGCCGGCCTGTGCCGCGCCCAAGGCCCGTCCACCGACATGGTGGCGCGCATCGGCGGCGAGGAATTCGCGGTGATGGTGTGGGCGGATAGCCTCGCGCAGGCGCGCGCGGTGGCCGATCATCTGCGCCATCGCATTGCCGAAGTGACGGTGCCCACCGGCACCGGTCTGCCCTGCCGCATGACGGCCAGCTTTGGCGTGGCGGTGGCGCGCGCGGCAGATGGCCCCGAACTGGAGTCGCTGCTGCAGCGGGCAGACCATCTGCTCTATGCCGCCAAACTGGCGGGGCGCAACTGCGTGATGTCGGACCGCCCTCCTGCGTCGCCAGACGTGGCGGTCGCGGCGGATTGATGCACCGGGCGCGCTAAGCCTGATTGGCACGCCGATATTCCGCAGGCGCCCTGCCGACAAGGCGGCGGAAGTCACGCGTGAAGTGCGCCTGGTCAAAATAGCCAAGCCCGTGCGCAAGTTCAGCCAGATCCACGTCTGCGCCGTTGGCAAGCTGGTCCGCCGCCTCATGCAGGCGGTATCTGCGGATCACCCACTTGGGTGTCACACCGACATACTCCGAGAACAATTGCTGCAGCGTGCGTTCGCTCATGCCAGCGCGCTCGGCCAGGTCGCGCACCTGGGTCAGGCCTGCGTCCCGTCGCAACGACTGCAGGATGGCATGGATACGCTCAACCTGCGGATCGGGTGGCGGCAGCACGCGTAGCAGCACCGCTTCTGCGGCGGACACCATGCCAGCGTCGTCGCTCGCGCCGAGCACGATCTCTTCGGCGTGCGCATCGCCAATGCCAAGCACATCGGAAACCGGCACGGTCTTGTCGGTCAGCAAACGCACCGGCTTGCCGAAGAACGCGCGAAATGCACCGGGCCGAAAGCGCATGCCGATCACGCGGCCTGTCTCAGCCAATGTGGTTTCGAACGCGCCCGACACCACGCCAAAGACGGCGGTCTTCCGACGGTCGAACACGGCGTTCACGCACGGATACGGCAGCGTGCGCTGCGTATAGGGCGGCTGGCCGCGCAGGTCCCATTCGACAATCCAGTGGTGATCGAGCACGCCAGCCAGCGCGGCACACGGCTGGTAACGGTTCAGTCGGAAACGCTGGCGAAACGCCAGCGGATCGACCACGCCCTTTGGCTTGTCGGCAACGTCACGTAGATCAGTCATGAAAGCGGCGGCAGCGGAAACAATGCCGCGATGATGCACCGCCGCAGCGGATTTTTCCAAGACGCAGCCGGATCCACAGCCTAGAGTGGCAAGCTGTCATCCACACATCCCACCGCACACCGGAGCCGACGATGCCGCAAGACCGCCACCTGACCCTCTACCACTCGCCACGCAGCCGCTCGCGTGGCGCGCGCATGCTGCTCGAAGAACTCGGCGCTGACTACGCAGTGCATGCCTTCGACCTGACCACGGGCGAGCACCGCGTGCCGGAATTCCTGGCCATGAACCCGCTTGGCAAAGTGCCGACGCTGCGGCATGGCGATGTGATCGTCACCGAGCAGGTGGCCGTGTATCTGTACGCAGCAGAGTTGTATCCGGAAGCAGGCCTTTCACCCGCCGTGGGCGATCCCCTGCGGGGGCCGTACCTGCGCTGGATGGCGTTTTACGGCTCCTGCTTTGAGCCTGCCGTCGTCGACCACTCGATGGGCCGCCCCCCGGCGGCGTATTCGACCTCGCCCTATGGGGATTTCGATACCGTCATCGCGGCGATCAATGCACAGTTGGCCAAAGGGCCGTATCTGCTGGGCGACCGCTTTACAGCGGCAGACGTGCTCTGGGGCGCCGCACTGGACTGGATCACGATGTTCAAGCTGATGCCCGAGACACCCGTGGTGCGCGCGTATATCGACCGCATCCTGGCACGCCCGGCAATCAAGCGCGCGCAAACCGCAGACCTCGCCCTGGCGCAAGCACAGGACGAGGCCAAGGCTGCCAGCGCAGCCGCCCCGCATGCCTGAGCCCGGTTCAGTGCGACAGGCGGAACTGCCCCACGGCCTCGTTCAGGTTGTGGGCCTGTTCCTCCAGCGACTCCGCAGCGGCAGCCGCCTGCTCCACCAGCGCGGCGTTCTGCTGCGTCACCTGGTCCATCTGGTTGACGGCCTGATTGACCTGCTCGATGCCGCTGCTTTGCTCTTCCGACGCTGACGAGATCTCGCCCATGATGTCGGTCACGCGCTTCACTGCATCGACGATCTCTGCCATCGTCACGCCGGCCTGATCCACCAGCGCCGTACCGTTGGACACGCGATCCACCGAGTCACTGATGAGCGCCTTGATTTCCTTCGCGGCACCGGCCGAGCGCTGCGCCAGGCTGCGCACTTCGCTGGCCACCACCGCAAACCCGCGCCCTTGTTCGCCTGCACGCGCGGCTTCCACCGCAGCGTTCAGCGCCAGGATGTTGGTCTGGAACGCAATGCTCTCGATCACGCCGATGATGTCGGCAATCTTCTTGCTGCTCTCGTTGATGCCGCCCATGGTCTGCACGACCTGGCCGACCACATCGCCGCCGCGCGTGGCAACGTCAGATGCCGTCACGGCAAGCTGGCTGGCCTGACGCGCGTTGTCGGCGTTCTGCTTCACGATGCTCGTCAGTTCTTCCATGCTCGACGCCGTTTCTTCCAGCGAGCTGGCCTGCTCTTCCGTGCGCTGCGAGAGGTCGGCATTGCCGGCGGCAATTTCCTGTGCGGCCGAGCGCACCGAATCGCTGCCCAGACGAATCTGCTGCATCACCGCCGTGAGCTTGTCGGCAAACGTGTTGAACGAACGTGCGATCTGCGCGACTTCGTCTTCGCCATCCGACGGCAGGCGCTTGGTGAGATCCCCGCTGCCCGAGCCGATGTCGTCCATCGCATCGCGGATCATCGACAGGCGGCGGAATGCGCGCGAGGTCATGGCACCGACGATGAGTGCTGCAACGATGGCCACGCCCACCAGCGCGCCGATCGACGTCATCACCAGCGAGCGCATGCCCGCGGTGGCATCGGACTTGTCCAGCGCCACGACGAGGCCCCAGTCGGTGCCCTTCACACCCTGGCGGTAGAGCAGCTTGGACGCCCCATCGACCGACACTTCCACAGGCTTCTCCGCCTGCGCCAGCGATGCCAGCGTGGCTTCGTTCAACCCTGCCGACAGATCGGTCACCGGTTTGAGTGTGAGCTTGTCATTCGGGTGTGCGACGATCTTGCCGGCTGCGTTGACGAGGAAGCCGAAGCTCGCCTGCGTCGGATGAATGGCCTTGACGTTGGCGATCACGCTGTCCATCGCCAC
Source organism: Ralstonia psammae (assembly GCF_958405935.1). NCBI lineage: Bacteria > Pseudomonadati > Pseudomonadota > Betaproteobacteria > Burkholderiales > Burkholderiaceae > Ralstonia > Ralstonia psammae. Next base: position 178,182 of record NZ_CATZBU010000001.1, read on the forward strand.
GTCGCCGCCAATCACGCCCTTGAGCGTACCGCCTTCCAGAATGGGCACCGCGAAGGTCACCACGAGCTGGCCGGTGCTGGCGCTCACGTAGGGCGGTGTCACCACGGGCTTGCCCGCCTCCACGGCCTGCTTGTACCAGGGGCGCGCAGTCGGATCGTACGAGGGCGGAATGCCTTCGGGGTTCGAGAACTTGTACGTCTTGTCGGGATAGCCGACATAGACGTTGATGAAGCCGCCCGCCTTGTGCACGGCCTTGAAGACCGGAATCGGGTCGGCAGACACCGCCACGTCTTGCAGCGACACCATCATCTGCGTCTTGGATGCCACCCAGTCGTCAATGCCGGCGATGTGGCCGCGCGCGACGGACTGCAGGTTCTGGCGGATGGACTCGTCGTTGTACGAACGCGTCACGAGATAGTTGAGACCGCCAGCGAAGGTCAATGCGCCGACCACGATGGCAACGCAGGTCAGCAAAATGCGAGTACGGATGGAAGCAAGCACAGTATCGTTTCCTACGAAGTCCACGGCGGTGGTTCCGCCATGTAAGGCACGCGGCACATGGCCCTTTCGGCCTGCCGTGGGCACAAGAAACGGCTGTCATAAGGAAATCTGAAGTCTGATGTGCATGACATGACTAAGCCATCACGTTGCCGGAGCAGGCAACGTTCTACAATCGCCCTCCCTACGCTGCCCACGCCGGGCCCGCTTCACTAAAAAAAAGGACTGCGCATGAAAACCAAAGCCGCCATCGCCTGGAAAGCCGGTGCTCCGCTCTCCGTGGAAGAAGTCGACCTGCAAGGCCCGCGTGCCGGCGAGGTGCTCGTCGAGATCAAGGCGACGGGCATCTGCCATACCGATTACTACACGCTCTCGGGTGCCGACCCGGAAGGCATCTTCCCGGCGATCCTCGGCCATGAAGGCGCGGGCGTCGTGCTGGAGGTGGGCGCGGGCGTCACTTCGTTGAAGGCGGGCGATCACGTGATCCCGCTCTACACGCCGGAATGCCGCCAGTGCAAGTTCTGCCTGTCACGCAAGACCAACCTGTGTCAGGCGATTCGCGCCACGCAGGGCAAGGGCCTGATGCCGGACGGCACGTCGCGCTTCTCGCTCGACGGCAAGCCGCTGTTCCACTACATGGGCACCTCCACGTTTGCGAATCACATCGTGGTGCCGGAGATTGCGCTGGCCAAGATCCGCCCGGACGCACCGTTCGACAAGGTCTGCTACATCGGCTGCGGCGTCACCACGGGCGTGGGCGCGGTGGTCTACACGGCCAAGGTAGAAGCCGGCGCCAACGTGGTCGTGTTCGGGCTCGGCGGCATCGGGCTGAACGTGATCCAGGGCGCCAAGATGGTCGGTGCCGACAAGATCATCGGCGTAGACCTGAATCCCGCGCGCGAAGCCATGGCGCGCAAATTCGGCATGACGCATTTCATCAACCCGAATGAGGTGGAAAACGTGGTCGACCACATCATCCAGCTCACCGATGGCGGTGCCGATTACTCGTTCGAATGCATCGGCAACACGAAGGTCATGCGCCAGGCACTGGAGTGCTGCCACAAGGGCTGGGGCCAGTCGATCATCATCGGCGTGGCAGAAGCCGGCGCGGAAATCAGCACGCGGCCGTTCCAGCTCGTTACGGGTCGCGAATGGAAGGGCTCGGCCTTCGGCGGCGCACGCGGCCGCACGGACGTGCCGAAAATCGTCGACTGGTACATGGAAGGCAAGCTCAACATCGACGACCTCATCACGCACACGCTGCCGCTGGAGCGCATCAACGAGGGGTTCGACCTCATGAAGCGCGGCGAGTCGATCCGTTCGGTCGTGCTGTATTGAACCTTGAGGATAGAGCCACGCGATGACGATCCCGGCACCTGCACTTGAACTGCTTTCCGAGCACGCCTGTTTTGGCGGCGTGCAGCGCTTCTATCGACATGCCTCGAGCGCAATCGGGCTGCCGATGCGCTTCTCGGTCTACCTGCCGCCGCAGGCGTTGGCAGGCACACGCTGCCCAGCGCTGTTCTATCTGGCGGGCCTGACGTGCTCGGAAGAGACGTTTGCCATCAAGGCGGGCGCGCAACGCATCGCCGCACGCGAGGGCCTCATCCTCATCGCGCCCGACACCAGCCCGCGCGATGCCCAAGTCCCCGGCGAAACCGACAGCTGGGATTTCGGCATCGCCGCCGGTTTCTACCTGGACGCCACGCAGGCGCCGTGGCGCGAGCACTACCGCATGGAAAGCTACATCGCCGACGAGTTGCACCACATCGCGCGCGTGGCCTTTCCGGTGGCAGCGGGGCGCATCGGCATCTTTGGGCATTCGATGGGCGGCCACGGCGCGTTGACGCTGGCGTTGCGCCATCGGGAACGCTTCGCCTCGGTGTCTGCGTTTGCGCCCATCGCGCATCCGTCTGTGTGCCCGTGGGGCATCAAAGCGTTCACGGGGTATCTGGGTGACGACCGCACCGCTTGGGCAGCGCACGACGCCACGCAGTTGATGCGGCAGGCGTCGTGCCCGTTCCCGGGCGGCATCCTGATCGATCAGGGTGAGGCCGACAAATTCCTCGCCGAGCAGTTGTACCCGGATGACTTTGCCGCCGCGTGCGCCGCAGCCGGGCAACCGCTGCAACTACGCCGCCACCCGGGCTATGACCACGGCTACTACTTCATCGAAACCTTCATCGAAGACCACCTGCTGCATCACGCGGCACAACTGCGTTAGCAGCAGGTCAGTGCGCGGCTAGCGGCGGCGCCCGCCGGTACCAGGGGCGCCCACACCCACTCCTGTCGAGCCGCCGGTCGTGCTGCCGGTCGAATCGTTCGCACTGCCGCCATAGCCGTCGGTCGAACCCGAGCGCGATGTATTACCGGCGCGCCCTTGCCGGTCGGTGGCATTGCGGTTGCGCGTGGCGTCCCGGCCGCTGTTGGCCGAACTGCCGTTGGCCGTGGCTCGTTGCAGTTGCGTCGGGGGCAGCAAGGCTCGTTCTGCCGTCACGCCGCGCCATCGTCGAGCCCGGTCAATGGCGGGATATTTGCTTGTGACCGTGCATCGAAATGAGGAGGTCCGCACTCAGCTATACATTCAACCGTGTATGTATAATCACGTGCCCGACTGTCGGCGCTCCGTCGCGCGCGTCTCCAACGCTGCAACCGCGCCTTCAGTCCGACGATGGAGCTGTTAACGTGAAATTCCCCTTCCCGCTGCCGCAGTCATGGCGCGCAGCGGGCGACACCCCCGACGCCAAGGCCGCCCAGGTCGCACAGCCCCTGCCTGGCGATCCCGATGCCTGGATCGCATGCGAGCATTGCGACACCCTGCATCGCCACGAAGTCATTGCCCTGGATGAAGAGGCGCATTGCACACGCTGCGGCGTCAAGCTGTACCGCAACCAGAGCGAGCGGCTCTCGGTACTGCTGCCGCTGGTGTTGACGGGCCTCATCGTCTACATGGTCGCCAACATCTTCCCGATTGCCGAGATGAACGGCGGCGGCAACCGGCACGCCACCACGCTGTGGGGCGCCATCGTGGCGCTGTACGACTACGACATGCTCTTCGCTGCCGTGCTGGTGGCGCTCACCACGGTGTTCTTCCCGCTGATGTACATGTCGGTGCTGGCGCCGCTGCTCATTGCGCGATTGCGCGGGCGGCAGCATCCGGCCGCCGCGCTCGTGCTGCGCGCCGCCGCGCTGATCCGCCCTTGGGCGATGATCGAGATCTTCATGCTGGGCGTGGTGGTGGCGCTCATCAAGGTGGCGCGCATGGTGTCGCTGGAAGCCGATGCGGGCTTGTGGGCATTTGCCGCGCTCACCGTGTTCCTGACGGTGGCGTTGTCGATCGACCTGCGACCGTTCTGGCGCGAGATCGGGTTGACGCTGCCGCCGGGCTCAGAAGTCGACACGCCCACGGGTATGAACGCAGCCGCCCGCCCCGGCGAGGATCGCCCATGAGCGGCACCACCACGCCTGCACCTGCCCGACCGGATCAATCGGATCAATCGGGTCAACAGGCCCGCCCGCTGCGGGCCGCCGCACACGGCCTGGTGACATGCGAGCGCTGCGGTCTGCTGGCACGCATGCCCCAGGCCACGGCCGCCGCGCACGCGGCGCTCACGCACGAAAACGCACCTGACGAGAGCGCCGCAGCGCCCGTCTGCCCGCGCTGCATGTCGCCCCTGCACGTGCGCAAGCCCGACAGCCTCGCGCGGTGCTGGGCGCTGCTGATTGCGGCGGCCGCCATGTACCTGCCCGCCAACCTGCTGCCCGTGATGATTACCGATACCCTGCTCGGCACCCAGCAGGACACGATCATGAGCGGGATTGTCTACCTCTGGACGTCGGGCTCGTGGCACTTGGCCATCATCGTGTTCATCGCCAGCTTTCTGGTGCCGCTGGCCAAGCTCGGCATCCTCGCGGTGTTGTGTCTTTCGGTGCAGCAACGCTGGCGCTGGAACCCGCGCCTGCGCACACGCCTGTATGCGCTGGTCGAGATCATCGGCCGGTGGTCGATGCTCGATGTGTTTGTGGTGACGCTGCTGGCAGGTCTTGTGCATCTGTCGACGCTTGCCATCATCAAACCCGGCCCTGGTGTCGGCCCGTTTGCCGCGGTGGTCGTGCTGACCATGTTCGCCGCCCGTTGTTTTGATCCCCGCCTGATCTGGGACGTCATCGACGAGCCCGATCCCGAAGAGACCGATGTATGACCGACCCCGTCGATAACGAAAACATCCCCGCGCCGCGCCGCACGAAGCGCAAGCGCTGGCTGCCCTCGCTGATCTGGCTGGTGCCGATCGTGGCGCTTGCGGTGGGCGCCACGCTCATGGCGCGCGTGATCCTGGCGCGCGGCGCGCAGGTGACCGTCACATTCAGCTCGGCCGAAGGCATCGAAGCGGGCAAGACGCGCGTGAAGTTCAAGAGCGTCGATATCGGCGTGGTCAAGGCGGTCGGCCTCACCGACGACCGGTCTGGCGCCGTGGTGCTGATCGAACTCACGCATGACGGCAAGGCGTTTGCCGCGTCCGACACGCGCTTCTGGGTGGTGCGCCCGCGCGTGGCGGCCGGCAGCATCTCGGGGCTCGGCACGCTGCTCTCCGGCGCGTACATCGGCGTGGACGGCGGCCGCTCGCACGAGAAGCAATCCACGTTCAAGGGGCTCGACACACCGCCGACCATCTCCGCTGATGCGCCCGGCAAACAGTTCACCCTGCATGCCCCCGACCTCGGCTCGCTCGATATCGGCGCGCCGGTGTATTTCCGTCGCGTGCGCGTGGGCCAGGTGACTGCCTATGACATCGACGCCGACGGCAAGGGCGTGACGTTGCGCATCTTCGTCAACGCGCCGTTCGACACGTTTGTGGCGCACGGCACGCGGTTTTGGAACGCCAGCGGCATCGACCTCAAGCTCGACGCCAGTGGGCTGAAGGTCGATACGCAATCGCTGCTGACCGTGGCGCTGGGCGGCATCGCGTTCCAGACGCCCGAAGAAGCCGATCACGAGCCGGCTGCTTCCGACGCCGAGTTCCAGCTCGTGCGCAACGAGACCATGGCCCTGAAGGACCCCGAACACCTGTCGCAGACCGTGGTGATGTACTTCCACCGCTCGCTGCGCGGGCTCACCGTGGGGGCACCGGTGGAGTTCAAGGGCATCAACGTGGGCGAGATCAAGTCGATCGGCATCCACTACAGCAAGAAGCGCCACGAGTTCGTGCTGCCCGTCACAGCCACGCTGTACCCCACCCGGTTCGGCATGGACATCCGCGACGACAATTCGCAGCACGCCGCGGAAGATGTCCGCACGCAGTTCGATGCGCTGGTGAAGAACGGCATGCGCGCGCAGTTGAAGAGTGCGAGCCTGCTGACCGGCCAGCAGTTCGTGAACCTCGACTTCATCGAGCCGGCCGAGCGCGACAAGACCCCGCCGCGCTTCGGCATGCGCGATCGCGACGGCGCGTATGTGTTCCCGACCGCCGACAACCCGACCGACGACATCGAGGCCCAGATTGCCGGCATCGCCAAGAAGCTCAACAAGGTGCCGTTCGAGCAGATCGGTCAGGACGTCCACCGCACGCTGACGACGCTCGACGCCACGCTCAAGCAGACCGAGCAACTGGCCAAGACCGTCAACAGCGACCTCGCCCCACAGATGAAGGAAACGCTGGCCGAGGCGCGCCGCACGCTTGATTCTGCACGCCAGGTCTTCTCCGACGATGCACCACTGCAACGCAACGCGCGCGACACACTCGAACAGGTGGCCAAGGCCGCCGCGTCAGTGCGCGTGCTGACCGACTACCTGGACCGCCACCCGGAAGCGCTGATCCGCGGCAAGGCAAAGGACGCGCAATGATGCCGATGCAAACGACGATGCTGTCTTCTTCTCTTCGCCTGGCGGGCGCTGCTGCCGTGGCTGTGCTGGTTGCGGCATGCGCCTCGCCCGAGCCGACATTGCACACGCTGTCGGTGCGCCCCGAAGCAACGGACACCGGCCGCTTCCAGCGCGCCTTCCGCCTCTCGGGCGTGCGGGTGCCCGATCGTCTGGACAAGCCGCAGATCGTGCTGCGTACGTCCGATAGCGAAGTGGTGGCGCTTGAGCAGCAACGCTGGGCAGCGCCGTTTGGTTCGGAACTGCGCGATGCGCTATCTGCGAACCTGGCGACGGCGCTGTCTGCGGTGGATGTGGGCAACGCTGCTGCGCCGGCAGGCGTGCCGCTCTACCGCATCGGCGCCGAAATGCGCAGCTATGACGCCCGGCCCGACCAGGGTGTGACGGCGCTGGTGACGTGGCGCGTATCGCGCGATGCGGCAACGCAGGGGGCAAGCCCCGCCTCGCTTACTTGTCAGACGACGCTTGTGCTGCCCGTGAATGGGCAACCCGCAGGCACGGATGCAAACGCGGGCGTGAACGCGTTGGTGTCGTCCACGCAGCGCCTCGTGCAGCAGTGGTCGCAGCAGATTGCGCAGAGCGTGCAGGGTCTGGAGTCGCCTTCGGCTATGCCGGCGTGGTGCCGGTAAGCCCATCGGTCAGCGCTCGGCCAGTTCCTGTGTGAGCTGGCCGAGCGTGGCCAGCGCGGCTTCCAGGTTGGCCGAAGGCGGCAGCCCGAAGCAGATGCGGAAGTAGTGATCGAAGCGGTTCAGGTTCGAAAACATCGTCCCCGGCGCAATGCGGATGCCCTGCGCCAGCGCCGCATCGAACAAGTCCATTGACGACACGTTGGGTGGCAGTTCCACCCACATCGCCAACCCGCCGGTCGGCACCGACAACCGCGTGCCGGCAGGAAAGCACCCCGCAATCGATTCGGCCATGCGCTCGCGCTGCTCGCGCAACGTCTGACGCAGCGTGCGCAGGTGCCGGTCATACGCACCTGAGGCAATAAAGCGCCCCGCCAGCACCTGCGACCACGAATCGTTCGGCCGCGACTGCGCAAACTTCAACATCTGCACGCGCCCCTGCCAGCGGCCGGCAGCCATCCAGCCCAGGCGCAGCCCGGGCGCCAGCACCTTGCTCAATGACGCGCAATAGATGACGTTGCCCGTGCGGTCCCACGCCTTGAGAGCCTTCAGCGGCGTGGGGCTGTCGCCCAGCGCGCTGTAGGTATCGTCTTCAATCAGGGCGATGCGGTTGGCGTCGCAAAAGGCCGCCATGCGCCGCTTGGCGGCGTCCGGCATGATGCTGCCCAGCGGGTTCTGCAGGTTCGGCACCACGACCACGGCGCGGATGTTGCCGTACGCCTGCACCGCCATCTCCAGTGCTTCGAGCGACATACCGGTGCGCGGGCTGGTAGGAATTTCCACCGCACGTAGGCCCAAGCTTTCCAGCACTTGCAACAACCCGTAGTAGGTGGGTGACTCCACCGCCACCGTGTCGCCTGGCTGCGCCACCGCCCGCAATGCCAGGTTCACCGCCTCGATACAGCCGTGCGTGACGATCACGTCGTCCGGCGCGATCTGCACGCCCATGTCGAGCGCACGGCGCGCCACGGCAGTCTGCAATTCGGGATGGCCATTCGGGATGACCGCCTGCGTCAGCAGCAACGGATACCGCCGCAGCACCTGCGATGCAATCCGGTTGAGCGCTGCCGACGGATACAGCGTGGCTGCTCCGCTCGCCCCCGACAGATCGACATGTACCGGTGCCTGCTGCCCGCGCGCCACGATGGCCGACACGCGCGCATGCACGCCCACGTAAGCGGCGGGATCGGGCGTGGAGACTTCGGGTTCCTTGACCGGCGCCAGCAAGGCGCGGCGCGGCTGGCGCACAAAGTAGCCCGAGCGCTCGCGCGCTTCCAGCCAGCCTTCTGCCTCCAGATGGCGGCACACCTGCAACGCGGTCGACAGACTCACCGCGTGCGTTCGCATCAGCGTGCGCACCGACGGCATGCGCTCGCCGGGCGCCAACACGCCGCTGCGGATCGCGCCGAGGTAATGATCGGCAAGCGTCCGGTACAGCGGCTGCGCAGGTGGGGGAGTCAACTCGGTGACGGACATGGCGACGGGTGGGCGGCGACAGGCGGCAGGCAGAGGTGTCCGGCACATCATGCCGGCAAGACCGCAACCGCAACAGATACAGACGACATCAAACTGTACCGGAACAGATTGTCACAAGAGCGCGGCTGTTGCGCGGCACATTGCCGGTTCTGTGTCTGTTGGGAGTAGGGCCGCGCGCCTACGCTGGAGCCATGCTCAGGAGATCGACATGACCGCAAAGACACCTGCATCCGAACCCGAATGGCTGGCGCTTGGTGCCGGCCAGATGGGCCTGCACTGGCTGGCCGCCGGAACCACACTCGTGGCGCTGGAAGGCAGCTTGCGCCTCGAACCACCACCGCGCTGGGGCACCGCGGTACATCACACGCTCAGCGCGGGCCACGCGCATGTGCTGGAAACCTCCGGATGGTGGCACCTGCATGCCGATGCGCGCAGGGGCGCGCACTTGCGCGTCGTCGTGCCGGTGCTGGGCACGCCGCGCCCGGCATGGCCAGCCATGTGGCGTTGGTTGGCAAACTGGATTCAGCCGCGCCAGACATCGCGCGGCTGAAGTGACGATGCCCCTATTAGCGCCGCTCGCCCGGCTTTGGCTGCGTCACGCCAGGACGCTTCCCGTCGTCCGCGTGGATGGACGCACTCTCGAAGTCACCCGGGTCTTCCTCGCCTACGCTGCTTTCGCTCGGGATGGCCGGCACGACGGGCTTGGCGGTGGCGTCACCCGAAGGTGCCTTGGCTTTGTCGTCGCCAGGAGGCATCTTGGTAGCGCTCATGGCTGCTTCCGACTGTTCTGGTGCTGCCCCAGGCGCTGCTGATTTTGCGGCAATTGCCCTTCTTGTGCCGCGGCACGGCCATCCTCGGCGGGGCCTTGCATCGGGCGCTTCGCCGAGGGGTCGGTGCCGTGCTGCATTGAAGTGCGCGCGGCGCGGTCGGATTCAGCGCGCGCCTTGTCTGCACCACGCCGTTGCTGCGCTTGCGCGTTGGGCTCGCTCTTCTTGCTTTCGCTCCGTCGTTCTTCCGCTTTGCCTCCCGCTTTGCCTCCCGATTGAGCATCGGCCTTGTGCGGTTGCTGTGTATGTTGCTTCATCATCAGCCTCCTGATTCGGTTACGGACGATCCGCCCGCCCTCAACACGACGCAACGAGCGTGCCGCCGGACGGGCACGAACCCGTCATACGCGAAGGCGGCGACCTGATGCCCGAGGCCATACACGACGTCCATCACCCCGAAGTCGACACACCGATCGACGACGAGAACTTCGAACACGCCACGGGCCTGGCCGGTGAAAACGATGACGCCGATGCCCCCGACGCCGTCGACCTGGATGAAGCGCCAATCGACCCGAAGCCGGCAGCCGCGATGTGCCGGTACACTCGCTCACCGGGGGCGGCACGGACTGGTCTGACAACATGCGCCGCAGCCGCCCCACGTACAAGGGCAAGCGCGTGCCGGGCCAGCATCGCGGCTAAGCCGAACCGGATGCATGCGGACCGCGCCTGCACACCGGCGCGGTCCGGTCTAGACTGGCGGCGGACCAGTCCTCGAGCACATGCGCTCTGCGCTGGCCCGCCGCGCCCACGCTGGGCGAACTTAAAGCCCCCTGCCCAATGACCCGACTCCGTTTTTCTGCTCGTGCCGCTGCAGTTGTCACCGCTGTGACAGCGCTCTTCCCGCTGGCCGCGTCCGCACAAAGTACCGCTGCGCCCACGCGCGTGCGCGCCACCATCAATGCCGTTCACAGCACCGCTGTCGATGTGACCGACGCCTCCGGCAACAAAGCCACTGTGACGCTGCCGGTGGACCTCAGCGTCACCCAGGTCGCGCCGATTGAACCGTCGGCCATTCGTGCTGGCAGCTATATCGGCACGGCGGCCGTCAAGCAGCCGGACGGCACGTTGCGTGCGCTGGAAGTCCACGTGTTTCCGGAAGCCATGCGCGGCACCGGCGACGGCCACCGCCCCTACGACATGGGCCCCGACAGCAGCATGACCAACGGCACGGTCGAACAGGCAGGCGCCGTCACCAGCGCGCAGGGCCGTACGCTGTCGGTCAAATACAAGGATGGGGAGCAGCGCATCGTCGTGCCGCCGCAAGTGCCGATCGTGACCTTCGAACCGGGTCGGCGCGACGACCTGAAAGCCGGCGCGCACGTCGTCATGTTCGTGCGCGCTGATGCGCAAGGCACGCTGGTCGCCCAGCGCGTGCTGGTCGGCAAGGACGGGATGGTCCCACCGATGTGATGGTGGTGTGATGGAAGATCGGGCCAGCCTCATGCGCTGGCCCGATATGCTTAGAACGGCTTGCTGAGCGACAACAGGAACGTACGGCGCGGCGCAAACTGCGGCGCACCCACGCCGATGCCCGTGCCGTCACGCAGTTGGTAGCTGCGATCGAAGATGTTCAGCACGGTCAGGCGGGTCTTGAACTTGCCCAGCATCGGCAGGTTGAAGTCGCGGGCAGCGCCCACGTTCATCTGCCAGTAGGCCGGCAGGTGCTCGGTATTGGCGAAGCCGTTGCGCAAGCCCGTACCGAACAGCACGTCGCTCGTATAAGTGGTGCCGGAATACCGATACGACATGCCGGCCGACGCGGTCAGGCGCTGGTCGTGATCGAGGTTGACCCAATGGTTGTTGATGTAGGCCAATTCGTCGGCATCGAAGTTGAACTGGCCGGTCTCAATGCCCTTGCCCTGCGCACGCGACACGGCCAGATTCAGGTACGCCCCGAAGTTGCCGTTGCGATAGTTCGCGCTGCCTTCCAGCCCGTAGATCCGGCCACGCTCGTAGTTGAACGCCGAGTACAGCAGCGCATTGCCGAACTGCCCTTCGTCCTGCAGGTGGCGCACGTCGCGGTAATACGCGTCCAGACCCAGCGTCAGATGCGGCGTGAGCTGGTGCGAAATTCCCAGATCAAAGTAGTTCGAACGCTCCGACTTGACGGCCGTGTTGGCGTCCGACGGCAGCGCGTTGGTCGTGCCGGCAAAGGCCTGCACCGACGTGGTATCGAACTTCTCCGTGGGCGGCGGCGTGAAGTAACGCGCGTAGCCGGCATGCACGCGGGTGCGCGGCGTCAGGTCATACGTCAGGCCCAGGCGCGGGCTCAGTTGCTGCTCGCTGACGATGGTGTTGACGCGGTCGTAGCGCGCGCCGTAGTTGACGGTGAGCTTGTCGGTGGGCTTCCACTCGTCCTGCAAGTAGACGCCCATGGTCGTGCCGCTGCCGCTGTGGTTGTCGACGATGGTGAACGGTGTGGTGCTGGTCTGCGCGCCGGAGTCGTCGGCAGCGAACACGCTGGCGGAGTTGTTGGCCACATAGCGCTCGCGCTGCACGAACACGCCGGCACGCAGCGTGTGCTTGTCGGTGAGCTTGTAGCTCGCGTCGCCCTGCACACCGTAGGCCTCGTTGCGGCGCATGATGTCGGCAGCCACGCCGTTGTAGACCAGATCGCCAATCGGATCGGGCATGTAGTCGATGCGGCTTGCACGGCGGAACACCGACACCTGGTAGTCCAGCTTGGGCGACACCTTCTGCTGATACGTCAGGATCTGGAAGTCGGTCTTCTCGCGCTGATTGGCGTTGAGCGCTTCAGAGGCGGGCGGCACTGCCCCGTCCAGCGTGAATTGCGGCGTCAGCCCTGGGCGCGTCGGAATCTGGAAACGGCCGTTGGACGTGCCGAACATGAAGCTCACGCGGCTGTCGTTGTCGAGCAGGTACGACAGCATGCCGAACGACTTGTTTTGCGTGGTGTGGTCGTGCGTGGCGTTGCGGTTGCCCGTCGGGTTTTCAATACCGAGGTTGTTCTCGGCAAACACGCCCGAGAGGTAATAGCTGAAGCGGTCTTTCGTGCCCTGGATCTGCGCATTGACCTCGTGCGTGGCGTTGCTGCCCAGCACGGTGCCGATCTCCCCGCCAAAAGCCTTCGGCTCGCCATCCTCGTCGGTGGACGCGCCCTTGGTGGTGATGTCGACAATGCCGGCGGTACGGTAGCCGTACTGTGCCGGCAATGCGCCGGTCAGCACGTTGATCTGGTTGGCGAAGCGCGTGTCGAGCATCTGTCCGAAACCGCTGATCGGCTCGGGGACGATTACGCCATTGATGCGGTACTGCAGGTTCGAGTGATCCCCGCGCACATGCAGTTGACCGTAGGAATCCTGCACCACACCCGGCGCCTGCAGCAGCACCTGGTTCAGCGGCGTGGCATCGCCCAGCGGCAGGCGGGCGATGTCATCGGTGTCGAACTTGTAGACGGAGCTGCCGGTGTCCGGTGACAGCGCATTGCGTGCGGCGTCCAGGCGCTTGGCGCTGACGCGGGTTTCGCTGAGGTCGCGCACGTTGGTGGTGGCGGCCGGTTTGGGCTGTGCGGCGGGTGCCGTCGTAGCGGGCGTGGGGGCGGTGGAGGCCGGCGCCGTGGCTTCCTGGGCCAGCGCGGACACGGAGGCGACGGATGGCAAGACGGCGGCAAGCGCCATCACCAGCTTGCGGGGCTGGAACGGAATCATGAAAAACCTTTGAATCAAGCGGATGCGTTAAACAGCGGCCCGCGTATGCGTCAACACAACGCGCGAGCCGACGGGCAAGGCAGGAATCAAAGGCGGAATGGAGGATCGCGCGAACACACGGCCACCGGAAAGACCGGCGCGCCCGCATGAAAACCGATGCGCGGAAAGTGCCAGCGCCGCGTATGCGCCAGGCGCAGCGCCACCAGCATCGGCAAGGCAGCCGCCAGCGCGGCATAGGCGGCACACTGCAAGCAGGCGGCGTGCTCCTGCGCGGGCTGGCTGCGCTCCGCGCCGGCCGGCTTGGCCGTGGCAGCAACGGTGAACTCGGCCGCAGTCCCTTCGCTTAGTTCACTCCAATGCGAAAGCGCGTGTCGCAGCGCACCCTGCTGACCAAACAGCAGAAACACGGTCAGCAGGCAAGCCAGCCAACGCAGATGGAGGAAGGAGGAGCGGAAGGAACGCAAGGTCGGGCGCAGGTACAGCGCAGGTACAGGCGCACAATATCACCCGATATCGCACGCCCCAATGCAACTAAGTTGCGAATTCTGACACCAGCCGCCGGATTCAGCAATCCGTCAGGCGGAGGGACAGAACAACCCCCGAGCGTAGCGTCCCTGTATTACAAGCGTGTGTGGGCGAAGCCCGGCATGAGGCCCGTCGGCACGCCCAGGTTCGGCACCGGCACGCGCTTCCAGTTCGAGCGCGTCTTGCGGGCGGCCTCGGCGCGTTGCGCGGGCGCACCCACCTCGGTGGCATCGTGCAGGCTCGCAAGCCATGCGCCGTAGTCGAACCAGCCGTCGCGCACCAGTTGTTCACCCACGCAATTGGCAAAGCGATCGGACTTGGGCAGAAAGCACAGCTCAAAGCCTTCGGTTTCACGGCGGCCGTGCATCCAGCGATGCGGCACCTGGTGGCTGGCCAGCGCTTCCGACAAACGCGTGCCGTAGCGCTGCTGCCCTTGCCTGCGCGCGCCGATCACGTAAAAGCCATCCAGCAGCCGCCGCAGGCCCAGCGCGGAACGCGCGTGACGCACCTCGGCATCGACCAGCAGCTCGCGGTTTTGCGTACGCGCCTGCAACGCCAGCGCGGCGAAATGGTGTGCGCCCCATTCGTTCATGTAGAACAGCTCGCCGCCGGCAAAGTCGTAGGCGCGGAACACGTTGGCCTGATCTGCGTAGCGGAACACGTGGCGCCGGTTGGCGGCAAAGTCGGCATCCGTGCTGTGCGGAATGCGACGGCAATGCTGATGCGCAAACACCAGCATGCTCGGAAACGAATGCACCGAGCACGGCGACTGCGCCAGGCCCGTCACCGCGCGGATGTCGATCTTGCAGTGCTCGCGGCGCACGCCCACCAGCTGGCCCAGGTGGTGGTGCAGCTCGTCCACCCACTCGGCATGCGCCAGATGCTTGGGAAACAGTTGGTGCGCGGGTTCGGCAAGGCCGCCCTCCAACAGGAACGGCACGCTCTTGTGCCAGATATCGAGTTTCCAGTGCGACAGCGCATCGCTGGGCGTGCGATGGTGTGCAACAGATTGCGTGACATTGAAAGCGCGCGACTGGACGACCCAGTGCGACGCCGCATGCAGCAGATTGGAAACGTTCATGTCACCCCCCGGAAGACTGAATCGTTTGTTTGGCGGATTGCCGACGTCGCTCTGAATGTGTGGCGATTGTTCAGCAATGTAAAAACCAACGACTCAAACGTACCCCACTTTAGAGGGGTGTGCCATGAAGTTTGTTGAAGTCCGTGTTAAGAAAAATACACATGAAGCGTGGGGACTTGTCAGGCGCGAGACATGCTGGGAGAGAAGCATCCACCAATCGGGAGACCGCGATGCCTACCCAGCCAGGCCGTTCCGAAACCGATACGACGCAGCCGCCGGCACGCCCCGCGAGCCCGAAAGCCCAGCCGGAGCCGCCCAAGCGCAGGCCCGGCGGCCCACTGGTGCCGCGCGACACCCGTCCGAACCCAGCCGAGCAGAAAGAGCCGCCCGTGGAAGACCTGTGAACCCGTGAGCCGGCGGCTCAGACCAGGCACATGTCGGAGACTTCCTCGTCCGACAAACCCCAGGTGGTGGCGTCTTCCACGGTGACGATGGAATCGTCGGACTTGCCCAGACTGATGCGCTCGGGGCGCACGCGCGTCTTGGTGTTGCCCGAATAGAAAACGACCACATCCGGCTTGAGCGCAGACGCCTCGTTCTGGTGGACCACCACGCCCAGCCGGTTGGTGCGCAGTTTGACGAGCGTCCCCACCGGGTAAATGCCCACGCTACGCGTGAATGCCTGGAACACGGTCCGATCGAACTGGGTGTCGGTACGCGCCATCATGTATTTCAGCGCCTGCGCGGGAGACCACGCATGGTGGTACGGGCTGCTCGACGTGAGTGTGTCGTACACGTCGCAGATAGCGCCCATCTTGGCCCACAGGCTGATGCTGTCGGCCTTCTGGGCGTCGGGGTAACCGCTGCCGTCAATGCGCTCGTGATGGTGCAGGCAGATCTCGCGCGCGATCTCGCTGAACTGGCCGGTGCCCTGCAGCAGGTGATGGCCGCCCACGGCGTGGGTCTGCAGCAGCGCGAGTTCGTCCTTGGTGAGCGCGGTACTCTTGTCGAGCAGCGTGCGCGGCATGGCGGATTTGCCGATGTCGTGCACCAGTCCGCCCAGCCCGCATTCGCGAATCTCGTCTTCAGGCAGGCCAAGCGTCTTGGCCAGCGCCACCATCAGCGCGCAAACGGCAAACGAGTGCAGGTAGGTGTAGTCGTCCTTGTTCTTCAGCCGCGCCAGGGCAATCAGCGCGTAGGAGTTGCGTGCCAGCGAGTTCGACACATCGTCCACCAGCAACAGCGCCTTTTCGGTTTCCAGTGCGCGGCCCATGCGGGCTTCGGAAAACATGTGGCCCAGCGTCGCCTTGCCGTTTTGCATCAGCTGCTGCGCGTGCTTCCACTCTTCCTTGAGCGACGTTGGCGTGATCGGCGGCCGCGCGGCCAGGGTCTCGCGCGTGAGCGGCTCGGGCGCGGGCGCCGGGGCCGGGGTGGGCATCAGCGTCTCGGCCATGACGTCCTCGCCGCGCTCGGGGTCGATCCAGATCTCGGTGATACCCGCCTTGCGGATGTCGTCAATCTGGCCCTGGTGCGACAACTGGAATTGCGCTCGCCAGAACGGATGCTTGAGCCAGGACCCGCCCAGCTTCATCACAAACATGCCGACCCGCAATTGGCTCGCATCGATTCGCTTCATACCCTGCCTACCTCGGCTCGAAGTCCGGTTTTTTGATTGAATGAGGGGAGCGGCGTGCCAGCCGACACTGGCTCGTGTTTCGCAGTCTAGGCGCTTTATGCTGGTGGATGCTCTGGTCCATCAGCGCGCCAAACCGCGCTTGGCTTATCGGCAAGCCTGAGCAAAACTTGAGACGGATGTGGATTGTGCGGCGCGCGGCATACCGCAGCCTCGGCAAGCAAACGCCGGAACACTGGCTGTGGCGGCGGTCGAATCAAACAGGGGATGCGTCAAGACCCTCGCCTGTCGGGCTGGCGGCCCGGCGCGGGAGGGGTACACTAGACTTCAAGGATGCGCATCCGATATGACTCAAGATCCCACCTCTCAACGCAAGCAGCAGAACGCCGATGACTTCGCGCTCAACCGCGACGCCATCCGGTGGCTCGCGTCCCTGCCCGACCAGGTGCGGCCCATCCAACTCGGCCGGAAATTTCCGCGCATCATCAATACAATTGCCGCCAAGTGGGCGGATTTCATCGGCTGCCGGCGCTACCTGAACAGCCTGCAGATTGACGACCGCGGTGGCCGCCAGGGCTTTCCGTTCGAAATCGTCCAGGAAATCTGCGCGCTGCGCGAATACTTCGATTCGCTGTACCCGCCGGACAAGGACCTCTGGCAGAAGGCCATCGACGCGAACAAGCGCTGAAGCGCTCGCACCCAAGCAAAGCGGCCCACATCCGGGCCGCTTGTCATTTGGGGGCACGGCTTGCAGATCAGGAAGCGGAATTCGGCCCCGATGCCAGCTTGTTGAGCAGCGCCAGCAGCGTCTGCCGCTCATCCGTCGAAAGATGGGCGGTCACGCGGGCGTCGTGCGCGGTGACGGCCCGGGTGATTTCGTCGAGGGTGGTCGCACCCTTGGCGGTCAGCACGAGCCGGAACGCGCGCTTGTCCTTGGGCGCGGGCTGGCGCTCGACCATGCCCATGTCTTCCAGCGTATCGACCAGCAGCACCGCACCGGAGCGCGCCACGCCCAGGATGTTGGCCAGCTCGGTCAGCTTGAGGTTGGGGTTGTGCGCGATCACGGTCATGGCCGAGAAGCGCGGCGGCGTGATGTTCCACGTCTGCAGCGAGCGCACGAAATCTTCGTAGATGTGCAGTTGCGCGCGGCGCACCGCATAGCCGACCAGCCCATCGAGCGCGCCATACTCCACGTCCGCCAGATGCGGGTTGAAGTGCCCCGAAGGGGCCACGGCGGGGTACAGGTCGTCGGCTTTGGGCGTACGCGGCATGGCGGTGTCGTTGGTGAAGGACCGTTAGATTATCGTCGGCGATGCGTCCGGCGGCCATGCACGCGCGGGCGTTTCAGTTCAACAGTTTCCATTTGCCGTGGTCAATGGTCAGCAGCACGCGGCCGCGCGCGTCAAAGCCGAAGTGATCCGTGGCCGTGTAGTTGAGCACGCCGTGCGAGACGACAATGTCGCGCTCCGATTCCAGCGCGTTCTTCAGCGCCTGGCGGAACTCGGGCGTGCCTGGCTTGGCCTTCTTGAGCGCCACCGGCACGATGCGCTGGAGCACCTGCAGCGCATCCCACGTGTGGGCGCCGAACTGCGTGCGCGTGTCGGGGCCGTTGGCCTTCTCATAGCGCGTCACATAGTCGAGCGCGGTCTTCTTGCTCGGGTGGCTGTCGGGCAATTGCTCCGCCACGATCACCGGGCCTGCCGGCAAGATGGCCCCATCGACGGTCTTGCCTCCAATGCGGATCAGGTCTTTTGTTGCTGCGCCGTGCGTCTGGTAGATCGGCCCCGCGTAACCGCGATCGCGCAACGCGGTGTGCGGCAGCGCAGCGCCAGTGCCTGCGCCGGCCACGAGGATCGCATCAGGCTTGATGCTGACCAGCTTGGCGACCTGCCCTGTCACGCTGGTATCTGCGCGGGCATAGCGTTCCACGTCGACGATCTTGATGCCGCGCGGCGTGGCGGCGGCGGTGAAATCCTTCAGCCAGCTCTCGCCGTACGCGTCGGCAAAGCCGATGAAGCCGACGTTCTTGACGCCAGACGCAGCCATGCGCGCGGCAATCGCCTCGGCCATCAGCGAGATCGGCTGGGCAAGCCGATAGGTCCAATCGCCCTTGCCCGGCTTCAGCTCGACCGGCGCCAACGCCAGTTGCGGTGTGTGCGATTCGGTCGCGACTTCGGCAATCGCGATCGACGGTGCCACCGCGGATGAGCCAACGATGATGTCGACGTGATCTTCCGTCACCAGCTTGCGCGCCAGGCGCGTGCCGGTGCTCGGGTCGGAGGCGTCATCCACCACCACGAGGCGCAGCTTTTCACCGCCGATGGTGTCCGGATAGAACGCCAGTGAATTCTTCTGCGTGATGCCGAGCGATGCCGACGGCCCTGTGGTCGACAGGCTCACACCCACGACGATTTCGGCATGGGCAGCGCTGGCAAGCAACAGTGCAGCAGCGGCGCAGATGGTGCGGCGGATGGTCATAGGCCCCTCTTCTCTTCTGGCGTGTGAACGTATCGGTGTTTCAGGCACGGCCCGGCATGGGCGGCTGATCGCGCAGCGACTGCGGATCGAAGCCGGCCAGTTTTTTATAGCGCATCGCAATCCCCTCCAGCTCGGGGCGCGGGATCACATCGTCGATGCGCGCAAAGCCTTGGGGCGCGCGTTCATGCGCGAGCTGCATGACCTGCTCGGGCCCGTTGAGGCGGTTGCGCAGCACGATGCCCGCCGTGCGTGGCAGGCGATCGGCCTCGTACTCGCGCAGGGCAACGCCGGTGTCGCGCGTGGCCAGCAGGCAATCGACCAACGCGCGTGCATCGAGAATCGCCTGCGCGCTGCCGTTCGAGCCGATCGGATACATCGGATGCGCCGCGTCGCCCAGCAGCGTGACGCGGCCGAAGGTCCAGCGCGGTAGCGGGTCTTTGTCGACGAGCGGGAACTCGTACACGGCTTGCGCACCGTCGATCAAGGCTGGAATGTCGATCCAACTCCATTTCCAGTCGGCAAAGGCGCTGCGGAAGATGGCGCGGTCGACCTCGCGGTTCCAGTCGCTGCGCGGCGGGGCCTCGTCGGGCACGCGCAGTTCGGCAATCCAATTGATGCGTGAGCGGCCCTGCTGGCGTAGCGGTTCGGAGATCGGATAGGCGACGAACTTCTGGTCTTGATGGCCCGCCATGAACATGGTGCGGCCGTCGAGGTACGGCTCGGCTTCGGTGACGGCGCGCCACAGCATGCGGCCCGCAAACCGCGGCGCATCGCCCGTCGGGTAGAAGTGCCGGCGCACGGCAGAGTGGATGCCGTCGGCGCCGACCAGCACGTCGGCCGAGGATTCGACCACGGTGTCATTAGTGCGATCACGCAGCGTGAAACGCACGGGGCCGCCCTTCTCGCCCGTCGATTGCACAGCCTCGAAGCTGTGGCCAAGGCGGATGCAATCCGCACCGAGCCGCTCGGCCACGGCATCGGCCAGGGCCATCTGGAATTCGCCGCGGTGGATGGAGAACTGCGGCCAGTCGTAGCCCGCGGCCAGCCCGCGCGGCTCGTGCCAGATCGGCTGGCCGAAACGGTTGTAGTAAGCCAGCGCGGATGTACGAATCGCCAGCGCACTCAGCGTGTCTTCCAGCCCCAGCTCGCACAATTGGCGTGCCGCGTGCGGCAGCAGGTTGATACCCACGCCCAGCGGCCGCAGCGTCTGCACGGCCTCCCACACCTCAACCTCGAAACCTTGGCGCTCGGCCATCAACGCGAGCGTCAGGCCGCCGATGCCCGCCCCGATGATGGCGATCTTCATGGCTGTCTCCCTGAAATTTGTTGCAGTCTATAACGAATTTCAACGCCATCCCGCTGGCGGCATGTCAGGGCAAATACCTAGCGGAACACAGGCAAATGCGACGTGTTGCTCGCTTGACGCTCTGTGAGATATCACAATACCATCACTCGACTTTTACAAGATTTGAAGCCACCCCCAATGTCGCGTCCGATCAAGCTGGTTTCCGGTTCTGCCAAACCCGCGCCCGCATCTGCCCCGTTTGCCGTTGAGCCTGCCGCGCATGCGCCCAAAGGCGCTGCAATGCGTGAACTCGCCTACAACGAGATCAAACGCCGCATCATGGCGTGCGAATTCCGCCCCGGCGAGCCGCTCAACGAAGCGCAGCTCGGCGCGCTTCTGGGGCTGGGCCGCACGCCCATCCACCAGGCGCTGCATCGCCTGGAGGTGGAGGGGCTGGTGCAGATCCTGCCGCGCAAGGGCGTGCTGGTGACGCCGCTGTCGCTCAACGATGTGCTCGACATGATCGAGGTGCGCGCCACCAACGAGATTCTTTGCGTGACGCTGGCCGCCGAGCGCGCCCACCCGGCGGACTTTGAAGCCATGCGCGCCATCGTCGATGCGTCGCCCGCGCTGATCGAGCACCGCGACATTGCCGCGCTGGCCGCGCTCGACCTCAAGTTCCACCTTGCCATTTCCGCTGCCTCGCGCAACCGCGTGCTGGCCGAATTGCTGCGCGGCCTGCACGAGAAGCAGGCGCGCTTCTGGTTCCTCTCGCTGTCAGAACCGCAACACCTGCAGAACGTGTACGACGAGCACCTCGCCGTGCTCGATGCGCTGGAGCGCCGCGACGTGCCCGCTGCGCGCGAGGCTATTCGCGAGCACATCGACGAGTTCCGCCGCACGATCATCCGCACGCTCTGATCCCGATTCCCTTCCGTTCGCTTTTCCCGCTTCTACCGCTTCTACCGGATTCCGCATGACCACGCTGCACCTGAACCTGATCGGCCACGGCCCCATCGACGTGACCGTGGACCACCTTGTCATTGCCGGCTGGACCGGCCGCGATGCGCAAGCCGTTGAACACCACATTGCCGAACTGGAAGCCATTGGCGTAGCGCGTCCGACGCGCGTGCCGTGCTTCTATCGCGTATCGGCCTCGCTGCTGACCACCGACGCAAGCGTTGAGATTCCCGGCGCCGATTCGTCGGGTGAAGCGGAGTTCGTGCTGTATTCCACGCCGATGGGCCTGCTGGTCGGCATCGGTTCCGACCACACGGACCGCAAGGTCGAAGCGTATGGCGTGACGGTCTCCAAGCAGATGTGCGCCAAGCCCGTGAGCCGTGACGTGTGGCGCTTCGAAGCGCTGGCCGATCATTGGGACAGCCTGCAGATGAAGACCTGGCGCACCCGCGACGGCCAGACCGCGCTGTACCAGGAAGGCGGCGTCACGCGCATGCTCGACCCGCGCGACCTCATCCGCCGCTACACCGGCAACGATACGCTGCCTGTGGGCACCGCCATGTTCTGCGGCACGCAACCCATCATCGGCGAGCTTGGCTTTGGCGAAGCCTTCGACATGGCCCTGATCGACCCGGTGTCGGGAACCGAGTTGCGCCATCGCTATGCTGTCGACACGCTGCCTGTTGAAGGCTGACGCGCCCCACCCAACGGAGACCACCGCATGATGACGCCCCGCCCGAACATGATCCGCTCGCTGGCCGCTGAACTGGCTGCCGGCCGCACCACCAGCGTCGCGCTGACCGAAGCCGCGCTGGAGCGCGCCGAATCGCACCGCGCCGCCGGCGGTGCCGCCTATGTGAGCATCGACATGCAAGCCGCACTGGCCATGGCGCGCGCCGCCGATGCCGCGCGTGCGGCAGGCAACGTGCCCTCGCTGCTGGCAGGGTTGCCGGTGTCGATCAAGGATCTGTTTGACGTGGCCGGCCAAGTGACGGCAGCCGGTTCGCGCGCACTGGCCGATCAGCCGCGGGCGACTGCCGATGCTGCTGCCGTGGCACGCCTGCGTACGGCCGGAGCGGTGCTGCTCGGCCGCACTAACATGAGCGAATTCGCGTTCTCGGGTCTGGGCCTGAACCCACACTACGGCACACCGCGCACACCGGCGGATGGCGCGCGCGCGGCGGGCGGCTCCACGTCGGGCGGTGCCGTCACCGTTGCGGGCGGCATGGCCGTGGCGGCACTGGGCACGGACACCGGCGGCTCGATCCGCATTCCCTCGGCGTTCTGCAATCTGACCGGCTTCAAGCCCACCGCGCGCCGTGTGCCGATGGCGGGCGGCGTGCCGCTGTCCACGTCGCTCGATTCGGCCGGCCCCCTAGCCAACTCGGTCGACTGCTGCGCCATCGTCGATGCTGTGTTGAGCGCCACGCCTGACAACGGCGCGTTCGACACCACCGCCGTACCGCTGGCCGGGTTGCGTTTTGGTGTCACGCAGGACTTTGTGGGCGCGGACCTCGACAGCACCGTCGCCGTTGCATTCAACCGCGCGGTTGAACAACTCCAGCGTGCCGGCGCGCACATCGTGCGGTTCGAATTTCCCGAGCTGCTGCAACTGCCAGAGATCAACGGCGGTGGGGGCTTCTCGGCTGCGGAATCGTGGGCATGGCATCGCGCGCTGCTCGCGCGTGCCGAAGCACAGTACGACCCGCGCGTCGCCACGCGCATCCGCCGTGGTGAGCAGATGAGTGCGGCCGCGTACATCGACGTGATCGATGCACGCGCACGCGTGATCGCCGCCGCACGCAAACGCCTGAGCAACTTCGATGCATGGCTGATGCCGACGGTCGCCATCGTGCCGCCCGAGGTCGCGCCGCTCGAAGCCGATGACGCACAGTTCTTCCGCACCAACGCGCTCACGCTGCGTAATCCGAGCGTGATCAATTTCCTGGACGGCTGCGCGCTGACGCTGCCCGTACAGGCAGCCGGTGAACTGCCGGTCGGTCTGTCGCTCTGCGGTCTTGCCAACGATGACGCGCGCATCCTGCGCGTGGGCCGGGCGGTGGAGGCTGCCCTGCAGCGCTGATCGACTCGCCAGAACATTCCCCGCCTGCGTCCGGGCCGCGCAGGCGGTTCTCTAAGCCAAGTCAAAAGGCGCGCTACAGACGCGCCGGGCCCAACTCATGCCTGCGTTTCGTAAAAAGCAGCACAACGAAGCGCGGCGCCCTCACACGCTATCGGAGGAAACCATGTCGCACACCCCAGCCCTGCCGGCCAACACGACGGACCCGGCCAGCCGCCCGCTCCACAGTCCCGAACTGGAAGTCACCTATCGCCGCATTGCGTATCGGCTGGTGCCGTTCCTGGTGGTGCTGTTCATCCTCGCGTGGATCGACCGCGTCAACGTCGGCTTCGCCAAGCTCTCGATGCTGCAGGATCTGCAGTTCAGCGAAGCGGTGTACGGGCTGGGCGCAGGCATCTTCTTCATCGGTTACTTCCTGTTTGAAGTGCCGAGCAACCTGCTGCTGGAAAAGATTGGCGCACGCAAGACACTCGCGCGCATCACCATCCTGTGGGGCCTGGCCTCGATGGCGATGATCTACGTAAAGACGCCGACCTCGTTCTACGTGATGCGCTTTCTGCTGGGCATCTTTGAAGCGGGCTTCTTCCCGGGCGTGGTGCTGTACCTGACGTACTGGTTCCCCTCCGCACACCGCGCGCGCATCAATGGCCTGTTCATGACATCGTTTGCGATTGCAGGGGTGGTGGGCGGCCCGATTGCCGGCTTCATCATGAGCCGCATGGAAGGCGTGGGCCACCTCGCCAACTGGCAATGGCTGTTCCTGCTCGAGGGCATTCCGTCCGTGCTGGCCGGCTTTGTCGTGCTTGCGTGGCTGCCGGAAACGCCTCGCCAGGCCAAGTGGCTTTCCGCTGCCGAGCAAGACGCCGTCGTGCGCGCCGTTGAAGTGGAAAACCGCGACCCTGCCAAGCACGCGTCGTTTGGCGCCGCGCTGGCCAACGCCCGGGTCTGGATCTGCGCGGCGATCTACTTTTGCGTGGTCAGCGGCAACGCCACCATCGCGTTCTGGACGCCGTCGATCATCAAAGAGCTGGGCGTGCAGGGCAATTTCCACATCGGGCTGATCTCGGCCATTCCGTTCATCGCCGGCACGATTGCGATGGTGTGGAACGGCGCGCATTCCGACCGCACGGGCGAGCGCCGCATGCACTGCGCCATTGCCGCCCTCATTGCCAGCGCCGGTCTGGTGGCGACAGGCGCAACGCTGGGCTCACCGTTGCTGGCGCTGATCTCGCTCACCGTCGCCGCGATCGGCATCCTCGCCGCATTCCCGGTGTTCTGGTCAATCCCGGCCGTGTTCCTCGCCGGCACCGCAGCCGCAGGCGGCATCGCCCTCATCAACTCCATCGGCAACCTGGCCGGCTTCGTCGCGCCTTACATGATCGGTTGGCTGAAGACGAGCACAGGCCACCTCTCCGCCGGCCTCTACTTCGTAGCCGTGCTGGAGCTGGGCGCCGCCGTGCTGGTCATCCTAGGCACGCGCAAACACTAAAGCCCAACAGCAAACAAACCATCGTGGCGCAACCGCACGCCTCACGATGGTTTGGCCGTTAGTGCCCTAGATGGCGCCTTGAATTTCTGTTGCAGGGAGGACAAAGAAGGGAGGCCTGTCTGAGCGCAGCGAGTTTGCCTCCCCTCCCTCTCTGCGACATAAATTCAAGGGGAAGTCGCCATCTCGGGCGCGC
The DNA here is from genome assembly GCF_958405935.1 of Ralstonia psammae. Lineage (NCBI taxonomy): Bacteria > Pseudomonadati > Pseudomonadota > Betaproteobacteria > Burkholderiales > Burkholderiaceae > Ralstonia > Ralstonia psammae. The sequence goes on from NZ_CATZBU010000001.1 coordinate 202,879, forward strand.
CTTTCTTTGCTTACTTTCTTTGGCAAGACAAAGAAAATGAGTCAGCCCCGGCAGGGGATGAAACAAGGGATGCACCACCAACAAAAAATACTCGCCAGCAAGGTCCCAAACCCCACTGATGAGGTTCCGAACCCGCCCAAAGCGGCTCCAAACCCCATTCACGGCGTTTCGAACGCCAAGGGCCCAAGGTCCAAACCCAACAAATGCAGTTCTGAACCCCTCGGATGCAGTTCCGAACGTCAGCAATGACGTCCCGAACCCCATCAGAGAAGTTCGGAACCCCAACCCCGGCGTTACGGACCTTAACCGGCCACCTTGTATCCCATCCGAACGCCACCCCAGTGGCGGCCTTTGACGTAAATCGGCGCCGACACGTCTTTCATCATCGCGAACGTCCCGTTCCCCATATCGCGACGATACGTCTGCAACAGGAATGCCTCGGTATTGCGTGCAGCCCCGAGCCCCGTGCGATCCGTGAACAGGCGGCGGTTACGGCTATTGGCAGCATTCCAGACAGGATCGCTCCCTTGCGGCTGCGAGAACTTCAGGTTGTGCGTCGGCAGATAGCCGTTGGTGTCCACCGCTGCACAAAACACCACGCGCGGATCAAGCTTGAGCAAAGGCTCCTGCACCGCAGGCAGCACGCGATCGGTAAACGCCGTAAAGCGCGTCATATGCTGCGGCGGATCGGTATTCGGCACCGGCTCATAGGCGCGATCGAACAAATCGCCCTCGTTGATATCGCCCCGCGCCAGCGCCGATTCAAACAGCGCACTGATCTTGCCGGCCGCGGCCTGCACCGCTTCGATGAACGGCGTATCGGCACTCTGCACACCGGTTGAAGCCGTCAACCGGATCAACGTTTCCGAGGCCCCCAGCAACCCTGAGAGCTGCCGCTGCGCGTTGTCGATGTTGTGGCTCGATTGCTTCACACCCTCGGCCATCGCATCCACCTCACGGGCGAGCGACGCGCATTCGCCTTCAATGGCGGCAGTGGATTCCGCAATGCTCGTCGCCTCGGCGTCGAAGCGTGCGATAGCCTCGCCCGCCACGCCAATCACCGCGCCAATCGCCTGCGTGCCTGCATCCACACGCTGGGCGCGCGCCACGTTCGCGCTGCTGTCGCCGATCAACTTATCGGTCTGGCCGGACAGGTCGGCCAGGGTGGTCTCGATGCGCCGCGTCGCTTCGGCGGTCTGCCCCGCGAGCTGCTTCACCGCACCCGCAACCACGGCAAAGCTGCGGCCCGATTCACCCGCGCGCGCCGCTTCAATGGCGGCGTTGATCGCCAGCAGGTTGGTCTGCTTGGCAATCTGCGAAATCTGCTCGGACGCCTGCGCCACCTGGATCAGCGCTTCACGCAGCGCAGCAATCTGCTGCTCCATGCTCGCCACGCCAACGGCCAGCTCGCGAATGTCGCGCAGCGATGCATCCACCGTGGTGCGCGAGCCGCTCACCTCTTCGCTGGCATGCGATGCGACTTCGCGCGCATGTCGCGCGGCCACGGCGATGTCGTGGTTGCCGCGCATGGTGACATCGGCAGCGTTGCGCAACTGGTCGAACACATCGGCCTGGCGGCGCAGGCGCGCGGCCACGTCCTCCACATTGCCGGACACCTCGCAGATACCCATGCCCACGCGGCCGGCCTCTTCGGCAATACGCGCAACAAGGTCAGGAGAGGCTTTCGGGCCGCGGCCCCAGACGAATGGCTTCACGTGCAGTGGTCTCCAATTGTTGTTGTGTGCACTCTCGCGCGAATGGCGAAGCGGCCCTCTATGGGGTGTATCGGCACGGGCGAAGGCGCGCTTGAGCCACGCTACCTGTGCTGACTTACGCCGGCATTACATGCGCCTCGCGCACCACTACGCCTGCGCGTGACGGTGGCGGCGCAGACGTGCCTCGTAGGCGGCGGCCGTCATGGGAGGGCCAAACAGGAAACCCTGCAACTTGTCGCACCCGGCGGATTGCAGGAACTCGGCCTGCTCCAGCGTCTCGACCCCCTCTGCTGTGACGGTCATGTCCAGTGACGCGGCCATCGCTACGATGGCGCGCGAGATCACGACCGAATCGCGATGGCGCGGAATGCCCGAGACAAACGAGCGATCCACTTTCAGGTTGTCGATCGGAAAGCGCTGCAGATACGACAGCGACGAATACCCCGTGCCGAAATCATCGATGGAGATGCGAATGCCCAATGCCGTGAGCGCGTCGAGCATCGGCATCACAGCAGCGGTGTCGCGCATGAGCAAGCCCTCGGTAATCTCCATCTCCAGCGCGCTCGCGGGCAAACCGGCCTCGGTCAGGCAACGGGAGATGGTCGGCACGAGTCCCTCCCCAAACTGGCGCGGCGACAGGTTCACGGCAACGAAGAAATCCGGCATGCAGGTGGCGCGCCAATGTGCGGCCTGGCGGCATGCCTGCGCCAGCACCCATTCGCCGATGTCGCCGATGAGCCCGGCGTCTTCGGCCACGGGAATGAACTCGGCAGGCGACACCTCGCCCAGTTCGGTGCTGTGCCAACGCAGCAGCACTTCCGCCCCGACGATGTCCATCGACGTGGCATCGACGATAGGCTGGAAGCGCAGCGACAGCTCGCCCGCAGCCAGCGCGCGGCGCAGGTGGTATTCCAGCTGGAAGCGCCGCTGCGCACGCTGCGACAGGCGCGCGGTGTACACGCGATGCTGGTTGCGGCCGTTCTGCTTGGCGTTGTACATGGCGGCATCCGCACAGCGCAGCAGCGTGGCCGCATCATTGCCGTGCTCGGGGTATACCGCGATGCCGATCGACGCTCCGAGGTAGTACTCCGTACCGCCCGTCGAAAACGGCTGCGCGATCGAATGGACGATGCGCTTGGCCAAGCGCTCCGCTTCACCCAACGAGCGCACGTTGTCGAGCAGCACGACGAACTCGTCGCCGCCCAGGCGCGCCAGCGTATCGCTCTGGCGCACGCAGGCCGACAGGCGTTGCGCGACGATGCGCAGCAGGTGGTCGCCCGCTTCGTGGCCGGCCGTGTCGTTCACCTTCTTGAAGCCATCCAGATCCAGGAACAGCACGGCGACCTGGCGGGCCTCGTTGGCTGGGTTGGCAGCCTGCTCCATCACCGCCTGCATGCGTTGCGAGAAAAACGCGCGGTTGTACAAACCGGTGAGCGCATCGCGCTGCGCGAGGAAGGTGAGCTGCTGCTGTGCCGCGCGCGCCGGTCCGATATCGTTGAACGAGATGAGCACGGCCGACGGTGCATCGTCGCCAGGGCGCACGATGGGCAGCACGTTTTCGTGCACCCACACCACATCGCCGTCCACCAGTTCGAGGCCGACGGTCAAGCCGAGCAGCGGCCGGCCGGTGGTCAAGACCACGCGCGTGGGACGTTCGTTGAGCGGGATCTCGCTGCCGTCTTCGCGCAACGAGCGACGCATCAGCGCCAGGTGGCTGGTGCCCACGGGTGACACGTTGCCCGCCCGAAGAATGCGCCGCGCGCTCGGGTTGCACGCGAGGATGGTGCCGTCCGCCGCCTGCACGACGATGCCTTCGGTCAGGTTGTCGACGGCCAGACGGTAGCGTTCTTCGCTCTCCTGCAGATCACGCGCAATATGCGCCTTCTGTACCGCCACGCCGATGATGTCGGTAATGCCGTCGAGCAGCCCCATGGCGTCGCGCGTGGGCGCACGCGGGGTGTCGTAGTAGATGCCCATCGCGCCGATCATCTGGGCATTGTCGCCGCGGATGGGCGTGGACCAGCACGCGCGCAAGCCGAGCGGCGCAACGATGTCGCGGTAGCCGTCCCAGAGCGGGTCGGCGTCGATATCTTCCACCACCACGGTCTTGTTCAGGAACATGGCCGTGCCGCACGAACCGACCGACGGACCGAGCGCGATCCCGACGAGCAGTTGCGAGAGCATGAAAGGCAGCGACGGTGCCACGGCTTGTGTGATGTGTTCGCCGTCACTACTCAGCAGGACCGAGCACATGGCGCCGTCATCAAGCAGTGCCTCCACCAGCCGGCACACCTCGGCCAGCAAGTCGAGGAGCGGCACGTTGCGCGAGCTGAGTTCGAGCACGGTTTTTTCGCAGCGCAGCAATTCCTTGGCACGTGCGGTCTCGGCGGCCAGTGCCCGGTAATTGGCTTCGGAGTCGCGCAGGGCCTGTTCGGCCTGCTTGCGCTGGGAGATGTCGCGTGCCACCACCTGGATGGCGGTGCGCCAGCCAAGCTGCACCGGTGCAGAAAGCACCTCCACTTCCACGGGTGTGCCATCGCAGCGCAGCAAGGTCTGCTCGACGGGCGGCAAGCCCGCGCCGTGCATGACCATCCACTCGCGGCGCTGGCGGGCGAGGAGCAATGAGTTGTGGTGCACGAACTCGTCCAGCTCATGGCCGACGATATCGCGCGCCGTCTGCGCGCCAAACAGCCGAACGCCCGCCTCGTTGATGAAAACGATGATGTCATCGGCCACGATGTAGAGCGCATCCGGCATTTGCCGGACGAGCGCTTCGTAGCGGTCGTCAGCGAGCGGCAGCGGCCTGGCTTTGTCCTGCTCGATCACATCCGGCTCGGGACGGTCAGGCCGCTCTGCAGAGGTGGCGTCCATATCTGGGCTGTTTTTTTTAGATATCGACCAACGTGTCAGGAAAGTTAAGGCGTTTGGCTACCTTCCCCCCTTCAGAGTGGGGCAAATGGCTGATGCGCGGATAAGCGGCACGCGAGTTGCGGCACAATGCCGGCACGACGTCCCTGCGCAACTGTTCGCAAATTGGCCTTATGCAATCGTTTTCGTCTTCCGTCGGCCACGTGGCCGGCCTGATTTCGCGACGTACCCTGCTGGCCGCAGGTCTGGCTGAGGCTGCCGTGCAATTTCGCGACGGGCATATCGTCGCGTGTGATGCCCCCCCGACGTGCGGCATGATCGACTGCGGCGACCTGCTCGTCCTGCCCGGCATCGTCGACCTGCACGGCGATGCCTTCGAACGTGCCGTCATGCCCCGCCCCGGTGTGGCCTTCCCCTACGAAACCGCGCTGGCCGACGTTGACGGCCAATTGCTTGCCAACGGCATCACCACCGAATTCCACGGCGTGACGTATTCCTGGGAAGGCGGCTTGCGCGGCCGCGCCTATGCCTTGCGCATGCTCGACACGCTCGATGCCATGCGCCCGCATCTGGGGGCCCAGCACCTGATGCACCTGCGCTTCGAGTTGCACCACGCCGACGGTGTTGACGACGCGCTGAACTGGATGGACGCCGGCCGCGTGCACTTCCTGTCGTTCAACGATCACTTGCCCGGCATGCGCGACAAGCTGGGCGACGCGCGCAAGCTCGCACAATACGCCGATCGTGCCGAGTGCGACATCAACACGTTCCTCGCGCGCCTGACTGCCGCCGCGGTCAACACAGCGAGGCTCGACGAGGTGACCGGCATGCTCGCTCGGGCCGCGCAGCAACGCGGCATCTGCATGGCTTCGCACGACGAACCCGACATTGCCACGCGCAACACCTTCCACGCGCACGGCTGCACTGTCACGGAATTTCCGTTGACCGAAGATGTCGCGCAGGCGGCGCGCGCGCATGGCGGACATATCGTCTTCGGTGCACCCAACGTGGTGCGCGGCGGCAGCCACAACGGCGCGCCCGATGCGGCGGCCATGGTGGCGGCGGGGCTGGGCACCGTGCTGGCGTCCGACTATTACTACCCTGCACTGCTGGCCGCGCCATTCAAGCTGGCCGAACGCGGTGTGATGACGCTGGCCGAGGCCTGGGCGCTGGTGGCAGCCAACCCGGCCGAAGCCACGGGCCTGGTGGATCGTGGTGCGCTCGCGACTGGCCTGCGCGCCGACGCCATCGTGGTGGATGACCGCCGCCCGGGCCTGCCGCGCGTGGTGGCGGCCGTGGTGGGCGGGCGGCTGCGCCATGCCGCCGGGCAACTGCCGCTGATTGGCTGAAGCAACACCATGGACGAGGCGCTGCCACCCTTACTGCCACCGATACCGGCAGCCTGGCGATACGCCCTCTACCTGCTGCCACCGGAGCCATGGTATGGGCTGGGCATACGCTGGCTCGGCCGCTGCGCGCGATCCGATACCGCCATCTCCGCAGATCAGCGCGAGGCCTTTGTCCGCGAAGCCGGCGTCGACCTCGCCACGCTCGACCGCTGGACTGAAGCGCCGCGTCAGTACGGCCTGCACGCCACGTTCAAGCCGCCGTTTCGCCTGGCAAGCGAGCGCACCGTCGATGAGCTGGACGCCGCGCTGCGCCGCTTCGCGCAACTGCAGCACCCCTTCACGATCGAGCCGGCCTTGCAGACGCTGCGTGGCTTCCTGGCTTGGCGACTGCGCCATGGCGACCCTGCCCGCGACAGGCTCCACCAGCTCGCCGATGCATGCGTCGGCGAGTTCGATGCCTTCCGCGCACCGCCGCCGCCGACTGAACTCGCGCGCCGCCGTCGCGCCGGCCTGTCGGATGTGCAAGAGCGCCATCTGCAGCGCTGGGGCTATCCCTATGTGTTCGGCACGTTCACGTTCCACATCACACTGACCGGCCGGCTCGACCAAGCCGAGCAGCTCGCGTGCTATCGCGCACTGGAAGCCACGCGCGTGGTGCTACCAGCCGCGATGCCCATCGACAACATCGCGTTGTTCTTGCAACCTGCGCAGGAAGCGCCGTTCACGGTGGCGCGTGTGTACCGCTTTGATGGGCGCATCGAAGACTTCGACGCTGCGCAGGAGGGCGCCTAGCGCTTGAGTTCGACCACGTCGATGACCTCCGTCTGGCCGTGCTGTTCAACCTCCTGGCGCATCACCACGGCCGCTTCGGGGCAATACCAATCGGTGATGTGCGCAACGGTCGGGGCGGGCTCGATCGTTTCATTGCCCAGCTGCAGCATCCCGAGCCGGGCCGTGCGGGTGTAGCGGATCGGCCGGCACTGCAACTGGCCAACCACGGTGCTCATCGGCTGCGGCGGCCCGACCTCGCGCTCCGACACCTCCACCTGGGCGCGCTCGGCCCGCATGCGCCCCACGGAAATCCCCAGCCGCGGCGATACCACATCGAAATCGAAGCTCGATTCGTACGTATCGCCCGGCAACATTTGGGCTTCGGGTGCCAGGCCCGCGCCGTACAGGAACATGCCCGAGATGGCGGTGCTGACGGTGCCGACCAGATCGGCATGTTCACTTTGCGCAAACACACGGCCATTGATGCTGACGATGCGCGTGACCACGCCGGCTTCGTCCACCAGCAGCTGGTGCTCCTGCACCGTCTCGATCGGCCGGCCGCCCAGCGCCACGAGGCCCGATTTGGCGTAGATGTGCAGGCCGATCTCGCAGCCGTCCTGCATGTCGCGACTGACATCGTGCAGCGTGAACTCGACGATCATCGGCGTCTTGCCGTTGCCGTCCAGGCGCACACGGCTGCCGTCGTGCACCCACGGCGCGGAGCATAGTCCCGCTGCATGCGCAGGCAACGCCAACGCAATCGCCGCCATGGCTGCGGCGGCGTTCCATAAAGAAAAACGCCGATGCATCGGGCGATGCATCAGCGTCTTCATGAACCCGATCGGCACGGGCTTACTGCTTGGGCGCGTCCTTCTTGTTGGCGCCCTCGCTGTACGCGTCAAACTTGCCGCCAGCCTTGGCACCCTGGCTATACGGGTCGAACTTATCGCCGGCCTTGGCGCCTTGGGTGTACGTGTCGTACTTGCCCTTCTCAACATTGGCCGGCTGGGCGCCGGGGTTGAGCGCGCTTGCGGTGCTGTCGTTCTGGTTGGCGCCTTGCGAATACGGGTCGAACTTGTCGCCGGCCTTCGCACCCTGTTGGTACGGATCAAACTTGTCGCCGACTTTTGCGCCTTGGCTATAGGGGTCGAACTTCTTCTGGTCAGTCTGCGCGTGGGCCACGGTGCCGATGGCTGCTACGACAGCGACCGCTGCCACGAGGGTAAGACGTTTGTACGGCATCTGAAGCTCCTTTCCTATGGGTCGTTTGGGCTGATCAAATCAAATGGTGCAGCCTCGTTTTGAACGCATCCCGGTGTCGTGCGCAACGCGTACGTTGGCGACGGCGACGGGAAACCCCCTCTCCTCGTCGTAAGCTATGGCAAGCGCACAGGAAAGTCAACGCACAGGAACTGCATATTTTTTGGGCAGATGCGCGCAGAAGTGCCGGTCAATCAACGACGTTCCGGCTGGCGGATCGAACCCGGGCCCGCCACCGCAATCAACGCCATGGTGAGCGCCACCACCGACAGCCCCCAGCGCAGGTCGGAGCGATGCGCAATCAACCCAATGATGACCGGGCCGATCAGCAAGCCCACGTAGGCAAAGCGCGCCACGGCGGCAATGCCTTCGGCTGCCGGCACCCCCGGCAGGCGCGACGCGGTAATGAAGAAGATGGGCACCATGTTGGCGGCGCCCACGCCCATCAGCGCAAAGCCTGTCAGGACAGCAATCGGCGCGGGCCACAACAGTGCCAGCAGGATCCCGCCCGTTGCCAGCACACCACTGGCGCCGAGCACATGCATGTTGCCCCAGCGCCCGCGTGCGAAATCGCCGCCGAAACGCGCAAGGGCCATCCCGCCGGAAAACGCCGCGTACCCCGCGCTGGCAATGGCCTCGGGCGATTGCGCGATCTCGCGCATGTACACGGTCGTCCAGTCGTACATCGCGCCTTCGCCTACCAGCCCGAAGAAGGCCAGCACGCCGAGCAGGAAGAGCGTGCGCCCCGTGGTCGGATGTGCGGATTCGCCTTCTGCATGAACATGGTCGGGCAGCATGAACGGGCCGGCACACAACGCAGTCGCCATGGTGACGAGCGCCATACCGCCGCAATGCACAGCCGGCGGCACGCCCAATTCCAGCAGCGCCCCACCCACTGCCGCGCCCGCCATGCCGCCCAGGCTGAACATGCCGTGCAGCGACGAGATGATCGGCTTGTGGTGATTGGCCTCGACCGTGGCGGCCTGCGCATTCATGGCCACGTCGAAACCCGCGTTGGTGATGCCGAAGAGCAGCAGCACCGCCAGCATCGCGGGGTAGCTGGGCATCAGCATGATGAGCGCGGTCATGACGCCGAACGCCACGCCGCCCTGCACGCTCGCGCGCCGCGTGCCGATGCGCGCCACCCACTGGCCCGCAAACTTCATGGCGACGATGGCACCGGCGGCCACCATGAACATCGCCAACGACAGCGAGGCCTCGGACAACCCGAAGCGCGCCTTTACCGTAGGAATGTGAATGCCCCAGGTCGCAAACGTTGCACCGTTGGCGAAAAAGAGAGCCATCGTCGCCGCACGGGCCGACAGGGGAAGCCGGCGGGGCTGCAGCGCGCCGGCAGATTGCACGTATTCGGAAGACATGGAGGACTGCTGAGAAAAAGCGTGCAGCGCAAGCGTGTCGCACCGCAAAGGCGCCATGCTACCGCGCCCTGCTGATGAACGTATGACGCCGCCCGGCGCCATGCAGGTATGCCGCTTGCGTCACCAGGGTGGAATCCACCGCATCGGGAGACCCGCCATGCCCCGCGTGATCTGGAAGGGCGCCGTGAGCTTCGGGCTCGTCCACATTCCCGTTGCGCTGTATCCGGCCACCCGCAGCGACGACCTCGACTTCGACTGGCTCGACCGCCGCACCATGGATCGCGTTGGCTACAAGCGCATCAACAAGACCACCGGCAAAGAGGTGCCGCGCGAGCAGATCGTGCGCGGCTACGCCTACGAGAAAGATCGCTACGTGATCCTGACCGACGAGGACATCCGCGCCGCCAACCCGGTCTCCACGCAAACGGTCGACTTGCTGACGTTCGTGGATGCTGCGGAGATTCCGTTTCTCTATCTCGACACGCCCTACTTTCTGGCGCCCGACCGGCGCGGTGAAAAAGTCTACGCACTGCTGCGCGAGGCGTTGGCGCGCTCGAAAAAGATCGGGGTCGCCAACGTGGTGCTGCACACCAAGCAGCATCTGGCCGCGCTGATTCCCATGGGGCCAGTGCTCGTGCTGCATACGCTGCGCTGGTCCAACGAGGTGCGCGACTGGTCCGAACTCGACGTGCCGCAAGAGGGTGCCAAGGCCGCCAAGCTCACCGCCAAGGAGATCGACATGGCTGAAAAGCTGATCGACGACATGAGCGGCTCGTGGGACCCTGCCGAATACCACGACACCTTCCGCGACGACATCCTCGCGTTGGTCGATCGCAAGGTGCGCGAAGGCCGCACGGAGTCCGTCGAGCCGACGGAAGCCGAACCCGCGGTACCGCGCACCGGCAACGTGATCGACCTGACCGACCTGCTGCGCCAGAGCCTGGCCAAGCGCGGCAAGGACAAAGGTGCATCAGACGACGAAGCGGAAGGAGGACCTGTCCCGCGCAAGCGGGCACCACGTAAAGCCGCCGCCAAAACGGCGCGCAAGACGACCACGCGCAAGCGCGCATAACACGACGGAGCCGACGCCATGCCACGCCATCTCGCCGACTACCGCCGCAAGCGCGATTTCACGCAGACGCAGGAACCCGCCGGCGCACGCCGCAAAGCCGAGGAGCGACGTGACAGTGATGCCCTGCACTTCGTGATCCAGAAGCACGACGCCACGCGGCTGCACTACGACTTCCGGCTTGAACTTGACGGCACGCTCAAGAGTTGGACCGTCCCGAAAGGCCCGAGCCTGGACCCTGCCGACAAGCGCCTCGCCGTGCATGTTGAAGACCACCCGCTGGACTACGCGGATTTCGAAGGCCACATCCCCGAAGGCCAATACGGCGGTGGTGACGTGATCGTGTGGGACCGCGGCACGTGGCATCCGCATGGCGATCCGCGCAAGGCGTATCGCGACGGCAAGCTCAAATTCGATCTCGACGGCGAGAAGCTGCACGGCGCATGGGCGCTGGTGCGCACGCACTTGCACGGCACCGGCAGGCATCCGAAAGAACAATGGCTGCTGATCAAGGAACGCGATGATCAGGTCCGCCCCTCCAACAGCTACGACGTGACGCAGGCACTGCCCGCCAGCGTGATCACCGGAGAGAACGTGGGCGCAAGACCCAAGGCCAGCACCGAGGGCGGCACGACCAAGCGTGCCGGGCCGGCGCAAGTCCAGCCGCCCGCCGGGGCCGTGCCCGGCACGTTGCCCAGAACGCTGGAGCCGCAACTCGCCACGCTGGTGGATGCGCCGCCCGCGCACGGCGAATGGGACTACGAAGTGAAGTTCGACGGCTACCGCATCCTCGCGCGCATCGACGGGAACACCCTGCGCCTGTTCAGCCGCAACGGCCGCGACTGGACGGCCAAGCTGCCGCGGCAGGCGCGCACGCTGCATGCACTGGGCCTGCGTGAAGCCTGGCTCGACGGCGAAGTCGTGGTGATGGGCGATCGCGGCGTGCCCGACTTTCAGGCGCTGCAGAACGCCTTTGAAACCGCGCATGCCGAACGCATTGCCTACTACCTGTTCGACATCCCGTTCTGCAACGGCATGGACTTGCGTGGCGTGCCATTGCGCGAGCGGCGGGCGCTGCTCAAACGCATTCTCGATGCAGCGCCGGGTGACCTGGACCGCGAAGCGGTGCTGTTCTCGGGCACCTTCCATGCCGCGCCCGAAGACTTGCTCGCTTCCGCATGCAGCATGTCGCTCGAAGGTGTGATCGGCAAGCGCGCCGATGCGCCATACCGCGCCGGTCGCAGCCCTGCCTGGATCAAACTCAAATGCGGGCAGCGGCAGGAATTCGTGATTGGCGGCTACAGCGCGCCAAAGGGCAGCCGCAGCGGCTTTGGCGCCCTGCTGCTCGGCGTGTATGACAACGAGGGCACGCTGCGCTATGCGGGCCGCGTGGGCACCGGCTTCAACGAGACAAGCCTGCAGGCCCTGCATCACGAGTTGACCGGTCTCACCGTCGACACGCCGCCGTTCATCAACCCGCCCACCGGCAGCGATGCGCGCGACGTGCAATGGGTCAAGCCCGAGCGCGTGGCCGAAATCGCCTTTGCCGAATGGACGCGCGAAGGCATCGTACGGCAGGCGGTGTTTCAAGGTTTGCGCGATGACAAACCCGCGCGCAACATCGTGCGTGAACGCGCCAAGTCGCCCAGTGCTGCCGCCAGTAAGGAGACCCGCACCGTGCATGCCCCCGAACACAAGGTGCGCCCCGGTGCCGAACGCATCGCGGGCGTGGACATCACGCACCCGGATCGCGTGATCGAGAAAGCCAGCGGCACCACCAAGGCTGATCTGGCGCGCTATTACGCAAGCGCGGCGGAATGGATGCTGCCGCATCTGCGCAACCGGCCGACGTCGCTCGTACGTGCGCCCGATGGCATCGACGGCGAGCGCTTCTTCCAGAAGCATTCCGCGGCACTCAAGCTGCAGGGCATCACGCAGCTGGATCCGTCGCTCGACCCTGGGCATCCATCGCTGCTGGCGATCAACTCGGCCGAAGCCCTGGTCGGGGCGGTGCAGATGGGCACGGTGGAGTTCCACACCTGGAATGCGCTGGCCGACCGCATCGAACAACCCGACCGCATCATCTTCGATATCGACCCCGACCCCGCGCTGCCCTTCGCGCGCGTGATCGAGGCCACGCAACTGACGCTTGCGCTGCTCAATGAACTCGGCCTGAAAGCGTTCCTCAAAACCAGCGGCGGCCATGGCATGCACGTGGTGGTGCCACTCACGCGCCGCGAAACCGCCGGTTGGGACACGCTCAAAGCCTTCGCGCAAGCCGTGGTCCAGCACATGGCTGCGACCTTCCCTGACCGCTTTGTCGCCAAGATGGGGCCACAGAACCGCGTGGGGAAAATCTTCATCGACTATCTGCGCAACAACCGTGGCGCGAGCACGGTGGCCGCGTATTCGGTGCGCGCGCGGACGCGGTTGCCAGTGTCGGTGCCGATCCGCCATGACGAGCTGGAGGGGCTGCAGTCGTCTGCCCAATGGACGCTGCGCACGCTGGCGGAACGGCTCGACCAGCGCAAGGGCGACCCATGGGCCGACTACGCCGGCACGCGTCAGTCGGTCACGGCCGACATGCGCAAACGCATCGGCGCCAATGACTGAACCGTCACACGCGATCGATTCTCGAAGAATTGGGCGGTGAACGGCCCATTGCTTGTCGGCCGAAGTGCGGGGCCGCTGCGTTAACATGCCTGCGTCTGCACTTGGCGCACGTGTGTGCGCCCCACCCTGCCCCCCGCCGATGGCCCGAATTCGTCCGACCCGTTTGCTGAACCTGTCGCGCAGCGCGCTTGCCTGCGCCGTGCTCCTGACCCTTGCGGCATCGCCGCTGGCGCACGCCAAGAAAGCCAAGGCCCACGCGGCACCGCGCGCCACCGCCGCGCAGACGCGCCAGGCTGCGCACAATCCCGCGGGGTTGCCCGCCAACGTGGCGCTGGCCTTTGCGCGCGCGCATATTCCGCTGGATGCGGTGAGCGTGTTCGTGATCCGCACCGGCACCGCCACGCCCATCCTGCAATGGAATGCCGACGCGGGAATGAACCCGGCGTCGACCATGAAGCTGCTGACCACCTTCGCGGGGCTGGACCTGCTGGGCCCCGACTTTCGCTGGAAAACCTCGGCCTATGCCGACAGCCAGCCGGTCAACGGCACGCTCAACGGCAACCTGTACCTGCGTGGCCAGGGCGATCCAAAGCTGATCCCCGAAGAACTGGTCAAGCTGGTGACCGATGTGCGCCGCGCTGGCGTGGATGAACTGGCGGGCAACATCGTGCTGGATCGCACCTATTTCGAGGGCGGCTTGTCGGAAGCACCACCGCTGGACGGCGACACCGCACGTGCCTACAACGTCGCGCCCGACGCGCTGCTGTATTCGTTCAAGACGCTGACGTTCACGCTGTCGCCGGATGCTGGCAACGGCGCGGTCAACATCGATGTATCCCCGCCGCTGGCGCAATTGCAGATCGACAACCAGTTGCGCACCACGCGCGGCGGCTGCGGCGACTGGAAAACCACCTCCGGCGCCAACATCACCACGCAAACCGACGGCCACGTCCTTGCCAGCTTCGACGGCCGCTATGCCGCCGCGTGCGGCGAACGCGTCTTCAACATCGCCGCGCTCACACATGCAGACTTCATCTGGGGCGGCTTCCTGGCGCTGTGGCAGCAGGCCGGTGGCACGATGCGCATCACGCCGGGCCTGCGCGAAGGCAAGGTGCCGCGCCAGGCCATTCTGCTGGCCACGCATTTCGGCCCGCCGCTATCGGAAGTTGTGCACGACATCGACAAGTATTCGAACAACGTGATGGCGCGCCAGCTCTTCTTGACCATCGGCGCGGAAATCGGCCGCAAACCCGCATCGGTGCGGCAATCGACCGACGTCATCAACCGCTGGCTCGCCAAGCAGAACCTGACGATGCCGGAGCTTGTGCTGGAGAACGGCTCCGGCCTGTCGCGCATCGAGCGCATCAGCGCGCGCAACATGGGACGCCTGCTGCAGCAGGCCGACGCCAACCCGAACGGCGGCGTGCTGCGCGATGCGCTGCCCGTTGTCGGCGTGGACGGCACCATGCGCAACCGCCTGACACGCGCCGGGGTGGCCGGCAACGCCGAGATCAAGACCGGCACGCTCAACGACGTGCGCGCCATCGCCGGGTATGTGGAAGGCGAAGACGGCCAGCGCTTCGTGGTGGTCAGCATGATCAATCACCCGAATGCCGGCGGCGGCCAGGCCGCACACGACGCGCTGCTGCAATGGATTTACCAGGGCGCACCGCGATGAGTCCACGCAAGGCATTACTGGGCATTACGGGCACGTCGGGCAGCGGCAAGACCACGCTCGTCGAGCAGCTCATCACCCGTTTCGTGCGCGACGGGCGCCGCGTGGCGGCCATCAAGCACACGCATCACGGCTTCGATCTCGATTCGCCCGGCAAGGATTCGCACCGCATGCGCGAAGCCGGCAGCGCCGAAGTCGTGCTCGTGGGCGGCGAACGCCTCGTGTTGATGCGCGAATACGCCAACGCCCTGGAGCCTGAACTGGACGACGTGCTGGCGCTGCTCTCGCCCGCCACCGACCTCGTCATCGTAGAGGGCTATAAGCGCAGCACCTTCCCAAAAATCGAAGTCTTCCGCCCTTCGCTGGGCCGCCCGCCGCTGTGGCCGGAGATTGGCGGCGTGGTGGCGGTGGCCACCGATTCGCCCGATGCCGTGCAACCGCCCGAAGGCCTGACCGTGCTGGACCTGAACGACGTCGATGCGGTGTACCGGTTCGCCGTCCAACAACTGGCTAAGGCGCCCATATGAAGCACTCTTAACATCTGGGCAAGGCAGCTTGGCTATGATGGGGCGATCCAGTTTTTCGCCAGCCCCCCCTCCCAACAACATGCTTTCCCGTCTATCAGCCGCGCTACTTGGCGCGGCATTTTTTTGCTCGGCCATGCCAGTGGCTGCCCGCGATTGGGTCACCCCGAATACCACCTTCGGGCGCGGCGCACAGGTCCATCAGTTCGTGCTCGTCGACGCAGCGACCGGGCGCCCCATGCCCAACGCGCGCTACCGCCTGTTCCTGCCCGACCACACCATCGCCGGCAAGCCGCCTCAGGCGAGTGAAACCAACAGCGTGATCTTCGGCACCACCGACAGCGCCGGGCGCACGGCCAAGGTCCGCTTGCCCAAGCGTTATGCGGCGGCACGGTGGGTGCTCAATCCGGTGGTGGGCAATGGTGAGCTTGGCGAATCGTTCCGCCTGGTCGATGCGCTCGGCGGCGCGCCGATCGAGGGCCACCCCTATCTGATCGATGTGGTGGGCGAATACCTGGTCTGCGGCCACTCCAGCGCCGGCGGTTATACCGCCTACGTGCAATCGCGCGAGTCGCGCACCGTGCACCTTGAAAACACCCTGACCTTCACGCGGGCCGACGACGCCTGGTGTGCCGGCGAAGGCCGCGCGATCGCCGACAGCAGCAACGCGCAGGGCACGCCTGATCTCTACTCGCAATATCTCGGCACGCTCACCGCCAACGCGGCGACACTCAGCGAAGACTTGCAGAGCCGCATCGCGCGCAAGCTGATGTCACTGGCAATTGCCGAACGCGACGCCGACCGCATCGACCTCGCCCTCGCTCTGCAACCGGTGCCGGAAGACCGCCTCAACAGCTACGGCTACGAACTGGTTGACGCGGGCCTGCGCGTGGAGCGCGGCCTGTCGATGATCGAGGCGTATCTGGCCAAGCAGCCGGACGACCCATTCGCCCTCGACAGCAAGGGCTGGGCGCTGTACCGGCTCGGCCGCAACGAGGAAGCACTCACATGGTTCGACCGCTCCATCGCCCTCTTCACGCAGCCCGGCGGCGACTACGAAGCGAGCGACGAGGCGGTACGCGAAGCACGCGCGGAAGGTCTGGCACACAAGGGCGAAGTGCTGTGGAAGTTGGGTCGCGCTGACGAAGCGCACGATTGCTTCAAGCAGGGTCTCGTCATCTCGCCACAAAACGATGTACTGAAGGCCACGCTGGCCCGCCTGGCGGTGACATTGCCAACGGCCGACGCCAAGTAAGAAATATCGGCACAAACGAAAACGCCCGCTTCACGCGGGCGTTTTACTCAGTGGTGCTCGATCAGTGCATCACACCGTCCGCCAGCAGGCGTTGCAGCACGTTGCTGGAGATCAGGCGATGGCCGCCCGTGGTGGGGTGCACGCCGTCTGCGAACAGGTAGGACGTGTCGGCGCCCGCGGCCACCAACGTATTAGCCGAGCAGAACAGCGAGCTGCCGCCCGCGCTCGGCACGAGTGCGTTGATCTTGGTCGCATCGCAAGCCGGCACGCTGGTATTGCTGAATCCGAACATCGCGCCGTTCTGGATCACGGCCGTCAGCTGCGCGTTGAAATCAATCACGCGAGCGCTAGTACCGGCCAGACCGGTTTGCAGCGTGGTGTTGAACGCGCCCACCAGCGCATGCAGCAGTGCCTGGCCTGCCGCGCCGCCCGCCACACCCTGCGGTGTCAGGCTGCTGTCGGGCAGGTTGAACACGTAGACCTGGGTCGCGTTCTTGCTGATCATGTCCTTGATGTACCCAACCAGATCGGTCGCCGCCTGCTGCACTTGTGCGGTGGCGATGGCGGGCGTCACACCCGAGTTGGGGGTCGCCACAGCGGCAGCCCAGTAGAAGATGTCGTTGTTGCCGCCAAACACGAACACGACGTCGTTGTCGCCATTGAACGTGTTGTTGCTGGCCGTGTAGAAGTTGGCGAGCTGCTGTTTGACCGGATACGTGAGCGCGCCGGCCCCACCGTTGTGGCCGATACCGTTCGGGTCGGTCACGCGCGAGCCGCCTTGCGCGTAGTCGAAGCAACCGGGTTTCGGGCAGGTCTGCACCGAGGTGGCGTAACCCATCACGGCCGGCGTGAGCGCCACACCGAGTTGCGCAGCCACGGTTTCCGCCCAGATCGGGCCAGGGTTGGTGGTGAACTTGCCGCCGCCCACGGCAGCGGCAGCCGGCGTGTAGGTGCCGGCGTCGCTCAGGCTGTCGCCGAACACCACCATGCGCTGAACCTTGGCGACGTTGCTGTTACCGCTCTGATCGCTCTCCCCTCCGCCGCAAGCGGCCAGGCCCAAGGCCAGGGTCGCCGATGCGACGACACGCATCCATTGACGCAACTTCATGATGTCTGTCTCCCGTGTGGAATTTTTATGGTCTGTGGTGCCGCGGTGCGTAACCTCGCCGTGCGCGTTTGAAGCACGCGGAACGACACAACGCCCAAGTGTAGCGAGGTTGCCGGGCGCACGGCGAAGGCGTGCCCCGTAAGAATTAGAGGCCTGTCTCGAACGCGGCGGCCGCGCGACGCAGGCGGTCGTTGACGGCCGCCCAGGCGGGGGTGTCGGCTAGGGTTTCCACCCAGATGGCGTCATAACCACCGCGGTCGAGTTCGCGCAGGAGCGCGTAGAGCGCGTTGGCATAGGCGGCGGGTGTGGCGGGGGCGGCGCGCTGGTCGCAACCCTCCCGCAGTGCCACGGGGGCGCCCAGCCACACGATGCGCTTGTCCGCGGGCAGCGCGGCCAGGCGCGCGGGCACATCGGCCGCCGGCAGCAGATACAACGGCGTGCGCGGCGCGTAGTGCGCCTTCAACGTGCCGGAAGCACGCGGTGCTGCCGCATCGGGGAGCGCCGGCAGCTCGCCGGTCACGCGCTCGATGTCTTCTGGCGTGATGGCGCCCGGGCGCAGGAGCACCGGGCCGATGCCCTGATCCAGCCGAGACAGATCGATGATGGTCGATTCGATGCCCACATCGACGCCGTCGCCCTCGAGCACGAACACGGCATCGCCGAATTCGTCGCGCACATGCTGCGCGGTGGTCGGGCTGACCTGCCCGAACTTGTTGGCCGACGGCGCTGCAATGCCACCGCGCCCGCGCTTGAAGCGCGAGAGCAACGCCTGCGCCACCGGGTGCGACGGGCAACGCAGCCCGATGCTGTCCTGCCCGCCTGCCACGGCGGACGGAATGTGCGGAGCGCGTTTCAGGATCAGCGTGAGCGGCCCCGGCCAGAAGGCTTCGATCAGTTGCAGCGCGATGCCGGGCACATCGTCGGACCAATATGAAATATCGGCGCCATCCACCACGTGCACGATCACGGGGTGATTGGACGGACGACCCTTGGCCGCGTAGATCTTGGCGATGGCCTGCGGGTTTTCGGCATCGGCGCCGAGGCCGTACACGGTCTCGGTCGGGAAGGCGACCAGCTCGCCCGCCTCCAGCCTGCGCGCGGCCTCATCAAGGCGTTCGGCCGCAGGCATGGCGTAGGGCGTTTTGGTCCGGTGCGGCATGGGCAACTCGTTCTTAGTCGGGCCGCAGGCCAAGCACGTGCGCGGCATGGCGGAAAGCCTCGTCCACCACTTCCGGCGAGGTGCCGACGCAATTCACGTGGCCCATCTTGCGACCCGGACGCGCATCTGCCTTGCCGTACAGGTGGACCTTGGCACCGCTGTGGCCCATCACTTCGTGCCACGCTGGCGTGCGTTCCAGGCCGTATTCGAACCACACGTCACCCAGCACATTCAGCATGCGCCCCGGCGAGTGCTGCCTGGTGCTGCCCAGCGGCAGGCGGGCCATGGCGCGCACCTGCTGCTCGAACTGGCTGGTTTCGCACACATCCATGGTGATGTGGCCGGAGTTGTGCGGACGCGGCGCCATTTCGTTGGCAACCAGAGAGCCGTCCTGCAACACAAAGAACTCGATGCACAGCACGCCGACGTAGCCCATTTCTTCGGCAATCATCGCGGCGGCGGCACGTGTGCGCGTGGCAATGTCGTCCGACACGCTGCGCGACGGCATGGTCGTTGAAAACAGGATGCCGTCACGGTGCGCGTTCTCGGCAAGCGGCCAGGTGGCGGTCGTGCCATCGGCGCCGCGGGCTGCCAGCACGGACACCTCGTACGCCAGCGGCAGCATCTTCTCCAGCACGCACGGCACGTGCTGCATCGCTCCCCAGGCGGCACGCAGCTCTTCAACCGTCGAGACGCGCGCCTGACCCTTGCCGTCGTAGCCCATGCGGGCAATCTTCAGGATGCCGGGCAACAGGTCGGCGGGCAGTTGTTCGATGTCGGCATCGTGTTCGATCACCCAGCTCGGTGCGGGGTGGATGCCGGTGCGTGCGGCGCACAGCGCGAAAAATTTTTTCTCGGCGATGCGGTTCTGCGCGATCGACACGCAGTTGGCGCGCGGCGCGACGAACGCGCCGAGTTGCTCCAGGCGGTCGAGCGCCATGGCCGGCACGTTCTCGAATTCGGTGGTGACGGCCGGGCACAGCGCAGCCATCTCGGCCAATGCGGCTTCGTCGGTATAGCCAGCACACAGATGGCGCTCGGCGATGGTGCCAGCGGGGCTGTTCGGATCCGGGTCGAGCACGCAGACCTTGTAGCCCATTGCCTGCGCGGCGTGCGTGAACATGCGGCCGAGCTGGCCGCCGCCGAGCATGCCAAGCCAGGCATCGGGCAGGATCGCGTTGGGAACGTTCAGCGCGCGGGATTCCGCGGTGTGAGCTTGCGCCAGGCGCGGGTTCAGGTCGTCGGCCATGAATCAGGTCGTAGGTTACTTAAGCGCCGTGCACAGGGAGCGTCATGCCGCGCGCGACTTCGGTCTGCTGCGCGCGGAAGGCTTCGAGCTTGTCAGCGAGGGCCGAATCGGTGGTGGCGAGGGTGGCAATGGCAGCCAGCGCTGCGTTGGCCGCACCCGCTTCGCCGATGGCGAACGTCGACACCGGAATGCCCTTGGGCATCTGCACGATGGAGAGCAGCGAGTCTTCGCCGCGCAGGTACTTGGACGGCACCGGCACGCCGAACACCGGCACGATCGTCTTGGCGGCAAGCATGCCCGGCAGGTGCGCTGCCCCGCCGGCACCGGCGATGATGGCGCGCAAACCACGGCTGCGTGCGGCTTCGGCGTAGCGGAACATGTCGTCCGGCATGCGGTGCGCCGAGACAACCTGCGCCTCGAACGGAATGCCGAACTGCGTGAGCATGTCGACGGCGTGGCGCATCACTTCCCAGTCGGAACTGGAGCCCATTACCACGCCAACGAGCGGAGCGGTTTGCTGTGCAGTCATTGTCATCGCTCCGGTTTAACGCAGGGACTCACCGGTCAGGCGGGTCAGTGCTTCGCGGTACTTGTCGGCGGTCTTTTCGATCACGTCGGCGGGCAGTTGCGGCGCCGGTGCGGTCTTCGGCCACGGCTTGCCGTCGATGCGCACAGCTTCAAGCCAGTCGCGCACGAACTGTTTGTCGAAGGACGGCGGGTTGGTGCCGACCTGGTACGAATCGGCCGGCCAGAAGCGCGACGAATCGGCCGTGAGCGCCTCGTCCATCAGCGTGAGCGTGCCGTTCTCGTCCAGACCAAACTCGAACTTGGTGTCGGCGATGATGATGCCGCGCGTGGCGGCAAAGTCGGAGGCTTCCTTGTACAGGCGGATGCTCACGTCGCGGATCTGCGCGGCGAGGTCCGGGCCGATGCGGCGCTCGACTTCATCGAAGGAGATGTTCTCGTCGTGCTCACCCATCTCGGCCTTGGCGGCGGGGGTGAAGATCGGCTCGGGCAACTTCTGCGCGTTCTGCAGGCCAGGAGCCAGATGCACGCCGCAGACAGCGCCAGTGGCCTGGTAATCCTTCCAGCCGCTGCCGGCCAGGTAGCCGCGCACCACGGCTTCCACCAGGATCGGCTTCAGGCGCTTGACCACGATGGCGCGGCCGCGCACCTGGTCGACTTCATTCGGGGCCACCACGGTTTCCGGTGCGATGCCAGTCTCGTGCGTCGGCACGATGTGGCGCAGCTTGTTGAACCAGAAATCCGACATCTGCGCGAGCACACGGCCCTTGTCCGGAATCGGCTGGCCGAGAATCACGTCAAACGCCGAAAGGCGGTCGGTGGTGACCATCAGCAGCTTGTCGTCGCCGACAGCGTAGTTCTCGCGCACCTTGCCCCGGCCGAGCAACGGCAGGCTGGTGATCGACGATTCGTAAAGGGCAGAGGATGCAGGGGTGGCGGACACGGCGGAATCCGAGAGAAGAAGAGAGAACGTGAAAGGCCAGCATTATACGTGGCCCATGCAATGCAAAACGGCTGGCGCAGTGCCAGCCGTTTGCTAGATGTGACGCGAAATGCTTATTGCACCACTTGTGCCAGATCGCCGCTTTGGTACTTCTGCGCCATCACCGACAGGCCGATCGGCTTGATCTTGCCTGCCTGGCCTTCGCAGCCGAACTCGATGTAACGCGCCTTGCAGACCGCCTTGGCAGCCTCACGGGCAGGCTTGAGCCATTCGCGGGCGTCGAACTTGTCCGGGTTTTCGGCCAGGAACTTGCGCACCGCGCCCGTCATTGCCAGGCGGATGTCGGTATCGATGTTGATCTTGCGCACGCCGTATTTGATGGCTTCCTGGATTTCCTCGACGGGCACGCCGTAGGTTTCCTTCATCTTGCCGCCGTACTGGTTGATGATGGCCAGCAGTTCTTGCGGCACGCTCGACGAGCCGTGCATCACCAGGTGGGTGTTCGGGATGCGCGCGTGGATTTCCTTCACGCGACTGATCGCCAGAATGTCGCCGGTGGGCTTGCGCGAGAACTTGTAGGCGCCGTGGCTGGTGCCGATGGCGATCGCCAGCGCGTCGAGCTGGGTCGCCTTGACGAACTGTGCAGCTTCTTCAGGATCGGTCAGCAGGGCCGAATGGTCGAGCTTGCCGACGGCGCCATGGCCGTCTTCATCGCCCGCTTCGCCGGTTTCGAGCGAGCCCAGGCAGCCGAGTTCGCCTTCAACGGTCACGCCAACCTTGTGCGCCATCTCGACTACGCGACGGGTGACGTCGACGTTGTAGTCGAAATCGGCCGGGGTCTTGCCGTCTTCGCGCAGCGAGCCGTCCATCATGACCGAGCCGAAGCCCAGGTCGATGGCGCCCTGGCAGATTGCGGGGCTTTGGCCGTGATCCTGGTGCATCACCAGCGGGATCTCCGGATAAGCCTCTACAGCGGCCTGGATCAGGTGCTTGATAAAGGACTCGCCGGCGTATTTGCGGGCGCCTGCACTAGCCTGCAGGATGACCGGTGCGCCGGCTTCCTTGGCAGCTTCCATCACAGCCTGGACTTGTTCCAGGTTGTTCACGTTGAATGCCGGAAGGCCGTAGCCGTTTTCAGCGGCGTGGTCCAGCAGTTGGCGCATCGAGACGAGTGGCATGGTTTTCTCCTATGGATCGATCTGTATTCGGTCTCAGGAACGCGTGGGCGTCTGATAGACGTAGCAAACGGCGTTCCGTCCTGGGCGTCAGTGCATGCCGACGCGAACAATCTTGAGCGTGTTGGTGCCGCCGGCCTGCCCCATCGGCTCGCCGACGGTCAGGACGATGAAGTCGCCGCGCTGCACAACGCCGCGCGCGACCAGCAGTTCTTCGGCCTGGTGCAGCGCTTCGTCGCGGTCGGCGCTGTTGGCAAGCGGCAGCGACTGCACGTTGCGGTACAAAGCCATCTTGCGCTGCGAGGCCACATTGGGCGTCATCGCATAAATAGGGATGTTGATGCCGTGGCGGCTCATCCACAGCGCCGTGGCGCCGGAATCGGTGAGCGCGGCAATCGCCTTGACCTGCAGGTGGTGCGCCGTGAACAGCGCGCCCATGGCGATCGACTGGTCGATACGGCTGAAGGTCTGGTCGAGGAAGTCGGCGTCCAGATGCACGGGTTGTGACTTCTCGGCTTCCACGCAGATGGCCGCCATGGCCTCGATGGTCTCGACCGGGTAGCGGCCAGCGGCAGTTTCCGCCGACAGCATCACCGCATCGGTGCCATCGAGCACAGCGTTGGCGACGTCCGACACCTCGGCGCGCGTCGGCACCGGGTTGACGATCATCGATTCCATCATCTGTGTGGCGGTGATGGCCAGCTTGTTGGTTTCGCGGGCCAGCTTGATCATGCGCTTCTGCAGCGCCGGCACGGCCGCGTTACCCACTTCCACCGCCAGGTCGCCGCGCGCGACCATGATGCCGTCAGACGCGGCAAGGATCTCTTCGAGCACGCCCGGGCGGATGGCCTCGGCACGCTCGATCTTGGCGATCATGCGGGTCTTGTGGTTGTGCGGCGCGCCGGCCACGGCGGCCAGCTGGCGCGCCATTTCCATGTCGGTTGCGTTCTTGGGGAAGCTGACCGCGACGTAATCGGCGCCCAGCGCCATCGCGGTCTTGATGTCTTCCATGTCCTTGGCGGTCAGCGCCGGCGCCGACAGTCCGCCGCCCTGGCGGTTGATGCCCTTGTTGTTGGACAGATCGCCGCCGATCTTGACGATGGTCTCAATCTCTTCACCCACCACGCGCTCGACCTGCAGCACGATCAGGCCGTCGTTGAGCAACAGCAGATCGCCCGGGCCAACGTCGCGCGGCAGTTCCTTGTAGTCGAGACCGACGCGCTCCTGGTTGCCCAATTCGCAGCGGGCGTCGAGCGTGAAGCGATCGCCGGGTTCGAGCGTGATCTTGCCGTTCTCGAACTTGCCGACGCGGATCTTCGGACCCTGCAGGTCGGCCATGATGGCCACCTCGCGGCCCACCGAGCGCGCCACCTCGCGCACAAGCTGCGCACGATCGATGTGGTCTTGCGCCGCGCCGTGCGAGAAGTTCAGCCGCACCACATCCACCCCCGCGGCGATCATGCGGATCAGGACTTCCTGCGTGCTGGACGCGGGGCCGAGCGTTGCGACGATCTTGGTAGCGCGGGTCATGGGCGGCGGTGTCTCGTTGTTGTGGTGGGGATGTGAGCGGCGCTCGCGGTCAGGCCACAGCGGCCTGGCTCTGCGCACGCTGTTCCAGGATTTCCACAGCCGGCAGCGTCTTGCCTTCCAGGAATTCGAGGAACGCACCGCCGCCGGTGGAGATATAGCCCACCTTGTCGGCAATGTTGTACTTGGCGATGGCAGCCAGCGTGTCGCCGCCGCCCGCAATCGAAAAACCCGACGAGGCAGCAATCGCCTCGGCCAGCACCTTGGTGCCATTGCCGAACTGGTCGAATTCGAACACGCCGACCGGGCCGTTCCACACGATCGTGCCGGCGGTCTTGAGTTGTTCGGCCAGTTGGGCAGCCGTCTTCGGGCCGATGTCGAGAATCATGTCGTCGTCCGCCACATCCGCCACATCCTTGACGGTAGCGGCCGCGGTTGCGCTGAATTCCTTGGCGCACACCACGTCGACGGGAATGGGCACCGACGCGCCGCGTGCCGCCAGCATGTCGATGATGGCCTTTGCATCGCCCACCAGGTCGGCTTCCGCCAGCGATTTGCCGATCTTCAGGCCAGCAGCCAGCATGAACGTGTTGGCGATGCCGCCGCCGACGATCAGGTTATCCACCTTGTCGGCCAGCGACTTCAGGATGGTCAGCTTGGTCGAAACCTTCGAGCCGGCCACGATGGCCACCAGCGGACGCGCCGGCTGGCCCAGCGCCTTGCCCAGCGCATCCAGTTCAGCCGCGAGCAGCGGGCCTGCGCAGGCGATCGGAGCGAATTTGGCGATGCCGTGCGTGGTGGCTTCCGCGCGGTGAGCAGTGCCGAACGCGTCGTTGACGTAGATGTCGCACAGCTTGGCCATCTTCTGGGCCAGTTCGTCGCAGTTCTTCTTCTCGCCCTTGTTCACGCGGCAATTTTCCAGCAGCACGACCTGCCCAGGCGCCACGTCCACGCCGTCAACCCAGTTCTGCACCAACTTCACGTCGCGGCCCAGCAGTTCGGACAGGCGCTTGGCCACCGGTGCCAGCGAATCTTCAGGCTTGAATTCACCCTCGGTCGGACGGCCAAGGTGGGAGGTGACCATCACCGCGGCACCGGCGTCCAGCGCGGCCTGCACGGCCGGCACGGAGGCGCGGATGCGCGTGTCTTCGGTGATGTTGCCGGCATCGTCTTGCGGCACGTTGAGGTCGGCGCGGATGAACACGCGCTTACCGGCAAGCTTTCCTTCGGAGATGAGATCGGACAGACGCAGGACGTGAGGCATGGCAGCAACGGAAGAATCGCGGAAAACAGCGATTTTACCCGATGCGCCTGGTCAAAACGTGCGTTTCTCCGCCGAACCCTCCGGGCTCGACCGTCTTGCCGAAGCCGATTGGCGGCGACTACGCTGGCAGCGGCGTGCGACGGCGCAGCCGCATCCAGCCTTCGGCCGAATAGACGGCCAGACCCGCCCAGATCAGCACGTAGCCCGCCACCTTGGGGCCGGCAAACGGCTCGTTGTAAAGCCATACGCCCAGCAGCAGCTGCAGCGTCGGGCTCACGTATTGCAGCAAACCCAGCAGCGACAGCGGAATACGCCGCGCGCCGGCGCCAAACAGCAGCAGCGGCAGCGCCGTCAGCGGGCCGGCCAGCGCCAGCAGCCACTGCGTACCCGGCGATGCGGCCAGGAAGGCATTCTGATGCTGCGACGCCAGCCAGCCGAGATAGGCCAGCGCCAGCGGAAACAGCAGCAGTGTCTCCAGCGTCAACCCTTCCAGCGCGCCCAGCGGCGAGGTCTTGCGCAGCAAACCGTAGAACCCGAACGAGAACGCCAGCGCCAAGGCGATCCATGGCAGCGTGCCGGCCTGCCAGGTCAGCCACGCCACGCCGGCCGCGGCCAGCGCCACCGACACCCACTGCACCGGCCGCAGCCGCTCGCCCAGCACCAGCGCGGCCAGCATCACCACCACCAGCGGGTTGATGAAATAGCCCAGGCTGGCTTCGAGCACATGGTCGTGGTTGACGGCCCAGATGTAGGTCAGCCAGTTGGCGGCCAACAGGCTGGTGCTGGCCGCGTAGCGCCCCACCACGCGCGGTTGCGTGCGCAGCGCCCACAGCCACGCCCCGTGCCGCTTCACGAGCAGGATCACCACCATCACCGCCAATGACCAGATCACCCGGTGCGAGAGAATCTCCACCGGCGACACCGCCTTGAGCAGCTTGAAGTACAGCGGAAACAAGCCCCACATCGTGTAGGCCAGAAACGCGAAGATCACGCCATTGCGATTGGAACCCGACATGCTCATCCCCAAAGACGCAGCACGGTAAAAACGCCCATCCCGACGAAGATCATGCCGAGCATGCGCCGCGTCGCTACATAGAACGCGGTGGCGGCAACCCCGGCCATCAGGCGCGGGTTGGTCCAGGTCAGGTCCAGATGGCCTTGGTTCCAGAGCAGATCGGGCAGCACGATGGCGATCAGCGCGGCGGCCGGCGCAAAGCGCAGCGCGTGCTGCATGCGCACGGGCAGCGTCACGCGCTCACCCACGATCAGGAACAGCGAGCGCGTGATGATCGTCACCACCGTCATGCCGGCAATCACCAGCCAGATTTCGAGTGCGCTCATGCGTCGTCCTCTTCGGCTGCAATACGCGCAGCGCGACGGCGCTGCCACTGCAGGCGCGCCGCGGCCTCGTCCGCGGCCAGACCGGCAGCCATCGCGCCAGTGACGGCAATCACCAGGCTCAATCGATACGGCAGCTTGAAGGCAACCAGCGCCAGCACCGCCGCCACAGCCACCGCCATGAGGGTGGCACGGCTACGAATGGTCGACACCATGACAGGAATCAGCGCGAGCGTTCCGGCCAGCGCCAAGCCCCACGCATCAGGAAACAGGCTCGCCGCGACGATGCCCAGGATGGACGACACCTGCCAGCCCACGAAGCTCAGCAGGACCATGCCCCAGTAATAGCCCTCCTTGCCCGCCTGCGGCGCGGCCGAGGGGTACTGCTGGGTGAAGAGCACGAACGGCAGATCGCCGTTGAACACGCCCAGAACCACGCGCCGCATGAACGGCAGATGCCCGAAATGCTGCATCAGGCCGGCGCTGAAGATGATGAAGCGCACATTCACGATGAACGCCGTCAGCAGCGCGGTCCAAATCGGCAACCCTGCCGCCAGCAGCGGCAGCACCGCCAACTGCGACGACCCGGCATACACAAAGATCGTCATGCCGATGGCCTGCGGGATGGTCAGCACCGACTTGCTCATCGCCACGCCGGTCACCAGCCCCCAGGCGAGCACTGGCGGCATCGAGGGCATGTAGGCGCGCACGCCGGCAAAGAAGCCCGCGCGTTCGGCCGGATCGATGGCCTCCCAGCGGCGCTGCAATGCCGCCGCCCAGCGGACTAGCGCCATGGCGCCCCCAAAAGTGGCGAATCAGACTCTTTTTGATCGACCGGACAGAGGTAGCCGGCAGCGCGGGCGCGCAGGAACGTCGGGGGCGACATGGATGGCTCGTAGGAAACACACGATTATACTTTTGATGTTAAGCATCCGCTTAACGGCGACGCGCCGGTGCCCTGCGCTACGTAGCGATTCGTGCCGGGCGCCACGCACTGCAACAATCGGCGTTGGCGCGCCTGCGCCCACCCCTTACAATTTCGCCTTTGTCGGTTTTTGGACCTGCAGCCCATATTCGGGCGTGGCTGACCAGCTCAGACCGCGCCGGCATTCCTCACTCATCATGACCACGCAAACCGCACCCACGATCGAAATCGGCGCAGACGACCTGCCGCTGCATTGCCCGACCGCCAAAACGCCGGCCTGGAACTACCACCCGCGCGTGTTCCTCGACATTGCCGACACCGGCGAAGCCAAGTGCCCGTACTGCGGCACCGTCTACAAGCTGGCCCCCGGCGTTGAACTGAAGGGCCACCATTGAGCCGTCTTCACACGCAGTACAACGCCGGCCGCAAGGTACCTCCGGCACGTCAGGCGAGCTGATGATGCGCAAGATCCTCGTCGTCGCCCCCAACTGGATCGGTGATGCGCTGATGGCGCAGCCGCTGTTTGCGCAGCTCAAGGCGCGGCACCCGCGCGCGCAGATCCACGCGATCGCTCCGAAATGGGTCGCGCCCGTGCTCGCGCGCATGCCGGAAATCGCGCGCGTGCTGCCGACCGAACTCGCCCACGGCAAGCTGCAGCTCGGCAGCCGCACGATGTTCGCCCAGCAGCTCAAGGGCGAAACCTTCGATGCAGCCTATGTGCTGCCGAATTCGTTCAAGAGCGCGCTGATCCCGTGGCTGGCCGGCATTCCGCTGCGCATCGGCTACAAAGGCGAATCCCGCCTGGGCGTGCTGAACGTGCGCTACCCGAATCCGCCCAAGAACGCGCGTCCGCCGATGGTGCAACACTACGCGGCGCTGGCGTTCAAGCCCCATGCCAAGCTGCCCGACACCCTGCCCGACCCGAAGCTGGACGTTGATGTGCAGCGTGTGGCCGCCACCTCGGCCAAGTTCGGCATTCCGGGCAACGCGCGGCTGATCGCCTTCTGCCCGGGCGCGGAATACGGCCCCGCCAAGCGCTGGCCTGCCGAGCACTTTGCAGAGCTTGCGCAGATGCTGCGCCGCTCGTTCCCCTATGCGCAGATCGTCGCGCTCGGTTCGGGCAAGGACCGCGAGATGGCCAACGCCATCGTCGAACGTGCGCCGTTCGTGCGCAATCTGTGCGGCGAAACCTCGCTGGACGAAGCCATCGAGCTGCTTGCCCGCGCCGAAGCCGCCATCTGCAACGACTCCGGCCTGATGCACGTGACGGCTGCCCTGGGGCGCCCGCAGGTGGCCGTATTCGGCTCCAGCGACCCGCGCCACACGCCGCCCCTGTCCCCCGCTGCGAGTATCATGTGGCTCCATCTGGAGTGCAGCCCGTGCTTTGCACGCGAATGCCCGTTGGGCCACCTGCGCTGCCTGCGCGACATCGGCCCCGAGATGGTGTTTCATGAATTGCGCCGGCTGCTGCAGCCGCAGTAATACGCTCTCCTTAACGTTCACCGCCATGCCACGATTTGCCCGCCTGTTCGAAGCCGCCGAGGACATCCTCGAAGCCTATCGCGATGCGCTCAAGCGCCGCGATGCCGACGGCGCGCTCAAGCTGTGGCTCGATGAGGATTCGGTCAGTTTCATCCTGCCCGACGGTCAGCGCCTGCACGGCCACGAGCAACTGCGCGGTTGCCTCGATGCGCTGGTAGAGAAGAACCCGGTCTGGATCGAATGCCTCTCGCAGCAGGTGCATTCGTCGCTGGGGGTGTCGATCTTCGAAGCCACGGAAGCGCTGCGCTTCTCCGCCACCGCCACCGAGGCCGATCTGTACGTGCACACGACCTACGTGCTGATGCAGAACCACGAAGGTTGGCGCATCGCCCACGTGCATTCCAGCCAGGCCGCCGAAGAACGCGTGGCCGCCTCCATCGCCAGCGTCACGCACTCTCTGCACTAAGCTGCCGCGCTGGGCGTGGCTGCCGCCTCTTTCGATGACCCACCCGTCTCGCCACGCCACGCCCCTTGAATTGAATCTGGGCGCCCTGCCTGCAGGGCCGTTCGAGCCGCACGCGTTCCGCTCGCCGTGGTGGCTCATCGGCGGCAATGCGCAGACGATCGTGCCTGCCCGCCTGTGGCGCTTTCCGCGCATCACATACCGGCGCGAGCGCTGGGACACGCCCGACCACGACTTCATCGACCTCGACTGGACCACGCACGAGACCGACGCAAACGCGCCGCTCGTCGTCATGTTCCATGGTCTGGAGGGCGACTCGCGCAGCCATTACGCACGGCTGCTGATGGACGCGCTGCGCGCGCGCCGCTGGCCGGGCGTCATTCCGCACTTTCGCGGGTGCTCGGGCGAGATGAACCTCGCCCCGCGCATGTACCACTGCGGTGATGGCGCCGAGATTGCGTGGATCCTGGAACGCCTTTATCGGACGGTTTGCCAGCCGCACGGCCGCAAGCTGCTGGTCGTAGGCATCTCGCTCGGCGGCAATGCGCTGCTGCGCTACCTGGGCGAGCACGGTACCGACGCGTGCTACGTGAGCGCGGCTGCGACGGTCTCCGCACCACTGGATATGCGGGCCGGTGGCGCTGCGTTGTCCAGGGGCTTCAACATGGTCTACACGCGCATGTTCCTGCGCACGCTCAAAGACAAGGCCAACGCCAAGCTCGACCAGCATCCTGGCCTCTACGACCGCGCCGCCATGATGGCCACGCGCACGCTGGGGCAGTTCGACAACCTCGTCACCGCGCCGCTGCACGGTTTTTGCGACGTGCTCGACTACTGGACGCGCGCCTCGTCCAAACCCGTGCTGCGCGAGGTGCGTGTGCCAGCATTGGTACTGAACGCGCGCAACGACCCGTTCCTGCCCGGCCAGCATCTGCCCGGCCCAGCCGACGTGTCACCCGACATCACGCTCGACCAGCCGCTGCATGGCGGCCATGTTGGCTTCCTGCTGCGCCATGGCAATGCGGGCCGCGTCGACTGGATGCCCGCTCGTGTCCTGCGCTTTTTCGATGACGTATTGGGCCGCCAATCCAACGCGGACGACGCTCATGGATGACATCGTCCGCCAGGCCATGGCCAAGTGGCCGAACGTGCCGAACTGTTTTGGCTGGCTGGCACTGGATCGTCGGGGCCAATGGCGCATGCGCAACGAATACGCGCAGGCCAACAAGCTATCCGGCGAGCCGATTCGCCACGCGGCACTCGTCGACTTCATCGTGCGCAACTACGCGCGTGACGACGCCGGGCGCTGGTTTTTTCAGAACGGGCCGCAGCGGGTGTTTGTCGAACTCGATTACACGCCTTGGGTGGTGCGACTGTCAGCCGACGGTGCACCGCCAGCATTCACGACAACGACCGGCGCTGCGTTCTCGCCCAGCGGCTGCTGTGTCGATGAACAAGGTAGCGTGCTGCTCTCTGGGCGCGTGGGCGGATACGAAGCAGACGAGACCATCGCCCTGCTGCACGATCATGACCTGGAGCCGTTCTCCTCCTTGGCCCAATGGCACGCAGAGGCATGCGGGGCTGCGCTGGGTACGCTGACGCTGGGCGATCGGACGTTCGACATTGAGCCGATTGCGCGCGCGGAAGTCGCAAAGCGCTATGGCTTCGTGGCCCGGCCTGCGGAATAGTACCGACTGGCCGACCCACCCTACTTCGGCAACGCCTTGTCTTCCGCCTTCTCTTCCCGGTATTGGCGCTCCATCTGATGCAAGCGCGCGTCCACTTCGGATAGCGTGTAGAAATCCGCATCCCCGGCATCGCGGGCCAGCTTGAGCTGCTCCACCGCGGACCCCCACGCCCCATCCCGCGCGTACTTCTCCGCCAACGCGCGGTGCTGCTCAACGCGCTTGCCCTTGTCGGCATAGGCGCGGGCCAGCATGTCCCACCAGATCGGCTGGGCAGTGTCTTCGCGGGTCTTGTCTTTCAGATAGGGAATCGCGTCATCGGCCCGGCCGGCCGCCAGCAGCGTTTGCGCATACGTGATGCCCACCGCGCGCGACAGCGGATACGCAGCAAGCGCCGCACGCGCCAACGTCAGCGCCTCGGATGCGCGGTCACGAGCGCGCGCCAGTTCGATGGCCGTCACGTCCAACTCGACGCTGCCCGACGTGATGCCGGGAATGTTGCCGTACAGGCGTCGCGCCTCCTGCAGCGCCTGTTCTGCGTCATCCAGCCGCCCCGCCATCTGATTGGCGACGGCCACGCCGTACCAGAGCGCCGCCCGCTTCTCGACCGGGGCATCCGGCGCCGACGACAACTGCGAGCGCATCGCATTGCGCACGTCGATATAGGCACTCGTCGATGTCTCCTGCAGCACGCGCGCACGCACCTTCGCAAAACCAAATTCGGGCCGGCGCGGCTGGTGCGGATGCGGCAGGCCTCGTGCACGGTCCTCCATGTCGGCAATGCGCTCGCCGGTCAGCGGGTGGGTGCGCGCATAACCGGGAATCACGCCCGTGTCCGCGATGTTCGTCACGCGCTGCAATCGACGGAAGAAGTCCGGCATGCCGTCCGGGTTGTAGCCGGCGCCCGTGAGCAGCGTGAAGCCGACCCGGTCGGCCTCGCGCTCCGCGCCGCGCGAGAACGCGAGTTGGTTCGACACCGCCGCCGCCTGCCCGCCCATCGCCAGCGCCTGTGCGGCGTCACCGCTCTTCGTGGCGGCCAAACCGGCCAGCAGAATCGACGCCAGCGCAATCCACATCGACTCACCGGATTTGTCGATGCCGCGCGCAATATGCCGCTGCAGCACGTGGCCGATTTCGTGGCCGAGCACCGAGGCTAGCTCCGATTCACTCTCGGTCGCGACCAACGTACCCGTGTTCACGCCGATGTAGCCGCCCGGCAGCGCAAACGCGTTGATGCCGGGATCACGCACGGCAAACAGCTCGAAACTCGACGCCGACGTGCTGCCCGCCACGTGCTGACGGCGTGCCGCCTCGATCAACTTGTAGCCGATGGTGTTGAGGTAGTCGGTGATCAGCGGGTCGGGCACGAAGTCCGGATCGCGGCGGATCTGGCGCATCACGCGGTCGCCCAGGCGGCGCTCCATCTCGGGCGACAACGACGCAGTCGACGGATCGCCCATATCAGGCAACTCGTACGTCGGCGCGTCGATGACGGTCGGCTCCTTCGGCAAGTACGGCGACTGCCGGCCGATCTGCACGCTGCGGTTCAGGTTGCTTTGCACCTGATCGGCCGCCGCCGCGGAACCCGAGACCGGGTTGACCGAAGCCGCCGGGGCGGACGCCACCCCCTGCGCCAGCACGGGCAACGGCAGGGGCGCCAGCCACGTCGACAACAACACGGCAGCCGTCAGCTTGCGGACGCGCGGCCGAAAAAGTGAAAGCGTCATACGGAAAGCACGGAGAGCGGAATCAGCGCGGCAACATCGCCGCAAGCCGGGTGCTTGCTATCATAAAACGCTTCGTACTCTGGCCCGCCAAACGCGCTGTCACTCATGTCGCAACTCACCCACTTCGATTCCGCCGGACAAGCCCACATGGTCGACGTCGGCGACAAGGCTGTCACGCACCGCGTGGCGGTGGCCACCGGCACGATCCGCATGCTGCCCGAGACATTTGCGCTGGTGCGCGATGGCAACGCCAAGAAAGGCGATGTGCTGGGCATCGCGCGCATCGCAGCGATTCAAGGCTCCAAGCGGACGTCCGACCTCATTCCTCTGTGCCATCCGTTGGCGTTGACGAAGGTGGCTGTTGATTTTGAGCTGGACCAGGCGGCGAGCACTGTCCGCTGTACGGTTCGTGCCGAAACGCGAGGGCAGACTGGCGTGGAAATGGAGGCGCTGACTGCGGTGCAGGTGGGGCTGCTGACGATCTACGACATGTGCAAGGCCGTGGATCGGGGGATGGTGATTGGGGATGTGCGGTTGGTGGAGAAGCGGGGGGGGAAGTCGGGGGAGTGGGTGGCGGAATAATCATCGCGCGACAAAAGAAGAGCGCCTTTCCGACGCTCTTCTTTTATGGCTTGGCAGCATCAACGACACTCTGACGGAGCGATTCGAGCATCTAGAGTGGGGGTTGACGCTGGCTTCACCGAGTTTGCGCGGCCAGCAACGCCGCTGGCATAGCAATCCCACCGAATTGCGCCGACGGGGCGTTTGGACGCCGTCAATGCTTCGCCGTTTACGGTCGGCTTGAGCACCAGCGTATTGGCTCCGTCATCCGCCACATTCGAGGCGTATGCGATCTCGATCTCGCCGTTCGCTTGGTTAATCGTGACGCCGCTTGCCGCGACGTTGCGGGTCGCGCCGTTGGCTGTGTAACCCTGGTCAAAAGGAACGCCTGCGGCGGCATTCTCAGCCACCGCAGTCTTCGCTGTCGCCGCGAGTGCGAGCCCTTCTGTTACGCGCGAACGTGAAACGTAGTCCTGATACGCCGGCACCGCAATCGCCGCAAGGATGCCGACGATTGCGACAACGATCATCAGTTCGATCAGCGTAAAACCCCGTTGGGGCCGCTTACCTGCACTGTTCTTCAGCATTGACTTCTCCTCTATCGTTATTTCGGATTTTCAATTGCCGACTGCTTCTTGCAATTGAAAGGGAGAAGACTAAGCGAGTTGGTGCTGCTCCATACAAAGCGCAACGATTTTTGATGCTTCCAATAAGAAAGCGCCCAAAAAAGGGCGCTTCAATTATTGTGAGGCAACTAGTGCGTTTTCAATCCATGGCTTTAGCGCCGATACGAGCAGCTTTTCAGATTTAAGCCGAGTGCAAAGCGTCTTCAGCTTGCCATCGCCCTGCTTTTCACAGGCTTGCGTGAGAATCCAAGTCTGTGAAGCGTAGTCGGCGGGATAACTGGCGCGCATACGGCGCGCGTACACCATGGCTTCATCGGTCCGCCCCAAATACGCCAGTGCAAGCACGTAGCGTTGAACCGTCAGAGACCCGGGATAAAACTGCATGGCGTGGAATTCGAGCTTCTCCAAGGAGGATGCCATCTCGGAAGTCACGTTCCATTGAATCGCGAACGCCAGGTTCTCGTAGGGCAGCAACAACGTCGGCCCGTGCCCACCGTACCTAGCAATTTCTTTCTTTCCGCCGTCGGGCGAGTAGTGAAGGCGCTCCACGGCCTTGTAATCGCCCCAAAGATGGGCCATCAGCGCGACGGTGCCGATGGAAATGGCAGCAGTGGACACGAAGACCATGCCACTGGACGGCACCCGCAAATTGCGTTCGTCGGCGTAACCCAGAGCAAAAGCAAGTGGAAGCAGGAAAAACAGGTAGTGCAGCGGATACTCCAACATGGAATGCACACCCATGACCGCGGCAATGGAAAGCAGGAATGCCAACTCTGGCGTCATCCGGCGCTTTCGCAAACTCCACAGGAAGCCGAGCATGGGCAGCGCAATGGCAAGCAAGCCGAGCAGGCCGACCTTGGCGAGCTGATCCAACACGATGTTGTGCGCATTCAGCGACATCGTGACGGGGCCAAGCGCGTCAGTCTGTACAAATTGATTCCAGGCGTAGTCACCCCAGCCACCACCCAGCCACGGATGCGCGACGAACATATGCCATGCATGCACCCACAACTGCGTTCGTCCCGTGCCTTCCCCCAATCGATCCACCGTCGATGCGGACAACTCTAGATGCCAGAGCGCGTTGGCGTACTCGACCATCCAACTGCAAAGTTGGTAGGTCGCAACCAGCAAAACAACCGGTAGGCACGCCCGCATCCAGCGACGCACGCCGCGCTGATCCGCCGTCCATGCCATGCCGATCAGCCCGCCCAC
Source organism: Ralstonia psammae (assembly GCF_958405935.1). Taxonomy (NCBI): domain Bacteria; kingdom Pseudomonadati; phylum Pseudomonadota; class Betaproteobacteria; order Burkholderiales; family Burkholderiaceae; genus Ralstonia; species Ralstonia psammae. The sequence continues at coordinate 238,326 of NZ_CATZBU010000001.1, forward strand.
CACAATGATGTGCAGCCATGACATCCGCGAAAACGTCAGCGATATCCCGATCAGAAGGATCACTGCAACCACCGCAAGGGGCCATCGCGCGCGACGGCAACGTAGTGCCAGGAACATGCTGGCAGCCAAACCGAACGCAAGATACGACGCCAGATGGTTGGGCTGATTCATGTTGCCCCACAGGCGCCGGCGTGGAGGTTCGGGGGACGGCGCAATCAGCATTCGCGGCAGATCCGGCACACGAAATAGCTGCACCAGCTCAATCGCCACAGTTGCGAGGCACCCGACAATCAAGCCGATCGCCAACGCCTCCAGAACACCGGGCAACTCTCGGCTGCGGGCGCCCAGACTGCACGTCGCGGCGGCGGCCAACAGGAACACCGTCGCGGCGAGCGAGAAGAACGGATTCAGCGGTGGCGCAAGCAGCAGTTGCGCGAACAACGCGACAATCAACGCGAGCGGCGCCAGCGCGATCCGTGGCAGCCTCGTCTTGCTTCTCCATGTCACCGCCAGTACGGCAATCGCCAAGATGATCCAGCAGATGGCCGTCAGATATTCCACATAGAACGTCGGCATCGGCAGCGTATGCGGCGCAAACAGATACGGAAGCGCTCCGCTCATGGCCAGAGCAAACCAGAGCGGGAGGTACTGAAGACGAGATCGAAGCATGCGCAAAATCAGCGAAAGAAAGGGAATACGAGCGACGCAATCAAAGCACCGCTTGCGACGTCCGCGAGTGTAGTCGAACGAACCGCAAGTTAAGCTTGATGGCCTTCCAAACGCCATCTCACCCTGCGTACCCACACAAAGCAAAGGGCGCCCACAGGCGCCCTTGCATTTCTCTTATGCATTGATAGGCCAGCCACTACACGGGGCTGGTCAGCACAAGAATATAGCGATCAGTTCTGGCAAGCAGCCGGCAGGAACGGATACATGGCCGTTTGCGCTGCAGCCGACAGAGCACCTGCGGTCGCCGTACCGCACTGCCAGGCCACCGTACCATCAGTTTGGCCAACGCCAAACATACCCAGCATTTTGCCGTCAATCGACGAGTTGCCCGTGCTGCCCAGTGTCAGAATCACGCTGACCTTGGAGCCCGAAGGATTGTAGGCAACCGCGGCAATGTACTTCGTATTGAGGGGCGTCGACGTACTGATCGGGGAGTTGGTCGGGAACGAACCGCTCCCATTGTTTGCATAGGCCTCGGCAAGCGCGGAGCGGTCCGAGTCCAGCAGCGTCGTCGCTTCCGTCAGCTTCGACTTGACCATGTAGTTGTTGTAAGCCGGCAGCGCGATGGCAGCCAGAATACCGACGATCGCAACCACGATCATCAGTTCGATCAGCGTGAAACCCTTCTGGACACGCTTGTTCAGACGCAGCGACTTCATAAATTCCCCCGGATGTTTGGTTAAAGGTGAAGCGGTGGAGGTAGAGCAGGGATCGTGCCAACTCCAAACCCACGTTCCAGGCCGGAAAATGCGCCCCCGATGGACAACTGTGGGCAATGTCGAATGACAATTATTGACACATCGTGACAGAAGTCGTTAGTTTTGTGATTTATAATGCACAATAATCATTCGCGCCTTGATACGTTTCTGAACGGGCTCCTGTCGGTAGGGTCGCGATTTCCTTCGACTCAAAAAAAGCGATGCGGGCGACGAGTTACACACCCGTTGCCCGCCTCAACACACGTGTGAGCCCGTGCGGGCGTTCCTTCTCAGATGCCGTCAGTTCTGGCACGCCGCCGGCAAATATGGATACATGGATTGCACGGCCGCTCCGGAAGCGGAGTCATTCGCTGTTTGCGCGGTCGCGCAAGTCCACGCCACCGTCCCATCAGCCTTGCCAGTACCGAACATCCCCAGGTAGTGACCATCGATTTGGGCGTTACCCGTGTTGCCAAGCGTCACAACCACGCCAACGCCGGAAGTCGTTCCGGGGTTGTTGTACTTGATGCCGGTCACATACTGGGCGTTGCTCGCCACGGCCTGCGTAATGATGGGCGGCGAACTTGCACTCGGAAAGGTGCCGCTGTTGGATGAGTACGCCTCGTTGACTGCAACCCGTGCCGCGTCCAACGTCGTCGTCGCTTCGGTCAACTTCGACTTGACCATGTAGTTGTTGTAAGCCGGCAGCGCAATCGCCGCCAAAATTCCGACAATCGCCACCACGATCATCAGTTCGATCAGCGTAAAGCCGCCCGCCCGACGCCTTGTTCCCTTGCTGTGCTTGAAAGCCATGACCTCTCCCCAAAAGGCATTTTGTTGTTGGGAGGCCACCGTGCAGGGACTATGCCAAGGCACACACTGTGTATCTGCGCAAGAACTGGCGTGCTTTGTCGAAACTTCGGGCACAAATCTGACCGTTCTTGACAGAATTCCGGACAGAACCCGTCATCACCTACTTTCGAGGGGATTCGTTCGAACTAGGCCTGGCGCAACGATCGACGGCTCAACCACCAGCCAAGGGACACCACAAGAAGCGCCCCCACGCAGCCGATCACGATGCCCGCATACGGCACCGCCCGCTCAAACCAAGCCGCATCCACCGGGTCGGTGACGAGCATGTCGCCGGCAAGATACCCAAGCAGCGCCGCCCCGAGCGTGATGATGACCGGAAACCGCGCCATGACCCCCACCAGCAGCGTGCTGCCGAACACGATCAGCGGCACCGACAGCCCAAGCCCGAGCACGAGCAACAGAAACGTGGTGCCCGGCGGCCCCTTCTCTGCCGCAGCGGCCACGGCGACCACGTTATCGAGCGACATCACAAAGTCGGCAATGAGGATGGTCTGGATGGCGGGCCACAGGCCGGTGCGCTGGCGGTGGCCCCCGGAGGCTTCGCCTTCGGCTTCCGTGAGCAACTTGACGCCGATATAGAGCAGCAGCATCGCGCCGATCGTCTTCAGGTAGGGCAGTGCAAGCAGCTTGACGGCCAGCACGGTCAACACGACGCGCAGCACAATCGCGCCGGCGCTGCCCCAGAAAATGGCTTGCTTCTGCTGGCGCTTGGGCAAGTTGCGCGCGGCCAGGGCGATGACGACCGCGTTGTCGCCCGACAGCACGATGTTGGTCAGGATGATGGAGCCGAGTGCGAACCAGAATGCGCTTGAAGTGAGCGCCATAGTGTTTTCGAAGATGTCCTTGCGGGTTGGCGTGAGGTGAGCCGATTTCCTGCGTCTTGTGTGCTTATACACATGTCGTGCCTGGATCGCATGCTGCATCGCGACCAAACAAAAACGGGAGGCCAGGCCTCCCGTTCTCGCACAATCTCAAACCTTGCCGATTACAGCATCGCCTTGAGCAGACGCGCCATTTCCGACGGGTTCTTGGTGGTCTTGATACCGCAGGCTTCCATGATCTCCAGCTTGGCTTGCGCGGTGTCGGCGCCGCCCGAGATCAGCGCGCCGGCGTGGCCCATGCGCTTGCCCGGAGGCGCGGTCACGCCAGCGATGAAGCCAACCACCGGCTTCTTCATGTTGTCCTTGATCCAGTAAGCCGCGTTGGCTTCGTCCGGACCGCCGATCTCACCAATCATGACCACGGCGTCCGTTTCCGGATCGTCGTTGAACATCTTCATCACGTCGATGTGCTTCAGGCCGTTGATCGGGTCGCCGCCGATACCGACTGCCGACGATTGGCCCAGGCCCAGTGCAGTGAGCTGGCCCACGGCTTCGTACGTCAGCGTGCCCGAGCGCGACACCACGCCGATGCGGCCCTTGCGGTGGATGTGACCCGGCATGATGCCGATCTTGATTTCGTCCGGCGTGATCAGGCCCGGGCAGTTCGGGCCCAGCAGCAGCGTCTTGCTGCCGGCCTTACGCATCTTGTCCTTGACCATCATCATGTCGCGCACGGGGATGCCTTCGGTGATGCAAACCACCAGGTCCAGCTCGGCTTCGACAGCTTCCCAGATCGCGTCAGCTGCGCCTGCGGGCGGTACATAGATCACCGACACGGTCGCGCCGGTTTGTGCCTTGGCGTCCTTGACGGTTGCGTAGATGGGAATGCCTTCGAAGTCCTCGCCGGCCTTCTTCGGGTTCACGCCGGCGACGAAGCAGTTCTTGCCGTTGGCGTAGTCGCGGCAGCCGCGGGTGTGGAACTGGCCGGTCTTGCCGGTAATCCCCTGGGTGATGACCTTGGTGTCTTTGTTGATCAGAATCGACATGCTGTAATCCTTTTGTGCAGCGAGCCGCGCCGTTGTACCGTTTCGTACTTCGGGGCGCCGCTCGCGTTCGCGTATGGTTGGGTCAGCGGGCGGCTTACTTGCCGGCGGCTGCGGCCACGACCTTCTCGGCGGCCTCTGCCATCGTGTCTGCGGCGATGATGGGCAGGCCCGACTCGGCCAGCATCTTCTTGCCGAGGTCTTCGTTCGTGCCCTTCATGCGCACAACCAGCGGCACCGACAGCGACACAGCCTTCGACGCAGCGATCACGCCTTCGGCGATCACGTCGCAACGCATGATGCCGCCGAAGATGTTGACCAGGATGGCCTGCACATTCGGGTTCTTCAGCATCAGCTTGAAGGCTTCGGTCACCTTCTCGGTGGTGGCACCGCCGCCCACGTCGAGGAAGTTGGCCGGCTCGCCGCCGAACAGCTTGATGGTGTCCATCGTGGCCATGGCCAGACCGGCGCCGTTCACCAGGCAGCCGATGTTGCCGTCCAGCGAGATGTAGGCCAGGTCGAACTTCGAAGCTTCGATTTCGTTGGCGTCTTCTTCATCCAGATCGCGGTAGGCGACGATTTCCGGGTGACGGAACAGCGCGTTCGAGTCGAAGTTGAACTTGGCGTCCAGTGCGATGACCTTGCCGTCGCCGGTCAGGATCAGCGGGTTGATTTCAGCTTGCGAAGCGTCGGTTTCCCAGAATGCCTTATACAGGCCTTGCAGGGCTTGGCGAGCTTGCGGCACGCTCGCGTCGGGCACGCCGATCTTGCGGGCGATGTCGTCAGCCTGAGCGTCTTGCAGACCGGCTTGCGGATCGATCAGCAGCGTATGGATCTTTTCCGGGTGCGATTCAGCGACTTCTTCGATGTCCATGCCGCCTTCGCTCGAGGCCATCAGCGCGACCTGCTGCGACACACGGTCCACCACCAGCGAAACGTACAGTTCCTTCTTGATGTCCGCGCCTTCTTCGATCAGCAGGCGGTTGACCTTCTTGCCTTCCGGACCGGTCTGGTGCGTCACCAGCGTCATGCCCAGGATGCTGCTGGCGTAGGTCTTGACCTCGTCCATGCTCTTGGCAACCTTCACGCCGCCGCCTTTGCCACGGCCACCCGCATGAATCTGTGCCTTCACGACCCACACCGGGCCGCCCAGGGTTTCAGCAGCCTTGATGGCCTCGTCGACAGAGAAGGCCGGAATGCCGCGCGGAACCGGCACATTGTATTTGCGCAGGATTTCCTTGCCTTGGTACTCATGGATATTCATGCGTGTTTCCTTTGCTAGGCAGAGTGAGTGTGATGAGTGTTGAAAACGCGAGCAGCACGGTGCCCTTCAGGACGAGGGCTCAGGCGACAGCTCGGTGGGTGGCGGTTGGATCTTGGCTTCGGGCTGGTATGCAAACCAGCGCGGGTAATGCTTGCGGACCACCTCGCCCTCGAAATGCAGGGCATGGCAGCCGTGGAGTTGGTACGGCGGCTTTTCGCCGGGCTCGACAGGCCGGAGGTCGTTGGAGTTATCGCGCACCGGGAAGACATCGCCCGCGAAGGCCTGGATGGCGGCAGTCGGCAGTACACCACACAGTTCGGTCAGGTGCGTACAACCTGCCACGCCGCCGAGTCTCTCACGCGAGGCCTTTCGAAAACCCTTCATCAGGTTCAGGCCGATGAGCTTGCGGTAGGCCGGGCCAATCGTGTCGCAGTGTGTGGGGTACGGCACCCAGTCGGAACACGCTTCGGCATCCACGACGTTCATGCGGGTATCGATTGTCACGCGCAGCCACAGGTCATGCAGCGGCTGGCCTTCCGGGCGCACGCCGCCGCTGGCCAGGGGGATGTCACGTGGTTTGGTGTCGGTCAGGCGCGCTTCGATGTCCCACAGGCCGTCTTCCCGCAAATAGGCCTCCACCGTGATGGCACGGCGGTGGCGCATGACGCGCGGGACGGGAGCAGACAGAGGCATGGACCAGACGACTGATAGGACCGATGGAGGCGGCGCGCGCGGATCTCGCGCATCGCCCACGGGACATATGCAGCAGCGCATCAGCCGCCACACACGAACACTACCGTCCGGCTATTGAGATGAAGGACGGTACCAAAGACTTGAATTTTAACACGTCGTCACGCCCAGACTGGTCGCGTGCTGCAACGCAGTGTGAAAGCGGTTGCAACAACCGGGTAAGGTGCAACGGCCACGATCCGCACACAAGAGGATTGTCCGAGCGAATTGTTGCTAGATCGACGGCGTTCAGTCCGACTCGTCGCCATCTTCGAGCAGTTCATCGGCCCCCGCGATGATGCGCGACACCACCGACCGGGAGAATCCACGCGCCATCATGTATCGCACCTGCTTGGCCCGTTCGGCTAGATCGGCTGGTGGGCGGCCGAAGCGCTTTTCCCACAGAGCCTTGGCGCGCGCTGCTTCCGTGCTTTGCAGTTGCGCCTTGACCTCGCCCAGCGTCTCTGCGCCAAGCTGATGTGTTTTCAACTCCTGCATCAGGCGCGCCGTACCGTAGCGGCCCGCGCGGCGGTGCACCATGCTTTCGGCAAAACGCGTGTTGGAAAGCCAGTTTTCGCCTTCCAGCCAATCCAGCAGCGCATCGACCTCTTCGACGGATTCGGCGTGCGGCACCAACTTACGGCGCAACTCGACGCGACTGTGCTCGCGCCGAGACAGATAGCCCAGCGCACGTGCCTTCAGCGATAACGGTGGGCGTGGCAACGGCATACGGTTTCAGGCTCAAAAAGAAAACGCCCACCGTTGGGGGACGGCAGGCGTATGAAGCTCGATAGAGCCGTCGATCTGCGCCGACGGCCAACCCAATTACTCTTCTCCGACTTCCTCGGCCACTGCGACGGCGCCCATCGGCGTCACGCCCAGTGCTTCGCGGACCTTGTTCTCGATGTCGCGGGCGAGGTCAGGGTTCTCGCGCAGGTATTCGCGGCAGTTGTCGCGGCCTTGGCCGATGCGCTCGCCGCCGTAGCTGTACCAGGCGCCGGACTTCTCAACGATCTTGGCTTCCACGCCAAGGTCGATGATTTCGCCCTCGCGCGACACGCCCTGGCCGTAAAGGATGTCGAAGATGGCTTCGCGGAACGGCGGCGCCACCTTGTTCTTGACGACCTTGACCTTGGTCTCGTTGCCGACCACGTCGTCGCCCTTCTTGATCGAGCCGATGCGGCGGATGTCCAGACGCACCGAAGCGTAGAACTTGAGTGCGTTACCACCCGTGGTCGTTTCCGGCGAGCCAAACATCACGCCGATCTTCATGCGGATCTGGTTGATGAAGATGACCATGCAATTGGTCTTCTTGATGGTGCCGGTCAGCTTGCGCAGTGCTTGGCTCATCAGACGGGCCTGCAGGCCGGGCAGTGCGTCGCCCATTTCGCCTTCAATTTCAGCCTTTGGCACCAGGGCAGCCACCGAATCGATGACGATCAGGTCAACCGAGCCCGAGCGCACCAGCGCGTCCGCAATTTCTAGAGCTTGTTCACCCGTGTCCGGCTGGGAAATCAGCAGGTCCGGCACGCTCACACCAATCTTGTCGGCATAAGTGACGTCAAGCGCATGTTCAGCATCAATGAAGGCGCAAGTGCCGCCCAGCTTCTGCATCTCGGCAACCACCTGCAGTGTCAGGGTAGTTTTACCCGATGATTCCGGACCGTAAATTTCCACCACGCGGCCACGCGGCAAGCCACCAACGCCCAGCGCCACGTCCAACCCCAACGAACCTGTCGACACGACTTGGACCGGCTCGACCTCGGCGTCGCCCATCTTCATGATGGAGCCTTTGCCGAACTGCTTTTCGATCTGCGCGAGCGCGGCAGCCAGCGCCTTCTGCTTTTCTGCGCTCATTGCGGCTGCCTTCTTACCGTCTTCCATGGTCGTCCTTCGTGCAAATTGGTGTATAAATGGGCCGCAAGGGCTTGCGATTCCAGCGGTTGCCTGCAATAACGGGCCGCAGCGTGATTGCCCCCGACACGACCCATTTCATGACTTTAGCGCCGCCAAGACTACAGCACCGCGAATTCGGAGTACTGTATAAAAAACCAGTGGTTTTGACAAGTCTCCAGAACACATATCGCGCGAAAACAATGTAGCGGGCGGGATGGGCAAGACATCTTGCCCGGCATCGCGGGGAGACACGCATGCGCATTCTGATTGCCGAAGACGACGCCACGCTGGCTGACGGGCTTACTCGCTCGCTACGCCAGGCGGGTTATGCCGTCGACCAAGCCTCCGATGGGGCGACTGCCGACGCGGCGCTGTCCGCGCAAACGGCCCAAACCTATGACCTGCTGATTCTCGACGTGGGCCTGCCGCGCATGTCCGGGCTGGAGGTCCTCAAGCGCCTGCGCTCGCGCGGGGCCATGCTGCCGGTACTGATCCTGACCGCTGCCGACAGCGTGGAAGAACGCGTCAAGGGCCTGGACCTTGGCGCCGACGATTACATGGCCAAACCGTTCGCGCTGTCCGAGCTGGAAGCACGCGTGCGCGCGCTGGTGCGCCGCGGCACAGGCGGTGGCGCCACGCTCGTCCGCCATGGGCCGCTGGCGTTCGATCAGGTCGGGCGCATTGCCTATATCCATGAACAGGTGGTGGAACTGTCGGCACGCGAGATCGGGCTGCTGGAGATTCTGCTGGCGCGCGTCGGCCGCCTAGTGTCGAAAGAGCAACTGGTCGACCACCTGTGCGGCTGGGGCGAAGAAGTCAGCAACAACGCCATCGAGGTCTACATCCACCGGCTGCGCAAGAAGATCGAGGTGGAAGGCATTCGCATCGCTACCGTGCGCGGGCTGGGCTATTGCCTGGAACGCATGGCCACCCCGACGACAACCGCGACGGCTGCCCATGGGTGATCGGTTGGCCTGGCCGTGGCGTCGGCATCGCGCGTCGCTGCGCGACCGTGACGACACGACTCCCGGGACTGATGGCCGCGATGACGGCGGCGATCTCACCGACACCCTCCCCCACCTCGAAGACGACGCCACGCGGCCCGTCGCCCGCTCCCTCTTCGGCGAAATTCTCGACTGGATGCTTGCGCCGCTGCTGTTGCTCTGGCCGATGAGCATTGCGGTGACGTATCTGGTGGCCAAGTCGATTGCGAATGCGCCATACGACCGCGCGCTGGAATCGAGCGCGATCGTGCTCAGCCAGCAACTGCGCGAGGTGAACGGACGTGTGACGCTGCAACTGCCGATCTCGGCGCGCGAAATCTTGCGCGCGGACGAAACCGACAACATTTACTACCAGGTGCTCGGCACCAACGGCGAGTTTGTTTCCGGTGACCGCGACCTCCCGCTGCCGCCCGAAGAAGACGCCAACGCTGGTGGCCTCGTGCAACTGCGCGACGACCACATCCACGGCGCAGAGATTCGCGTTGCGTACACGTTCGTGCAGCGGCCAGGCTCTGGCGACAAGCCCGCGCTGGTGCAAGTGGCGGAAACGCTTGACAAGCGCGCGCAACTGGCGAACGAAATCATCAAGGGCGTGATCCTGCCGCAGTTCGTGATCCTGCCGCTGGCGGTGATCCTGGTGTGGTTCGGACTGACGCGTGGGCTGGCTCCGCTCAATGCGATTCAGGAGCGCATCCGCGCACGCAATCCGGGCGACACCAGCCCCATCGACGAAGGCGCCGCGCCGCAGGAACTGACGCCGCTGGTGGCATCGTTCAACGATCTGCTCGGGCGGCTGGAGCAATCGGTGCACACGCAGAAGCGCTTCATTGCGGACGCCGCGCATCAGATGAAGACGCCGCTGGCCGGCCTGCGCATGCAGGCAGAGTTGGCACAGCGCGAACAATCGCCCGACGAACTGCGCCGCACGCTCGCGCATATCGCCGACAGTTCGGATCGCACCGCGCACCTTGTCAAACAGTTGCTCTCGCTGGCGCGCATGGAAAACATGGGGGCCACCGACGGTCTGGTGCCGCTGGATATCTGTGCGCTGTCACGCCAGGTGGTGGCCGAGTGGCTGCCCAAGGCGTGGGCCAAGCAGATCGATCTCGGCTTTGAGGAGCCTGGGCCGCCGGTCACGATTTCGGGCAACGCGACGATGCTCGCCGAGATGCTCAATAACCTGCTCGACAACGCGATCCGCTACACACCCGACGGTGGACATGTCACCGTGCGCGTGACCACCGCGCCGTTCGAGCCGTTCGTCTTCATCGACGTAGACGACACTGGCCCAGGCATCCCCGTGGCCGAACGCGAGCGCGTGATGCAGCGCTTCTACCGCATTCTCGGGACACAGGCCGAGGGCAGTGGGCTGGGCCTGGCCATCGTGCGCGAAATCGTGCAGCAGCACGGCGGTGACATCGAGGTGCTCGACAACGTGTATCAGGCATCGCCGCGACTGGCGGGTGCGCGCTTTCGCATCACGCTGCACCGCTGCTCGCCGGGCGAGGAATCCAACGCATGAGCATCACGCCCGGAACCCCGGCGCGCCGCCGGTGGATCGCCAACATGCGCTGGATCGCGGCGTTGCTGGGAGTGTGGTTTGTCGTGACGTTCGTGATCGCGTTCTTTGCGCGCGACCTGTCGATGCACCTCTTCAACTCAGACTGGACCTTCGCCTACTGGGTCGGTGCGCAGGGGGCGCCCATCGTCTATGTGCTGATTACAGTGCTGTATGCATGGCGGACCAACCGCGTGGCGGATGCGGCCGCGCAACACGACGAAACCGCGCAGCGCGACGCATCGGAATCCTCCTCCCCGCCGTCCATCTGAAGCCCTGCGCGTTACGCACCGCCCAGATGACGCAGCTTCAAGAAGGCCAATGCGGCCATCACCGCGTCGTTAAGCGCGTCGTGCGCGTCCCAGGTCGGCAAATCCAGCTCCTTCATAACAGTGGCGAAGCGCAGGTCCAGATCGGGGTCACCCTGCTGCCGATACGGCGGCAGCTGCCGGAACTGATAGTCGTAATACAAGGCCGAGACTTCAATCTTGGGCTGGGGCAGACCGATGCCAAGCATGGGCACCACGATCCGATTGAGCATGGCCACATCGAACTCAAGGTAGTAACCCACCAGTGGCCTGCTGCCGATGAAGTGCAGCAGCGCGTGGACAGCCTGCTCGATCGGTACACCGCTGTCCAGGTCGCGATTGCGCAGGCGATGCACGCGGATGCTCTCTGCGCGCATCTCCCCTCGCGGCCTGATCAGCAACTCCAGGCGTTGACTGGTCAGAATGCGATTGCCGGCAATATGGACGGCTCCGATGGAGACAATCTCGTCGGTGCGCACGTTCAGGCCGGTGGTCTCGCAATCCAGCGCGACCCACTCGTCTGGTGGCGGCGGCTCGAACAGAAAGCCGAACGCCGGATCGCGCAACCTGCGCAGCAGGCGCCGCCTTTGCAGTGCCTGCAGCCAGTCGAAGAGCCGTCCGCTCATGGCCGCCCGCCCATGTTCACATCCACTCGGTACGCCAGCGCTGCCGCAGCAGCGCCTTGAACCGTTTGACCGTGCTCAGCGCATCCTTAAGCAGGTCACGTTCGAGCGACGACAGGCGCGACAGATGCACGTCGCACGACACCGGTTGGCGCGCATCGATCTCCGCCAGTCCGGCCTTGAGCCGCAACGTCATCAGAAAGTGCAGGCTCTCGCTCAACTCGGCGGCCATGTGCGCATCGAGCGCCTGAGCGCGTACCAGTGCATCCAGGCGCGGCACGGTGCCGGTCTCGTCGAGTACGTGGTGGGCGAGCGCCAGGCTGCGCACCCCGTGGACAATCGGGAAGATGCCCTCCTTCTTCACGTCGAGCACCGGGTCGGGATCGCTAAAGCCGAGCAAACGATCGCGCCAGCCCGGCGTGGCACTGAAGGCTTCAACGGCCGCAGCAAAACGGCCAAGTGCGGCGTCATTGTCGAGCGTCAGTTCCAGCAACGTCCGCCGCAGTTGCTTGAGCAAGGTGGCATCGCCGCATACCGCATGCGCATCGAAGAAGATTGCCAGATGCATCAAGCCCTCGGGGCTCGGCAGGATCAGCCATTCGCGAATGCGCCGCGCGAAGTCGCCTGCGTTCATGCACCACTCGGGCCGGCTGAGCATGACGCCGCCGGGGCAAGGTGGATAACCGAATGTGGCCAGCGCATCGGAGAAGCGGGTGACGATGCGTTGGAGATCAGGGGGCGGCACATAACCATCGCGCAGCACCAGCGCGTTGTCCTGATCGGTCTTGAGCAGTTGCTCGCCACGCCCCTCGCTGCCCATGACGAACAGGCAACTGTTGGCCACCAGTTCCGGTGGCGCAATCATCTGCCAGGCGCGTTCAAACAGGCGCGCGTTGATTTCGCGCACGAGGTGGGCGACGTGGTCGATGCGCGAACCGCCACGCGTGAGCAGCGCGACCATCCGCGTGATCTGCGCGGCCACCTGCGCGAGCGCGTCCAAGTCCTGGGCCAGGTTGATCTGCACTGTCAGCAGATACGAGTGGTTGGCCAGGAAGCTGAACACATCCAGTGATTCAAGCAAACCGAGAATCTCATCTCCACGCGTGACCACCAGCCGATGCACGCGATGGCGCAGCATCAGCGTCAGGGCGTCGCCGATCTGCGCGGAGGCTGGCACGGTGATGAGCGAGAACTGGCTCATCTGCCCCACCGGCAGGCGATCCAGCGGTGTGCCTTGCAGGACGGCGCGCTGCAAGGAGCTGCGTGTGAAGATGCCCACGCGCGGCGGGCTTCCGGTGCCGTCACGCACGAGCACGTTCGAGGTGTTATGTGCTTGGAACAGCTTGACCACGGAGACCACGTCCGTGTCGGCATCGACAAAATGGGCGGGCCGGATGAAGGCATCGCTCACGTGCGAGACCGCCAACGACTGCATCGTCTCCATGCTCTGCCGCTGAGCAATAGCGCTGAGCTTGCTGCCGAGGTCGGAGAAAAGCAGCGCGCCAAAGGTGGCGTTGGCGGCAATGAGGTCACGCACTGCCTGACGTGCGACCTGATAGACCACCACCTCTTCAGCAGCGACGAATCGACTGCTGGCCTTGCCGGCCACCAGCGCTCGGCCGTCGAAGCAATCATCGGGGCCATAGGTGGCAATCAGCTCGTCGCCATCGTACTGGGCGACGCCGCCCTTGATGATCATGAACAGATGCAGCGGTGCGGCACCCGTATCGAGAATGGTCTGCCCCTGCGGGTAATAACCGATGTCGACGGCATCGCGCACCAGGCGCTGCTCGTCCTGGTTGAGGCAATCGAACGGCCAGACGGCGAAGTTGAAAGCGCTAGGCATGGTTGCCTTAAAGGCGGGCGATGCAATGTTGTCGCCCGCCTCCGATCAGCGTGGCCAGTGGCCGATCAGTGGCCCGACGCGCCGGCCGCACCGAGGCCCGTTTCCGAGCGTACCTGCTGCGCGGCAAACGACGCCTTCTCGTTCTTGGCGCGAACGCTGCTGTCCAGCACCGAGAACAACCACACGCCCACAAAGCCGATCGTCATCGAGAACAGCGCGGGCGAGGTGTACGGGAACCATGCCGAGCCCTTCGGATAACCGAGCGTGGCTTCCCACACCGACGGTGAAACGATCGTCAGGCCCACCGACGAGATCAACCCAAGGAACCCGCCTATAACCGCACCACGCGTGGTACAGCCCTTCCACAGCATCGAGAGGAACAGCACCGGGAAGTTGGCCGATGCCGCCACCGCAAACGCCAGCGACACCATGAACGCGATGTTCTGTTTCTCGAAAGCGATGCCCAGCAACACGGCGATCACGCCCAGCACCAGCGTGGTGATGCGCGACACTTTGAGCTCATCGGCGCTGTTGGCGTTGCCGTTCTTGAACACCGTGGCGTAGAGATCGTGCGACACCGCCGAGGCACCCGACAGCGTGAGCCCAGCCACCACCGCAAGAATCGTGGCGAAGGCCACAGCCGAGATGAAGCCGTAGAACACGTCGCCGCCCACCGTCTTGGCCACCAGCACTGCTGCCATGTTGGCCGTTCCTGCGCCGCCCTTGATCACGCCCTTGGCAACGTCGGACAGCTCCGGATTGGTCAACACCAGGGTGATCGCCCCGAAACCGATGATGAAGATCAGGATGTAGAAGTAGCCGATCCAGGTGGTCGCCCAGAACACCGATTTACGGGCTTCCTTGGCGTCCGGCACCGTGAAGAAACGCATCAGGATGTGCGGCAGACCGGCGGTGCCGAACATCAACGCCATGCCGAACGAGATGGCCGAGATCGGGTCCTTGATGAAACCGCCCGGCGCCATCACCGACAAACCGATCTTGGCGGCCTCATCGGGCGATTTTCCGGCATTGGCTGCAATGGCAGTCTTGACCTGCACAGCCTTGGCGAACAGCGCCTCCAGGCTGAAACCGTACTGCGCCAGGACCATGATGGCCATGAACGTCACGCCGGCCAGCAGCAGGCACGCCTTGATGATCTGCACCCAGGTCGTTGCGGTCATCCCACCGAAGAGCACGTAGACCATCATCAACGCGCCGACGATCACCACGGCGATCCAGTAATCAAGCCCGAACAGCAGCTTGATGAGCTGGCCTGCGCCCACCATCTGAGCGATCAGATAGAAGGCCACGACCACCAGCGTGCCAACGGCGGCAAAGCTGCGGATCGGGCCTTGCTCGAACCGGTAGCCCGCCACGTCTGCAAAGGTGAACTTACCGAGGTTGCGCAGCCGCTCGGCCATCAGGAACGTGATGATCGGCCAGCCGACCAGAAAGCCGATCGAGTAGATCAGGCCGTCGTAGCCGGAGGTCATCACGGCCGCGGAGATGCCCAGGAAGGACGCCGCCGACATGTAGTCGCCCGAGATGGCCAGGCCATTCTGGAAACCGGTGATGCCGCCGCCCGCCGTATAGAAATCTGCCGCGGAGCGCGTGCGCTTGGCCGCCCACTTCGTGATCCAGAGTGTGCCTGCCACAAACAGTGCGAACAGCACGATGGCCGTGGTGTTGGTTTCCTGCTTGGCGGTCTGTCCGACATCGCCGCCGGCAGCCAGAGCCGCTCCGCAGGCGCCAGCGGCCAGTAACGCCACCAGCAGGATCGAAAGCATCTTCTTCATTTGGCGATGTCCTTCAGGATGTCCTGCGTCAGTTGATCGTATTCGCTGTTGGCCCGGCGCACGTAGATGCCGGTAATGACGACGGTGAAGATGATGACGGCCATACCGACCGGCACACCCACGCTCATCACGCCTGTGCCCACGGGCTTGGCGAGAAACGGCTTGTCGAATGCGATCAGCGCGATGTAGCCGTAATACACGACCAACATCAGCACTGTCAGAACGAGGCCTAGCTTGTTGCGTCGCTGTTTGAGCTGCGCATATTTCGGATGCGCCTCGATTTTTCCTACCAATCCATCCTGCATCGCCTGTCTCCTGGTTTGCTCTTGGAATGTGTGCGGCGATTCTGGATAGCGAAACTGACTGAACTCTTACTCACGCCCTCCGTGGCGGTGTTACCCCGATAGTGGTTTTCCCTAGCGCTGCAAAACAACATAAGAAACAGCGCGCGGCCTCCCACGACAAACGGATCGCGGCGCGGCTTCGATCGTCCGAGGCGATCTTGGCAAGCGCCTGCATCTTGTGCGTATGCACATTCGCAGGAAGGCCCCATACCGCCGGGCACCGGGAGCACAAACCCGCTGCCCGTTGCTGCGATGCACGCATTGCAGCAACGGACAAATCGATGCACCCCCAGTCAGCCAAGGCGAGCCCAAGTGCTTGATTTTTTTGAAATCCCAGCCACCGCTCGCGTGCTTTTCAAGGCACATGTCTGTCAGAACGCCGTAAGTTTCGCCTCCCACAATCGTTGACACTTCCGCGGGCGAAAAGCGTTTGCGTTGTCATGTCCATGCCCAGCGGGACGACCTACGAAAAAAACAGGAGACAACATGGCAACCGTGCAGAGTGCACCGAACGCGCCCGCCGGGCGTGTACAGCCCGCGCCCATGACGAAGGAGGAGAAGAAGGTCATCTTCGCCTCGTCGCTGGGGACGGTGTTCGAGTGGTACGACTTTTATCTCTACGGCTCGTTGGCGGCCATCATCGCCAAGCAGTTCTTCTCGGGCCTGGATCCCACGGCGGGCTTCATCTTTGCATTGCTGGCGTTTGCTGCCGGCTTCCTGGTGCGCCCGTTCGGCGCGCTGGTGTTCGGCCGCCTGGGCGACATGATCGGGCGTAAGTACACGTTCCTGGTGACCATCGTCATCATGGGTACGTCGACGTTCATCGTCGGGCTGCTTCCGTCATACGGCACGATCGGCGTCGCCGCGCCGGTCATCCTGATCGCGCTGCGTATGCTGCAAGGTCTGGCGCTGGGCGGCGAGTATGGTGGCGCCGCCACGTATGTCGCCGAGCATGCCCCGCACGGCCGCCGCGGTGCCTACACGTCGTGGATCCAGACGACGGCCACACTGGGCCTGTTCCTCTCGCTGGTCGTCATCCTGGCCGTGCGGGAACTGACCGGCAAGGCGTTCGACGACTGGGGCTGGCGTATCCCGTTCCTGGTGTCGATCCTGCTGCTGGCAACGTCGGTGTACATCCGTCTGTCGATGAGCGAGTCGCCGGCGTTCCAGAAGATGAAGGCCGAGGGCAAGACCTCCAAGGCCCCGCTGACGGAAGCCTTCGGCCAATGGCGCAACCTGAAGATCGTGATCCTGGCGCTGCTCGGCCTGACCGCCGGCCAGGCCGTGGTGTGGTATACGGGCCAGTTCTACGCGCTGTTCTTCCTCACGCAGGTGCTGAAGGTCGACGCATTCACGGCCAACGTGCTGATTGCAGTGGCGCTCGCCATCGGCACGCCGTTCTTCGTGTTCTTCGGCTCGCTGTCGGACCGCATCGGTCGCAAGAAGATCATCATGGCCGGCTGCCTGCTGGCGGTGCTGACGTACTTCCCGCTGTTCAAGGCGCTCACGCACTACGCCAACCCGGCGCTGGAGCGCGCCCAGCAGACCGCGCAGATCACCATCACGGCCGACCCGAAGGAGTGCTCATTCCAGGGCAGCCCGATCGCCCGCGAGGTGGACTTCCGCTCGTCGTGCGACATCGCCAAGCGCACGCTGGCGCAGTCGTCAGCCAGCTACGAGACGGTCGAAGGCCCGGCCGGCACGGTCGCCTCGGTGTCGATCGCGGGTAAGCAGATCAACTCGCTCAATGCCACCCGCACGGCAGACGGTCAAAACTTCGACGCTGACAGCAAGGCCAAGATCGCCGACTTCAAGAAGCAGGTAGGCGAGTCGCTCAAGGCGGCCAACTACCCGGCCAAGGCCGATCCCGCCCAGATGAACACGACCATGGTGCTGGTGATCCTGGTGATCCTGGTGATCTACGTGACCATGGTCTACGGTCCGATCGCGGCGATGCTGGTGGAGATGTTCCCGACACGCATCCGGTACACGTCGATGTCGCTGCCGTATCACATCGGCAACGGCTGGTTCGGGGGCCTGCTGCCGACCATCTCGTTCGCCCTGGTGGCCCAGAACGGCAATATCTATCACGGCTTGTGGTACCCGATCTGGATCGCGGCTATCACCTTTGTGATCGGCGTGCTGTTCGTGCGCGAGACCAAGGATGTGGATATCTATCGCAATGATTGACTAGGGGGTTGACATCCTCGCCGAAGAAGGTAGAATCCCGCTTCTTCGGCGAATTAGCTCAGTCGGTTAGAGCGACGGAATCATAATCCGCAGGTCCGGGGTTCGAGTCCCTGATTCGCCACCAAATACCAAAAAGCCCTGCTTCGGCAGGGCTTTTTGCTTTTCTGCTGCGTGCATGCTTCCGTGGCCGCCGCACGGGCGGCCCAGCGCTACGCAAGCGCCTCGACTTGCGCAGGCACCGCAGCGGCAACCGCCAACACCCAATCCGTCGTCAACGCCGGCTGCGTCACGGGCAGCATATGACCCCCATCGATGATGCGCAGGTTCACACGATCGAGCTTCTGCTTGAGCGCTTCACCCTGGCGCTTGACGTTGAGGATGCGGTCCCCGCGTCCGTACAGCACATCCACGGGCACCGTCATCGAGGCATAGCGGCGCTCCATATCCGGCAGATCTTCCGGCGCGGAGACAAGATCCGACGATGCCGCATAGAAGACGTGCGGACGCAGCCCCAGCAGGCCACCCCCCTTGAACGGAAAATCCTTCGGCATGGTCTCGGGCGCGAACACCGCGGCGATCGCCTTGCGGGAATTCAGGATCGACACGGGGATCGCGAGCGTCCATGACACCAGCCTGCGTATCAACGGCGACGGCAACACCAGGCCGCTGAACACACCGGGCGGCGTGCTCTCGGCATGCGTGAGCGGCGCGATCAACGCGAGCCGGCCAATGACTTGCGGGTGGTTCAGCCCCACCGCCAGGGAAATCGCCCCGCCGAGCGAATGCCCCACCAGCAAGGGCTTGTCGAGCCCAAGCTGCTCGATGCACTGCGCGACCATGCGCGCCTGCGCGTAGATGTTGGCCGGCGAATCCACACCTCGCTCGGACCGCCCTGCCCCCGGCCGGTCGATCACGATCACGCGGTGCGAACGGGCAAGCCGGTCCATATCCAGATACGCAAAGTTGCGCAGGTTGCCGCACAGGCCATGCACGAACACGATGGCAGGGCCCTTGCCACGGTCGGTGTAATGCACGCGGTCTGCGCCGACATCGAGGAACTTGCCTTCTGGCGGAAACCCCTTTGTGACACGGCGTGCAATGAAGAAGGTGAACGCAACAGGCGCCAGGATTGCAAGCGCGATGACGCCAAGAACGATGCTGGTCATAGTGTCCCCGATGCGGGAGGCCGAGGTGGTTAAGCGGGCTGTGCCGCGCCCATCGGCTGCGCGCGGCGTTCGAACTGCATGGCGCTGTCGGCCAGCGTGCCGAACTTGAGCATCATCAGATCGCGGGCGTAGTTCTGATACGACTTCCACGGCTGCCTGTTGCCCTGCTTGGGCAGAATGGCCGCAGCCCGCTGGATGTAGCCTGACGTCAGGTCAACGGCGGGCTCGCGACCCATGGCTTCATCATCGAGACGCGGCACGCAGGTATCGAAACCGTTGGACTGCATGTGGTTGAGCAGCCGGCACACGTACTGCGCGATCAGCTCGGCCTTGAGCGTCCACGATGCATTCGTATAGCCGAACGACGACGCGAGGTTCGGCACGCCGCTGTACATC
Source organism: Ralstonia psammae (assembly GCF_958405935.1). NCBI lineage: Bacteria > Pseudomonadati > Pseudomonadota > Betaproteobacteria > Burkholderiales > Burkholderiaceae > Ralstonia > Ralstonia psammae. The sequence continues at coordinate 257,610 of NZ_CATZBU010000001.1, forward strand.
ATGCCCTTGTACGACACCGTCTCTGCCAGGTTCACCGCGCACCCGTCGACGGTGATGGCCGCCCCGCCCAGCACCTTCAGCTTGAGCCCCGTGGCGGTGACGATCACGTCGGCATCAAGGTGCTCGCCGCCCTTGAGCTGCAGGCCGGTGGGCGTGAAGCGCGCGATTTCGTCAGTCGCGATCGACGCCTTGCCCGCACGGATCGTCTTGAACAGATCGCCATCGGGCACCAGGCACAGCCGCTGGTCCCACGGGTTGTAGCGTGGCGTGAGGTGCTTGCGCACGTCGAACCCGGGGCCGATCTGCTTGCCGGCCATGCGGATGATGAAATCCTTGAATGCCTTGGGCTTGCGACGCGCGAGGCTGTAGAAGTACATCGTCAGCAGCACGTTCTTCGTGCGCACCAGCCGGTGGGCGAGGCCCGACGGCAACCAGCGACGCAACGTGTTGGCCACGGCATCCTGCTCCGGCCGCGAAACGATGTACGTGGGCGAGCGCTGCAGCATCGTCACGTGCTGCGCGGCGCCGGCCATTGCGGGCACAAGCGTGACGGCCGTGGCACCGCTGCCGACCACCACCACGCGCTTCCCGGCGTACGACAGGTCATTCGGCCAATGCTGCGGATGGACGATGCGGCCCTGGAACTGGTCCATCTCGGGCCACGTCGGGGCATGGCCTTCTTCGTAGTCGTAGTAGCCGCTGCACATGTAGAGGAACTTGCAGGTGAACTGCACCGATTCTTCGCGCGTGCCATCGCTGCGCAGGGCTTGCACGGTCCAGCGCGCGGCGGCGGAATCCCAGCTGGCGCTCGTCACTTTGTGGCGGAAGCGGATCGACTTGTCGATGCCGAACACGCGCGCGGTGTCGCGGATGTAATCGAGAATGGTCTGACCGTCAGAGATGGCCTTGCTGCTATGCCACGGCCGGAAGCTGTAGCCGAGCGTGAACATGTCAGAGTCGGATCGGATACCCGGATAGCGGAACAGGTCCCACGTGCCGCCGATGGTTTCGCGCCCTTCGAGGATGGCGAAACGCGCCGACGGGCAGCGCTCGCGCAGGTGATACGCCGCGCCAACGCCTGAAAGGCCCGCGCCGACGATGAGCACGTCGAAGTCTGTATCGGGCGCGTCTGCACGGTTGCGGGGTGCGGCTCGGCGGGTGCTTCGCTCCATCGTCGTGTCCATGCGGTCTCCTGTTCGCAGCCCGGCGGCGGGCGTGGCAAATTTCGCCTTAAATGTGGTGCGAATCGTCACCACTTTAATTTTTGAGCGTCCTGACGTCAAATAGCGAAATGGAGAAAACACTTGAAACAGCCAACGCACCGGCCAAGAAAGGCCGCCCGTATGGCGGTGTGGCGCCGGAAGCACGCGCGGCAGAACGCCGCGATGCGCTGATCCGCGCCGGCACGCGCGTCTTCGGCACGGTGGGCTTTCGCAAAGCCACCGTGCGTGCGATCTGCCAGGAAGCGAAGCTCAACGACCGGTACTTTTACGCTGCGTTCGACAGCACCGAAGCCCTGCTGCGCGCGACCTACCAGCAACATGCCGAAGACTTGCGCGCGCAGGTATCGGCGGCCACCGGCGCCGCGGACGGCACGCTGGAGGCACGTGTCGACGCCGGCCTGCACGCGTTTTTTGCGTTCTTGCGTGACCCGTGCGCGGCGCGCGTGCTGCTGCTGGAAGTGATGGGCGTGAGCCCCGAAACAGACGCGACCTACCAGCGCAACCTGCTGGAGTTCGGCAAGCAGATCATGGCGAACGCCCAACTGCCCGGCACCCACAATGACGACGCTGCCGAACAGCGGGCCGATCAACGCATCATCGGCCTTGCACTCGTGGGCGCCCTGACCAACGTCGGTGCAGCGTGGCTTCTGACCGGCTATCGAGATCCCGAAGAGAAGATGGTGCGCAACTGCCGCCAGGTAGTGCTCGGCACATTGCGCACCATGCTGGGCGCTTAGGCCGTGCCTTCGGGCCTGCCCAGCCGGACCACCGTCACGCCCGGCGCCAGATGCCGCAGCGATGGCTGCAGCAGCACGCAGTTGTCGTATGGGGTGGCGATCTGCATTGCCCCATCGGTGGCGATGACGGTGCCGGCGTGCGCGATGGTCTCCATGCCGCGATAGTCGTCCGCAAAGCGAAAGCCGGTGGACAGGGCGACCACCGGATCGGTCACCCGAATGCATCGCACATCCAGCGCAGGCGCCATCCCCAGCCACTCCGATACCGCCGACGCATCGACGGTGCCCAGCGCCACCAGGAAACGCGCGCACGCGTCCAGCGCCACATCGCGGCTCGCGCGCTCGAAGTGCTGACCGCATTCGATCAGCAGCGCGTTCTTCGGGCTGGCAGCATCGCCAAAGCCGCCGTAGTCGCGCAGGCGGCGGCCCGCGGCATGGCCGGCGTCGATCATCAGATGCGATGGCGCGCCGACCTGGCGGCCCAACGCGACGCCTTTCGCATGCGGGCCGGTCAGCATCAGCGGTTCGGCCTTCTCATGCATCGAGTGAATATCGAGCAGATGATCGACCGTGTCGATCACCGGACGCAGTTCGCGCGCGCGGCGCAGTTCCAGCGTGTTGCCTGGGCCATCCAGCTTGTCGGCAGACCACACGCGGTTCAGGTCTTCGTCGATAAAGCGCGTGGCATCCGGGTCATTGATGTCGAAGCGCTCGTACGCCTCGACGTTGGCGAGTGACAGCGTGAGCCGGCCACGTGCCGGGCGCACGCCGGCAGCCAGCAACGCATCCACCGCGATCGCTCCGCACAGCTCATTGCCATGCGTGAGCGCGTTGATCATGACGTGCGGCCCGGGCATGCCGCTGTCGAACGTATGTACGTAATCAATGCCGTGCGTGCCGGCTTTCCAGCGGCGAATATCGGGCTTGTGCAGCTCGATCGGGTACACCGGCAGCGTGGCGCGCAGCGCCTCCAGGGTCATCATGCGAAATCCTTCGGTGTTACGAGAAGTCCGTTCAGGCTCAGTGCGCACGCGCGCGTCCGCGCAGCATCCACAGCGAGGCCAGGCTGATCAGCGTGGTCGCAAACACATAGAAGCTCGGCGACGTCTTGATGTGCGTGACACCGATCAGCCACGTGACGATCAGCGGCGAGAACCCGCCGAAGATCGTCACCGACAAGTTGTAGCTCAGCGCCAGGCCCGTGCCGCGCGTGCGCGTCGGGAAGATGTCGGCCAGCAGCGCGGGCAGCGGCGCCAGGATGGCCGCCAGCAGTACACCCACAATCGCCTGCATGACCAGCAGCGTCCAGAACGTCGGTTGCGCGACCAGGGTGGCAAACATCGGATACGTCGAGAGCGCAATCACGACCATCGCAATCGACACCACCCGGATGCTGCCGAAACGATCCGCCAGCAACCCGAACGCCGGCGCCATCACCATCAGCATCGCGCCGGTGATCATCGTGCAGACCAGCGACGCACTGGTCGCGATGTGGAGTTGATTGATGGCATAGGTCGGCATGTAGACCTTCTGCACGTAGTTGAATGCGGTGACGGCCACGACCACGCCCGCCCCCAGCAGCAGCCCAGGCAAACCCTGCGTGAGCGTGTCGCGCAGCGGCGAGCGCTCTTGCATTGCAGCCGGCGCTTGCGCCTGCATGGCAACAAACTCCGGCGTTTCAGGCGTGTGGCGGCGGATGTAGACGCCAATGGGGCCGATCAACAAGCCGAACAGAAACGCCACGCGCCAGCCCCATGATTCCACCTGCGCGGTGGTCAACGCGTAGGTGAGCCATGCGCTCAAGCCCGCGGCCAGCAATGTGGCAAGACCCTGCGTGGCGGCCTGCCAGCTGGCGTTATAGCCCATACGCCTGCCATTGGCATGCTCGATCATGAACGCCGTGGCAGAACCGAATTCTCCGCCGGCCGAGAAGCCCTGCAGCAGTCGCGCCACGATCACGATGGCCGGCGACCACAGCCCGATCGACGCGTACGTCGGTGCAAACGCGATCATCGCGGTGCCGACCATCATCAGCAGGATCGACCACGTCAGCGCGGCCTTGCGGCCGACACGGTCCGCATAGCTGCCGAGCACCATCGAGCCCAGCGGCCGCATGATGAACGAGACGCCGAACGTGCCGACGGAGAGCATCAGCGAACTCCACGCATCGCCCGTCGGGAAGAACAGCTTGCCGATGGTGATGGCGAAATAGCCGTAGATCAGCAGATCGTAGTATTCGAGCGCGTTGCCGACGCTGGCAGCCAGTACGGCACGCCAGGGCGCGGGATGTCGATGTGTGTCGGTGGCGCGTGTGGATGCGCCGCTCGCGTTGAGGGTGTGGGCTGGCATGGTTGTCTCCCCGTGGTCTATTCCGATCCGCCTGTCGAACAGCACTGGCGGGCGAAGGTTGCGGAGGAGTCTAGGTGCCGTGCCAAGGCGCCTTGTGCCATTTCGGCACAAGGTTGGGCTTTTTTGCGATGCGCCTCAGGAACTCAGGAGAGATCGGCGCGAGCGTTGCTGTTGGCGTTGTTGCTGGCATTGTCGACCGCCAGCTGCCACACCTCGTCGAGCAGCGCGCTCTGGTTGCTGCGCACACGCATCATGCGGATATTGACGCGGATGTGCCAGGCGTCATCGCCGGCGGGGCGCAGCTCACCCGCATTCAGGTGCGGCTTGGCCAGGCGATACGGTAGCCACGCCATGCCGAATCCGCGCAGGGCCATCTCTTCCACCGCCTCGTAAAAATCCGCCTGGAACACGGGCTGCAGATGCGCCTTGCGATCCGCGGCGGCCAGATGGCTGTCGAGCATCTGCCGCAACGTCAGCCCACGCGCGAAGGCCAGCCAAGGCAGCGGTGCCGCGGCCGAACCCGGTAGCGTGAAGCGCGCGCGGCCGCGCTTGTCGGGCGCACTCACCGGCACCAGCGTCTCGCTGCCCAGCAGGCAATGGTCGTACTTGCGCGGATCGAGCAGCGCATCGGCCTGCGGGCTGGCGTAGGCAATCAGCACATCGACCGTGCCATCGGCAAGTGCCAGTACGCCCTCCTGCGTGCCGCCCGTCGTCACGCTGAGCGGAAACGTGCCGCGCTGGCGTGCCAGCGTTTCATACCAGCCGGGAACGAAGGTGCGCGCCAAAGTGCGCCCCGTGCCGATCTTGAGCGCCACTGGCAATTGCGCCTCGCGCAGCAGCAAGCGCGCATCGTTCAGGCCGTCGACGGCATTGGCCGCTGCATCCAGAAACAAGCGCCCCGCCGCCGTGAGCATGACCGGATGCTCGCTGCGCTCGACCAGCGGGGTGCCAACCCATTCTTCCAGCGCCTTGATCCGCCGGCCGAATGCGGGGTGCGTGACGTTGCGGTTCTCGGCAGCGCGGCTGAAGCTGCGCGTCTTGGCGAGTTCCTTGAAGTCTTCCAGCCATTTGATCTGCATGGCGCGTCCGGGTGATGTGGTGGGCGTGAGGTCTGCGCATTATCTCCGCAGCCTGCGCGAACAGTCTTAACGTGCGTGCCGTATCGTTATCATCCTGAGCAAACGATCCGCCACGCTTTCATGACCGCCCCCCGTCCGCTGTCCATCGGCATTGCCGGCGCCGGTAACGCCGGCCTCGCCGCCGCCATCGCGTTTGCCCGCCAGGGGCACGACGTGCACGTCTTCGAGAAACACCCGCAGCGGACCGCCATGGGAGCGGGCCTGCTGATCCAGCCGCAGGGTATCCGCGCGCTCGAAGCGCTCGGCGTTGGTCGCGAGCTGGAAGGCATCGGCGCGCCGATCGACCGGCTGATCGGTCTGAGCCATCGCGGCTGGCGCTTGCTCGACATCGACTACGCCGATACGCCCGGCCGCGCCGTCACACGGCACGCGCTGTCATCCATGCTGTACGACGCCGCGTTGCACGCGGGCGCGTCATTCCACTTTGGTTGCGCGATCCAGCAATTGCACCTCGATGGCCCCCGTGCACGCGTCGCGCACGCCCAGGGCGAATCGATCTTCGACCTGTTTGTGATTGCCGATGGCGCGGCCTCAGCGCTGCGCGAGGCCGCAGGTCTGGCCGGCCCGTCGAGCACCTATCGATGGGGCACGCTGTGGTTCCAAGGGTGGGTGGACGGTTGGAACCCGCGCGTGCTGCAGCAGCGCTTTCGCGGCACGCGCGAGATGATGGGCCTGCTGCCCACCGAAGTGGACGGCACCCGCACGCGCCTGTCGATGTTCTGGAGCCTGCCCGGTGATGCCGTCGACGACTGGCGCCAGACCGACATCACTCAGTGGAAAGCGCATGTGCTGAGCCTGTGGCCGCAAGCGGCGCCCATGGTCGAGCAGATTGGCTCGCACGACGATATGCCTTTCGCCGTCTATCGCCACACGTGGCCGCGCGCGCTGGCCGCGCCGCCCTACTGCGTCATCGGCGATGCGGCCCATGCCATGAGCCCGCAGCTTGGCCTGGGGACCACGCTAGCGGCGCAAGATGCCCTGGCACTCGCCGCATGCGTGCAAGTGCATGGCGCCACCGATGGCGCCCTCGCCTACCACGCCCGTCGTCTGCGCACCGTGCAGGCCTATCAGACGCTCAGCCGCGCACTCACGCCGTGCTTCCAGGCGCAATACGGCGGCTGGATGCGAGACGTGGTGTTCGCTGCCGGCCTGCGCATCCCCGGTGTCGCATGGCTGATGAAACGCAGCCTGGCAGAGCCGCCCGCACGCGATGCCGCGTTCGCCCCCGCGCCGGCTTCCGCAGCCACCGGCGAAACACCGCAGTCATGACATGACGCCACCCATCACCATGAGCCTGCTGCGCACCTTTCTTCCCGAGCATCAGTTCAGCGAGCAGCACCACATACGCGTCAATGCCCCGCCCGCGCGGGTGCTCGACATGGTTTCGCAACTCGACATCAATGATTTCCCGCTGGCCAGGCTGTTCCTGCGTCTGCGTGCCATCCCGGCGCGCATCGCTGCCGTGGTGGGCAAACCCAGTGCGCGACGTATCGACGCCGGCTTCGGCCTGCACGATTTCACGGTGCTCGGCCGCGATGGAGATCGCGAATTCGCCCTCGGCCTCGTCGGCCGCTTCTGGGAATCCGCCGGCGGGCTCATCCGCGTTGAAGCCGGCGCATTTCGCACGTTCTCCGAACCTGATATCGCCAAGCTCGTCATGACGTTCGTTGCCGAACCTGATGGCGCCGACACGCTGCTGACCACGCGCACGTGCGTGCATTGCGCCGGCACCACGGCGCTCCGCCGCTTCACGCCTTACTGGGTGCTGATCCGCATCCCGAGCGGGCTGATCCGTCGGATGCTGCTGCAGCGGATCAAGCAACTCGCGGAGGCGTACGACGCTCCGCTTACACGTCCAGAATGACCAACGTGCCCGTGCTGCCGGCGTCCACGCTGTGCGGTACCCCGGAAGGCACCACATACAGCTCGCCGCGCGACACCGTCACCGCTTCGCCGTCGATGCGCAGGCGTAGCTCGCCATCGATCACCAGCAGGCCTTCGGCATAGTCGTGCACCTCGTCGGGATACGGCGTCCCGTCCATGCGCAGCACCTTGAAGTTGCCACCGCCAAAGCGCTCCAGCACGCGAGACGACCATGCGCGCGGCAGTGCATCGGCCTCTGCATTGAGATTGAAAAGCGGCACACCGGCCTCGCCCAAAGAATGAGAAGCGCCGAGCATACCAGCCGAAGAACAACAAAAACGGGCGCCGCCGCGTTCCTGCAGTGGCGCCCTTTCTGCGTGTCGATCGGCTCGCGCCTAGGCGTCGTACGACGCGACGTCCATGTCGGACAGCGCAGCCATGTCGCCCACGGCCGGCTTGAGATGGTCCACGCGATAGCCGTGCTTGTAAACCGCCACCAGGCGCACCTCGTTCTCCGGCTCGATATTCAGCTTCATGCGGATGCGCGACACGTGGCTATCGATCGTGCGCGTGTACTCCGACGAGTTGCGGCCCCACACCTGCCCGAAGATGTGGTCGCGCGACAGCGTGCGGCCCACGTTCGAGAACAGCAGCAATGCCAGCTGGAATTCGATGGCCGTCAGCGTAACGGGCTCGCCGTGCAGGGTGATCTGCTGGCGCTGCGGGTTGAAGTGGTACGGACCCAGCGCGAACGGCATGCGGCCATATGGAATCGGATACGCACGGCGCAGCAGCGCATCGACACGTGCGCGCAGCTCGGCAATGCGGAAGGGCTTGGCGATGTAGTCATCGGCGCCTTGCGTGAATGCACGCACGAGGCTCTTCTCGCCTTCTTCGGCTGTGACGAAAAGGATCGGCAGCGCATCCCTGTGGCGGCTGCGCACAACGCTCAGCACGTCGATGCCGAGCATACCCGGCGTGTGCCAGTCGAGGATCAGCATGTCGTAGGACGAGCGGCCCAGCATGCGCAGCAACGTCGCGCCGTCGGTGTAGGTCATCACTTCGTGGCCCGACTGGGACAGGATCTGGACGATGACTTCGCTTTGGAAGGCATCGTCTTCAAGCAAGGCGATACGCATGTTCGGCTCCATGAAATTCGCGCACATGCGTGCCCGGAGGGTATGAGCGTTGGTCGCGCCCGATCAGTCGCGTTCGGCGCGATCCGTTGCATGTGTTACGAATCTGCGATTTTCGTGGCGAGGTTTGCTACGAGCCATGAGAAGAGTCCTAATTTGTGAAGACCCTTGAAACGCCCTACGCCGTACGCATTCGCCCGAACCCGGACAAAAAAAACCCGGACGACGAGGTCCGGGCGGTGGTGTTTCTCACAACGTGACGGGATCAGAAACACCCAAGGGTCGCATGTGCCAGAGGCATCGCAGCGCACCGGGGGGAAGCACTGCAATGCTTGCGGGGGTAACGTCAAGAAGGGTCCGACGTATTGGTCCGGCACATGTGGAGCGCATGATGCCGTGCGATACGTGCAGCCGGAGCAGTTGTGACAACATTTGACGCTCCCAGCTTCTGGGCCGCGGCACCTCAGGCGGGATCGGCGTTTTCCAGCTCTTGCCGAATCGACTCGGTCAGCATGTCGATCAGCAGGCGAACGCGTTTGGGAACGAACCGCGCGGATGGCGTGACGAGGTTGATCGGTTCTCCACTGGTCGCATAGTCGGGCAGCACGCGCACGAGGCGCGGCAGCGGCGCGTTGGCGCGCGCCACGGCGCTCGCATACAACGGCAGCGGACCGATCCCGGCGCCAGACGCAATCAACGTTTCCAGGTAAATGAGGCTGTCGGAGTTCAGGCGTGCGCGCACGGCAACGGTTTTCAGGCCGTCCGGGCCGACGAGGCGCCATTGCGTTTCGCCGCGGCCGGTGCCGCGAAAATCGAGGCAGCAGTGGTCGGCCAGGCCTTGCACGGTGGCCGGGGCGCCGCAACGCTGCAGATAATCGGGCGAGGCGAACAAGCCGATGCGCAACACGCCCAGCGACCGCGCCACGAGCGAACTGTCGGCCAAGCGCCCCACGCGGACAGCCAGGTCGAAACCTTCCTGCACGAGATCGACATTGCGCGGCGTCAGCACCACGTCCAGATCGATCTCCGGGTACTGCTGCATGAAGCGCGCCGCCACCGGCGCCACCAGCAGGCGACCAACGTCTTCCGAAGACGTGATCCGCACCTTGCCGCGCGGCAGATCCTGCAACTCGCCGGCGCAGGTCGTGGCGCGTTCGATGTCTTCCAGTGCATGCGACGCCACCTGGTAGAGGCTCTGGCCCGCGTCCGTGAGATGCAGCGTGCGCGTCGTGCGCTGTAACAGTCGTACGTTCAAATCTTGCTCAAGCGCGGCAATGCCCCGGCTGACAGACGATTTGGGCAGATCCAGCCGCGTTGCCGCTGCCGTGAAGCTCCCCGCTTCGACCACGCGCACGAACAGCGCCAATTGGTTCAGATCCATGGTTTCCTCCTCTTATCGTGATGCGCGCCGGCCGGGGATTGTTATTGTCTCGTCGGGAGCAACATTTTTTCCCACAATAACCGACTAGTGCACAAGGGGCAACCACCGTACATTTGGGATATGACAAATCCCCGATTTCAGGAGAACAACATGGAAACCCTCGTGCAACCGCAAGTGCAGCAAGTGCAGCGTGGCCGCCGCGTGGAGCGCATCATCACCGGCCGCCCCACCTCGGATGGCGCGGGCGTGAAGCTCACGCGCGTGCTGACGAACAACCTGCAACGTCGGCTCGATCCGTTCCTGATGCTGGACGCGTTTCGCAGTGACGACCCGAACGACTATCTGGCCGGCTTTCCCGATCACCCGCACCGCGGCTTCGAAACGGTGACGTACATGATCGCGGGCCGCATGCGTCACCGCGACAGTGCCGGCCACGAGGGCCTGCTGCAACACGGCGGCGTGCAGTGGATGACGGCCGGCAGCGGCGTCGTGCACTCTGAGATGCCGGAACAGGAGGATGGCGTGATGGAAGGCTTCCAGCTGTGGCTGAACCTGCCCGCCAGCGAGAAGATGACGACGCCGTGGTACCGCGACATTCCGTCGAATGAGATTCCCGAGTTCACGACGGAAGACGGCGTGGCCGTGCGTGTGATCGCCGGCGAATCGCAAGGCGTGCAAGGTGCGATGACGCGTGAAGCGACGCAGCCGCTGTATCTGGACATCACGCTGCCTGCAGGCGCATCGTTTGCGCAGCCGCTGCCGGCCGGACACAACGCGTTCGTCTACGTGTTCCGTGGCAGCGCGCTGGTGGGCGATGCCGAAGCGTCAGGCAACGCGGGGCTGCAGCATGTGGAAGACAAGCAGATGGCCATCCTCGCCAACACGGAAGGCAGCGACGGTGTGGTCGTCCGTGCAGGGGCTACAGAGGCGCGCGTGCTGCTGGTGGCTGGCAAGCCGCTGAACGAGTCGATCGCGCAATACGGCCCGTTTGTGATGAACACGCAGGAAGAGATCTTCCAGGCCGTACGAGACTTCCAGGCAGGCAAGTTCGCCTGAGCCTCAAAGAAAAACCGCCGCTCGGTTTCACCAGAGCGGCGGTTCGTCCAACAGCGCGATCTGCTCGCGCAATTCCAGGACCCGGTCCTGCCAATAGCGTTGCGTGTTGAACCACGGAAACGCGGCGGGAAACGCCGGATCATTCCAGCGACGCGCCAACCATGCACTGTAGTGCAGCAAGCGCAACGTGCGTAGCGCTTCCACCAGATACAGCTCGCGCGTGTCGAATTCGCAGAAGTCCTCGTAGCCGGCCAGCAGGCTGGCGAGCTGCGATTGCATCGATGCGCGATCGCCCGAGAGCAGCATCCACAAATCCTGCACGGCGGGGCCCGTGCGGCTGTCGTCAAAATCGACGAAGTGCGGGCCGGCGCTGCGCAGCGGATCGCCTGGCTTGGCGTCGGCCGCTTCGATCCAGAGAACGTTAGAGGCGTGGCAATCGCCGTGCAGGCGCAGCAGTGAAACATCGCCCGCGCGGTCGTAGCAGCGGCGCACGCCGTCGAGTGCGGCGTCGGCCACGCTACGCCAGGCCGGCAACAAATCGGGTGGGATGAAATCGTGTTCGAGCAGCCAGTCGCGCGATTGCACGCCAAAGGTGTCGATGTCGAGTGCGGGCCGGGCCATGAACGGCCGCTGCGCGCCGACGGCGTGGATGCGACCCAGGAAGCGCCCCATCCATTCAAGCGTGTCGTCTTGGTCGATGGCAGGCACACGGCCTGCGCAGCGCGGGAAGACCGCGAAGTGCCAGCGCTCGAACGCGTGCAGCGTGCGGCCGTCGATTTCCAGCGGCGCGATCACGGGGATTTCCGCCGCGGCCAGCTCCGCAGTAAAGGCGTGCTCCTCGACGATCTGCGCGTCGTTCCAGCGCCCAGGGCGGTAGAACTTGACCACCACCGGCGCGCTGTCTTCCACGCCGACCTGGTAGACGCGGTTTTCGTAGCTGTTGAGCGCGAACATGCGGCCGTCCGGCATCAGCCCGACCAGCGCCAGCGCATCGAGGATGCTGTCGGGCGTCAGGCCATCGTAGGGCGCTTCAGCTGATGCGGGCCGGCCGTCGTCGTGCATGGACGTCAGGCTTTACGGCCGCCGAGCAACGCAGCAGCCTTGGCGAACAGGCCGTTGAACGGCTGCTTGGCCGGCTGCCCCTTGTGGGCCGGCTGGGCGGCTTGCGTGTTCGACGCGCGGCGTTGTTGGCCGGCCTGCCCGCCTTTCCCATTGCCCTGGCCCTGGCCTTGACCCTGACTTTGGCCATTGCCCTGGCGTTGGCCGTTGCCGGCACCGTGGCCATTGCGTGGCTTCGGCGCAGCCTGGCCGTCACGTTGGCCTTGCGCCTGACGCTGGCGGCTGCCGCCACCATTGCGACCCTGGCCCTGACCCTGGCCCTGATTCTGACCCTGGTCCTGAGCGTTGCCGCTCGACTCGCGACGCGGTTCACGAGGTTCACGCGGCGCTCTCGGCTCGCGCGGCGCAGCGTTGCCGCTGGCCTGGCGGGGCTGCTGGCTCCGGCCGCCGCCCGGGCGGCCACCGCGCGCGTTGCCGCCACGGCCCGCCGAGTTACGCCCGTTCGGAATCGGCTCCGCCGTGATGGTCGGGTCCGGCTCGAACCCTTCCAGAACGGTGCGCGGCAGCTCACGCTTGATGAGGCGCTCAATGTCACGCAGCAAACCATGCTCGTCCACGCAGACTAGCGAGATCGCCTCGCCTTGTGCACCCGCGCGGCCCGTGCGGCCGATACGGTGCACGTAGTCCTCGGGCACGTTCGGCAGGTCGAAGTTGACCACGTGCGGCAGTTGGTCGATGTCGATACCGCGCGCGGCGATGTCGGTGGCAACCAGCACGCGCAGCGTCCCGGCCTTGAACTCCGTCAGCGCGCGCGTGCGCGCCGATTGGCTCTTGTTGCCGTGGATGGCCAGCGCGGGAATGCCGTCGCGCGTGAGCTGCTCGGCCAGGCGGTTCGCGCCGTGCTTGGTGCGCGTGAACACCAGCACCTGGTGCCAGTCGTTGTCGCGCACGAGCTTGGCGAGCAGTTCGCGCTTGCGCTCGCGGTCGACCGGGTAGATGCGTTGCTCGACCGTCTCTGCCGTCGTGTTGCGGCGCGCGACTTCGATCAGTGCCGGCTTGTCGAGCAGGCGGTCGGCCAGCTCTCGAATGTCATCCGAGAACGTTGCCGAAAACAGCAGGTTCTGGCGCTTCGGCGGCAGGATGTTGAGGATCTTGCGGATGTCGTGAATGAAGCCCATGTCGAGCATGCGATCGGCTTCGTCCAGCACCAGCAGTTCAATGTGCGACAGGTCGATGGTGCGCTGGCCGACATGGTCCAGCAGGCGGCCCGGCGTGGCCACGACGATATCGACACCGCGCTTGAGTGCGTCGATCTGCGGATTGATGCCGACGCCGCCGAACATCACCATCGACTTCAACGGCAGGTACTTGCCGTAGGCGCGCACGCTTTCTTCCACCTGCGCGGCGAGTTCACGCGTGGGGGTCAGCACCAGCGCGCGGATGGGGAAGCGCATGCCCTGAGGCGTCTGCACTTTGTTGGGTTGCGCGGCAGACAGGCGATGCAGCAGCGGCAGCGTGAAACCGGCCGTCTTGCCGGTGCCGGTCTGTGCACCGGCGAGCAGGTCACCGCCTTTGAGAATGGCGGGGATGGCCTGGCGTTGAATCGGAGTGGGTTCTGCGTAGCCGAGTTCGGCCACGGCACGTACCAGCTTGTCTGACAAGCCGAGTTCGGAAAACGACATGGAAAAGCGATTGGACCGGCGTGTCCCGCGCATTCGTTCGTGCGCCAATCGTGGACAAAGCCTGGGTAGGTGACGGGGCGACTGGACCCCGGGGACTGCAAGAAGGGGCGTAGTTTAACAGGTGATGGTGTTTACCCCACCGGAGCCCGCAACGCCGCCAACGGCGCATTCACCACATCCCCCAACCGTTCCGCCAACGAATACCGCGCCATATACCGCCGGAAATGTCCCAGGAACGCCTCTTCGGCCGGTGCCAACCGCCGCTCCTTGTGCCACATCAGGTACAGGTCGATGTCGGCAACGCCCTCTTCTGGCGGCAGCCGCCACAAGCGCTGCTGTGCCACATCGTCCACGACGATGTGCTCCGGCAGGCAGCCGATCCCATACCCCGCAAACACCAGCCGCTTGATCTCGTCCAGGCTCGGTGACGTGGCGACGATGCGGCCGGTGAACCCCTGCTGATCCCGAAACACCGCCAGCGGCGATAGCGCATCGCCCAATTGGTCGCTCATGAACGAGACGAAGTTCTCACCGAGCAGATCGCTGATCGACAAGCCCGTCCGCCCGAACAACCGGTGATGCCGCCCGCAAAATACAGCGTAGCGCTGACGCACGAACAGTTGCCGCTCAAGCTTTTCGACGGGCGTGCGGCACAGGCTCAGCCCAATGCCCGCGCGCTTCTGCGCGAGCGCATCGATGATGTCCGTACTGCGCATCACTTCCACCTGCAGATCCACGCGCGGGTGATGGCGGTGGAACGCCGCCAGGCATTCGTCGTAGACGCCCGACTGGATGCGGCTGACTGTCAGCAGATGCAGCACGCCGCTCACATCGTCTTGCGGTTCCCCAAGCTCTGAGCCGAGCCGCGCGACGTTGCCGTAGACATCGGTGGCGATGCGCAACACGTCTTCGCCAACGCGCGTGAGGCGGAAGTGCGAGCCACGCCGCTCGATCAGCGTGTGGCCAAGCTGGTCTTCGAGCCGCCGCAGCGCGAGACTGACGGCCGGCTGCGTGATATGCAGCCGCACTGCCGCACGGCTGATGCTGCGCTCGTGAACGATGGTGAGAAAGGTACGCAGCAGGTTCCAGTCAAGCCGGTCGCTGACCAGGGCGGGATCAAGAGCGGACGGATCCATGGCGACGAATATGAATTCAATTTATACAAAGAATAAGTATTCAGAATTTGACTAATACCCGTCAAGCGGCAATAAACACGCATCGCCGCCTTGAAGCGGCGGGCTAAAAAAACCTGTGAGGAGCTACACCATGCAACCGTCTCAATCCGGCGGCCGCCAGCCTGCGCGCGCGGCCACCGCCGCCTTTGTCGGCACCATGATCGAGTGGTACGACTTCTACATCTACGCCACGGCCGCTGCGCTCGTGTTCGGGCCGCTGTTCTTCCCCGGTGGCGATCCGTTCCTCAGCACGCTCGCTTCGTTCGGCACGTTTGCCGTCGGCTTTTTCGCGCGGCCGCTGGGCGGCATCGTGTTCGGCCACTGGGGCGACCGCATCGGCCGCAAGAAGGCGCTGATGATCACGCTCACGATGATGGGCCTGGCGACGATCGGCATCGGCCTGCTGCCGACATATGCCACCGCGGGCGCCCTCGCGCCCGTGCTGCTGGTGCTGCTGCGCGTGGTGCAGGGCATCGCGGTGGGGGGCGAATGGGGCGGCGCGGTGCTGATGGCGGGCGAACACGCGCCCAAGGGCCGTCGCACGTTCTTCGCGTCATTCGCGCAACTGGGCAGCCCGGCTGGGTTGATTCTCTCGCTGCTGGCCTTCCGTCTCGTCACGTCGATGGAGAAGGAAGCATTCATGGACTGGGGCTGGCGTCTGCCCTTCCTCGCCAGCGCGGCGCTGCTGCTCGTGGGCGTGGCGATCCGCCTGGGCGTGAACGAGTCGCCCGAGTTTGCGCAGGTGCAGGCGCAGCGCAAGACGGCCAAGCTGCCGATCGCCGAAGTCTGGCGCACGGCGCGCGTGCCGGTGCTGTTGTGCATTGGTGCCAACACCATCGGCATTGCAGGCGTGTACTTCACCAATACGTTCATGATCGCGTACACGACGCAGTATCTGTCGCTGTCGAAAACGCTGATTCTCGATTGCCTGTTCGTGGTGGCGTTCATCCAGTTTCTCGCGCAGCCGCTGGCGGCCTGGCTGGCCGAAAGGCTTGGCGGCGCACGCTTCCTCAAGCTGATGGCGCTGATGGCGATGGCATCGCCGTATCCGATGTTCCTGCTCGTGCAGACGCGCCAGGCGCCGCTGATGGTGCTCGGCATTGCGCTGGCCGTGGTGTGCATGGCGAGCTTCTACTCTGTCATTGCGGGCTTCGTGTCGGGCGTGTTCGAGACGCGCGTGCGGTACTCGGCGATCTCGCTGTCATACCAGGTGTGCGGCGCTGTGGCGGGCGGGCTCACGCCGCTGGTCGGCACCATCCTCGCACAGCGCTTCCATGGCGAATGGTGGCCGCTGGCCCTGTTCTACACGCTGCTCGCAGGCATCTCGCTGCTGTGCATCGCCGCCATCGATGTGCGCCAGCGCGGCCGCGCAACAGCCGGCGACGCCGTCGGCGCATAACGGTCCTCCCCAACCTGTTTTACCCATGCTAACGTTCTTTCACCCTGAACAGCTTCTGCACCATCCGCAGAGCTACTACTCGCGCGGCAAGATGCGCACGCCGCAGGAAGTGCCGGAGCGCGCGCTGAATTTGCTGCAGGCAGCACGCGATCTCGGCTTCACCATTGCGCGGCCCGAAGACCACGGCATTGCGCCGCTCACCGCCGTGCACGGTGAGCCCTATCTGCGCTTCCTGCAAGACGCCCATGCCGACTGGCAACGCCTGCCCGAAGACTGGGGCGACGAGGTCATGTCCAACATCTTCGTACGCGAGCCCAACGCGCTACGCGGCGTGCTGGCCCAGGCCGCGCGCTATCTGGCAGACGGGAGTTGCCCGGTCGGCGAGAACACGTGGCGATCGGCGTATTGGTCGGCACAAAGCGCGGCGGCCGGCGCGCAAGCCATCCTCAATGGCGAGCGCACGGCGTACGCGCTGTGCCGCCCGCCCGGCCATCATGCGCGCCGAGAGGCAGCCGGCGGCTTCTGTTACCTGAACAATGCCGCCGTCGCCGCGCAAGCGCTGCGTGCCAAGTACAAGCGCGTCGCCATCCTCGACACCGACATGCACCACGGTCAGGGTATCCAGGAGATCTTCTACGACCGCGCCGACGTGCTGTACGTCTCCATCCATGGCGATCCGACCAACTTCTACCCTGTGGTCGCCGGCTTTGACGATGAACGCGGCACGGGCGACGGCCTTGGCCTGAACCTGAACCTGCCGATGCCGCATCGCTCGCCGGAATCGGTGTTCTTCTCCAAGCTCGGGGACGCAATTGCGGCACTCGAACGCTTTCAGCCCGATGCGCTGGTGCTGTCACTCGGCTTCGACATCTATCGCGAAGACCCGCAATCGCAGGTGGATGTCTCGACGCAAGGCTTCAGCCGGCTGGGCCATGCCATCGGCGCAATCGGGTTGCCGACGCTGGTCGTTCAGGAAGGCGGGTATCACCTCCCCACCCTCGCACAAAACGCGGCCGCATTCTTCGACGGCCTGACATCGCTCCATCAGCCCGGCGGCTGACCCGCCAACGGGGCGCAAACCTCCCTTCAGCTTTCTTGATGTTTGCGCCCACTCACTTCCCAGACCACGTGTTTCATACGTCGGCCGGACACGCTCCTCCCGTCTAGAGTGCCTGCTCGAATTGGGCGCTTGGCGTTTTCAAACGTCTGTTCCTAACATGCCCGGGCAACCCCATACACATGTTTGAATCGTACGTTCGAGCGCTGCGCTGCAGCAATCGAGCCCGATATCGGACCTAAAAAAACGAGGTAGGAGACATGGGACGTCCTGGAGCAGGAGACACCAAGGGCCGCATTCTGGAAGCCACCGAACTGCTGTTCATCGAGTTCGGCTACGAGGCGATGTCGTTGCGGCAGATCACAGCGCGCGCCAAGGTCAATCTGGCGGCGGTCAACTATCACTTCGGCAGCAAGGAAGCGTTGATGCAGTCGGTGCTTGGGCGCCGGCTCGACCCGCTCAACACGCGCCGGCTGGCGCTGCTTACCGCGTGCGAAGAGCGCTGGACCAAAGAGCAACTGACCTGTGATCACGTGCTCGGCGCGCTGTTTGTGCCGGCGCTGCAGATGGCGCGCAACCCCGACACCGGCGGCCCTGCGTTCCTGCGCCTGATGGGCCGCGTGTATTCCGACACCTCGCCGTTCGTGCAGAACTATCTGCTCGGCCACTACGCGCTGGTGTTCGATCGCTTCTTCGAAGCCTTCTCGCGTGCACTGCCGCACCTGCCGCGCGCTGAACTCGGCTGGCGTCTGCACTTTGCGCTCAAGGCGCTTGCCGGCGTGCTGGCCGGGGACGATCTCAACAACCTGCTGCCGCTGTTCACGCAGGGCAAGCCGATGAACGATGCCTCGCTGCTGGCACGACTGACGGCGCTGGTGGTGGCCACGCTCAACGCCCCTCTGCCCGGCGAGGCCGGCGCACTCGACCAGGTGGTCGAACTGGCCGAAGCGCAAGTGCCCACACCCGTCGCTCAAGCGGACGACGCCCCCAGCGGCAACGAAAGCGGCAACGGCGGCTCCGGCCGCCACACTGGGCACGGCAATGGCCGCGGCGCCGAACGCAGCCCGACGCACACCACGGCCTCGCCCTTCGCCGGTGACCTGTTCGGCCGCACACCCGCCGCACGCGCCAGCGCCGACGATGCCGCGGACGACCACGACGATCTCGGCGCCGATGAGCACGACGCGCATCACGGTGACGACAGCGACAGCGATGGCGACGGCCCCGCGCCCACCGCGCGCACCCGGGCATTGGCCATTCGCCGCAGCAATGCGGCACGCGCGATCTTCCCGGCCAACCCGATGCGCCCCTGGCGCAGCCCTAACGCCTGACAACGCAGGCGCCGCCCCGATCTCCCGTGTGCAGGCACGGGAGTCGCTCGGGCATTCAGCAGGTGCCCCCGCATGTTCGAGACATCCGGCACATAGACGCATCGAATGGAGACCCTCATGACGACGATCTGGATCGTCCTGCTTTGCATCGGCGTGCTCGGGCTCGCCAGCATGGAAGCCTCGGCATTCGCCTGGCTGGTCGTGACCGTCGTGTGGCTGGCGGCCGGCACCTGGCTTGGCCTGGTCGGCCCGGTGATGACCACGGTACTCGCCATCATCTTTGTGCTGCCCGCGCTGGTGCTCTCGCTCAAGCCGTTGCGCCGGGCACTCATCACGCGCCCGGTGCTGGCGATGTTCCGCAAGATCATGCCGGAGATGTCGCAAACGGAGCGCGATGCCATTGAGGCGGGCACGGTCTGGTGGGATGCGGAACTGTTCTCCGGCCGCCCGAACTGGTCGCGATTGCTCTCTTCGCCGCAGCCGGGCCTGTCGCCAGAAGAACAAGCCTTCCTCGACGTCGAAACCGAAAAGCTCTGCGACCTTGCCAACGATTGGGAAAGCACGCAGATCTGGCAGGACCTGTCTCCCGAAGCGTGGGCGTATGCGAAGCGCGCCGGCTTCCTCGGCATGATCATCCCGAAGGAATACGGCGGCAAGGGCTTCTCGGCGTACGCGCACTCGCAGGTCATCATGAAGCTGTCGACGCGCTGCTCTGCCGCAGCCGTGTCGGTCATGGTGCCGAACTCGCTCGGCCCGGCCGAATTGCTTCTGCACTACGGCACCGAAGCGCAGAAGAACCACTACCTGCCGCGCCTCGCGCGCGGTGAGGAAATTCCCTGCTTTGCGCTGACCAACGCGTACGCCGGCTCCGATGCCGCCGCCATTCCCGACGTGGGCGTGGTCTGCCGTGGCATGCACGAAGGCCGCGAAACGCTCGGCTTTCGCGTGACATGGAGCAAGCGCTACATCACGCTCGGCCCCATCGCCACCGTGCTGGGGCTCGCC
Source organism: Ralstonia psammae (assembly GCF_958405935.1). Taxonomy (NCBI): domain Bacteria; kingdom Pseudomonadati; phylum Pseudomonadota; class Betaproteobacteria; order Burkholderiales; family Burkholderiaceae; genus Ralstonia; species Ralstonia psammae. Next base: position 277,202 of record NZ_CATZBU010000001.1, read on the forward strand.
TTTCGTGCGCTCGATCCGGATGGCTTGCTTGGCAGCGACAAGGAGCCCGGCATTACCTGCGCGCTCATCCCCACGAAGCATCCGGGCGTGAACATCGGCCGCCGCCATTGGCCGCTCAATGCGGTGTTCCAGAACGGCCCGAACTCTGGCAAGGATGTGTTCATCCCCATCGACTGGGTCATCGGCGGCCAAGCGCAGGTCGGCCGTGGCTGGCGCATGCTGATGGAATGCCTGGCAGCGGGCCGGGCGATTTCGCTGCCGTCGTCCAACGTGGGCATGGCCAAGCTAGCCGTGCGAAGCACCGGCGCGTATGCCGCCGTGCGCCGCCAGTTCCGCACGCCCATCGGCAAGTTCGAAGGCATCCAGGAAGCGCTGGGCCGCATGGGCGGCAACCTGTACATGATGGATGCGGCGCGGCGTTTGTCTGCGCTGGCCGTGGATCTGGGCGAAAAGCCTTCGGTCATCTCCGCCATTGCCAAGTACCACGTCACCGAACGTGCGCGCGATGTGGTTACCGATGCGATGGACATCGTCGGCGGCAAGGGCATCTGCATGGGGCCGAACAACTTCCTGGCGCGTGCGTATCAGCAGGTGCCGATCGCCATCACGGTGGAAGGCGCGAACATCATGACGCGCTGCCTGATCATCTTCGGGCAGGGCGTGATCCGCTGCCATCCGTATGTGCTGCGCGAGATGACGGCCGCGCAAGGCGCCGATTCCCCCGAAACACTGCATGCGTTCGATACGGCGCTGTTCGGGCACGGCGCATTCATCGCGGGCAACCTGGTGCGTGCGTTCCTGCATGCGCTCTCGGGCGGCCGCGCGGCGCCGACACCGAGCAATGCCGCACCGGAAATGCTGCGCTACTACCAGGCCGTGAACCGCTTCTCGACCGCGCTGGCGCTGCTGTCCGATGTATCGATGTTCACGCTGGGCGGCACGCTCAAGCGCCGCGAGAGCATCACCGGCCGGCTGGGCGACATCCTCTCGCAGATGTACCTGATCTCGTCCACGCTCAAGCGCTTTGAAGATGAAGGCCGCCCCGCTGAGGACGCGCCCCTGGTGCATTGGTCGGTGCAGGACGCGCTGGTGAAGGCGCACGACGCACTCGACGGCGTGCTGGCCAACTTCCCCAACGCGGGTATCGCGGGGCTGCTGCGTGCGCTGATCTTCCCGTTCGGCACGCCGTATCGCAAGCCGTCGGATGCGCTGGCCGCACAGGTCGCCGAGCTGATGCAAACGCCGGGCGCCGTGCGCGACCGCCTGCTCGCCGACTCGTACTGCCCGACGCCTGAGGTCGACCAGATCGCCTATGGCGAAGCGGCCTTCCGCCTGCAACCGGCGGTGGACGCGATCGAGCAGCGCTTGAAACCCGCCATTCGCGCAGGCAAGCTGCCGCCCGTGCCACAGAGCCTGCCCGACTTCGAAGCCTGGACCGCGCAAGCCGTCGCACAGAACCTCATCGATGAGGCCGAACGCAAGCAACTGTGCGACTACGCGCGCTACGGCGAACACGCGGTCGCCGTGGATGACTTCCCGCCCGACTTCAACCTGATGGCCGACCTGCAGCGCCGCAAGGATGCGCTCGATGCGCTGCAGGCCGCCGAGCCCCGCGCAGCCTGAGGGTCCAGGGGCCAGATCAAAGACAACAACAACGATGCAAGACAAGTACCTCGATTTCGTCGGTTCTGGTTTCGGCAAGTGGCTGTCGGCCAACCTCGGTCTGCCGCAGCCGGTGCCGTTGCGCCGCTACGTGCCAGGGGAGCCGGAATTTATCGGGCCGTTCCTGGTGGGCGCAGCGCCGGGTGGCTCCATGCGTGAAGCGCTGGCCGCGCTGTTTGCCGAGACCGGCGTACCCACGCGCTTTCATGAAAGCGATCCGGAATGGCTCGGCGCCGCCAACCGGCACGGGCAGATCACAGGCCGCTTTGTTGCACCCACGGGCAAGGACGGCGAGGCGTTTGATCGCATTGGCGGCATCGTCTTCGACGCCACGGGCATTGCGTCCGTCGACAGTCTCGACACGCTGTATCACGTGTTCCACGATGGCGTGCGTGCCGTCGGCCGTTGTGGCCGCATGGTCGTGATCGGTCGTCCGCCCGAAAGCTGCAAAACGCCCGAGGCGGCGATCGCGCAGCGCGCGCTGGAAGGGCTCACGCGATCGCTGGGCAAGGAGGTGCGGCGGGGCTGCACGGCGCAGCTCGTCTACGTAGCAGAGGGTGCGGAGACCGCGGCCGCCTCGACGCTGCGCTTTCTGCTGTCGGCGCGCTCGGCGTATGTCTCGGGGCAGGTGGTGCGCGTGCATCGGGCCGCGGCGGTCGCCGTGGATTGGCAGAAGCCGCTGGCCGGGCGCACCGCGCTGGTAACCGGCGCCTCGCGCGGCATCGGCGCAGCCATTGCGCACGTGCTCGCGCGTGATGGTGCACGTGTGCTATGCCTGGATGTGTCCGCCGCGCAGGAAGCGCTGAATACGGTCGCGCAGGAGATCGGCGGTGAAGCGATAGCCTACGACATTGCCGCACCGGACACGCCCGCCCTGCTCGCGCAGCAACTTGCGGCATTGGGCGGCATCGACATCCTCGTGCATAACGCGGGGATCACGCGCGACAAAACCATCGCCCGCATGACCGAACCCGCTTGGCGCAGCGTGCTCGACATCAACCTCACGGCGCAATTGCGCATCAACGACGCGCTGCTCGCGGCCAATGCGCTGCATGCGGGCGGAGCCATCGTGTGTGTGTCGTCCATCAGCGGCATTGCGGGCAACCTGGGGCAGACCAACTATGCGACGTCCAAGGCCGGCGTGATCGGCCTCGTGCATGCGAGCGCACCGCTGTTGGCAGAGCGCGGCATCACCATCAACGCCGTTGCGCCGGGCTTTATCGAAACGCAAATGACAGCGGCCGTGCCGTTTGCCATCCGCGAAGCCGGCCGCCGCATGAACGCGATGAGCCAGGGCGGCCAGCCCGTCGACGTGGCAGAGGCAATTGCGTGGTTCGCCAACCCGGCGTCGAACGGGGTCACAGGCAACATCGTGCGCGTGTGCGGGCAAAGCCTGCTGGGAGCCTGACGCGACCATGCGCTCGCTAGCCCTGCCTTTTCCGATGATCGCGACCCAGACGCTGGTGACCGAGCCGCCGTCGCCGGGCGCACTGGCGTGGCGCGCGCTGCTGTCGCAACGCAAAGGCAAGCGCGGCGGGCCGCTGCCGCGCCACACCTTGGTGCGCCAGGAAGTGCCGCTCGAGGCCGAACATATCGCGCAGTACGCGTCGGTGTGCGGGTTCGCGCCCGCGCATGGGGTGCCGATGACGTATCCGCACCTGCTGGGCTTTCCGCTGCAGCTCATGCTGATGACGGAATCGGCGTTTCCGTATCCGGTCATCGGCCTGGTGCACCTGTGCAACACGATCCGCCAGCACCAGCGCCTGCAGGCAGGCGAACGCGTGCGTGTGGAAGTGCGGCCGCGCCGGTTGTTCCACCATGCACGCGGGCAGGCGTTCGCCATCGAAACCGCCATCATCAAGGCGGGCGCGGTGGTATGGGAATCGCTGTCGACCTATCTGCGCGTGGGCGTGCCTTCTCCGCAGGGTGCGCCGTTGATTGCGCTGCCAAGTCCACAAAACTTGTCGCCCATTGGCCGCTGGGACGCGCCTGCCGACACCGGCCGCCGCTACGCCGGTGTGTCAGGCGACTGGAACCCCATCCACGTGTCCAACATCGGCGCAAAGCTGTTCGGTTTTGCGCACCCCATCGCGCACGGCATGTGGACGAAGGCCCGTGCGCTGGCCGCGCTACTGCCGGCCGCACCGCTCACGCAAGGCGAAGTGGTGGCCGAATTCAAGACGCCGCTATCACTGCCGGGGGCGGCGACGCTGTGGCAAGCCAACGAGGCCACACCGGGCCGCGCGTTTGAAGTGCGCAACGCCACGGGCGACAAACCCTATCTGCGTGGCGTGCTGACGCTGCCGCACGCACAACAAGAAAACACGGGAGACTGAATTCATGCTCGTCAACGCGCAGTTGCGCCGCGTCGCCATCCTCGGCGGTAACCGCATTCCGTTCGCCCGCTCGAACACGGCCTACGCCACGGCATCGAACCAGCAGATGCTGACCGCCGCGCTGCAGGGCCTGATCGACCGCTTCAACCTGCACGGCCAGCGCCTGGATGAAGTCGTGGCCGGCGCGGTCATCAAGCACGCACGCGATTTCAACCTGACCCGCGAAACGGTGCTGTCCACCACGCTCGCCAAGCAGACACCCGCGTACGACATACAGCAAGCCTGCGGCACGGGGCTTGAAGCGGCCATTCTCGTCGCCAACAAGATCGCGCTGGGGCAGATCGACGTGGGCATTGCCGGCGGCACGGATACCACCTCCGATGCGCCCGTCGGCCTGAACGAGAAGATGCGCAAGATCCTGCTGGAGGCCAACCGCGCCAAGTCCACTGGCGCGCGCGTCAAAGCGTTGGCCGGGCTGCGGCCGTCGATGTTCGTACGCCCCCTGTTGCCGCGCAACAGCGAACCGCGTACGGGCCTGTCGATGGGCGAACACTGCGAGCTGATGGCCAAGCGCTGGGGCATCCGCCGCGAAGATCAGGATGCGTTGGCCCTGCGCAGCCACCACAACCTCACGGCCGCCTACGAACGCGGTTTCTTCACCGACCTGATGACCGCCCACCTCGGGCTCGATCGCGACAACAACCTGCGCAGCAACCTGACCATCGAGCAATTGGCGAAGCTGCAGCCGGTATTCGACCGCAGCGCGGCCGGCACCATGACCGCCGGCAACTCCACGCCGCTCACCGACGGCGCATCGTGCGTGCTGCTCGCAAGCGTTGACTGGGCCCGCGCGCACAACATGCCCGTGCTCGCCTACATGACCTGCGCGGATACGGCTGCCGTCGATTTCTTCAGCGGCACGCCAGAGCAGAACGAAGGGCTGCTGATGGCGCCGGCCTATGCCGTCTCGCGCATGCTGCAACGCGCGGGCCTCACGCTGCAGGACTTCGACTACTACGAGATCCACGAAGCCTTTGCTGCGCAGGTGCTCAGCACGCTGGCCGCCTGGGAATCGCCCGAATACTGCCGCGAAAAACTCGGCCGCAGCGCCCCGATGGGCAGCATCGACCGCAGCAAACTGAACGTGAATGGCAGCTCGCTCGGCACGGGCCATCCCTTTGCCGCCACGGGCGGGCGCATTGTCGCGACGCTGGCCAAGATGCTGGCGCAGCGCGGCAGCGGACGCGGGCTGGTGTCGATCTGTGCCGCTGGCGGACAAGGTGTCGTTGCCATTCTGGAGCGCCCCGAAACGATGTCGCAGTAACCCGCTCGGGCCACAACGGGAACGGCCTGGGTCTAGCAAGATTCCAAAACCCGCGCGGCACATAACAAAACCACGCCGCGTTTTTCATGGACGGAGACACCATGAACACCGTTGCCGACCGCAACAGCCTTACCGACCGCATCTGGCTGAAGTCGTACCCCGAGGGCGTGCCCGCCGAAATCAACCCTGATCGCTATCACTCGCTGGCCGAGGTGTTTCGCGAATCGGTGGAGAAGTACCGCACCCGCGTCGCGTACGTGAGTGTCGGCACCGAGATGACATACGACGAGTGCGAGCGCCAGGCCAAGCAGTTTGCAGCGTGGCTGCAATCGCGCGGCGTGAAGAAGGGCGACCGCGTGGCGATCATGCTGCCCAACAGCCTGCAGTACCCCGTGTGCCTGTTCGGCACGCTGCTGGCCGGCGCCATCGTCGTCAACGTCAACCCGCTGTACACGGTGCCGGAGCTGGCGCACCAGTTGCGCGATTCCGGCGCACAAACGATCGTCGTACTGGAGAACTTCGCACGCACGCTGGAACAGGCGCTGCCCGGCAGCCAGGTTCGCAACTTCGTCATCACCGGCATTGGCGACCTGATGGGCGGTGCGCTCAACCTCAAGGGCCGAGCGCTGAACTTCGTGATGCGCCACGTGCAGAAGCAGGTGCCACCCTACAAGTTGCCCTCGCCGGTCCGGCTGCGGGATGCGCTAGCCACGGGCCGCTCTCGCGCGATGCAACCGGTGCAACTGGCGCCGGAAGACATCGCCTTCCTGCAATACACCGGCGGGACCACGGGCGTGGCCAAGGGCGCGATGCTCACCCACCGCAACATCATCGCCAACCTGCTGCAGGCGGAAGAGTGGTCCAAGAGCATGCTCAACGGCGGCGTGGAAACCAACGTCACGCTGCTGCCGCTGTATCACATCTTCTCGCTCACGGTGAACCTGCTGATGTTCATGACGCTGGGCGGGCGCAATATCCTGATCGCCAATCCGCGTGACACCAAGCGCGTGATCTTCATTCTGCGCAACGAGCGCTTCTCGGGGATTGCGGGCGTGAACACGCTGTTCAATGCACTGCTGGAAGACCCGGACTTTGCCAAGCGCGATTTCTCGGCCATGAAGATCACCATCGGTGGCGGCATGGCTGTGCAGCGTGCGATCGCACAGCGCTGGAAAGAGGTCACGGGTCACACCATTGTCGAAGGCTACGGTCTGACGGAATGCTCGCCGGTCGTGTCGATGAACCCGCCGCACGTGACCGAGTTCAGCGGCACGATCGGGCTGCCCGCGCCTTCCACCGAAGTGCGCTTCAAGCGCGACGACGGCACCATCGCGCCGCTGGGCGAACCCGGCGAACTGCAAGTGCGTGGGCCCCAAGTCATGCGCGGCTACTGGCAGCGTCCCGATGAGACGGCCAAGTCCATCGACACCGAAGGCTGGTTCTCTACAGGCGACATCGGCGTGATGGACGCCAACGGCTACATCCGCCTGATCGACCGCAAGAAGGACATGATCCTGGTCTCGGGCTTCAACGTGTACCCGAACGAGATCGAAGACGTGGTAGCGCTGCACCCCGAAGTGCTGGAGGTGGCGGCCATTGGCGTGCCCGACCCGGTGGCCGGCGAGCGCGTGAAGATCATCGTGGTGCCACGCACCGGCGCGCTGACCGAGCCCGCCCTGCTCGAACACTGCCGCGCCCATCTGACCGGCTACAAGATGCCGCGCATCGTCGAGTTCCGCCACGAAGAACTGCCCAAGTCGACTGTGGGCAAGATCTTGCGCCGCGAGCTGCGCGATGCCGATCCCGACATCAAGCGTGCCCGCGCGCAGGCGCAGCAATAACAACAACCGCACCGGAGACCTGTATGCGATTGCGTACCCTCGCCCTGGCCACGGTGCTGGCGGGCGCCGCACACGCCTGGGCCCAGCCTGCCGCGCCGGATGCCTCCGCGCCTGCGGCAACCGCGCCGACGGCCCCACCGCAATCGGCGGCCATCGGCAGCTTTGCCGCCATGGACATCGCCCGGCAGACGGCTTGGCTTGCCAGCCAGGTGCACGCCAACGCGTTCGCCGGCTGGTCGGACGAAAACGTCCTCGCCATGGCGCAGGCCATGAAGCCTGAAACGCTGGTGCGTTGGCTCCAGAGCGAGGTGGCCAAGCTGCCCGAATATGAATACCGCATGCGCCGCCAGGAACGCGTGAAAGACCAGTGGCAAAGCCAACCGGCGCTCATGCTCATCCGCTACCGCAACGCACCGCGTCAGGTCTACGCGCGCTGGCTCAAGGGGGGTTCTCACGCGGGTCAGGAAATCATCTATGACGAAACCGTGCGCAAAGACGAGATGTACGGCCACCTTGGCGGGCTCGTCGGTTTCGTGGCGATCTGGAGTGCGCTGGATGGCTCGCTGGCCAAATCGCAGTCGAACCACACGGCACGTGAGCTTGGGCTGCAATTCATCGTCGATACGCTCGAACGCGACGGACGTGCCCACGTGGCAGCCGGCGGCAGCGGCAAGTTCAGTGAAGCCAAGATGGTGACCGAAGACGGTGAACGCATGCTGCGTCTGACCTGGGATGCGCCAAGCGGCCCGCCCACGTTCTACGCCAAGCGCGTGCGCCTGTATTTCGACCTCAAGAACCCGTGGGTGCGCATTGAAGAAGCGTGGGACGAATCGGGCAATCAGCTCGAGAAAATCGTCATCGAGAGCGTGACGCGCAAGACCTGGAACGACCAGACTTTCAACCCTAAAAATCCGGAATACAAATTTTAGACTGCCGCCCGAAGACCGTTGTGGGCCAAGGCTCCGCCGACCGGTGGAGAGTATGAAACGTGACTAGGGGAAACCCCTTGTTGCGTGCGTACAAGCTAGAGGAAAACTTCGGTCATCGCAGCGTAACGGAACAAAAACGCTGCGTTATGCTGCGGAAACACAAATCGCCACACCAAGGCGTGATAACAATCCAATCCAGAGAGACAACCACATGAACCGCACTGCCCGCCGCTTTGCTGCAGCCCTTGCCTGCGCTGCCGCCAGCACCCTTGCTGCCCCCCTGGCTCACGCCCAATCCACCGCAGAGGCCAATGTGGCCGCAAGCGCCAGCAGCGGCAGTGGTGCCAGCAGCAGTGGCGGGTTCAGTGGCTTCATGGACAACTACGTCTGGGGACGCAACATCATGGCGCTGGGCTGGTTCTACATCCGCCCGATGGATTCCGCCACGCCGCTGACCACCACGACCGGCGCGCTGGGCCTGGGCACTTATCAGTCGCCTGGAACTGACGTGCGAGTCAGTAACGCCAATACGCTGTCGCTCACGTTCACGCACTTCTTTACCGACAACATCGCCGCGACGTTCGTCGGTGGTGTACCGCCCAAGTTCAATCTGTACGGCAGCGGCAACGTGATCGCGCCGGTGCCGGTGATCGGGCCGCTGACGCTCATCAACCTGGGCCTGCCGCAGAACAACCCGGTGGCCACCGTGCGTGAATGGAGCCCGGCAATCGTCGCGCAATATCACTTCGGCACGAAGGAAAGCAAGGTGCGCCCGTTCATCGGCGCAGGTGTCAGCTACAACTTCTTCACCAACCTGAAGCTGAACCAGAACTTCGTCAACGGCCTGCAGAACCTGGGGCAGGTGCTGCAGCTGGGCATGGGCCAGGTTCCGACGGGCCCGGCCAAGGTGACGGCGGAAACGTCCAGCTCGTGGACGCCGGTCGCCAACATCGGCGTGTCGTATGAGTTCGCCAAGAACTGGATCGCCACGGGCACCCTGTCGTACCTGCCGTTGAAGACCACCTCGACCATCACGATCCGCAGCCAGCAAGGCCAGGTGCTGGCGGTCAACAAGACCGACATCAAGGTCGACCCGCTGGTGTTCGGCCTGAACGTTGGCTACCGCTTCTGAGCCACCGATTTGCCGTTGCGCAAGACGCCACCTCCGGGTGGCGTTTTTCATTGGGGCATGGGTCGACAGAGCCGATATGATGGCGGGATTCTGCTGACTACCCCTCACCCACCTCGCCCATGACCCAGCCTTCCATCGCCATCGTCGGAGCCGGCATTGCCGGTGTTGCCTGTGCCAACGCGCTCGCCGCAGAAGGCATTGCCACCACGGTCTATGAGCGCTCGGGCGGTGTAGGGGGCCGGCTGGCCACCACGGTGCTGCCAGAGTCAGCCCCGGCGTATGCATTCGACCACGGCGCGCAGTCGTTCAATGTGCGCAGCGAGGCCTTCCGCCGCGCGGTGGATGCCGCTGGCCGTCAGGGCTCGGTGCTCCCGTGGCCCGCACGCTGGGGCCATCGCACGGTCGATGCCCTGCAAGCCGACTCGCGCGACGAAGCCCGCTACGTCGGCCTGCCCGGTATGGGCGCGCTGGTGCGCAGCCTGGCTACGCCGTTGGATGTGCGTTTCGGCCATGCCGTCACGCGTGTTGCGCACGATGGCCGGCGCTGGACGATCGAGCGCAACGGCACGGAACCCGCGCACGCCGACATCATCGCCCTGGCCCTGCCCTCACCCGAACTGCCGGCGCTGTTTCATGGCGCCATGCCCGCCCCGCTGCAGGAGGCCATCGCCCCGGTGCACTACGCCCCGTGCTGGGCGCTGATGATGGGTTTTGCGCAACCCCTGGACTTGCCCTATGACGGCATCCGCATCGACGACGACATGCTCGCCTGGGCCGCCCGCGACAACACCAAGCCGGGCCGTGTCATGGTCGATGAATCCTGGGTGGTGCATGCGTCGCCGGGGTGGTCGGCCGCGCATGCCCAGGACACCCCTGAACAGGCGCTGCACGCCATGCACGCCCGCTTTGCCGAGGCCTTCCCGGGCACGCCGGAGCCCGATGTGATGGCCGCGCACCTGTGGCCGCACGCACTGGTCGAGCAGTCGGCCGGCGTGCCTTGCCACTGGGACGCCGCCGCCCGCCTGGGTGCCTGCGGCGATTGGTGCGAAGGCCCGCGTGTGGAAGCCGCGTTCTTGAGCGGTGTTGCGCTGGCCGCCAAGATTGCCGAAGCGCTATAAGACTTCGTCCCGGAACGCTACAATATCGGGTTGTCTCGTGTTTCGTGTGCCGGGTCGCTCACCCGGCGGTGGCTTTCTCCTGACGACGCCATGCGCACCCGACGCCAAGTCCTCGCCCTAGTCTTTGCTGCCGTTGCTGCGGCATCGGCGCCGCTGCTGTCCCATGCGCAGGTTCTGCGCAACATTCCGGCGACGGCCTCGGCGGCCCAATTGACCGTCAATTCGGCCAATACCGGCACGCTGAGTACCGGCAGCACAGGGGTCGTCCGCATCCTGCTGTTGGGCTTCGGGAGCAGCAGCGCTGACATCCGCTTTGCCCCAGGCGTGCGGATTCTGTCGCTGGATGGGCGCCTGCTGCCGACCTCTTCAGTGATCGGCCAGACGTTCAAGGTGCGCTACCAGCTCGACCTGTATCAGCAGTTGCTGACAGCCTGGGTTGTCAGCGATGACGATTACAAGGCTGCGGTGGCTGCTCAAAGTCAGGCGCAATCGCAGTCTCAGTAGTTAGAACGCCCCACGAAGCACGTGCCCCCAGGTCAACCACTGCGAACGGCACATGAAAAAAGTCTTCATCAAAACCTACGGCTGCCAGATGAACGAGTACGACTCGGACAAGATGTCCGACGTGCTCAACGCGGCTGAAGGTCTCGTCCCCACCGACACGCCCGAAGACGCGGACGTGATCCTCTTCAATACATGCTCCGTGCGCGAGAAGGCGCAGGAGAAGGTGTTCTCCGAACTCGGCCGCGTGAAGGCGCTCAAGGCGCTCAAGCCGGACCTCGTGGTCGGCGTGGGCGGCTGCGTGGCCAGCCAGGAAGGCGCGTCCATCGTGGCGCGCGCCCCCTACGTGGATGTCGTCTTCGGCCCGCAGACGCTGCACCGCCTGCCGGACCTCATTGCAGCACGCCGCCGCACGGGCCGCTCGCAGGTCGACGTGTCCTTCCCCGAGATCGAGAAGTTCGACCACCTGCCGCCCGCGCGCGTCGATGGTGCCAGCGCCTTCGTGTCGATCATGGAAGGCTGCTCGAAGTACTGCAGCTACTGCGTGGTGCCTTACACGCGCGGCGAAGAAGTCTCGCGCCCGTTTGACGACGTGCTCGCCGAAGTGGCCGGCCTGGCAGACCAGGGCGTGCGTGAAGTCACGCTGCTGGGCCAGAACGTCAATGCGTACATCGGCAAGATGGGCGACACCAGCGAGCGTGCGGATTTCGCGCTGCTGCTCGAATACGTGGCCGAGATTCCGGGTATCGAGCGCATCCGCTACACGACCAGCCACCCGAAGGAATTCACCTCGCGCCTGATCGAGGCCTATGCCACCAACCCAAAACTGGTCGACCACCTGCATCTGCCCGTGCAGCATGGCTCCGACCGCATCCTGATGGCGATGAAGCGCGGCTACACGGTGCTGGAATACAAGAGCAGCATCCGCAAGCTGCGCGCGATCCGGCCGAACATCTCGATCGCCACCGACTTCATCGTCGGCTTCCCAGGCGAGACCGATGCGGACTTCGCCAAAACGATGGACCTGATTCACGAGATCGGCTACGACACCTCGTTCAGCTTCATCTACAGCCCGCGCCCCGGCACGCCTGCCGCCAACCTGCACGACGATACGCCGCAGGCCGTCAAGCTCGAACGCCTGAAACATTTGCAGGCGACCATCGAAGCGAACGTAGCGCGCATCAGCCAAGGCATGGTCGGCAGCGTGCAGCGCATTCTGGTGGAAGGCCCGTCGCGCAAGGATCCGACCGAACTGCACGGCCGCACCGAGAACAACCGCGTCGTCAACTTCGCGCTGCCCGATCTGCCGCAGGCGCGCCGCGACCAGCTGATCGGCCAGATGCTGGACGTGCGCATCGTGCACGCGTTCCCGCATTCGCTGCGCGGCGAAGTGGCGGAACAACGTACGGCCAGCGCGACTCACTGATCGTCAACACGACCTGACTTGATGAAACCCACCATCGCAGAATTCACAGCGCCCAAGAACGACAACACGCGCCTGCAGAACCTGTGCGGGCCGCTGGACGAGAACCTGCGCCAGATCGAGCAGGCGCTGGACGTGACCATCAACCGGCGCGGCAGCAAGTTCACCGTGCGCGGCGCCAACGCACAAGGCGCGGCCAACGCACTGGAAACGTTCTACAACAGCGCCGCACGCGACCCGCTGTCGGTGGACGATATCCAGCTTGGCCTGGTGGAGACCCGCCAGGTGGCAGCACACGGCGCTTACCTGCCGGAATCGAGCGCCGACGTGCCGGACGGCAATGATCTGTCGCCGGTGCTGCATACGCGACGCACCGACCTGCACGGCCGCACGCCGATGCAGCGCGAATATCTGCGCAACATCCTCTCGCACGACCTGTCGTTCGGCATCGGCCCGGCGGGTACGGGCAAGACGTATCTGGCCGTGGCCTGCGCCGTGGATGCGCTCGAGCGCGACGCCGTCAAGCGCATCGTGCTCACACGCCCGGCCGTGGAAGCCGGCGAACGCCTGGGCTTTCTGCCCGGCGATCTCGCCCAGAAGGTGGACCCGTACCTGCGCCCGCTGTACGACGCGCTGTACGACCTGCTCGGCTTCGACAAAACGCAGAAGATGTTCGAGCGCCAGATGATCGAGATCGCGCCACTGGCGTACATGCGCGGGCGCACGCTCAATCACGCCTTCATCATCCTGGACGAAGCCCAGAACACCACGCCGGAACAGATGAAGATGTTCCTCACGCGGATCGGCTTCGGCTCCAAGGCGGTGATCACCGGCGACACAACGCAGATCGATCTGCCGCGCGGCCAGAAGAGCGGCCTGATCGAAGCGCAGCACGTGCTGCGTGACGTGCGCGGCGTGGCGATGACGCGCTTTACGAGCGTCGACGTGGTGCGGCACCCACTGGTGGCCCGCATCGTCGAGGCCTATGACGAATTCCATGCCCAGCATAAAGATGCATAAGGACGCCTGAACGTGGCTAAAGCAAAGACCGATACCAAAGCAAAAACCAAGAAGACCCAACCCGTAGCTGCTGAGTCATTTGGCCCGCGCGTCGACGTGTTCGACGCCCAAGGCAAACCCAAGACGGTCGACGCCAGCGCGCTGCGCATCGCCTTTGCCGACGGCCGCAGCCTGATCCTGGGCCTGCCGAATACCGTGGATGGGGCGATCACCCTGGTTGCCGAGCACGCCGACGCCGACATGCACGCCATGCTCTCGCTGCGCCCCGAGCACCACGACAGCATCACGTTGCGCATCGAGACCCAGCCGGCCGAGTTGGCAGACTCCACAGAAGAAGCCTTCGATGACGACACCGCTGGCGCCGAGATGCTCACGCTGGACCTGACGGTCCAGTACGGCGATGAACTCAAGGCTGCCACTCGCAAGGCGTTGCCGAAAGAACGCGACATCGAAGCGTGGATCGCGCCGGCGCTGTTTGCCGATGCGCAGCTCAACGTGCGCTTTGTCGGCGAAGAAGAAGGCCGCACGCTCAACCGCACCTACCGCGGCAAGGACTACGCCACCAACGTGCTGACCTTCTCGTACGCAGAGAGTGCAGAAGACCCGGTCTCCGCCGACATCGTGCTGTGCAGCGCGGTGGTCGAAAAGGAAGCGAAGGAGCAGAAGAAGCCGCTGCTCGCGCACTACGCGCATCTGATCGTGCACGGCGCGCTGCACGCCCAGGGCTACGACCACGAAGACCCGGCCGATGCGAAAGAAATGGAAGGCATCGAAACGGAGATCCTCCGCGACCTCGGTTTTGCCGATCCGTACGCAGATCGTTAAAGCGCCACGCGCTTGATGTTCAAACGCCGGCCTCGCGCCGGCGTTTTGCTTTTGCATGTTCCATTCCTGCACCATGCTGTTTCAACGCTGAATCAACCCCCATTGACGCAGACCCAGCCCTGACAACGGTTTGCGGGTTTCCCTCCGCCATTTGGCGCATGCTCGCGCCGTTCGAATCGCGCATACACGTCGCACAGGCCGTCGGCCGTCCGGCACCCTCGCCGCTCTCCGTATGGCGCATGGGTTTTGCCGTAGCGATTCCTATCCTCCACGCATAAGCCGCCGCTCGAGCGCGCTTCACGAACTCGGCGCAAACGAGCGCCATGGGCCAACCCGCGCACAGACGGGCACGGCCTATCCGGGGAGGTCATCATGCGTCAACGCTTCATGGACAGCATTCCGTGGGCCACGCTGCTGGTTGGCGTGGGTGTCGGCACGGCGCTCGCGGTCACGCCGCGCATCGCGCACGCGGAACACAAGCAATCGTGCTATGCGGGCATCGTCGTCGTGTTCGACGGCGCATGGCATCCGGGTGCGGTGGTCGGTTGCCGCACGGTCAACATCTCCGACAGCAACAACGTGGTGGGCGCAGAAGTGAACCTGATGATCGCGCAAGGCACCATCCGGCCGCGCGTGCAGGCGGTGGTGGGCAGCACGAGCGTGCAGGCGCTCATCGGCGGCGGCTACGACTTTGCGAGCAGCAAGGCACTGGTGGGCGTCGGCGCCACAGGCGACCATTGGCTTGCGGGCGTCGACATGGAAATCGCCGGACGCTGGACAGCCTACGGCGGCGCGAGCACGCTGGGCCGGTATCACAGCAATTCGCATCCCGCCGACCCGGCACCGGCAGCGACCACGACGACCAGCAACAACGACGCACCGCCGCCCAGCGGCAACAACACGCCGCCGACCAAGCCCAGCCCGACACCCGCGCCCGCCCCTGGCGCATCGCCCAGCCCCGGCCCCACGCCGGCACCAACACCGAGCCCCGGGCCAAGCCCATCGCCGAGCCCGAGCCCCACCCCAACACCGACGCCAGCCCCAACGCCCACGCCGAGCCCATCGCCCGTCCCATCGCCGTGCGGAAGCTGCCACGGAGGCGGGCACCATCACGGCCACCACCATGATCACGATCATGACCACGGCGGTCATCACGGTGGCGATCACGATCATGGCGGAAACGGCAACCACGGCGGCGACCACGACCATGGCGGAAACGGCAACCACGGCGGCGACCACGACCATGGCGGCGACGGCAACCACGGTGGCGACCACGACCATGGCGGCAGCGGCAACCACGGCGGCGACCACGACCATGGCGGCAGCGGCAACCACGGTGGCGATCACGATCACGGCGGCGACGGCAACCACGGCCATCATGGGCACCACGGCGGCGACGATAGCCACAGCAACAACGGCCATCATTACGGCGAGGGCAACGGTAACGGCAACCACGGGGCAGACCACGATCGCGGCGGCGAGGGTGACGACCCCGGCGGGCACGGCCAGCATCATGGTCAGGGCGACGCCGACCAGGGCCAGAACGACAATCACCAAGGCAACGACGGCAGCAACGCGCAGGGCAACGGCCAACGCGGCGGCGCGGGCGGGCACGACTGACCGCTTCCCCCTCGGCAGATTGTCCGCCTTAACGCGCCCAAACCCCGCCTCCGGATGTGAAATAAACTGCACTTCTGGAGGCCGGACGGCTACCCCGCTTCATCGGGGCGGCAGGGCTTTTGGTGTATGCTGGCTCGATGTTTAACGACGCGCGACCGCGCCATGAATGATCCGTATCCCAGTCCGAAGCCAGCCGACAAACCCCGTACGCTGCTGGAACGCCTGACCGACCTCATCTCGCCCGAGCCCGAATCGCGGGCCGAGCTGCTCGAAATCCTCCAAGACGCCCATGCGCGCAGCCTGATCGACGCCGACTCCCTGTCGATGATCGAAGGCGTCTTCCAGGTCTCAGACCTGTGTGCGCGCGACATCATGATCCCGCGCGCGCAGATGGATGCGCTCAACATCGCCGACGCGCCGTCAGAATTCATCCCCTTTGTGCAGGAAGCCGCGCATTCGCGCTTCCCCGTCTACGAAGGCAGCCGAGACAACATCATCGGCATCCTGCTCGCCAAGGACCTGCTGCGCTTCTACACCGACGAAGGCTTCGACGTGCGCGACATGCTGCGCCCGGCCGTGTTCATCCCCGAATCGAAGCGACTGAACGTCCTGTTGCGCGACTTCCGCGTCAACCGCAACCACATCGCCATTGTCGTTGACGAATATGGCGGCGTGGCCGGCCTCATCACCATCGAAGATGTGCTGGAGCAGATCGTGGGGGACATCGAAGACGAATACGACTTCGACCAGGAAGAAGACAACATCCTGCCGACCGCCGATGGACACATGCGCGTGCGCGGGCTGACCGAGATCAGCCAGTTCAACGAAGCCTTCGGCACGCATTTCTCCGACGAAGATGTCGATACCGTGGGCGGGCTGCTGTCCAACCACCTGGGCCGCGTGCCGCACCGGGGCGAGAAGATCGTCATGGGCACGCTGCAGTTCGACGTGCTGCGCGCCGATGCGCGCCAAGTGCAGGTGCTGCTCGTGCGCCGCCTCACCACGCCGGCCGGCGGCAATGCCACGGCTGACACCTCTGGTTCCCACCCCGCCTGATCCTTCCGTGCCCGCTCAGTTCTCTTCCCCTGCCGCACCGTCCCGTCGGCAGGACGCCCACGCTGTGCCGCTCGCGCGGCTGCGTTTTGCGACGCCGCTGGCAGCACTGCTTGGCGTCATGCATACGCTGTCGTTCGCGCCGAACCACTGGTGGTGGCTGCAGATCCTCTCGCTGACGGGGCTGGCCGCGCTGGTGCAGCGCGCGCCGCGCTTGCGGGATGCGGCGTGGGTCGGTTATGCCTTCGGGCTCGGCTGGTTCCTGTCGGGCATCTGGTGGCTCTATATCAGCATGCACGTCTACGGCGACATGCCGGCGTGGATGGCTGCGCTGGCGGTGCTGCTGTTCGCCGGCTACCTGGCACTGCATCCGGCGCTGGCGGTGTGGACGTGGCAGTGGCTGACAAGACGCGGGCGGTGTTCCGGTACCGTATCCGCGCTGGTATTTGGCTCGGCATGGGCCATCACGGAATGGCTGCGCGGCACAGTCTGGACGGGCTTCCCCTGGATCAACGGCGGCTACGCACACACCGATGGCCCGCTGGCCGGCTACGCGCCGCTGGTGGGCGTATACGGCATCGTGCTGATCGCGGCCGTGCTGGCCGGTCTGCTGTGCGTCGCTGCCGAGCGCCGCCTGCATTGGCTGGCGGGCCTCGCGGGTGCGCTCGTGCTGGTGGCCGGCTGGCCGCTGCACGGCATTGCGTGGACGCAGCCGGTGGGCAAGCCGATCTCCGTGCGCCTCTTGCAGGGCAACGTGCCGCAGGACGTAAAGTTCCAGCAGACCGGCATCGAGCGCTCGCTGGAGCTGTACACCAAGATGGTTACCGAGAAGCCCGCACAACTCGTGGTCACGCCCGAGACGGCCTTCCCGATCATGATTCAAGAGATGCCGCAGGAGATTGCGCTGGCCATCCGCACCTATGTGGATACCACCGGCTCCAGCGTGCTTTTTGGTGCCGCCAGCGAGGACTCACGCGTCGATTACACCAACAGCGTGTTCGGCGTCGGCCCGCAATTTCAGGGCGTGTACCGCTACAACAAGCACCATCTCGTGCCCTTCGGCGAGTTCATCCCCTTCGGCTTCCACTGGTTCGTCAACATGATGAACATGCCGCTGGGCGACTTCCGGCGCGGCCTGCCCGTGCAACCGCCCATGGCAGTGGCCGACCAACGCGTCGCTCCCAACATCTGCTACGAGGATTTGTTTGGCGAGGAAATTGCCGCCTCGCTGCGGCATGCGGACCAGCCCGCCACGATGCTCGCCAATGTGACGAACCTGGCGTGGTTTGGCGACACGATCGCGCTGGACCAGCACCTGCAGATCTCGCGCATGCGCGCGTTGGAAACGGGCCGACCGATGCTGCGCGCCACCAACACGGGCGCGACCGCCGTGGTGCGGCCGGACGGCAGCGTGCAGGCGCGCCTGCCCGTCTTCACGCTCGGCACACTGCAGGCGGACGTGCAAGGCATGCAAGGTCTGACGCCATTCGTGCGGGCCGGCAACGCACCCGCGCTGGGCCTGGGCGCGCTGGTTCTGTTGGTGGCATGTGCGCGCCGCCGTCGGGCATCCACAGATTGATCGTTCAGCGACCGAAGGGCTTTCGAGCCACTTTCCGGAGTCGCTGACAAAAAACGCTAAAATTCAACGTTTTACGGCGGGCACGGAGCCAGGCGCTTCTCGTGCCCGCCGCTGCATTCCACCGTCACGCGGCGCAACGTATCGTTCCGTGCTGCCGCGGACCAACGGGTACCACCATGCTCACCTTCCAGCAACTCATCCTCAAGCTGCAGTCGTACTGGGACGCCCAGGGCTGCGCCCTGCTGCAACCGATCGACCTCGAAGTCGGCGCCGGCACGTCGCACGTGCACACCTTCCTGCGCGCGATCGGCCCCGAGCCTTGGCGTGCCGCTTACGTGCAACCGTCGCGCCGCCCCAAGGACGGTCGCTACGGCGAGAACCCGAATCGCTTGCAGCATTACTACCAGTACCAAGTGGTGCTCAAGCCGGCGCCGGAAAACATCCTCGACCTGTACCTCGGTTCGCTGGAAGCGCTGGGCCTGGACCTGAAGCAGAACGACGTGCGCTTTGTGGAAGACGACTGGGAGAACCCCACGCTCGGCGCCTGGGGCCTTGGTTGGGAGGTGTGGCTCAACGGCATGGAAGTCACGCAGTTCACGTACTTCCAGCAAGTCGGCGGCCTGGACTGCAAGCCCGTGACCGGTGAGATCACCTACGGTATCGAGCGCCTGGCGATGTACCTGCAGCAGGTCGAGAACATCTACGACCTGGTCTGGACCGAGTGGGAAGAGCCCGGCCCGAACGGCCTCGTGAAGCGCCGACTGACCTACGGCGATGTCTACCATCAGAACGAGGTCGAGCAATCGACCTACAACTTCGAGCAGGCCGACACGACCGTGCTGTTCCGCCGCTTTGCCGAGCACGAAGCCGAAGCCAAGCGCCTGATGGGCGTGCGCGCAGAAGAGGATGCCGCTTCCGACGGCGGTGCACCCGTCGTGCAACTGGCCCTGCCCGCCTACGAGCAAGTGCTCAAGGCCGGCCACACCTTCAACCTGCTGGACGCACGTGGCGCCATTTCGGTGACCGAGCGCGCAGCGTACATCGGTCGCATCCGCAACCTGTCGCGCCTGGTTGCGCAGGCTTACTACGACTCGCGCGAGCGCCTGGGTTTTCCGATGTGCGGCACGGCCGCTGCGGCCGCCAAGACCACGGAGGCTGCATGACGGCCAACCTAGCACGGCGTGGCCTGGCGCTGCTGACGGCAGCGTCCATCGCCGCGCTGGCGCTACCGGCCAGCGTTGCGCAAGCGGCGCGGCATCGCACCTCCAAGGCGGCATCGACGGAGAAGGTTTTCGTCGTGCCCAACGCCCTAACGCAGCTTTGCGTGGCCGATTCCAAGCCGCTGCAGCAAGCGCTGAGCACGGCCTGGACGCCGCCTCCGCCGTCGCTCGACCAATGGACGAGCCTGGCGCGCACGATGGCCTGCGATCTGTCCGGCGCGCGTGACCTCGGCTGGCATCGCGTGCCGCTGCGCACGTATGCAACGGCCCTGCGCTTCCCGCTCACGTGGGTGGAGTGGCAAGGCACCGGCGCAAAGGCGCAGCGCCGTGCGCGTGTATTCCGCTCGGCGGGGCAACTGCCGAGCCGTCTGGAATTCAACGTGTCCGGCACGCTGCAAGAGGTGCGCTACGACGCGCGACGCGGTTTGCTGTCGGCCCGCTTCCTGCACCGCGATGCAGCCGCGCCCGGCATCACTCCCGCGCCGATTGCACCGCCGCCTCCGCCGGGCCAGTGTGCCGGCACGCAATTGCAGTTCCAGCAGCAGAACGGCGTGTGGCTGCTCTCGGGCGTGGAGCCCGTGCCCGGCTCGCCCTGCTGATTACCGAACCGAACAACACAACGTACCGCCGCACCTGATCTGAACACCCAGCGGCGCAGAACAACGACGTCACCGATTCAAACGCTATGTCCACCCTCCTGATCGAACTGCTGACCGAAGAACTGCCGCCCAAGGCGCTGGCCCGCCTGGGCGAGGCGTTTGCGCGCGGCCTGTTTGACGGTCTGTCGGCACAAGGCCTGCTCGAAGAGGGCGCCGCCGTGGAAGGTTTTGCCACGCCGCGCCGCCTGGCCGCATCGATCACCGGCGTGCGCCGCACCGCGCCCGATCGCGAACTGCGCGAGAAGGTGCTGCCCGTGACCATCGCCTTCGATGCCGAGGGCAAGCCCGCGGCGCCGCTCGTCAAGAAGCTGGCTGCGCTGGCCAAGACGGTGGGCGTGGACGCCATCGCCCCCGAATCGCTCGAACGCGCGCCGGACGGCAAGGCCGAAGCGCTGTTCTATCGCTACACCGCACGCGGCGCCGTGCTGGCCGACGGCCTGCAGACTGCACTCGCGCAGACCATCGCCAACCTGCCGATCCCGAAGGTGATGACGTATCAGCGCCCGAACGGCGAGAACGTGCAATTCGTGCGCCCGGCGCACAAGCTAATCGCGCTGCTCGATAGTGAAGTCATCCCTGTCAGCGCCTTTGGCCTGCAATCGGGCAACGTGACAATGGGCCACCGTTTCCTGTCGGCCGGCGAAATCGTCATCAAAGACGCCACGTCGTATGCGAGCACGCTGGAGTCGCAGGGCAAGGTCATCGCCAGCTATGGCAAGCGCAAGGAGGCCATCCGCGCCGAACTGCTCAAGACCGCCGAGGCCGATACGGTGGTGATGCCCGAAGCGCTGCTTGATGAGGTGAACGCGCTGGTCGAATGGCCCGTGGTCTACCCGTGCCATTTCGAGGAAGCCTTCCTCGCCGTGCCGCAGGAGTGCCTGATCCTGACCATGCAGACCAACCAGAAGTACTTTGCGCTGACAGATTCACAAGGCCATCTGCGCAACCGCTTCCTGATCGTCTCGAACATCGCCACGGGCACGCCCGAGGCCATCATTCAAGGCAACGAGCGCGTGGTCCGCCCGCGCCTGGCCGACGCCCGCTTCTTCTTTGAGCAGGACAAGAAGAAGCCCCTGGCCGACCGTGTGCCGCTGCTCTCCCGCGTGGTTTATCACAACAAGATCGGCACGCAGCTTGAGCGTGTGTCGCGCCTGCAAGCCATCGCCGGCCAACTGGCCGAGAAGCTCGGCGCGGATGTGGCGCACGCCTCGCGCGGCGCGTTGCTGGCCAAGGCCGATCTGCTGACCGACATGGTGGGCGAGTTCCCCGAGCTGCAGGGCACGATGGGCACCTACTACGCCCGTCACGACGGCGAACCCGACGACGTGGCGCTGGCCTGCTCCGAGCATTATCAGCCGCGTTTTGCGGGCGACGCGCTGCCCAGCACCGCCACGGGTACCGTGGTGGCGCTGGCCGACAAGCTGGAAACGCTGGTCGGTATCTGGGGCATCGGCCTGTCGCCCACGGGTGAGAAAGACCCGTTCGCGCTGCGCCGCCACGCGCTGGGCATCCTGCGCATGCTGATCGAGAAGCCGCTCGCGCTCACGATCGACGATGCACTGCAGATTGCCGCTGCCAGCTTCGATGGCATCGCCGCCGTCAAACCGGACCTGACCGCCATCTCCGACTTCCTGTACGACCGCCTGCGCGGCTATCTGAAGGACAAGGGCTACAGCACCAACGAGGTGGAAGCCGTCGTCAGCCAACGCCCGCAGCGCCTGGACGACATCGTCGCGCGCCTTCAAGCCGTGCGCGCCTTCGCTGCCCTGCCGCAGGCCGAAGCGCTGGCCGCCGCCAACAAGCGCATCACCAACATCCTGAAGAAGACGGATGTGGCTGTCGGCGCGGTGCAGCCGCAACTGCTCAAGGAAGACGCTGAGCGCGCGCTGCACCAGGCCGTGACTTCGTCGGAGCCGCAGGTGCACGATGCCTTTGCACGCGGCGATTTCACCACCGCACTCAAAACGCTGGCCGGCCTGCGCGAAGCGGTCGACACCTTCTTTGACGGCGTGATGGTGATGGCCGACGACACCGCGCTGCGCGACAACCGCCTCGCGCTGCTGGGTGAACTGCACGGCTTGATGAACCGCGTGGCGGACATTTCCAAGCTGGCCGCCTGATCGCCCCCCCAAGCACCGTTCGGAGCCCACCATGCCCCATGTTCCCAAACTGGTGATTCTCGACCGCGATGGCGTCATCAACCACGACAGCGACCAGTTCATCAAGTCGCCCGACGAGTGGATCGCCCTCGACGGCAGCCTGGAGGCCATTGCCGAGCTGAACCAGGCCGGCTACCAGGTGGTGGTGGCCACCAATCAGTCGGGCATCGGACGCGGGCTGTTCGAGGCCGCCGCGCTCAACGCCATGCACGAGAAGATGTACAAGGCGCTCGCCAGCTACGGCGGGCGCGTCGATGCCGTCTTCTTCTGCCCGCACACTGCCGCCGACGCCTGCGAGTGCCGCAAGCCCAGGTCCGGCATGCTCCGTGAGATCGCGCGTCGCTTCGACATCGATCTGACCGGCGTGCCGGTGGTCGGCGATTCGCTGCGTGACCTGCAAGCCGGCGCCGAAGTCGGCGCCATACCGCACCTCGTACTGACCGGCAAGGGCGCCAAGACCCGCGATGCCGGCAACCTGCCCCCGGGCACCCAGATTCACGAGGACCTGCGAGCGTTTGCGCGTTCGCTGCTGTCCCCCGCGCCCCAGGGCATGCCCACGCGCGCCCCTTGAATTCGCCCCCAATGACTTTTATCCGTTCGCTGCTGTACCTGGTTTTCCTGATCGTCTGGACGCCGATCTATGCGGTGGCCTGCTTCATCGTGTTTCCGTTCATGAATCCGGCCCGCCGGTTCTGGATGGTGTCGGGCTGGACCAAATCCGCCATCTGGATGGCGCGCTGGCTGCTCGGCATCCGCTGGCAATACCAGGGCTGGGAGCACATCGAAGAAGCCGTCGCCACCAACAAGCCGGTGGTGCTGCTCTCCAAGCATCAGTCGGCCTGGGAAACCATGGCCTATGTCGCGACCATGCCGCGGCCGCTGTGCTACGTGTTCAAGCGCGAGCTGCTGTATGTGCCCTTCTTCGGCTGGGCGCTGGGCATGCTCAAAATGGTGCACATCAACCGCAAGGACGGCGCCAACGCATTTGCCTCGGTCGCCCGCCAGGGCAAGGAACGCCTGGCCGAAGGCGCGTGGGTGATCATGTTTCCGGAAGGCACGCGCACGCGCTCGGGCGACCCGAAGCCGCGCTACAAGAGCGGCGGCGCGCGCTTTGCCGTGGATACCGGCGCATGGGTCATCCCCATCGCCCACAACTCCGGCCGCGTATGGCCGCGCAATTCGTTCCTGAAGCATCCGGGCCTGATCACGCTGTCGGTCGGTCCGGCCATCTCGACGGCCGGCAAGACCAGCGACGAACTTAACCGCGAAGTCGAAGCGTGGATCGAAGCAGAAATGCGTAGAATCGACGCCGATAGCTACCGCGAGCACGCATGAAACTGCTGCGCCCACCGACTTCGCCCACCACCGCCGACAGCGTCCAGCTAGAGCTGCCGCTGCTCGCGCCCGAAGCCCCGTCGCCTTCGCAGCCGCCTGACGCATCCCTCCTCGCTCCACACGCACTCGACTTTTCCACCGCACCGCTCGGCCCCGACCAGCGCCGCCTGACGCTGGGCGAGCGCGCGCTCATCTACAACCTCAAGCGTTCGTCGCGGCGCACCATCGGCTTTGTCATCGATGACCGCGGCTTATCGATCACGGCACCGCGCTGGGTCACGCTCGCCGAGATCGAACACGCCATCGCCGAAAAGCAGAAGTGGATCTTCGCCAAGCTGGCCGAATGGCGCACGAACGCCGCGCACCGCATGCTGCCGCCCATGGAGTGGCAGGACGGCGCCGCGCTGCCGTTCCTCGGCAAGACGATCACGCTCAAGCTGGAATCGCCCATCGGCGCGTTGATGTTCGATGCCGACAGCAGTGTGCTGCACCTGGGCCTGCCGCCCGCCACCACCGAGCAACAGATCAAGGACCGCGTGCAAGGCTGGCTGCAGACGCAGGCAAGGCGCCTGTTCGGCGAGCGGCTTGAGGTGTATGCCGAGCGCCTGGGCGTGCGGCATAGCGCGTATGCGCTGTCCTCAGCCGCCACGCGCTGGGGAAGCTGCACGGCCGACGGCAAGATCCGTCTGAACTGGCGCCTCGTGCATTTCCCTCTGAGCTTGATCGACTACGTGGTTGCGCATGAGCTGGCGCATCTCAAGGAGATGAACCACAGCCCGCGCTTCTGGGACACGGTGGAGTCGATCTTTCCTGAGTTTCGTGAGGCGCGGGAGCAGCTGCGCTCGCATCCGCCGGAATACTTGCCGGCGTTCTGACTCGTCCCGCCCGCACCGCAACGCGATGTTCATGCTCGGGCGATGGGCTGAAATGCGAGGAATGCGGCGGGGCAGCAAAACCCTGCCCTGCACGCTCCGCCACACCCTCCTACAATACGGCCTTCCCGCAGTTCCCCCAGGAAGGAAATCCCCATGCGAATGCTCCACACCATGCTGCGCGTCGGCGACATGCAGCGCTCGATCGACTTCTACACCAAGGTGCTCGGCATGCAGCTGCTGCGCACCAGCGACAACCCCGAATACAAGTACTCCCTGGCGTTCGTCGGCTACGGCCCGGAAGCCGACCACACGGTCATCGAACTGACCTACAACTACGGCGTGAGTGAGTACGACCTCGGTTCTGCGTTCGGCCACCTCGCCATCGAGGTCGACAATGCCGCACAGGCCTGCGACCAGATCCGCAATGCAGGCGGCAAGGTCACGCGCGAGGCCGGCCCCGTCAAGGGCGGCAGCACCATCATCGCGTTTGTGGAAGATCCGGACGGCTACAAGATCGAGCTGATCCAGGCACGCTCGATGCCCGATGGCAACCGCCACTGACGCCATCCGCAGGCCGCTGGACGGCACCGCCATCGGCCTGATGGTGGTGCTGTGCATGTGCTGGGGCTTCCAGCAGGTCGCCATCAAGGTGGCCGCGCACGATATCGGGCCCGTAATGCAGGCCGGTGTGCGTTCGACGATTGCTTCGGTGCTCGTGCTGGCGTTTGCGCTGTGGCGCGGCACGTGCCTGTCGGTGCGTGACGGCACATTGCCGGGTGGCCTGATGGCGGGCGTGCTGTTCGGCGTCGAGTTCCTGTGCATCTTCATTGGGCTCGGCTACACCACCGCGTCGCGCATGGCGGTGTTCCTCTACACCGCGCCGATCTTCACCGCGCTCGGCCTGCACTTCTTCGTGCCGGGCGAGCATCTGCGCTCGCGCCAGTGGACCGGCATCGGCATTGCGTTTGCGGGCATCGTACTGGCGTTTGCCGACGGCATCCTGCACCCGGCGGCCGGCCCGTCGACGTCGTTGGGCGATGCACTGGGCGTGGCAGCCGGCGCGCTATGGGGCGCAACGACCATCGTCGTGCGCGCGAGCAAGCTGTCGGAAGCGCCGGCGGCCAAGACGCTGCTGTATCAGTTGGCCGTATCGGCTGTCTTGCTGATGGTGATGGCCGCGGGCACCAACCAGATTGTCACGGCCAACCTGACGCCGACCGCGCTGGCCAGCCTGGCGTACCAATCCGTGCTGATTGCGTTCGCCAGTTACCTGACGTGGTTCTGGCTGCTGCGCCGCTACCTGGCGTCGCGGCTGTCTGTGTTCTCGTTCCTGACGCCGCTGTTTGGCGTGGCGTTCGGCGTGCTGCTGTTGCACGAGCCGGTGGGCCTGCGCTTTGCGCTGGCCGCGGCACTCGTGCTCTCGGGCATCCTGCTCGTCAATCTTCGCTAAGGTCAGAAGCGCTACCGGCGATGCGGTTGGCCGGCAGCGCGTTCGCCACGGCCACGAAATCTTCCACCGGCACTTCTTCCGCGCGACGGCCCAGGTCAAAGCCAAGCGCTTCGAAATCGATCACATCGCGCAGCGCGCCCAACGTATTGCGCAGCACCTTGCGCCGTTGAGAAAACGCCATCGTCACCACCGTGCCCAGCGCGCGCATGTCCACCGGCGCATACGGTGATTTGTCGGCAGGCCATGGAATCATCCGCACCACCGCCGAATCCACCTTGGGCGGCGGGTTGAACGAGCCCGGCGGCACATCCAGCACCAGCTCCATGTAGTACCGCACCTGCAGCATCACCGACAGCCGGCTGAACGCCTTGCTGCCCGGTGCGGCCACCATGCGGTCGACCACCTCTTTCTGCAGCATGAAATGCTGATCGCGCACACGATCGGCGAACGTGGCCAGATGAAACAGCAGCGGGCTGGAGATGTTGTACGGCAGGTTGCCGACGATGCGCAGCGGCCGGTCCGCCTCTACCAGCGACCCGAAATCGAACGCCAGCGCATCGCCCGCATGCACGATCAGCCGATCGCCAAAACGCTTCTGCAAGCGTGCGACGAGGTCACGATCCAGCTCGACCACCTGAAGCGTGCGCACGCGCTCCATGAGAGGTACGGTGAGCGCGCCCAGGCCCGGGCCGATCTCGACGAGCACATCGTCGGGCTTCGGATCAATGGCGGCAACGATGGCGTGGATCACGCCGTCATCGACCAGGAAGTTCTGGCCGAAGCGCTTGCGGGCCTGGTGCCCTTGGTGAACGCCGGTCGTGGATCGTGCCATTGCGAACTCGAAATCGAAAAGGTGAAGAAACTCAGGAACGCGATGCGTGCCGCGCCATGGCGATGGCCGTATCGATCGCCTCGATCATGCTGCCGAACTCGGCGCGGCCTGTGCCCGCCAGATCCAGCGCGGTACCGTGGTCCACCGACGTGCGCACGAACGGCAGGCCCAGCGTGATGTTCACGCCATGCCCAAAGGTGCCGTACTTGAGCGGCGCCAGACCTTGGTCGTGGTACATCGCCAGCACGCAATCGGCATCGGCCAACAGGCGGGGCTGGAACAGCGTATCGGCCGGATACGGACCGCGCGCATCGATGCCGCGCGCACGCGCACGTGCGATAGCGGGCTCGATCACCTCGATCTCTTCGCGGCCGAGGTGGCCGGATTCACCCGCATGCGGATTCAACCCCGTCACGAGGATGCGAGGGTCGTTCAGCCCGAAGCGCGCGCGCAGGTCACGCTGCACGATGTCGAGCGTCTCATCGAGCACCGCGGGCGTGATAGCGTCCGGCACCTCGCGCAGCGGCAAATGCGTTGTCGCCAGCGCCACGCGCAGCATGGCGTTGTCGTGCGCCGGCTGCGGACCGGCCAGCATCATCACCACGCGCGGCGTGCGGCTGCGCTCGGCCAGGTATTCGGTGTGGCCGGTAAACGGCACGCCTGCGTCGTTGATCGTGCTCTTCTGCACCGGCGCCGTGACCATCGCGTCGTAACGGACGCCGTCTGCCGTGCCAATCTGGCAGCCGTCGATGGCAGCGTCCAGCAGGTCCAGCACATAGCGGCCATTGGCGGCATCGAGCACGCCGGCACGCACCGGCGCACCCAGCGAGCGCTCCACGACAGTCAGCGCCGTGGAGGCAACGCGCCAGAAATCGCCCTGCCCGATCGCATCAGCGCGCGCCTGCAGCAATGCCGCATCGCCAATCACATGCCATTGCACATCGGCGTAACGCGGCGACGCCTGTCGGGCCAAATGCAGCAGCGCAGCCACAGTGATGTCGGGGCCGATACCGGCAGGTTCGCCGGTGGTGATGGCAATGTTCAGCATGCAGCGCTTTCCTGCAATGGTTTCAGGTCGGTCTAGAAACGCCACGGCCGCCCGCAGGCGGCCGTGAGCGATGCGGATGTCCGTAGCTTAC
This sequence comes from Ralstonia psammae, assembly GCF_958405935.1. NCBI lineage: Bacteria > Pseudomonadati > Pseudomonadota > Betaproteobacteria > Burkholderiales > Burkholderiaceae > Ralstonia > Ralstonia psammae. The sequence goes on from NZ_CATZBU010000001.1 coordinate 305,234, forward strand.
TGCTGACGGTTCACGCGGTATTCCACGTGTGCCGAGTCGCGCAGCTCCCGCAGCCAATCTTCATAGGCGGCCTGCACCTTCTGCTCGCGAATCACCGAGCGGGCGTAGTCGCGCTGGCGGTCTCCCGACACCTCTGCCTCGCGGCGGCCCTCCACCTGGATCAGGTGCACACCGAACTGGCTCTGCACCGGCTGCGACACATCGCCCGGCTTGAGCTGGTTCATCGCCTGCTCGAACTCAGGCACCAACTGGCCCGGCGACACCCAGCCCAGTTCGCCACCAGCACCGGCCGAACCATCCTGCGAATACCGGCGTGCCGCATCGCCAAAGTCATAGCCGTGGACGATGCGATCACGCAGGCCCAACAACTGGCGGCGCGCGTCTTCCGCCGACATCGTCGGACCGGTCTTGATCAGGATGTGGCGCACTTGCGTCTGCTGCACCTTGGCGGCAATCGCCGTGCTCGGTGCGCGCTTCTCCAACAGCTTGATCACGTGATAGCCAGCCGGGCTTTCGACCACTTGGCTCGCCACCTGGCCGGCCTTCATGTCGACCACGGCGTTGGCAAACACCGCCGGCAGGCGACCGATCGGACGCAGCCCAAGCTCACCGCCTTGCGAGGCATCCTGCGCGCCCGAATTGTCACGCGCCAGCTTGGCGAAATCCGCACCGCCCTGCGCTTGCTTGAGCAGGCTTTCGGCCTTGCTGCGCGCAGCGGCCTTCTCGGCATCGGTGGCGCCCTCGGCGACCGGCACGAGAATCTGCGCGACGTTGTACTGCTGCTCGCCAGCCGGGGCCGTACCGCCGCCCTGCTGCGCCAGATAGTTGTCGATCTCGCCGTCGTAGACCTGCACCTTGGAGTCGACCTCGCGCTCACGCAGACGCGCCAGCAGGATTTCCTGACGCAGATCGTCGCGGTACTTGTCGTAGGGCATGCCGGCGTCCTTCAGCTTGCTCTTGAGCTGCGCCACCGACAGGTTGTTGCGCTGGGCCACGCTTTCCACGGCACGATCCACATCGGCGTCGGACACGCGGATGCCGCTTTCCTTGGCGGTCTGCGCCTGCACACGCTCCAGGATCAGTTGCTCAAGCACTTCGCCGAGCATATCTGCGCGCGGCGGCAGCGGTCGATTCTGTGCACGGAACGTGCGCTCAACCAGATCGGCGCGGTTAAGCAGTTCGCGGCGGGTGATGACGTCGGTATTGACCACGGCCACCACCTCGTCGACGAGCTGGCTGCGCTGCGCACCCGGTGCCGTCGGCTCGGGCAGCGTGCCCTGCAGCAGCGGCTGGCTCGGCGACGAACCCGGGTTGGCGAAGATGCCACGCACCGGCGCACTCTTCTTTGCCGATTGCGCCTGCTGCGCGTGGACGGCCGGCGACAGCGTGGTCCCGGCCATCAGCGCAACCAGCACGCCGGCAACACGCAAGCGGCCCAGAGGAGCCACACGCGTGGCGAAAGCGGTCGATTGGAAAGCCATGATGTCGTTATTCATATTGATCCAGCACGGACGGCGTGATCGGCTGTGCGGTCACCGGCTGGTAGCCGGGCACGTTCAGACGAATCACGTCGATCGGATTGTTCCCCACCTTCGACAAACCTTTGAATTCGATCTGGGCAAAGATATGCGTCGTATAGCCCGAAACCGCATTGCTGTAGCGCTGTACCGCCAGTCGGCCGACCCAGCAATCCGCCACATATTCCAGGCCAAGCAGCATATCCGATGGCTTGCGCGCATCCAGGTCGTAACCGATGCGACCCAGACCATAGAGGCGCCGTGTGATCGGCCACTGCGTTGAGATATCGGCCTGCTCCAGCGGCAGCTGACCGGTGTTGGCGTCTTGCCGGTAATAGCGGTAGCCGAGGTTGATCACCTTGTTGGCTTCCGGCTTCCAGCTGAACGCGACGGTCGAGCGCATGATGCGATCGATGTCCTGATTGTACTGAAGGTTCGTATCGAAAAAGATGCCACGGAACATCTGGATGGTGGTCGCGCCCAGAAGATCCGAATAGCGGCGCACCGACGTCGGCGCCGCACCCGCCAGCGTCACGCGCTGGCCTTCGAAATCGATGCGCTGCGCGATCGTGGCACGCAGGCGCTCAATGCCCGATTCCGCTTCAATAAAGCGCGTGGTCACGCCCGCGGTCAGCTTGTTGTTGTCGGCAATGCGGTCGTAACCGGTGTACGGGTTCTCGGTAAAGATCTGGCCGAGGTTGTAGTCCGACTGACCGGTATCGAACAACGGGATCTGCGACTGGTCGCGATACGGCGTGTACACGTAGAACACGCGCGGCTCCAGTGTCTGGATGTAGCTCACGCCGAACAGCTTGGTGACCAGCGGCGCATCGCGCTCGAAGGTCATGCCCGAATCCAGCGAGAACGTGGGCAGCGTGCGATTGATCTGCGTGTCCTGCGTATCCCCAGCAGGTCGATCCAGTCGATACGACGTGGCGTTCAGGATGAACTTCGGTGTCACGAACCAGCCCGGGCGGACGATCGGGTAGCTGATCGTCGGCTGCATGAACAGACGCTCGCCCTGGACGGTGTTTGCCGTCGGGATCGAGAACCGCGTGTAGTCGGTCTGGAAATTGATGTCGAAGCCACCCGCGTCGTAACGCGCATACGACAGGTTCAACTGCGGCAACCGCTCGTACGGCGCCGAGAGTGGCGTGGTGGCCGTCGACAACGTTTGGAACTTCTGCACGCGCGCCAACGCAACCCAGTCGCCGATCGAGTACGTGACGCCGCCTTCCTGGACGTACTGGCGCTGCGTCGCCGTGACGATGCTGCGGCCAAGATCATCCGGATAGGTGTTATCGGAAACCTTGTTGTAGTTGATGTAGCCGGTCAGGCCAGGCGCCAGGCGCTGTGTGTGTAGTGCCGAAATCGACCAGCGGTTGCGGCCCGCTTCACGGTCATCGGGCAGGAATTCGCCGCGCAGGACGCCGTTGTACGACGTATCTAGATAACGGTACTCGGCGCCAAGCTGCAGGCCACGCTGGCTCAGCAGACGCGGATACAACGTCAGATCACGATTGGGCGCGAGGTTGAAGTAGTACGGCAGCGTGACGTCGGCCCCGCTGCGGCTGTTGTAGCCGAACACCGGTGCCAGGAAACCGCTGCGCCGGTCGTCATTGAGCGGGAAATCCATGACCGGCGCGGCAAATACCGGCACGCCGAAGAAGTGCAGCACGCCGTTACGGCCCGTGCCGACCTGGCGGTCGCTGTCGATGTCGATGCGGCTCGCGCTGAAGTACCAGTCGACGTTGTCGGGCGAGCACGTGGTGTACGTGCCGCGCGTGATGCGGCTGTTGTCCTTGTCAATGAAATCGATGCGGTCTGCGGTGCCGCGGCCGCCGGTCGTGTGGAACTCGTACGCGGGCGTGCTGATGGTGCCTTCGTTGGCAGTGACCTTGAGCTTGGCGTCCGGGCCGGTGACGAGCGTGCCGCCCTTGAACAGACGCACGTTGCCGGTGGCGGTGGCAACGTCGGTGTCCTGGTTGTAGTCGAGCGTGTCGCCCTTGAGCACGGAACCGTTGCGGCGCAATTCGCCGCTGCCGCGCAGGTGGATGTCTTCGTTGGTGCGGCCATCCATCTTGTCGGCCGCGGTAAAGGTGGGGACAGTGTTGTCCGGGCGCTGGACGGGCTCGGCCATCTTGGGCACCAGCGGGCTGCCGCCGGGCGTGGTCGGGCCGGACGTGGCCAGCGCCGTCACCGAGGAGGCCGGTGTGACAGCGGGCGTCGTCGCTTGCGTGGTGTCCGCGCTCTGCGCCGCGGACGTCGCCGTCCAGACACCGGCCACCGCGAACACCAGCGGGCGCAATGCCAGCGTGCCCCGCCGGTTGGCGGGCCGCTGATCGGGCGCGGCAACAGCTGCGCGCTGCCGGTTTTTCCTGGCTCGGTTCGGTTCGGTCATGCAGATCGGGAACAGGGCCGCGCGCGCAACGGCACGCACAGGCACAAAATCAGTCGGTACTGCGGTCAATCGCGCCGCCGGACGCGGCCTGGACAGGGCCGGCGCTCGCTCGCGGCGAAACTCGGTCGGGTATTATACGGGGCTTCCTTCCAGCCCCATTCCAGCATTCTCTCAGCATGGCTTCGATCCCTGGCGCCGCAGCAGGCGCAACCGACGCACGCCTCGGCCAACTGCGCGACTGGCTCGGCACATTGCCCGCCATCCACGGCCTGCGCATCGACACGCTGCAACCCGCTTCTGCCGATGCCAGCTTCCGCCGCTACTTCCGCCTGGACAGCGCCAGCGGCACGCGGGTCGTCATGGACGCCCCGCCGCCGCAGGAAGACTGCCGCCCGTTCGTTCATGTGGCGGGCTTGCTCAATGATGCCGGCGTGCACGCACCGCAGGTGCTGGAACAGGATCTCGCGCAGGGCTTCCTGCTGCTGACCGATCTGGGCCCGCAAACGTATCTGCAATCGCTGCGTGAGCGCAATTTCGACCTCGCCTACGCCAACACGCTGTTCCGCCCGGCCATCCACACCCTGGTGCGCTGGCAGTCGGCCTCGCGCGAAGGCGAGCTGCCGCCGTACGACGAAGCGCTGCTGCGCCGCGAGCTGTCGCTGTTTCCCGACTGGTATGTCGATCGCCACTTGCAACGTCCGTTGGACGCCGCCCAGCGTGAATCGCTCGACAAGGTATTCAAGCTGCTGGTGGACAGCGCCCTGGCCCAGCCGCGCGTGTACGTCCACCGGGACTACATGCCGCGCAACCTGATGGTCAATGCGGCCGACCCATCGCAGCCGGGCGTGCTGGACTTCCAGGACGCCGTCTACGGCCCGATCACCTACGATGCCGCCTCGCTGCTACGCGATGCCTTCCTGTCGTGGGACGAAGAGCAGGAGCTGGATTGGGCCGTGCGCTACTGGGAAGCTGCCCGCGCCGCCAAGCTGCCGGTGGATGAAGACTTTGGCGAGTTCTACCGCGCGCTCGAATGGATGGGCGCGCAACGCCATCTGAAGGTGGCCGGCATCTTCGCGCGCCTGCGCTACCGTGACGGCAAGACCGGCTACGTGGAAGACACACCGCGCTTCATCGCCTATCTGCGCCGTGTGTGCAGCCGCTACAACGCGCTGGCGCCGCTGGCCCGCCTGCTCGATCAACTCGAAGATCGCGCGCAGCAGATCGGCTACACATTCTGATGGCCTCCCCCCGCGCCGCTGAGTTTCGCGCCGGCATGCTGGCGCTCGCGCCCATGCTGCTGGGCGTGGTGCCGTTCGGCCTGATCTACGGCGTGCTGGCCACCTCCGCCGGCATGCCCGCATGGCTTGCCGTAGCGATGAGCGCCATCGTTTTCGGCGGCGCCTCGCAGATGATCCTGGTGCAGTTGTGGGCCGGTGGCGCGCCCGCACTGGTGATCGCGGCGACGGTATCGATGGTGAATCTGCGGCACGCACTGTACTCGGCCAGCATCGCGCCGGCGCTGGCGCACCTGCCACGCCGCTGGAAATGGCTGATCGCCTATCTGCTGACCGACGAAGCCTTCGCGGCCATGAACCGCCGCGTTGTCACCGCGCAGCCCGGCAGCGAGGAAGCCGCGTATCGCCACTGGTACTTCCTCGGTGCTGGCGTGGCGCTGTGGTCGAGCTGGCAGGCGTCGACCATCGTCGGAGTGGTGCTGGGCGCGCAGGTGCCGACCACGTGGCCGCTCGACTTCTTCCTGCCGCTCACGTTCATCGCCATCGTGGTGCCGGCGCTGCGCACGCGGGCGCAACTGGCCGGCGCCTTGACCGGCGCCGCGCTGGCCGTGGCGTGGACGGGCTGGCCGCACAAGCTCGGGCTGATGAGCGCGGCGTGCGTGGGCATTGCTGCCGGCGCGCTGGTTGAGCGCTTGCTTGCCCGACCGTCCAACAAGGGGGCTGCCGCATGAAAGCCCTGATCCTCTTCGGCGTGCTGCTGATTTCCGGCGCGGCCACCTACCTGATCCGCCTATCATTCATCGCGCTTGAAGGGCGCATGAACCTGCCAGTGTGGTTCCGCAGCGCCCTGCCCTATGTGCCGGCCGCGATGCTGACCGCGCTCATTGCGCCCGACCTGCTGATGCGCGACAGCGCGCTCGCGGTGTCGGCCGACAACCCGCGCCTGCTTGCCGGCATCGTCGCCATCGTCATCGCACGGATGACAAAGAGCGCGATGTGGACCATCGTCGGCGGCATGGCTGTGCTGCTGATTCTCATGAAGGTGATGGCTTGAATTCCACGACGCGTGCCATGATTTTTGCGGCGGGCCGCGGCGACCGCATGCGCCCGCTGACCGACCACACGCCCAAGCCCCTGCTCACCGTTGGCGGCAAACCGCTGATTGTCTGGCAGATCGAGCGCCTGGCTGCGGCCGGCGTGCGCGACATCGTCATCAACCATGCATGGCTTGGCGCGCAGATCGAAGCCTCGCTCGGGGATGGCAGCACGTGGGGCGTGCGCCTAGCGTATTCGCCGGAAGGGCAAGCGCTGGAAACGGCAGGCGGTGTCGCCCAGGCCATGCCGCTGCTGCATGCCGGCGACGGCCATAGCGTCTTCATTGCCGTCAGCGGCGATGTGTTCTGCGATTACGACTACGCCCTGCTGCGTGAGCGGGCACCCGCAATGGCCGCGCAAACAGCGCCAAGCATGCACCTGGTGATGGTGCCCAACCCGCCCTACCACCTGCGCGGCGATTTCGCCCTGGATGACGAAGGCGCGCTCCACGCCGACGGTGCCGAGCGCCTCACCTTCGGCAACATCGGCTTGTACGACACGCGCCTGTTTGCCGGCATCGCGCCCGGCACGCGGCTGGCAATGACGCCGCTGTACCACCAGGCCATCGCCGAAGGCCGTGCTACCGGAGAGCGCTTCGACGGCCGCTGGGAAAACGTCGGCACGCCAGCCCAGCTGGCCGCGCTCGACGCCGAAGTCGCGTCGCGCTGAGCGCTTACGCCATCTTGGCGCTCAACGATTCCGCCGACATCGGGCGGCCCAGCAGATAGCCCTGCAGCGAGTGACAACCGAGCCGCGTCAGAAATGCCTGCTGCTCGGCCGTCTCCACACCTTCTGCGACGATGCGCAGGTTCAGTGTCTGGCCCAGCGCCACGATGGCCGACACGATGGCCGCGTCTTCCGTGTCGTGCGCCAGATCGCGCACAAAGCCGCGATCAATCTTCAGCTCGCTGGCAGGCAGCCGCTTGAGATACAGCAGGCTCGAATAGCCGGTGCCGAAATCGTCGATGGAAATCCGCACGCCCATCGCGTCGAGCTGCTGCAGGATCTGCAGGCTCGCGTCGACGTCGCGCATGGCGGTCGATTCCGTAATCTCCAAGGTCAGGCTGCGCGGGTCCAGTGCATGGCGCGCGAGCGTATCGCGCACGGTCTCGATGAGGGCGGCATGGCCAAACTGCAGCGCGGAAAGATTCACTGCGACGGTCCAGCCGATGTGCCCCTCGCGGTGCCAATGCGCCATCTGGCGACAGGCTTCGTCCAACACCCATGCACCCAGCGGCACGATCAGCCCGGTCTTCTCGGCCAGCGGGATGAATTCGTCAGCTGGCACCAAACCGCGCTGCGGATGCTGCCAGCGCACCAGTGCCTCCACGCCCATGATCGGCCCATCGGGCGCGTTGAATTTGGGCTGGTAATGCAGCACGAGTTCGTGCCGTTCGACCGCCCGGCGCAAGTCCTGCACGAGCTGCAACTGCTGATGCACGTTGGCGTTCATCGAGGGCTCGAAAAAACTGTAGGCGTTCCGGCCCAGGCCCTTCGCGTGGTACATCGCCGCATCGGCATTGGTGAGCAGATCGTGCTGGTTGTCGCCGTCGCCGGGGTAGACCGCGATGCCGATGCTGGTGGACACGCGCAACTCGTGACCGCCGGCCATGAAAGGCTCGCGCACCGTTTCCAGCAGCGCGTCGGCCAGGGAGCCGGCGTCTTCCGGATCGTCCACATAGGCGAGCACAACGAATTCGTCGCCGCCGACACGCGCCACGGTGTCCTGCTGGCGCACCCGCGCGCCGATGCGCTGCGCGACGTCGATCAGCAGCAGATCGCCCACGTGGTGACCATAGACATCGTTGACAGCCTTGAAGCCATCCAGGTCCATGAACATGAGCGCGAAGCGGCGCTTCTCGCGTTCAGCCGTGCGGATCGCCTGGGTCAGGCGGTCTTCCAGCAGCACGCGATTGGAAAGCTTGGTCAGGTTGTCGTGCAGCGCCAGGTAGGCCAACTCCTTGTTGGCTGCGGCCAGCGAGTTCGCCAGCAGGGCGGTGCGCGCTTCCATGCGCAAGTCGAGCACCGAAATGATGAGCGCGATCGCCAGCACCGCCAGCGTGACGACGATGATGACCAGCGCCAGCCATTCGGCACTCGCCCCGGTGTGCGCAGCGCCGCACACACTGTCGAATGGAAACGCCGCGGCCGACATGCCCGTGTAGTGCATGCCGACAATGGCCACGCCCATCACCACCGCCGAACCGGCGCGCAGTGCACGAACGCGCCGCGCCTGCCGCCGCAGGCGGAACGCGATCCACAGCGCCACGCCGGAGGCCAGCACCGCAATCACGATCGACAACGCAAACCTGGCGGGGTCGTATTGAATGCCCGGGTTCATGCGCAGCGCGGCCATGCCGCTGTAATGCATGCCCGCGACGCCCGCGCCCATCAGCAGCGCGCCGCCCGCCAAGCGCGGCCATGGCAATTCACGCCGGCTGACCAGCCACAAGGCAAACGTCGACGCCCCGATGCCAATGGCGAGTGAGGCAAGCGTGATCCCCACGTCATATCCAACAGGGATCGGCAGGTTCAGCGCCAGCATGCCGACAAAGTGCATCGACCAGATGCCCAGCCCCATGGCCGAAGCGCCGCCGATAAGCCACCACAACGCTGCGCGGCCTTGTGCGGTCACGACACGCCCGGCCATATCCAGCGCCGTATACGACGCCAGGATGGCCACGAAGAGGGAAAGCAGGACGAGAAGAGGGTTGTAACTGCTGGCGAGCATCGGTTCTCCTGGGCAGGCCGATCCAATACGGCCAATCCACTGCAGGCGGAGGTCGCAAGCGGGATGCAAAACAGGTCCGTATTTAACGGCGGCGGCCGCCCGAGACTTTAGGAGAGGCCGTCTGCCCCGCACTAGTCTCCTTTCGGGTGTGGCGATGCCCCTCTCCGAATGCCCACCAGGCGCGGCGTTACAATCGACGCATCCTTTCTGCCGCTGGAAAACACGCCATGTCCGCCACCGAACTCGCTTTCCTCCAGACCTATCGCCAGCGCCGGGAGCGCGTCGTGCAGTGGCTGCGCGCGGCGGGTGGCGGGGTCGCCATCGTGCCGACCGCACCCGAAGCGATGCGCAACCGCGACAGCGACTACCCCTACCGGCACGACAGCTACTTCTATTACCTGACCGGCTTTACCGAGCCCGAAGCGGTGCTCGCCATCGTGGTACCCGCAGGCAGCGCACCCGCGCGCAGCGTGTTGTTCTGCCGCCCGAAGCATGAAGAGCGCGAAATCTGGGACGGTTTCCGCTTCGGCCCCGAAGCCGCGAAGGAAGCCTTCGGCCTCGACGAGGCGCATTCGGTGGAAGAGATCGACACGACGCTGCCCAAGCTGCTCGCCAACGCCGCCGCCGTGGCCTATCCGCTGGCTGAAAGCGGCACGTTCGACCACCGCATGCGCCGCTGGCTCGACGCGGTGCGCATGCAAAGCCGCGCGGGTGTGTCGTCGCCGCACCAGGCGCTGGACGTGCGCGCCATCCTCGATGAGATGCGGCTGTTCAAGGACGCAAGCGAACTCGACATCATGCGCCGCGCCGGACGCATCTCCGCGGGGGCCCATGTGCGCGCCATGCAGGCCTCACGTGCGGGGCTGCGCGAATACCATCTCGAAGCCGAGCTGCTGTACGAATTCCGCCGCCACGGCGCGCAAAGCGTCGCCTACAACTCCATCGTTGCCACCGGCCCCAACGCGTGCGTGCTGCACTACCGCGCCGGCAACGCCGAACTGCGCGACGGCGATCTCTGCCTGATCGACGCCGGCTGCGAGCTGGACGGCTACGCGTCGGACATCACCCGCACCTTTCCCGTGAACGGCCGCTTCAGCGGCCCGCAACGCGAGTTGTATGCGCTTGTAGTCGCCGCACAGGAAGCCGCCATTGCCGAAACGCGCCCGGGTGTGCCGTATAACGTGCCGCACGACGCCGCCACGCGCGTGCTGGCGCAAGGCATGCTCGACACCGGCCTGCTTGACGCCAACAAGGTCGGCACGCTCGACGACGTGATCGCCGGCGGCCAGTACCGTCAGTTCTACATGCACCGCACCGGCCACTGGCTCGGCATGGACGTGCACGACGTGGGCGAATACCGCACCCCCGGCACGGCCGTACCCGCTGAAGGCGAACGCCCGTGGCGCCCGCTGGAAGCCGGCATGGTGCTGACCGTCGAACCCGGCATCTATGTGCGTCCCGCGCCCGGCGTGCCGGAACAGTATTGGCATATCGGCATCCGCATTGAAGACGACGCCATCGTCACGCCGGAAGGCTGCGAAATCATCACGCGCGACGTGCCCGTGGCCCCGGACGAAATCGAATGGGTGATGCGGAGCCAGGCATGACCGACAGCATCACCGCGAGCAGCGCCGCGACGGACTTCGACGTCGCCATCGTCGGCGCCGGGCCCGTCGGGCTGGCGCTGGCCAACTGGTTGCTGCGCGACACCGATTGGCGCATCGCCCTGTTCGATGCGCGCGATGCCGAAGCCGCCGCGCGAGACCCGCGCGCGCTGGCGCTGTCGCACGGCTCGCGCGTGCTGCTGCAGGAGATTGGCGGCTGGCCCGCGCGCGCTACGCCCATCACGCACATCCACGTCTCGCAGCGCGGCCACTTCGGGCAGGCGCATATCCGCCGGGAGGACTACGACGTCCCCGCGCTCGGCCACGTGGTGCAATACGGCGACCTGAGCGCCACGCTCAACGCTGCACTCGCCACGCAGATGGAGCGTCACCCAAATCGCCTCACCCGCTACGACCACACGCCCGTGGAGCGGGTCGAGCAACTGCCGCGCGCCGACGGCACCATCGCGCCGGCCCGCGTGCGGGCACTACGCGAAGGGCGCCATCCGCTGGCCCTCGAAACCGAAGTTGTCATCCAGGCCGAAGGCGGGCTGTTCGACGACGCACGCAAGCAGCAAGGCGGCATCGCCCATGCGCGCCGCCGCGATTACGGCCAGACCGCCATCGTCGCGCACGTGCGCTGCAGCGCGCCGCTGGAAGGCTGGGCGTGGGAACGCTTCACGCCAGAAGGCCCGCTCGCATTGCTGCCGCAGGACGACGCGCAAGGGCCCGGCTACGCGCTCGTCTGGTGCTGCGCGCCCCACGAAGCGCGCCGACGAGCAGCGTTGCCCGACGACACCTTCCTCGCTGAACTGGGCGCCGCCTTTGGCGAGCGCATGGGCCGCTTCACGCACGCCAGCCCGCGCCACACGTTCGCGCTCGGGCTGCATGCGCAGCGCATTCCGGTCGACCGCCGTGTCGCCGCTATCGGCAATGCCGCACAGACAATCCACCCCGTGGCGGGCCAGGGCTTCAACCTCGGCCTGCGCGATGCGTTCGAGATGGCGCGCGCGCTTCGGGATGGGGCAACGGCAGCCTCCCTCGCCCGCTTTGCCCGCGAACGCGCATTTGACCGCGCCGTCACCATCGGCCTGACCGATTGGCTGCCGCGTGCGTTTGCCGTACCCGGCCGGCCGTTTGGGCACCTGCGCGGGGCGGCGCTCACGCTGATGGAATGCCTGCCGCCGCTCAAGCACGGGCTGGCTAGGCAGATGATGTTCGGACAACGAGGCTAGCGTGGCATTTTCGGGGGTCAGCACCGCGGGCGATCGCCCGCAGATCACCGTGGTGGGCGCCGGCATTGTCGGCACGGCGTGCGCACTGCAATTGCAACGTGAAGGCCACCAGGTCACGCTGCTCGATCAGGCCGGCATTGGCGAGGGTTGCTCGTTCGGCAACGCTGGCTGCCTGAGCGTGGCGTCGGTCGTGCCGATGGCGTTGCCCGGCATGCTTAAGCAGGTGCCCAAGTGGCTGGCCGATCCGATGGGTCCGCTGACGGTACGTTGGCCCTACCTGCCGCGCGCGCTGCCCTGGCTCCTGCAATGGGTGCTGGCGGGCAATGAAGCACAAGCCCGTGCGACAGCGCAGCCGCTGGCGAGTCTGTTCAGCGCAACCTTTCCCGGGTATCGCAACCTGCTCGACGCCGCGCAGTACGACGGCCTGATCCGCCAGACCGGCCATCTGTATGTGTGGCGCACGCTGGCGCGCTCGTCGGGCGATGTGCTGGCGCAATCCATCCGTGATACTGCCGGCGTGCGCTCGCAAGCCCTGAGCGCCGGCGAAGCGCGCGAACTGGAGCCCGCACTGGCCGCCGACATCCAATCCGGTCTGCTGCTGCCCGACAACGGCTTCACGGTCAACCCGGAACGGCTGGTCAAGACGCTGGCGGCCAACTTCGCGGCAGCGGGCGGCACCTTCCTGCGCCGCAAGGTGTTGGACGTGGAATTCGGTCGAAGTGACTACGGCGGCCCGACGCGGCTGCACACCGATTGCGGCACGCTGCCTGTGTCGAAGCTCGTGCTCTGCGCGGGTGCGTGGTCGATGCGGCTGGGGGCCAAGCTCACCAGCATCCGCATTCCGCTCGACACCGAACGCGGCTATCACGCCACGCTGCGTACGCCCACCGTGCAGCCTTCGCGGCCGATCATGGATTGCGAGCGCAAGTTCATTGCCACGCCCATGGAAGGCGGCTTGCGCATTGCCGGCACCGTGGAGATCGGCGGGTTAGACGCGCCGCCCGACTATCGCCGCGCCCGCATCCTCATGCAACAGGGCCAGCAGCTCTTTCCGGGCCTCAGGTTCGCGGACGACAGCCAATGGATGGGCCATCGGCCCTCTCTACCCGACAGCCTGCCCGTGATCGACCGCTCAGAGCGCTACCGCAACGTGTTCTTTGCGTTCGGGCATGGGCATCTGGGCATGACGGGCGCGCCGGGCACCGCCCGACTCATCGCCGATCTGGTCGGTGAGCGCACGCCCCTCATCGACGCCCGGCCCTACGGCCTACAACGGTTTCGATAACGCCCGCCACGGCAAGAACCCCGCCGCCGACCGCATCGCCGCATAGTTTGTGCACAACATTTAGGCAATCCGGCGGTTTGGCGGTAAAATCCCGTCCTCGCATTTTTCACTCCCGTCGCTCCGCCCGCTCGTCATCCGACTCTGGGCGGAAGGGGTGATTTTTCGTTTCTTTCAGCCGCTTCTTCTCGCCAGCCTTGCAGATCGGACCGCATACCCTCCGCAACAACCTGTTCGTCGCCCCCATGGCGGGTGTGACGGACCGCCCGTTCCGCCAGCTCTGCAAGCGGCTGGGCGCGGGCTATGCGGTGTCCGAGATGGTCGCGTCCAACGCACAGCTCTGGAAAAGCGAGAAGACCATGCGGCGCGCCAACCACACGGGCGAGGTCGAGCCGATCGCCGTGCAGATTGCCGGCGCCGAGCCGATGATGATGGCCGAGGCCGCGCGCTACAACGTCGATCGCGGCGCGCAGATTATCGACATCAACATGGGCTGCCCGGCCAAGAAGGTGTGCAACGTGGCTGCCGGTTCTGCCCTGCTGCAGAACGAACCGCTGGTCCAGCGCATTGTCGAGGCCGTGGTGGGTGCGGTGGGCGACCGCGTGCCCGTGACGCTGAAGATCCGCACCGGGTGGGACCGCGAACACCGCAACGCATTGAGCGTGGCACGCATTGCGCAGGACGCCGGCATCAGCATGCTGACCGTGCACGGCCGCACCCGAGCCGATCTGTACCACGGGGATGCGGAATACGACACCATTGCTGCGGTCAAGGCGTCGGTGCGCATTCCGGTCGTGGCCAACGGCGATATCACCACGCCGGCCAAGGCCAGGCACGTGCTGGCCGTGACCGGCGCGGATGCCATCATGATCGGCCGTGCGGCGCAGGGGCGCCCGTGGCTGTTCCGCGAGATTTCCCACTTCCTGCAGACCGGCACGCTGCTGCCGGCACCGGAGGTGGAAGAGATTCGCGGCATCATGAACGCCCATCTGGAAGAGCACTACGCGTTCTATGGCGAATACACAGGCGTGCGCACCGCACGCAAGCACATCGCCTGGTACACGCGCGGGTTGGCGGGGGCCAACCTGTTCCGCCACCGCATGAACACCATCGAAGACACCACGGCCCAGTTGGCTGCCGTGAATGCGTTCTTCGACGAGCAGCGTGCGCTGTCCGACCGTCTGGTCTACGAAGACCCAGCCACCGGTGGCGACCACCCCACGACGGGCAACAACGACAACAACAAGGAACTGCTTGCCGCATGAGCCGCAACCCGATCGAACGTTGCATCCGCGACAGCCTGGATGCGTATTACCGTGACCTGGACGGCGAGAATCCGTCCAACGTCTACGACATGGTGCTGCAGGCCATTGAACGGCCGCTTCTGGAAACCGTGATGGAATGGGCTTCCAACAACCAGTCGCAGGCGGCTGACTACCTTGGCATCAACCGCAACACGCTGCGCAAGAAGTTGCAGCAGCACGGCCTCATCTGAGGTTGCGAGCCGGCCTTTGAACCGATTTCCTTTCTGACGGCGCCTCCTGCCAACTCGGCAAACCCAGCGCCACACCCGCCCACCGGCGTTTCCACCATGATCCAGCAAGCCCTGCTTTCCGTTTCCGACAAGACCGGCATCGTCGACTTTGCCCGTGCCCTGCACGAGCGCGGCGTCAAGCTCCTCTCCACCGGCGGCACCGCCAAGCTGCTCGCCGAGTCCGGCCTGCCCGTGACGGAAGTGGCGGACTACACCGGCTTTCCGGAAATGCTCGACGGCCGCGTCAAGACGCTGCACCCGAAGGTGCACGGCGGCATCCTGGCCCGCCGCGACCTGCCCGAGCACATGGCCGCGCTGGCCGAGCACGGCATCCCGACCATCGACCTGCTGGTGGTGAACCTCTACCCGTTCCAGCAGACGGTTGCCAAGGACGAATGCCCACTCGCCGACGCCATCGAGAACATCGACATCGGCGGCCCGACCATGCTGCGCTCGGCGGCCAAGAACCATCGTGATGTGACGGTCATCGTCGATCCGGCCGACTACGCCACCGTGCTGGCCGAAATGCAGGCCAACAACAACACGGTTGGCTACGAGACCAACTTCATGCTGGCCAAGAAGGTGTTCGCGCACACCGCGCAGTACGACGGCGCCATCACCAATTACCTGACGAGCCTCGGTGCGGACAAGTCGCACAGCACGCGCAGCGCGTATCCGCAAACGCTGAACCTGGCCTTCGAGAAGGTGCAGGAAATGCGCTACGGCGAGAACCCGCACCAATCGGCCGCCTTCTACCGCGACCTGAAGGCCGTCGACGGCGCGCTCGCCAATTACAAGCAACTGCAGGGCAAGGAACTGTCGTACAACAACATCGCCGACGCCGATGCCGCGTGGGAATGCGTGAAGTCGTTCAATCCGGCCCATGGCGCTGCATGCGTGATCATCAAGCACGCCAACCCGTGCGGCGTGGCCATCGGCGGCACCGTGCAAGAAGCGTATGAGAAGGCCTTCAAGACCGACTCGACCTCGGCCTTCGGCGGCATCATCGCCTTCAACGTGCCGCTGGATGAAGCAGCCGCACAAGTGGTGGCCAAGCAGTTCGTGGAAGTGCTGATCGCCCCGGGCTTCTCGGACGGCGCACGTGCCGTGTTCGCGGCCAAGCAGAACGTCCGCGTGCTGGAAATTCCGCTGGCCCATGGGGCCAATGCGGGCGTGAATGCCTACGACTTCAAGCGCGTTGGCGGCGGCCTGCTGGTGCAGAGCCCGGATGCCAAGAACGTGCAGCCGAGCGAACTACGCGTGGTCACCAAGCGTCACCCGACGCCGAAGGAAATGGACGACCTGCTGTTTGCCTGGCGCGTCGCCAAGTTCGTCAAGTCGAACGCCATCGTGTTCTGCGGCGGCGGCATGACGCTGGGCGTGGGCGCCGGCCAGATGAGCCGTGTGGACTCCGCACGCATCGCCAGCATCAAGGCACAGAACGCGGGCCTGGCGCTGACCGGTTCCGCCGTGGCGTCGGATGCGTTCTTCCCGTTCCGCGATGGTCTGGACGTGGTGGTCGACGCTGGTGCCTCGTGCGTGATCCAGCCGGGCGGCTCGGTGCGCGACGATGAAGTGATCGCCGCCGCCGACGAGCGCAACGTGGCAATGATCTTCACGGGCACCCGCCACTTCCGTCATTAAGCAACACCGTCCACGCGACGCACCAACGGGGCAAGGCGTAAACTGGCGCCTTGCCCCGTTTTCCTTTCTGCCCACTTCCTTCATGCGCATCCTCGGCATTGACCCCGGCCTTCGCACTACGGGTTTCGGCGTGCTCGAACGGCACGGCCACAAGCTCGTCTACGTGGCCTCGGGCACGATCAAGAGCAACGGCAATGCCGACCTGCCCAGCCGCCTGAAGACACTGTACGACGGCGTATCGGAACTGGTTCACACCTACCGGCCGGACTGCGCCTCCATCGAAAAGGTGTTCGTCAACGTCAATCCGCAATCGACGCTGCTGCTTGGCCAGGCGCGTGGCGCGGTGATCTGCGGCCTGATGAGCGGCAACCTGCCCGTGTTCGAATACACCGCGCTGCAACTGAAGCAGGCGGTGGTCGGCTACGGCCGCGCCAACAAGGACCAGGTGCAGGAAATGGTCGTGCGCTTGCTCAGTCTCGAGGGCAAACCCGGCGCAGATGCCTCCGACGCGCTGGGCGTGGCGATCTGCCATGCGCACGGTGGCGAGACGCTCGCCGCCATGGCCGGACTGGCGCCGCAGCTTGCGCAAAAGGGCCTGCGCGTGCGGCGCGGGCGCCTCGTCGGCTGACAGGATTCTTAAAGACGGCAGGTAGCTGCTTCCACACACGGCGACTACCATTCGGGGTACCCGTCTTCAGGAGACCCCGATGCTGCGCCGTCTCATCCTGCTGAGCCCGTTCTTCTTGAGTGCCTCCCTGGCCTTGTCGGCCTGCCGGCTGGAATACAACCACGGTGGCGGCAATGGTGGGGGCAACACCACGCCCATCGCCACCGTTCAGGTGATCGGCCATCGCGGTGCGCCTGCCTTGCGGCCCGAGCACACGCTGGCCTCGTACCAGAAGGCCATCGACGACGGCGCGGACATCATCGAGCCGGATCTCGTTTCCACCAAAGACGGCGTGCTGGTTGCGCGCCACGAGAATGAAATCTCCGGCACGACCAACGTGGCGGACATGCCTGGCTTCGCCGGTCGCAGAACCACCAAGACGATCGACGGCCAGAGCGTCACCGGCTGGTTCACTGAAGACTTCACGCTGAGCGAGTTGAAAACACTGCGCGCGCGAGAACGCATACCGAGCATCCGGCCCGACAACGTCGCCTACAACGACCAGTTCGACATCCCCACACTCGACGAGATCATCGCGCTGGCGCGGGACCAGTCCGCCAGGCTCGGTCGCAACATCGGCATCTATCCGGAGACGAAGCACCCGACGTACTTCCAGTCGATCGGCCTGCCGCTGGAAGACAGGCTGATCGACGGCCTGCGCCGCGACGCCTTCACGGCCAGCCGCACGGCGGTCTACATCCAGTCGTTCGAAGTGGCGAACCTCAAGACCATCCGCAACAAGATCGGCAGCA
This sequence comes from Ralstonia psammae, assembly GCF_958405935.1. Taxonomy (NCBI): domain Bacteria; kingdom Pseudomonadati; phylum Pseudomonadota; class Betaproteobacteria; order Burkholderiales; family Burkholderiaceae; genus Ralstonia; species Ralstonia psammae. Next base: position 322,931 of record NZ_CATZBU010000001.1, read on the forward strand.
GCCAACCCAACTGGAAGCTCGTGCAACTGATGGGCACATCCAGCAGACAGCCCTACGATTTTGTGGTCGCCAAAGACAGCCGCACCTTCGGCGACATGATGACCAGCCAGGGCATGCGCGACATCGCCGCGTATGCCAACGGTGTGGGCCCCGACAAGAGCAGCATCATGGGGCTGGATGCCAACGGCCGCCTCACCGACCCAACCGACCTGATCCGCAATGCGCACAACGCCGGGCTGATCGTCCACCCGTACACGTTCCGCCCAGAGAACACCTTCCTGCCGCCGTCGCTGCGCAGCGGTGCAGACAACACGCGCAACGTCAACGGCTCGATTACGGAGATCCAGGCGTTCCTGCGCGCAGGCGTCGACGGCATCTTCACCGACGATCCCGCCATCGGGCGGCAAGCCTTGTCGACTTTCAAGCGCTAGTTTTCGCGCATCAAACCGTATCGAGCGGCCCGAGGCTGCGCCCAGAAGCGCAACCGTACAACGGTACGGTGAGCATCGCCGGGTCAAGATCGGGTCGTGCAGTAGGTTTGGGCTACACTGCGTCCCGTTTTGGAGGAGGAACACTACCCATGATTGGACGCATCGCCGGGACGCTGATCGAAAAGAACCCGCCGCACCTGGTGGTCGATTGCCACGGGGTTGGTTACGAGATCGACGTGCCGATGAGCACGTTCTACAACCTGCCTGCCACCGGCGAAAAGGTCGTTCTGCTGACCCAGCAGATCGTGCGTGAGGACGCGCATCTGCTCTACGGCTTCGGCACTGCGGCCGAACGCGAGACCTTCCGCCAGCTCATCAAGATTTCCGGCATCGGCGCACGCATTGCGCTGGCGGTGCTGTCGGGCATGTCGGTCGCCGAACTGGCACAGGCCGTCACACTGCAGGAGGCCGGGCGGCTGACACGCATCCCCGGCATCGGCAAGAAAACGGCCGAGCGCCTGCTGCTTGAACTCAAGGGCAAGCTTGGTGCGGACCTCGGTGCGGTGCCCGGCGGCCCTGCCGTCTCGGACGACGCTGTCGACGTGCTCAACGCCTTGCTGGCGCTTGGGTACTCCGACAAGGAAGCGGCGCTTGCCATCAAGCAGGTGCCGGCCGGTACGGGCGTGTCCGAAGGGATCAAGCTGGCGCTCAAGGCGTTATCCAAAGGCTGACGCCCCGAGCGCGGCGAGACGGTAGAATGGCCTGCTCGCGCCTTCCCGGCGCCGTCCGCCCGTCATGATCGAAACCGACAAGCTCGCCGCCAAGGCTGTCTCTGCTGAGCGCATCATCTCAGCCTCCCCCGCCTCTCCCAACGAGGAGGCGTTCGAGCGCGCGCTGCGCCCCAAGCTGCTCGACGAATACGTCGGCCAGGAAAAGGTGCGCGGCCAGCTCGATATCTTCATGACCGCGGCCAAGAACCGCGGCGAGGCGCTGGACCACGTGCTGCTGTTCGGCCCGCCGGGCCTGGGCAAGACGACGCTGGCGCACATCATTGCACGCGAAATGGGCGTCAATCTGCGCCAGACCTCCGGCCCTGTCTTGGAGCGCCCGGGTGACCTGGCCGCGCTGCTCACGAACCTCGAAGCCAACGACGTCCTCTTCATCGACGAGATTCACCGGCTCTCGCCCGTGGTGGAGGAAATCCTGTACCCGGCGCTGGAGGACTACCAGATCGACATCATGATCGGCGAGGGCCCGGCGGCACGCTCGGTCAAGCTCGATCTGCAGCCGTTCACGCTGGTGGGCGCCACCACGCGCGCCGGCATGCTGACCAACCCGCTGCGCGACCGCTTCGGCATCGTCGCGCGGCTCGAGTTCTATACGCCTGCCGAGCTGGCGAAGATCGTCACGCGCTCCTCGGGCCTGCTGAACGCCCACATCGTGGATGAAGGCGCGCTGGAAATTGCCAAGCGCTCGCGCGGCACGCCCCGTATCGCCAACCGCCTGCTGCGCCGCGTGCGCGACTATGCCGAGGTCAAGGCCGACGGCATCATCACCCGCGAGGTGGCCGATGCCGCCCTGGCCATGCTCGATGTGGACGCGGTGGGCTTCGACCTGATGGATCGCAAGCTGCTCGAAGCGATCCTGCACAAGTTCAACGGCGGCCCAGTCGGCATCGACAACCTGGCCGCAGCCATCGGCGAAGAGCGCGACACGATTGAAGACGTGCTCGAGCCGTACCTGATCCAGCAAGGCTACCTGCAGCGCACGCCGCGCGGGCGCGTGGCCACGGCTTCGGCGTACCAGCATTTCGGGCTGGGCGCACCCAAGAGCGGCCTCGTGCCGGACCTCTGGGACGACAACAATAACAACTGACGCGCCATCCACCGCCATGACCGCCCCAAGTCCGCAGCGCAACTTCCGCTACTACGACTTCGTCATGGCCGCCTTCGTGACGGTGCTGCTGTGCTCGAACCTCATCGGCGCGGCCAAGGCGGCGCAGATCACCTTACCGGTCCTGGGACCGGTCACGTTCGGCGCCGGCGTGCTGTTCTTCCCGATTTCCTACATCTTCGGCGACATCCTCACCGAGGTGTACGGCTACGGACGTGATCGGCGGGTGGTGTGGGCCGGCTTTGCCGCGCTGATCTTCGCGTCCTTCATGTCGCTGGTCGTGCTGGCGCTGCCGGTGGCGCCGTTCATGTCCGATTATCAGAAGAGCCTGAACGACGTGTTCGGCAACACGCCGCGCATCGTCGCCGGGTCGCTCATCGCTTTCTGGTGCGGCAGCTTCGCCAACAGTTACACACTGGCGAAGATGAAGATTGCGACGGAAGGGAAATGGCTGTGGACACGTATCGTCGGGTCCACGGTGGTGGGCGAGGCGGTCGATTCGTCGCTGTTCTACGTGATCGCCTTCTACGGCATCTGGCCGCACGAACAGGTGCTACGCGTGGCCATCGCGCAATACATCCTCAAGACCGGCTGGGAAATTGTCGCGACGCCGCTCACTTACCGCGTCGTCGCCTTCCTCAAGCGCGCCGAAAACGAGGATTACTACGACCGCGATACGAACTTCACGCCGTTCCGGCTGAAGGTTTAAGGAACGCGACGGTCAACCTCGTCGAGCACCAGCAGGTCCAGGTGTGCGACCTCCCCCCACTGCAGCACGGTCAGTTGGTGACCATCGGATGAAAGCCGGTTGATGCTCGCGTTGCGCAGCTCATGCTGGCGCGGCTCCGTGAGCGTCATGGCGTTGGCGTGGCGATACAGGCAATCGAGCACACCGCCGTGGCTGACCAGCGCGATGCGCTCGCCGGGGTGGCGACGGATCAGGCGCAACGCGGTCTCGACCGCCCGTTCGTGGAATTCAGTGAGGGTCTCGCCGCCGGGCGGAGCGAATTCGGGCACGCGGTTTTGCCAGGCATCAAAGTCGGCCGGATGCTGTGCGGCGACTTCGGCGTAGGTCAAGCCTTCGAACTGCCCGTAGCAGCGCTCGCGCAAACCCGCGTCATCGCGCACGGTTGCGCCGACTTCATCTGCCAGCGCCTGCGCCGTCTGCTTGGCGCGCGACAGATCGCTCGCATAGACGGCATCGAACCGTTCGCGCGCCAGCGCCTTGCCCAGTTGCGCGGCCTGCTCCAGTCCTTGCATGTTCAGCGGTACGTCGAGCTGGCCTTGCAGGCGGCGTTCACGGTTCCAGTCGGTCTCGCCATGGCGGATGAGCACGATGTGGGTGATCTGCGGCATCGGCAGGGGGATGGCGGCGGCACGTGGCATCACAGGGTTCCCGAACGAATCAGACGGATTTGGCCGCTTCCGGCGGGGCCGCTCTTGCAACAGACGGAGCGGCTTGCGGCGCCACCTGCAGCCAGAACGTGACCGGACCATCGTTGACGAGCGACACCTTCATGTCGGCGCCAAACTCGCCGGTGGCGATGATGGGATGCTGCGCTTTCGCTCTCGCCACGAAATGCTCGTAGAGGCGGCGGCCGTCTTCCGGCGCCGCAGCGGGCGTAAAGCTTGGGCGCGTGCCGGACTTGGTATCCGCCGCCAGCGTGAACTGCGACACCACCAGCAAGCCGCCTGCCTGCCCGTTGCCGTCGATATTGCGCACCGGCAGGTTCATCTTGCCCTGCGCGTCGGAGAACACGCGGTAGTTCAGCAGCTTCTCCAGCAGCCGATCGGCCTCGGCGGTGGTGTCACCACGTTCGGCGCACACGAGCGCGAGCAGCCCCGGACCGATCTCGCCGACCACGCGGCCGTCCACCCGCACGGCCGCTTCCGACACGCGCTGGATCAGCCCGATCACGACAGCACCACGCGCGCAAAGCGACGCTTGCCGACTTGCATCACGAAAGTGCCGGCTTCAACTTTCAGGCCCTTGTCGCTGACGACGGTGCCGTCGATCTTCACGCCGCCCTGCTCGATGTTGCGGTTGGCGTCCGACGTGGACGGGCAGAGCCCGGCCTGCTTGAGCAGTTGCGCAATGCCCAGCGGCGCGCCCGACAGCTCGATCTGCGGGATATCGTCCGGCACACCGCCGCGTGCGCGGTGGTTGAAGTCTTCCAGCGCGCGTTCGGCGTCGGCCTGGCTGTGGAAGCGCGCGACGATCTCCTGCGCCAGCAGCACCTTGCAGTCGCGCGGGTTGCGGCCCAGCGCAATCTCGTGCTTCATCATGTCGATCTCGGCCAGCGGGCGGAACGACAGCAGCGTGTAGTACGTCCACATCAGGTCGTCGGAGATGCTCATCAGCTTGCCGAACATCTCATTCGGCGCCTCACTGATGCCGACGTAGTTGCCCTTGGACTTGGACATCTTCTCCACACCGTCCAGGCCCACCAGCAGCGGCATCGTCAGGATGCACTGCGGCTCCTGGCCGTATTCCTTCTGCAACTCACGGCCGACCAGCAGGTTGAATTTCTGGTCGGTGCCGCCCAGCTCCAGGTCGGACTTGAGCGCCACCGAGTCGTAGCCCTGCATCAGCGGGTAGAGGAATTCATGCACCGAGATCGGCACGCCGGCCTTGTAACGCTTGGTGAAGTCGTCGCGCTCCATCATGCGGGCCACGGTGTACTTGGCGGCCAGCTGGATGATGCCGCGCGCGCCCAGCGGGTCACACCATTCGCTGTTGTAGCGGATCTCGGTCTTGCTCGGGTCGAGCACCATGCTGGCCTGGCGGTAGTAGGTCTGCGCGTTGGCCTCGATCTGCTCGCGCGTCAGCGGCGGACGCGTGGCGTTGCGGCCGGACGGGTCACCGATCGTCGACGTGAAATCGCCGATCAGGAAGATCACCTGATGCCCCAGATCCTGCAGTTGGCGCATCTTGTTGAGCACCACGGTGTGGCCGATGTGGATATCAGGCGCTGTGGGGTCCAGGCCCAGCTTGATGCGCAGCGGCACACCGGTGGCGGCGCTCCTGGCCAGCTTCTGCTCCCACTCGGCGGCGATCAGCAGTTCGTCGCAGCCACGCAACGACACTTCCATCGCGTGCGCCACCTCCGGGGTGACCGGATACTTGGATGTGCCCGGCGTGGCGTTGTCGGAGGCGGCGGAAGTGGCAGATGCAGTCATGGCAAAAGGAAAGGTCACCGCGCCGCCTATGGAAAACGGCGCGAACGGATCAACAATCAGGGAAACGGGGCGTGCGCGATGGCCGACATCGACTCAAACGTGCCGGCCGCGCAATCTCGCGATTTTACCGTGATGTGTCCATTTGGCCCGCCATTGCGCTGGTAAGCTGTCGCGCATGAGCCATCCCAACCACACCGCACTCCCCAACGATCGCTACATCGGCTTGATGTCGGGCACCAGCCTGGACGGCGTCGATGGCGTGCTGGCGGACTTTTCCGGCGAACATCCGGCCGTCCTCGCCGACGTCTACGTGCCCTTCCCGCCCGACCTGCGCCAGCGCTTTCTGGACCTGCAGCACGCCGGCCACGACGAGATTCATCGCGAAGCGCTGGCCGCCAACGCGCTGGCCATGGTCTACGCCGAATGCGTTGCCCGGCTGCTCGGCGCCACTGGTCTGGCCGCACACGACGTGCAGGCCATCGGTGCCCATGGGCAGACGGTTCGCCATCAGCCCGGCGCGCATGACGGCGTCGGTTACACGCGCCAGACCCAGCACCCTGCGGTATTGGCTGAACGCACCGGCATCGACGTCATCGCCGATTTCCGCAGCCGCGACATCGCCGCCGGCGGCCAAGGCGCGCCGCTCGTACCGGCGCTGCATCGCGCGCTGTTCGGCGTGCTGGATGCATGGCGCGTGGTATGCAACATCGGGGGCATTGCCAACCTCACGGTCTTGCCGCCGCAGGCTAGCGACGCGCGCGACGCCGTACTCGGCTTCGACTGCGGCCCCGGCAACGCGCTGATGGACTACTGGGTCCACACGCACCGCGACACCCGCTACGACGCCGACGGCGCCTGGGCCCGCACCGGACGCATCGACGAAGCCCTGCTCGCGCGTCTGAAGGCGGAGCCGTTCTTTGCGGCACCTCCGCCCAAGAGCACCGGTCGCGACCTGCTCAACCCGGCGTGGCTGCAACGGACCCTCGGCGATGCGCTGAACGCCGCCCGCCCCGAAGACGTTCAAGCCACGTTGCTGGCCCTCACCGCCGACACCATCACCGATGCCGTACGTGCCCATGCGCCGCAGGCGGCGTCACTGCTGGTCTGTGGTGGCGGCGCACGCAACGGCGCGCTGATGGCACGTATCGCGCAGCAGTTGCCGGGCGTGCAAGTTGCGCCAACAGATGACTTCGGCGTGCCCGCGCATCAGGTGGAGGCGCTGGCCTTCGCGTGGCTTGCGCGCCAGTGCGTGCTTCGCGCCCACGGCAATCTGCACACAGCGACCGGCGCATCGGGCGGCCGCATCCTCGGCGCGATCTACCCGGCTTGAGCGCCCAATTTGCAGGCAACAAAAAAGCGCACCGAAGTGCGCTTTTTCTTTTACAGCGATGCGGCGTCAGACCGAGAACGACGAGCCGCAACCACACGTGGTCGAAGCATTCGGGTTCTTGATGACGAACTGCGCGCCGTTGATGTCTTCCTTGTAGTCGATCTCGGCGCCCACCAGGTACTGGTAGCTCATCGAGTCGATCAAGAGCGACACGCCATTCTTCGTCATGGTCGTATCGTCTTCGTTGGTCTCTTCGTCAAAGGTGAAGCCGTACTGGAAGCCCGAGCACCCGCCGCCTTGCACGAACACGCGCAGCTTCAACTCCGGGTTGCCTTCCTCTTCAATCAGTTGCTTGACCTTGTCCGCAGCGCTGTCGGTAAAGACCAGCGGAGCCGGAACCTCGTTCACATCGGGCGTGGCTGCCTGCGCGACTGCGTTCATGAAAATCTCCTGTGGGAACGTCTGTAACTTGCCTGTATTTTAAGCGCAAGCTGCAAATCGTGCCGAAGCCCCGTGTTTCAAGTGGGCATTGTGCGGTGCGCAAGCAACGGCCAGCGCGCGATGTGATCAATCCTGATTGGACGCCAGCTTGAGATTGGGCAGCAACTTCACATCGCCAGGCGCCGCGTGCTTCAGTGTGCCCATGACGACCGCACCTTGGTGCATTTCCAGCGCCGCATACTGCACGTTGCCCTCGATGCGCGCCTTCGGCTGCAGTTCCAGCAGCTCCGCCACATGTACGGGGCCAACCACCGTGCCATTCAGGATCAGGTGACCGACGTGCACTTCGCCCTCGACGCGTGCGCTGTCGGTAATCACCAGCATGCTGGGCTTTTCCGGATCGCCGTAGATGTTCCCCTTGATCTCGCCATCGATCCGCAGACCGCCCGAGAAGCGCAGATCTCCCTCCAGCTTGGTACGGGCCCCCAGTAGCGTTTCAATCGCCAGCCCTTTCTTTTTGCCAAACAGCATCGTCGACTCCTCTGTGTACGGATCCTCGACAGGACAACGCCCGTCAGATGGAAAAACTCTGGCTCGCTTTGATCTTGCCGTTCTGCAGCACTTTCACCATCACCGAGTGCACCGTGGTGCCGGGGGGCACGTCCACCCAGCCTTCGAGGCGCTGGTAGTGCGTGAGCTTGACGCGGGCGCTGGTAGCAGGCGATCCGCCGGCCGCCGCGCTCGGGAAATCGATCGTAGCAGGTTTGCCATCCTGCACCACATTCAGCGTGAGCGCCAGTTGCCCCTCGAACTCGGAGACCGGCGCAAAGGCCTTGCCGCCGCCTTGCATCAGCAGAACACGGAACCGCATGCGCGTTGGCTGCGCCTCGTCCGGCGCGATGCGGAAGCTGCGCACGTAAATACCGGCGGAATTGGTGGGTGCGGGCAACAGGCTGTCAAAGAAGGCCAGATCCTCCTTCAACTGCGCGTTTTCGGTTTCCAGCGCCTTAAGCTGCTCGGCCATCTGCGCCTGCGCGCCTTCGGCGATCCCCAGACGGGCGTCCACGGTGCCGGCGGAAGCGGAAAGCTTGTCGCGCTCGGCCTGTACTGCGGCGAGCTTGGCGGTCAGCTCACGGTTCATTGCACGCAAATCGGCGTCGTGCGGCCCCGTCAGGCGGCGCCCTTCTTCGAAGGCCCACAGCGCCGCTGCGGCCGCAAGCCCAAGTACCACCGCAATCAGCAACACCGTTACCGGCCAAGGCAGACGCGAACGTACCGTGACGTGCGGGGCGAGCACGGAAACGCGACGCAACACGCGGCGTGCCTTCATGCGAGCGCCTCCTGAGCCGCCTTGCGGATCAGAATCGGATTAGGAGAAACAGCGGATTGCATCATACGGGCCGAACGCTAACGAAATGTGAATTGTAGTCCCGCAGACATGTCGGAGCTGTTGCAAAGGGTAAGTGAGGCGCCGGGAAGATCACACTGTTTGGTTCGAACGCTCAAAAACAAAAAACCACACCCGAGGGTGTGGTTCTTTGCTGAAGCAGCAGGAAGCGGATTAACGCTTCGAGAACTGCTTGGCGCGGCGGGCCTTGCGCAGACCCACTTTCTTACGCTCGACTTCACGTGCATCGCGCGTCACCAGACCGGCCTTCGACAGGGCGGGCTTGAGCGTTGCATCGTAATCGATCAGGGCGCGGGTGATGCCGTGACGCACTGCACCGGCTTGGCCGGTTTCACCGCCGCCAACCACGTTCACCTTGATGTCGAACGTAGCTGCGTGGTTGGTCAGTTCCAGCGGCTGACGCACGATCATCAGCGAGGTTTCACGAGCAAAGTACTCGTTGATGACCTTGCCGTTGACGATGATGTCGCCCTTGCCGGACTTGATGAAGACACGTGCCACAGCGCTCTTGCGGCGGCCGGTGCCATAGTTCCAGTTTCCGATCATGGATTAGGCCCCTTAGATTTCCAGCGCTTTCGGCTGCTGAGCTTCGTGCGGATGCGAGCCTTCGGCGTAAACCTTCAGCTTCTTGATCATCGCGTAGCCCAGCGGACCCTTCGGCAGCATGCCCTTCACAGCCTTCTCCAGGGCGCGGCCCGGGAAACGCTGCTGCATCTTGCCAAACGTCGTTTCGTAGATACCGCCCGGGTAACCCGAGTGGCGATAGTACTTCTTGTCGGTCGTCTTGGCGCCCGTCACACGCAGCTTGGCTGCGTTGATGACGATGATGAAATCGCCGGTATCGACGTGCGGAGTGAATTCGGGCTTGTGCTTGCCGCGCAGTCGGTGTGCCACTTCGCTGGCGACACGCCCGAGGACCTTGTCCGTCGCGTCAATCACGTACCAATCGCGCTTCACCTCATGGGGCTTTGCGGAAAAGGTCTTCATGATTTTTCCAAATATTGAGTCAGTGCCCGAGTGGACCCGTATCGCGCTGAGAACTGACGTTCAAACTGCTCACGAACGGATCGTCTTGCGGACGCCTGCGCAACCTCATGCGAGGTCATCGCCGGCCCGCCTTCCCGCTTGTTGGTGCGGGCTCTCTGGATTTCTTTTCCGCGGGCAATCCGGAAAAGATTTCGATTCTACCCCGCAGAACCTCTTGACACAAGAAAAAATGCGCACCCAAGTCCTACGGACGAAAAAAAACCCAAGCCATCAAGCTTGGGTTTGAATCCACCAAAGGAGGAGGGTGGAGGAGACACCTGCTGATCGTTGACTTGGTGGGTTGCACCGCGTCAGCCGATCCAATGGTGCAAATTATACCCATTTCTGGGGCACGCGCAAGGAAATTTGCACTACGAAATCTCATTTCGTAATGCGGAAAGCAAATAAGAGGGGAAGATTTGACACAATTCCTTTATTAATCAATTGCTTGCAATCAATCGATCTTAGGTAGGTTGCTGCACACTAGAGATATTCCTCCAATTTCAGCGCGATTTCGGTGCAAAAAAGACGGGTTGCACCTTTTCACATAGGTGTCACTGTCAAGCCGCGTTCACCCTAGGGTGCCAACGCGTGCGAGGCGCCGTGGCTACAATGTGGCTTTTCGTCGGCGCTGGCCGACCCTTTGCACAAGGATTGGACATGGATTGCACAGTGAGCTGGACCGGCCCGGATGGCATGGCCTTTTTGGCGGAAACGGGCAGTGGCCATCTCGTCACGATGGATGGCGCGCCCGACGGCGGTGGCCGCAACCTCGCACCGCGCCCGATGGAAATGGTGTTGCTGGGCACCGGCGGCTGCACCGCTTATGACGTGGTGTTGATCCTCAAGCGCGGCCGCCAAGACGTGCAAGGCTGCAGCGTCAAGCTGCACGCCGACCGCGCCGAGACCGACCCGAAGATCTTCACGCGCATCCACTTCGCCTTCACGGTGACGGGGCGCAACCTGAAGCGGGAAACGGTGGAGCGTGCCGTGCAGCTTTCGCACGAGAAGTACTGCTCGGCGTCGATCATGCTGGCCAAGACGGCAGAGATCACGCACTCGTTGGAACTGGTGGATCTGGCTACCCAGCCAACGGCGTCGGAATAAGAGGCGAAGCGGACCGATAAGCCGGATTCTGTGCGCCGCATGGCCGAAACCAGCGGCGTGACAACCATTCCTCTAGACCGGCTGTTGCCAGCCGGCTCAAGCTCCCTACCCGCAGGCTCAGCGAGCCGCTTCATCGCCTGCTTACTTGGGATTGCTCCGGGTGGAGGTTACCGCGTTTCACCCTTCGCCCTGGCCGAAGCCTGGGCGAAGACTCGTCTCTGTGGCCCTATTCCGCACGTCACCGTGGATGGTCGTTAGCCATCACCCTGCTCTATGGAGTCCGGACTTTCCTCCCCTTGCGCTCGCACAAGGCGGCGCAAGCAGCGGTTGTCTGGTCCGCTTCGCGAGGCGCGAGTCTAGCACTTTGCCCGGCGGCCTGGGCGAAAGACGGTTGCATCCAGATAGAAGCCAGCGTCTTGATTGGCATCGCACCAACCCGGGATCCCCATGACGGGCAACGGGCAAAAATTGCGCGGCGCCAGCTCGGCGTGCATGAGCCCCTCGGCCAGTGCGGCATCGAGTGAGAAGAGATTCGTGGGCAATGCAGCCACGTGCACCGGCCACGCATGTGCGGTGATCGACTTATACGGCGCGACCAGCTTTTCCAGCAGCGCATGGCCGAACGGCAGAACGGCGCACGTTGCGCCCCACGCTGCCCTGCCCTCTACGAACAGGCCGCGCCAGTCGAAAGCGGTCAGGCAGCGCTGCGGCGCGTCATCGGTGTGCAGGAAGATCAGGGCGTTCTCGTCGAACAGCGTGGCGGCATCGCGGACAATGCCGCGGGCCGCGCCAATCCCATCCTGCGTAATCGCCCGCGCCTGACGCGCGTTAAGCGCCGCCTTGGCGCGCGGCCAATGCAGCCAGATCAGAGCGTTGAAGAAGTCGTGGAGATTGTCCCGCGTCGGCACCTCGCCGGTTGCGGCAACGTGCGCTTCGTAGGCGGTGCCGGCCGGCAGCGCCTCTTGCGGGATGAAGCGCACGGCATCGCCGCTGGACGTGCGGATGGCCTGCGCGGCTGGATGCGCGTTCAGCGCGTCGCGCAGATCGGCTCCGCGCTCGATCGCATCGGCGATGGGCCCGCCGACCGCTGCGAGCGGTGCGAACGCCGGATGACTCCAGTCGATCGCACGCAACCATTCAATCGCCAAGTCAGACGGATTTCCAGCGCAGCATCTCGCCGCCGCGCAACGGCACCAGCGTCTGCTCGCCGAACGGGACTTCGGCTGGAAGCTGCCATTGCGAGCGCGTGAGCGTGAGCGTACCGGCGTTGCGCGGCAGGCCATAGAAGTCCGGCCCGTGCAGGCTCGCGAAGCCTTCGAGCTTGTCGAGTGCGTTGGCGTCTTCAAAGGCCTCGGCGTACAGCTCCATGGCGTGCAGCGCGGTGTAGCAGCCGGCGCAACCGCAGGCGTGTTCCTTCACACCCTTGGCGTGCGGCGCGCTGTCGGTACCGAGGAAGAAGCGCGGGTGGCCCGAGGTGGCCGCAGCCACCAGCGCCAGGCGGTGCGTTTCGCGCTTGAGCACCGGCAGGCAGTAGTAATGCGGGCGGATGCCGCCGACAAACAGTGCGTTGCGGTTGTACAGCAGATGATGCGCGGTAATGGTCGCACCCACCGGGCCTTCCGCATCGCGTACGTATTCGGCGGCGTGCTTGGTGGTGATGTGCTCGAACACGACCTTCAGCGCGGGGAAATCGCGGCGCAGCGGCAGCATCACCGTGTCGATGAAGACAGCCTCGCGGTCGAAGATGTCGACGGTCGGGTCGGTCACCTCGCCGTGCACGAGCAGCGGCATGCCGACTTCCTGCATCGCTTCGAGCGTCTTGGCGCAGCGGCGCAGATCAGTCACGCCGGCGTCGCTGTTGGTTGTGGCGCCCGCCGGGTACAGCTTCACACCGTGCACAATGCCGCTGGCCTTGGCCTCGCGAATGACGTCGGGCGAGGTGTTGTCGGTCAGGTACAGCGTCATCAGCGGCTCGAACCGCGTGCCCGCGGGCAGCGCGGCGAGAATGCGCTCGCGGTAGGCACGCGCCTGCGCGGTGGTGGTCACCGGCGGCTTGAGGTTGGGCATGATGATCGCCCGGCCGAACTGGCGTGCCGTGTCGCCCACCACATCGGCGAGGGCATCGCCGTCGCGCAGGTGCAGATGCCAGTCATCGGGGCGGACGATCGTAAGAGTATCGGTCATGGTGCGTACGGAAGCGGTCAGCAAAAACGTGAATCAGAGAATTAGGATGACGCGATAGTCATTGACGTTGGTGCGCGTCGGGCCGGTGACGATCAGGTCATCGGCGGCGGCAAAGAAACCGTAGGCGTCGTGCGCGTCGAGCGCGGCGCGGGCGGCGACGCCCTTGCCGGCGGCGCGGGCGATGGAGTCGGGGTCAAGCAGCGCACCCGCATTGTCCTCCGATCCGTCGATGCCGTCTGTATCGGCAGCGAGCGCGTAGACATCGCCCATGTCTTCGAGCGTCACGCCGAGCGAGAGCAGGAACTCCGCGCAGCGCCCGCCGCGGCCGCCGGTCAGGCCCGGCGGCATCGTTACCGTGCACTCGCCGCCGGAGATGAGTGCCACCGGCGCCACAAACGGCGTGCCGTGCTGGCGCACCTGCCGCGCCAGTGCACCGTACACCTGGGCGACCTCGCGCGCCTCGCCGGTCACCGTGTCGCCGAGGATGGCCGTGTGGATGCCGCGCGCCGCAAACACCTGCGCGCCGGCCTGAAGGCTCTGTTGTGCGGTGGCAATGACGTGATTGGTCACGCGGGCAAAGCAGGCGTCGCCCGGTTTGGGCGTTTCGGCAACCTCACCGCGCACGCCACGCTCCAGGTGTGCGCGCACGGTATCGGGCATGTGGGCGCCCCAGCGTGTGAAGATGGCAAGTGCATTGGCGTAGGTGCTCGCATCCGGCACGGTCGGGCCGCTGGCAATGGCGCTCGGATCGTCGCCGGCCACGTCGGAGACGATCAGCGTCGTGACCGGCGCCCGCGATGCGGCGGCAAGCCGCCCGCCTTGAATGCGCGACAGATGCTTGCGCACGATGTTCATGTCGGTGATCGGGGCGCCGCAGCGCAGCAACTCGCGCGTCACGGCTTTCAGATCGGCCATCGGGATGCCCTCGGCAGGCAGCGACAGCAGACTGGAGCCACCGCCCGAAACGAGCACGATCAAGCGGTCGTTTTCGGTGAGCGCGCAGACGCGATCCAGGATTTCCTGCGCCGCCTGTTCGCCCGCCTCATCCGGGACCGGGTGCCCGGCTTCGATGACGCGGATGCGCTCGGTCGGCAGGCCATGCGCATAACGCGTGACGACAAGCCCTTCGATGTGTGCGCGGCCGGCATAGGCCTGCTCGACAGCCAGCGCCATCGACGCAGCCGCCTTGCCGGCACCGACCACCAGTGTCTTGCCGCCAGCATGCGGTGGCGGGAGGAAATCAGCGACGATCTTCAGCGGATCGGCCGCGCCCACGGCGGCGGCGTAGCTCTCCAGCAGGAGGGCGCGGGCGGCGGTGCGGTCGAGCTTCATGGGATTGGCTTCCAGTTAAGGCAGACGGGATGCAGGCGGCGTGCGGCATGTGCGCAACGCCCGGCAGCCAGGCGCGGCGCCGTGAGGAAGATGGCGCTTGGCACCCCCGGCGGCCGGCGGGATAATGGTTATTTTATTGCATCCGACTTTTCCCCTGCCATGTGCCAGCTGCTGGGCATGAACTGCGCTGAACCGACCGATGTGACGTTCTCGTTCACCGGGTTCGCCGCGCGCGGTGGTGTGACCGACCACCATGCCGACGGCTTCGGCGTCGCCTTCTTTGAAGACAAGGCCTGCCGCCTCTTCATCGACAACCAGTCGGCCGGCACCTCGCCGGTGGCGGAGCTGGTCAAGCGCTATCCGATCAAGTCGAAAAACGTCATCTCGCACATCCGCAAGGCGACGCAGGGCACCGTGCGGCTGGAAAACTGCCACCCGTTCATGCGCGAGCTGTGGGGCCGGCACTGGATCTTTGCCCACAATGGCGACTTGAAGAACTTCTCGCCGTTCCTCTCGGGCGTCTACCAGCCCGTGGGCGATACCGACAGCGAACTCGCCTTCTGCTTCATCATGCAGTCGCTGCGCAAGCGCTTTCCGGGCTCGCAGCCGCCGCTCAACGAGCTGTTCTACGCGCTGTCCGACATCACCAAGGAAATCACCCGCTACGGCGTGTTCAACTTCTTGCTGTGCAACGGCCAGGCGCAGTTTGCGCATTGCTCGACGCGGCTGTATTACATCGTGCGGCAGTGGCCGTTCTCGACGGCGCACTTGATCGATGCCGACATGACGATCGACTTCGCCAAATACACGACGCCTGCCGACCGCGTGGCCGTCATCGCTACCGCGCCGCTCACCGACAACGAAGTCTGGACGCAATTCGTGCCGGGCGAGCTGCTGATGTTCGAGTCGGGCCAAGCCACGATGGCGACCAAGGTGCCCATTCCGGAAGCCGTGCAGATCGCCAACGCTGCCAACACCGCCTGCACCTGACGCCGCCTTCGCCCAGAAAAAAGCCGCTCTCGAAAGAGCGGCTTTTTGCTGCCGGGAACCCGTCGTTCAATGCGACAGGATCTTGGAGAGGAACTGCTTGGCGCGATCCGAGCGGTTCTCGATGTTGCCGAAGAACTCTTCCTTCTCGCAGTCTTCGACGATGCGGCCCTGATCCATGAAGATCACGCGGTTGGCGACCTTCCGAGCGAAGCCCATTTCGTGGGTCACGCACATCATGGTCATACCTTCCTTGGCCAGTTCCACCATCACGTCGAGCACTTCGTTCACCATTTCCGGGTCCAGCGCGGAGGTCGGCTCGTCAAACAGCATGCAGATCGGGTCCATCGACAGCGCACGGGCGATCGCCACACGCTGCTGCTGACCGCCCGACAGTTGGCCCGGGAACTTGGCCGCCTGCGCCTTCAGGCCCACGCGATCCAGATACTTCAGGCCCTTGGCCATCGCCTCTTCCTTGGAGCGGCCCAGCACCTTCTGCTGAGCGATCGTCAGGTTCTCGGTAATCGACAGGTGCGGGAACAGCTCGAAGTTCTGGAACACCATGCCCACGCGCGAACGCAGCTTCGGCAGGTTGGTGCCCTTGGCGCCCACCGAAGTGCCGTCGACCAGAATCTCGCCCTTCTGGAACGGCTCCAGCGCGTTGACGGTCTTGATGAGCGTGGACTTGCCCGAACCCGACGGGCCGCACACCACCACCACCTCGCTCTTCTTCACGCTGGTGGTGCAGTCGGTCAGCACCTGGAAGCTGCCGTACCACTTGGAAACGTTCTTGATCTCGATCATTGGGTCACCTTCTTCTGAAGCCGCTTCACCAGCACGGAGGCGCCGAAGCAGATCACGAAATAGCACAAGCCGGCAAACAGCAGCAACTCGACGATACGGCCGTCGCGCTCACCGATGTTGTATGCCTGCGTAAAGAAGTCCGACAGCGCGCTCACATACACCAGCGACGTATCCTGGAACAGGACGATGGCCTGGGTGAGCAGCAGCGGAATCATGTTGCGGAATGCCTGCGGCAGGATCACCAGACGCATGGCCTGGCCGTACGTCATGCCCACCGCGTAGGCCGCGAACATCTGCCCACGCGACACGCTCTGGATACCGGCGCGGATGATCTCCGAGTAGTACGCGGCTTCAAACAGCGCGAAGGCGACCAGTGCGGACGTCATGCGCATGTCGGTGGCCGGCGACAGATCGAAGATCCTCTGCAACACCTGCGGCACGATCAGGAAGAACCACAGCAGCACCATCACCAGCGGGATGGACCGGAAGAGGTTCACGTACGTCTGGCCGAACCACTGCAGCGGCTTGATGCCCGAGAGGCGCATCATCGCGAGCAGCGTGCCCCAGACGATGCCGACCAGGATGGCCGTGCCAGTGATCTCCAGCGAGAGGAGCATCCCCTCGCCGAGCACACGCATGTTGTCGGCGTTGATGGACGAGAAATCGAATTGATAAGCCATGAAGAGTCCTCGCCCGATTACTTGCCACCGATGAAGCCAGGCAGCCGGGAGCGTGCTTCCACCCAGCGCATCAGGCCCATTACGGTCAGGTTGATCAGCATGTACATCAGCGTCACGGCGATGAACGACTCGTACGGCTGCGCGGTGTAGTCAACCAGCTGGCGGCCTTGGGCGGCAAGCTCGAGCAAGCCGATCGTCGACGCCACGGCCGAGTTCTTGAAGATGTTCAGAAACTCCGACGTGAGCGGCGGCACGATGATGCGGAACGACATCGGCAGCATCACATAGCGATACGTCTGCGCCAGCGTGAAGCCCATTGCCAGACCGGCGTTGCGCTGGCCACGTGGCAGCGAGTTGATACCCGAACGCACCTGCTCGCACACACGCGCCGCGGTAAAGGTACCGAGACACAGCATCGCAGACAGGAACATCGACGTATTGGGGTTCATCTGCTTGATGTAGTCGCCACCCGGCACGAGTTCGGGCATGACGAAGTACCAGATGAAGAGCTGCACGATCAGCGGAATATTGCGGAACAGTTCCACGTACGCTGCGGCAAGACCCGACAGCCACTTGTTCGGCACCGTGCGCAGCACGCCCAGCACGGAGCCGATGGCGAGCGCGATGATCCAGGAGGAAAGGCCGAGTACGACGGTGGTCTTCAACCCCGCCAGCAGCCAGTCCAGATAGGTCTGATTCTGGGCGGCTTCCGTAAAGAAGACGCCCCAGTTCCAGTGGTAATTCATGATGGTTCCCTCAAAAAGAAACGGAAGGGAGAAGACCTGTTAACCGGCCTTTGCCTTCCGTTTCGGTGACGCTTGTATCAGGCCCGTTGAGGGAGCCGATCAGTCAAGAGCCTTGTCGTTGGGGTTCTTGATCAGCGCCTTCATGTCGTCCGACAGCGGGAACTCCATGTTCACGCCCTTGGGCGGAACCGGCTGCTCGAACCATTTCTTGTACTCGGCGGCGATCGAGCCGTCCTTCATCATGCCGGAGATGGTCTTGTCGGCCAGGGTCTTGAACGGCTTGTCGTCCTTGCGAACCATACAGCCGTAGGCTTCGCGCGACTGCGGCTTGGCCACGACCACCCAGTCAGCCGGGTTCTTGGCCTTGGCGCGCTCGCCGTACAGCAGGGCGTCGTCCATCATGAACGCAACAGCGCGGCCCGATTCCAGCGTCAGGAACGACTGGCCGTGGTCCTTCGTGCTGATGATGTTCATGCCCATCTGCTTGTCATCGTTCATCTTGCGCAGCAGGCGCTCCGACGTCGTGCCGGCGGTGGTCACGACGTTCTTGCCCTTGAGCTGTGCCCAGTCGGTGATGCCCGAATCCTTCTTCACCATGATGCGCGTGCCGATGATGAAGATGGTGTTCGTGAACGATGCCTGCTTCTGGCGCTCGAGGTTGTTCGTGGTCGAACCGCACTCCAGATCGATGGTGCCGTTCTGCAGCAGCGTGATGCGGTTCTGGGAAGTGACCGGGATCTCGTTGATCTTCAGGTCCTTCAGGCCGAGCTGCTTCTTCACGTCCTCGGCAATCTTGGTGGCGACGTCGTACGAATAGCCGATCGTGCGGACACCGCCGACGTTGTAGCTGAACGGAATCGACGAATCGCGCACGCCCAGCGTGATGGTGCCGGTGTCTTTGATCTTCTTGAGCGTACCGGTCAGCTCTTCTGCGTGGGCAGCGCTGCCGAAGGTACCAACGGCGACACCAATGGCGGCAACCACGGTTGCCAGCTTGGCGAGGTTCATGAAAGTCTCCTTTTGACCATGAAAGAGAAAGACGGGACTGTACCAAAAAACGTTTGGCGACAGTATTGGTGTTGCCACTAAATCGTTGAATCCAACGGAGTTTTTCCTCTGGCGCGGACCCTGCCGCAACCGTGTTTTCCGAGCAACCGGATACCTTACGTTGTGCTTTTTCCGGAAAACCGGAAAAGACGCGCAGCGCCCGACACGGCAACGCTTTGCAACTTCGGCACGCAGGCCCGATTGCTTGAGCGGGATGGCCGCCAATTGCTAAGGAAAACCAGGGGAAATAAAGCCCGCCCGATGTGCGCTCTCTGTCGCTTAACGAACCCGACTTGGAGATGGGAAGGACGACGATGATGCCATCGCCCTTCTCATGGTGCGGTGCTCCGGAACGTTATGGTTCGCCCCATGAACACCGGCTTTCTTCAACCGTCGCGCATGGCCGCCTGATCGGCAGCAACGCGATAGACCAGTGCAGCGCCCTGTTGGAGCACCGTGCCGGTATTGACCAGCGCGTTGCCGATCAGGGGTACAGACCGCGCTCTTGGCGCGCCTGCAGAATCCGCGTACAGGCGATGATGAATGCCGCCGTACGCAGAGTAACCTTGTTGTCCTGCGCCACTTGCCAGACGCCACGGAAGGCATCTTGCATGATCCGTACCAGGCGCTGGTTGATCTCGTCTTCGGTCCAGAAGAAGCTCGAGAAATCCTGCACCCATTCGAAATAGCTGACCGTCACGCCGCCGGCGTTGGCGATCACGTCCGGGCAGACCAGGATGCCACGGTCGCGCAGGATGTCGTCCGCCTCGGGCGTCGTCGGGCCGTTTGCACCTTCCACGACAATCTTTGCCTTGATATGGGGCGCGTTCTTGGCGGTGATCTGGCCTTCCAGCGCGGCCGGAATCAGGAATTCGCAGTCCAATGCCCAGAAGTCGTCTTGCGAGACGGTCTCTGCAGCAAAGCCGGCCACGCTGCCATGGTGGTCAACGTGCTTGATGAGCGCGTCGACATCCAGGCCGTTGCCGTTGAACACGATGCCCTTGTGGTCTTGCACGGCAATGACCTTGGCACCGGCGTCGTGGAACAGCTTGGCGGCCACGCTACCCACGTTGCCGAAGCCCTGCACCACGACGCGCGAGCCCTTGACGTCGATGCCGAGGTTGCGTGCGGCCTCGCTGCCGACCACGAACACGCCGCGGCCGGTGGCTTCGCGGCGGCCCAGGCTGCCGCCCAGTGCGATCGGCTTGCCGGTCACCACGCCGGTGGCGGTGGAGCCTTCGTTCATGGAGTACGTGTCCATCATCCACGCCATGATCTGCGCGTTGGTGTTCACGTCCGGGGCCGGAATGTCCTTGTTCGGGCCGATGATGATGCCGATCTCGCTGGTGTAGCGGCGGGTCAGGCGTTCGAGTTCACCCGAGGACAGCTTGCGCGGGTCGACACGAATACCGCCCTTGGCACCGCCGTACGGCACGTTCACGGCCGCGTTCTTCACCGACATCCATGCGGACAGCGCCATCACTTCCGACAGGGTCACGTCCTGGTGGAAACGCACGCCGCCCTTGCCCGGGCCGCGCGACGTGTTGTGCTGCACGCGGTAGCCCTCGAAGTGGGCGATGCGGCCGTCATCCATCTGGATGGGCACATCGACGATCAGCGCGCGCTTGGGGCGCTTGAGCGTTTCAACCCAACGTGCGAGCGAGCCCAGATAGGGGGTGACCCGATCGACCTGCTGCAGATAGATGCCCCACGGGCCGAGATTGTCGGCCGGCAGATAGGACGGGATGGCGTGCTGGAGTGTCGACGGCGATGCGACATTGGACATGGTTGTCTTCCTCTTTTGAACCTCGGTAAGGCCCCTGGTTTGGGAACATGCTGTCCCACAAAATGCCCGCCAGCTTAGGGACCGCCCAGAACGAAATCCAATGCCGTTTTTACATCGGGTTATGCATTGAACGCATAACCCCAGGGTCGACTTCGATAGTCCCTTCAGCCCGCCAGCGCGCTCCACAACGTGTCGATCAGCTCGCGTTTGCGCTTGGACTGAGGGTGCCGACGGTCGTGTGCACCGCTCTGCGGGTGCTCACGATAGAGCCGGATTTCCATCTCGATCGACAACGTGCCGCCGCCCTTGCCTTCCGCGCGCACCAGGCGACCAGCTGCCACGTCCTCGCGCACCGCACTCTCGGGTAGGAATGCCACACCATGGCCCGCCAGCGCCATCACCTTGAGCGCCTCGGCCATGTCGGTCTCGTAGCATTTGTCGAGCAAGGGTGCCACCGGCGAGTTTTCCAGCAGCACGTCCACCATGCGCCCCAGGAAGGCATTGGGCGTATAGCTCAGGTAGGCGATCGGCTTGCGTGCAGTGGGAACGAGCCGATAGATCGGCCGCCCGCTCGCATCGGGCTTGGAAAACGGCGATAGCCGCTCGGTGCCCAGCACCAGCATGTCGTAGCGCGTGGGGTCGAGCTGGATCATCTGCCGCGCGTGGTGATAGACCATCACGAGATCGCAGCCGCCTTCCACCAGCGTCATCACCGCATCGTGCACGTTGAGTGCGCGCAGCCGGCATTGCAGCTTGCCGATCTTCTCTTCCACCTGAGCGAGCCAGCCGGGAAAGAACGTGAGCGATAACGTATGCGGCACGGCAAAGTCGATCGTCGACGCGCTGGCCGGACGCTGGCCGCGCATCAGCGCGCGCGTCTCGCTCACCTGGGCGAGCATCGCCAACGCCTGCTCGTAGAAGACCTCTCCGGCTGGGGTCAGGCGTGTGGGGTAGCTCGATCGGTCGATCAGCTCATTGCCGAGCCATGCCTCAAGGGATTGAATGCGCCGCGAAAACGCCGGCTGCGTCACGTGCCGCAATTCGGCCGAGCGCGAAAAGCTGCGCGTCTCGGCCAGGCTGATGAAGTCTTCCAGCCATTTGAGTTCCATCGCGTTGTCTCTCCCTCAACCTGCTCGGGCGTCTTCTGTTTCTTCGGCCGTGCGCTCGGGTTCGCGCGCCTGCATGCGCCACATCTGCGCGTAACGGCCTTCTGCGCGCAACAACGATTCATGCGTGCCGCGCTCAATGATGCGGCCGTGCTCCATCACCAGAATCTGGTGCGCACGCACGATGGTCGACAACCGGTGTGCAACGACCAGCGTGGTGTGGTTCTGCGCCAGGCGCATCAACTCTTCCTGGATGGCGTGCTCGGTACGCGAGTCGAGTGCGGACGTCGCCTCATCAAACACGAGAATCGGCGGGCGCTTGAGCAGCGTGCGCGCAATCGCCACACGCTGCTTCTCGCCGCCGGAGAGCTTCAGGCCGCGCTCGCCGACTTGCGTCTCGTAGCCGTCGGGCAGCGATTCGACAAAGTGGTGGATCTGGGCCGCGCGGGCGGCTTCGATCACCTCTTCGCGGCTTGCGTCGGGACGGCCGTAGGCGATGTTGTAGTAGATGCTGTCGTTGAAGAGGACCGTGTCTTGCGGAACGATGCCAATGGCGGCACGCACGCTGGATTGCGTGACGTCGCGCAGGTCCTGACCGTCGATCTGGATCGCGCCGGACTTCACGTCATAGAAGCGGAACAGCAAGCGCGCCAGCGTCGATTTGCCCGAGCCGCTCTGCCCCACCACCGCCGTGGTCGTGCCGGCAGGAATCGTGAAATCCACATCGAACAGGATCTGGCGCTTGGCCTCGTAGCTGAAGTCGACATGCGCGAAGCGCACTTCGCCAGCGTGCACCGCCAGCGGTGGGGCGTCGGGCTTGTCGGCCACTTCGCGATGGGTCTGCAGCAGGTTGAACATGCGGTCCATGTCGATCACCGCCTGCTTCAGCTCGCGGTAGATCACGCCCAGGAAGTTGAGCGGAATGTAGATCTGCAGCATCAGCGTGTTGACCAGCACGAGATCTCCCAGCGTCATGTGCCCCGCCGCCACCCCCTGCGTGGCGCGATACAGGATCAGGATGAGCGCCGTGGCCACAATGAACTGCTGGCCGAAGTTGAGCACCGACAACGAGTTCTGCGAGCGGATGGCCGCGGCGCGATAGTGTTTCAGGTTCTCATCGTAGCGACGTGCTTCGTAGTCTTCGTTGCCGAAGTACTTGACCGTCTCGAAGTTGAGCAGCGAATCGACTGCCTTCTGGTTGGCGCGCGAATCCAGCTCGTTCATCTTGCGGCGAAAGTGCGTGCGCCAGTTCGTCACCGTCACCGTAAAGACGATGTAGCTGACCAGCGCGCAGAACGTGATGAGGGCAAACCACACGTCGTACTTCACGAAGAAATACGTGATGACGAGGCCAACTTCCACCAGCGTCGGCAGGATGCTGTACAGCGAATACGAGATGAGCGACTGGATGCCACGCGTGCCGCGCTCGATGTCGCGGCTCATGCCGCCGGTCTGGCGCTCCAGGTGAAAGCGCAGAGAGAGCGCATGCAGATGCCGGAACACCTGCAGTGCGAGCGTGCGCACCGAACTCTCCGTCACCTTCGCGAACAGGATTTCGCGCAGCTCCGAGAACAGCGACGTCGATAGCCGTAGCAGCCCGTAACCGATGATGATGCCCACCGGCACAACCAGCAGCGCGCGGGGGTCGGATGGCGACACGTTCATGGCATCGATCAACCGCTTCATGACCATCGGCACACCAAGGTTTGCCACCTTGGCCGCGATCAGAAACGACAGCGCCAGCGCCACACGCCACTTGTAGGCCAACAGGTATGGCAGCAGGCTCTTGATGGTGCGCCAGTCGCCGCGGGCAGCCCCCGGCGGAGGCGGTTCGGAGGAAGCGGGAGAGCGGCGCATGTGCGGTGCAATAAAATGACGGATTGTGTATTCTCCCACCGATCACCTGCGCGCGCCCCGGGGCTCGCTGGTGGGCCCTCCCTCCGCTTCAATGCTGCCCTGCATCATCATGTCCGACACCCAAGCCACCACTGAATCCGTCACGCTGCCCGCCGACAAGCAGCCCGCCGTGCGCGTGATGCCCATGCCCTCCGACGCCAACGTCCACGGCGATGTC
The DNA here is from genome assembly GCF_958405935.1 of Ralstonia psammae. Lineage (NCBI taxonomy): Bacteria > Pseudomonadati > Pseudomonadota > Betaproteobacteria > Burkholderiales > Burkholderiaceae > Ralstonia > Ralstonia psammae. Next base: position 346,493 of record NZ_CATZBU010000001.1, read on the forward strand.
TTTGGCGGCTGGATCATGTCGCAGGTGGACATCGCCGGGTCGATTCCTGCCGTGGTGCGCGCCAACGGCCGCGTCGCCACCATTGCGGTCAACTCGTTCGTCTTCAAGCAACCGGTGTACGTGGGCGATCTGGTGAGCTTCTACGCGAGCGTGGTCAAGACGGGGCGCACGTCGATCACCGTGGACGTGGAAGTCTATGCACAACGCATGCACGCCAACGGCCGCCACGCCACCGTCAAGGTCACGGAAGCCACCCTCACCTACGTGGCCACCGACGAGACCCGCAAGCCGCGCGTGCTGCCGCCGCTCTGAACCGGCAACGGTCAACAAAAAACCCGGCCTCGGCCGGGTTTTCTTTTGCGTGCGAACGCCTCGCTCAGTTGAACCTGGAGAAGTCCGGGCGGCGCTTTTCGAAGAACGCCGTGAACGCCTCGCGCGCTTCCGGCGCACGCAGCATCTCGCCAAACTGCTTGCCTTCCACCGACATGCGCTCGGCGATCTGCGGCGTGGCGCCCTCCTTCATCAGCCGCTTGGTGGCGCGCAGCGATGCGGGCGGCAGCAGCGTCAGCTTGCGCGCCTGCGTACGCACGAAGGCATCCAGCTCGCCGGCGGGCAGCACGCGGTTGACCAGGCCCAGCTCGCGCGCCTCGTTCGCGTCAAACGGCTCACCGAAGAGCAGCTTGTCGGCCGCGCGGTGGTAGCCGGCCAGTTGCGGCAGCAGCAAGCTTGATGCGGCTTCCGGACAGAGCCCCAGTTGTGCGAACGGCATCGACAGCTTGGCCGTCTCGGATGCGTAGACGAGGTCGCAATGCAGCAGCATCGTCGTACCCACGCCGACAGCCGCGCCGCTCACCGAGGCGATCAGCGGCTTGGTCGCGGTGCTGATCGCCTTCAGGAACTGGTGCACGGGAGCGCTCTCGTCCTTGGGCGGATTCTTCATGAAGTCTTCGAGATCGTTGCCCGCCGTGAACACGCTCTCGTGGCCCGCCAGCACGATCACGCGGATGGCGGGATCGGTTTCGGCGGCCACCAGTGCATCGGCCAGCGTTTGGTACATCGCGGCCGTGATGGCGTTCTTGCGGTCCAGACGGTCAAAGGTGAGCGTCAGGACGCCGTCTGCGGTCTCGGTACGAATCGACATGAAAACTCCAGGTGAGACCTGCGCCGCTAAATCGGCGCAGGCGAGTCAGATAGATAACCGACGGAGAACGCGTTGGCCCCCACGTTCAACGCCACGGTCAGGCTCATCGGCGCGAGCAGTACCTCCACGCCATGGTCCTGTGCGGTTCGCATCAACGCCTGCACGGGCTCCATGCGGCGCACGGTGTCGAGCGAACCGGAATACGTGATCGCCACCACGGGCGTGGCCAGACGCTCCTCGGCGATCATGGTTTCGGTATGCGCAAGCAGGCGGCGAATCCCTTCGTCGGAGCCGCGTACCTTGGCGATGGCTTCTGTGTCACCGCGGTGCATATGGATGAGCGGACGCACGTTGAACGCCGTGCCCATCATGTAGCGGCCCCATGTGATGCTCTTCTCGCCCTTCTGCTTGGCGCGCGTGTACATGTACAGCAACTCATCGGGCACGAGGTAGACGTGCGAGGCATCGCGCAGGCGGTTCTCGATCACGTGCACGACGTCACGCACCTCGGCGCCTTCGCGCAGCATGCGCGCGGCCTCGTGCACCATCAGCGCCTGGCCGGGGCCGATGGCGCCAGTGTCCACCACCGTCAACTCGAACAAGCCCGAGCGGCCGGCATCCTTGCGCGGCTTGAAACTCTTGGCCGTGGTGCCCACCACCGCGCCGGTTGCGTGGCTGTAGAAATGGCTGCGCGAACTGGCGATCGTCAGCAACAAGGCGCGGTCGTGCTGCGTAACCACGTGCTTGAGCAGGAAGTCTTCGATCTCGCGTTCGAGCAGGGGGATCGATTCGGCATAGTGATCCTGCTTGTCGACGAGGTACTTGCGATAGAGCTGCGGCAGCGCTACCTCGTCGCGGCGGTCTTCTACAAACAATTCGCCCGCACGAATGCGGAACGGCACCACGCCCAACCCCAGTTGATCGATCATCGAGCGCGGCATGTCGCATGCCGCATCGGTCAATACGATTGTGTCGCCGACAGTGTTGCCCATCGCGCGCCCTCCTCTTGGTGCACCGCCGGTGGCCCGGTGGTGTGTCTCCTCTGTTGCGGAATCGTGGCTCCGCTTCTATTGCGATACCGGCTGGGTACCGGCCGCATTCTTCGGCGCGCTTGTTCTGGACGACTGCGCGCCTGCGCAACTATGCGTGGTGAGACGGGCGATTAGCAAGCAGGGGGAAGGCCTTAATCCTTCCCCCTTGCGTGGGGTCACATGCGTTCGAAAATGCCCGCGGCGCCCATGCCGGTGCCGACGCACATCGTCACCATGCCGTACTTCTGGTTGCGACGACGCAGGCCGTGCACAACCGTGGCCGCACGAATGGCACCGGTGGCGCCCAGCGGGTGGCCCAGCGCAATCGCGCCGCCCAGCGGGTTGATCTTGCTGGTGTCCAGGCCCAGGTCCTGGATCACGGCCAGCGACTGCGCGGCAAACGCTTCGTTCAGCTCGATCCAGTCGATCTGGTCTTGCGTCAGGCCGCCAGCCTTCAGCGCGGCAGGAATCGCTTCCTTCGGGCCGATGCCCATGATTTCCGGCGGCACACCGCGCACCGCAAACGATACGAAGCGCGCCAGCGGCACCAGGTTGAACTGCTTCAGGATCTTTTCCGACACCAGGATCAGCGCGCCCGAACCGTCCGACGTCTGCGAGCTGTTGCCGGCCGTCACGCTGCCCTTGTTGGCGAATACGGCGCGCAGCTTGCCCAGGCCCTCAACCGACGTATCGGCACGCGGGCCTTCATCCAGCGACATCGTGCGCGTCTTGATGTCGATGGCGCCCGTGCCCAGGTTCGGGAACTTCTCGATGATTTCGATCGGGGTGATCTCGTCCTTGAACTCGCCGGCTTGCTGCGCGGCCAGTGCCTTCTGGTGCGAGGCCAGCGAGAAGGCATCCTGCGCCTCGCGCGAGATCTTCCATTGCTGGGCGACTTTCTCCGCGGTCAGGCCCATGCCGTAGGCGATACCGACGTTCTCGTCGCGCGTGAAGATCTCCGGCGACATCGACGGCGAGTTGCCCATCATCGGCACCATGCTCATCGATTCGACACCGGCGGCAATCATCACATCGGATTCACCCACGCGGATGCGGTCGGCCGCCATGGCCACGGCAGTCAGGCCCGAGGCGCAGAAGCGGTTGACGGTCACGCCGCCCACGGTATTGGGCAGGCCGGCAAGCAGCGCGCCGATACGCGCCACGTTCAGGCCCTGCTGCGCTTCCGGAATCGCACAGCCGACGATGGCGTCTTCGATCAGCGCCGGGTCCAGGTTCGGCACCTGGGCGACGGCGCTCTTAAGGATGGTCGCCAGCAGGTCGTCGGGGCGCAGGTTCTTGAGCGTGCCCTTGGGTGCCTTGCCGATCGGGGAACGCGTTGCGGCGACGATGTAGGCGTCTTGCAGTTGCTTGGTCATGATGAAATTCCTGTTCTCGTGTTCGTCTACAGGTCGCGCGGTCAGTTACGAACGGGCTTGCCGGTCTGCAGCATGCCCATGATGCGTTCCTGGGTCTTGGAGCTGCCGAGCAGATCCACGAAGGCCTTGCGCTCCAGCGCCAACAGCCATTCTTCGTCCACCAGCGCGCCGGCTTCGACGTCGCCGCCGCACACAGCTTCAGCGATGCGCGAGGCGATCGTGAAGTCGTGCTGCGAGATGAAACCGCCGTCACGCATGTTCACCAGCGAGGCCTTGATCGTTGCGATGCCCGAACGGCCCGCCACCGGAATGCCCACCGGGCGCAGCGGCGCACGGTAGCCGGAATCGGCCAGCGCACGCACTTCGTTGCGTGCCACGTGCAGCAACTCGTGCACGTTGAAGACGATGGTGTCGGTCGGCTGCAGGTAGCCGATCTTCTGCGCGTCCAGCGCAGACGACGACACCTTGGCCATAGCCGCCGCCTGGAAGCGGTTGGTCAGGAACTGCAGGATGTTGGTGCTCCCTGCCGCCTGCGCGGCCTTGGCAGCGGCTAGCGCCGCTTCCTTGAGGCCACCGCCTGCCGGCACCAGACCCACGCCCACTTCCACCAGACCGATGTACGTTTCCAGCGCAGCCACACGCTTGGCCGAGTGCAGCAGCAGTTCGCAGCCGCCGCCCAGTGCGATGCCCGACGCGGCGGACACGACCGGCACGCCGGCGTACTTCACGCGCATCATGCCGTCCTGGAACTTCTTGACGAACGGCTCGATGCCCTTGGCGCCACCCATCATGAAGGCAGGCATGGCTTCTTCGAGGTTCGCACCGGCGGAGAACGGGCCGCCCGGCGCGCCCAGCTTGAGCGACGTCGGCTGCCACACGACCAGCCCCTTGTAGCCGGCTTCAGCCAGATCAACCGCACGCGTCAGACCGTCGATGACGCTCGGCCCGATCGTGTTCATCTTGCTCTTGAACGAGACGATCAGCACGTCGTCCTGCCCTGCTGCGTCGTCCACCCAGATACGCACGGCGTCGGTCTCTTCGATGGTCTTGCCATACGTGAGCGGGTTGACCGTCGTCGCGCCCTTGATCGGTGCGCGAAACACCTGGCGGCCGTACACCGGCAGCGTGCTGCGCGACAGGAACGCGCCCTGGTTGGCCGACCACGAACCCTGTGCCGAATGCACACCGCCGTTGTCTGCCACCGGGCCGGAGAACACCCACTGCGGCAGGGCTGCGTTCGACAGCGCCTTGCCCGCTTCAATGTCTTCCTTCACCCACTCGGCCACCTGCTTCCAGCCGGCCTCTTGCCAGTCTTCGAACGGGCCGCTGTTCCAGCCAAAGCCCCAGCGGATCGCCAGATCGACTTCCGCCGCAGAGTCGGCAATCTGCTCAAGGTATACAGCGATGTAATGGAACACGTCGCGGAAGACGGCCCACAGGAACTGCGCCTGCGGGTTCGTCGATTCACGCAGCAGCTTCAGACGCTCGGCGGGCTCCTTCTTCAGGATGCGCACGACAATGTCGTCTGCCTTCTTGCCGCTCGGGCCGTACTGACCGCTTTGCGGGTCGAGCACCTTGATTTCCTTGCCTTCCTTCTTGTAGAAGCCGGCGCCGGCCTTCTGACCCAGGGCGCCTGCTTCCACCAGCTTGGCCAGCACGGGCGGCGTGGCATAGACCGGGGCGAACGGATCGTCCTTCAGGTTGTCCTGCATCGTCTTGATGACGTGCGCCATGGTGTCCAGGCCCACCACGTCGGCCGTGCGGAAGGTCGCCGACTTGGCGCGACCCAGCTTCGAGCCCGTCAGGTCATCGACCACGTCAAACGGAATGCCGTACTTGGCCGATTCTGCAAACACCGCCAGGATCGAGAAGATGCCGACGCGGTTCGCGATGAAGTTCGGCGTGTCCTTGGCACGCACCACGCCCTTGCCGAGCGCGGAGGTCAGGAACGTTTCCAGCTTGTCGAGGATGTCGCCGCGCGTGTGTGCGGTCGGGATCAGCTCGACCAGGTGCATGTAACGCGGCGGGTTGAAGAAGTGCACGCCACAGAAGCGCGACTTCAGCTCGGCATCAAAGCCATCGGACAGTTCGGTGATCGACAGACCCGACGTGTTCGACGCGAAGATCGCGTGCGGGGCGATGTGCGGGGCGACCTTCTTGTACAGGTCGTGCTTCCAGTCCATGCGCTCGGCAATGGCTTCGATCACGAGATCGCAGTCGCGCAGCTTCTCGATGTCGTCCTCATAGTTGGCAGCCTGGATCAGGTTGGCGTCGTCCTTGATGCCCAGCGGCGCCGGCGACAGCTTCTTCAGGTTTTCAATGGCCTTGAGCACGATGCCGTTCTTCGGGCCTTCCTTTGCCGGAAGATCGAACAGCGTGACGGGAACCTTGGCGTTGACCAGATGCGCGGCAATCTGCGCACCCATTACGCCGGCGCCCAGGACGGCCACACGTCGGACGAGAAAGTTGGAACGCGCGCCAGCTTGCGGCTGGGCGACGGGGAGTTCGGTGCGGGTCATAGTGTCCTCGCGGAATGAAGAGGAGTTGTCACCCCCGCACAAGCGGGAGCAACAGAAAGAGGCGTTGAAACCTGTTCACGATCCGTAGCGAGCGGTTCGAGGTTGGCCCGAGAAGCGCAGCCGTACATGGGTACGGCGAGCATCACAGGGCCAAGATCGGACCGCGCAGTAGGATCGTGGGCAGGTTTCCTTAGAACAGATCGGCTTCGAGTGCCATCAGCGTCGCGCCGCCGGCACGTGCCATGCGGATCTGCGAAGCCGTCTCAGGCAGCAGCTTGGCGAAGTAGAAGCGCGCCGTTGCCAGCTTGACCTTGTAGAACGTGTCGCCGCTGTCTTGCTTTTCCAGGGCGATCTTGGCCATGCGGGCCCAGAAGTACGAGAACACCAGGTGGCCGACCACACGCAGGTACGGCACAGCGGCGGCGCCGACTTCGTCCGGGTTGGCCATGGCCTTCATACCGATTTCCATGGTCAGCTTCTGGACCTTGTCACCGATGTCGGCCAGCGGGTTGATGAACTCCTGCATGGCTTCATTGGTGCCTTCGGCTTCCACAAAGTCCTGGACCAGCTTGCCGAACTTCTTCATCTTGGCGCCCATGTCGCCCAGGATCTTGCGGCCCAGCAGGTCCAGCGACTGCACGGTATTCGTGCCTTCGTAGATCATGTTGATGCGGGCGTCGCGCACGTACTGCTCCATGCCCCACTCGGCGATGTAGCCGTGGCCGCCGAAGACCTGCATGCCTTCGTTGGTGGAGATGAATGCGTTGTCGCTCAGGAAAGCCTTGGCGATCGGCGTCAGCAGTGCGACGAGGTCAGCGGCGTCCTTGCGCGCAGACTCGTCCGAGTGCGACAGCTCGCGGTCGATCTGCAGGGCGATCCAGTAGCTGAATGCGCGGCCGCCTTCGGCAAAGGCGCGCTGGGTCAGCAGCATGCGGCGCACGTCGGGGTGCACGATGATCGGGTCAGCCGGCTTGTCCGGTGCCTTCGGGCCCGACAGGCTGCGCATCTGCAGTCGTTCCTTGGCGTAGGCAGCCGAGTTTTGGTACGCAACTTCGGTCAGGCCCAGGCTCTGCATGCCGACGCCCAGACGGGCGGCGTTCATCATCACGAACATGGCGTTCAGGCCCTTGTTCGGCTCACCGACCATCCAACCGCGCGCACCGTCCAGATTGATCACGCAGGTGGCGTTACCGTGGATGCCCATCTTGTGTTCGATGGAGCCGCACTTCACGGTATTGCGCTCACCCGGGTTGCCGTTGGCATCGGGAATGAACTTCGGCACCACGAACAGCGAGATGCCCTTGGTGCCGCCCGGCGCATCCGGCAGACGTGCCAGCACCAGATGGATGATGTTTTCCGACAGGTCGTGCTCGCCCGCCGAGATGAAGATCTTCGTCCCGGTGATGGCGTACGACCCATCGGCCAGCGGCTCAGCCTTGGTGCGCAGGATGCCGAGGTCGGTGCCGCAGTGCGGCTCGGTCAGACACATCGTGCCGGTCCACACACCCGACACCAGTTTGGGCAGGTAGCGCTGCTTGAGTTCGTCGGTACCGTGCGCGTGCAGCGCTTCGTACGCGCCATGCGACAGGCCGGGGTACATCGTCCACGCCTGGTTGGCCGAGTTCAGCATCTCGTACACGGCGTTGTTGATCAGGATGGGCAGGCCCTGGCCGCCGTATTCCGGATCGCAACCCAGTGAGGGCCAACCACCTTCAACATACTGTTGGTACGCTTCCTTGAAGCCCTTCGGAGCAGTCACCACACCGTCGCCGTGGTACGTGCAGCCCTCGCGATCGCCGGACTGATTGATCGGGAAGATGACTTCCGAGCAGAACTTGCCGGCTTCCTCGATCACCTGGTTGATGGTGTCGGCATCGATCTCCGCGTGCTGCGGCATCTCCTTCAGGTGATTCTCGACGCCGAGAAGCTCATGGAGGACAAACTGCATGTCGCGCAACGGTGCGGTGTATTGACCCATCTTGGGCTCCTTGGTTGTTGCTGCGCGACCCGCTAGGTGTGCGACGGCCGCGTCAGGTTCGGTAAGACTGAATGAGTTTATTAAGCGCCACCATGGCCAGCTCGGCGCTGTTCGGCAACCGCAGGAAACGCGCATCGTGATGCAGACCCAGCTCCAGGCTGTACATCTCGAAGAGCATCAATTGCGGGTCCGCTTCTGCACGCAGGTGGCCTTCTTCCTTTGCCTGTGCGATCGCGCGGGCCAGTGCTGCACGCCAGATCGTCACGCTCTTGACGAGTTCGTCGCGCACCGGGCTTTCGGCACGATCGTCGTACTCCACCGCGCCGCTGATATAGATGCAGCCTGTGGTCACTTCCTGAATGCGGCGCTCCATCCAGCGTCGCACCATGCTCCACAGGCGCGGCAGACCGCGCGGTTCCGTCAAGCTCGGGTAGAAGACTTCCTGCTCGAACCGTTTGTGATACTCGCGAACCACTTCCACCTGCAGATCCTCACGCGAGCCGAAGTGCGCGAACACCCCGCTCTTGCTCATCTGCATGCGCTCCGCGAGCACACCGATCGTCAATCCTTCCAGTCCGTCGCGCGAGGCCAGTTCCAGCGCGGCATCGAGAATCGCTGCACGCGTCAACTCGCCCTTGCGCATCGGCGTGGTTGCTGCGTGATTCGATTCGAGACGAGCGGTCGGGTGACGCATGATGATTTCTCTCCGTTCTTTTCTGGGGCGTGACACGCGAGAAAATTGGCTTGTTGCAGGGCGCCTTTCGCGTGCCGGGCAGGACTGTAAACCAGCCTGCGCAAACACTCTAGCCCAAAATCGAACGGTCGTTCAATTATTTACAGGGGCCCTTGGAGCGGCAAGTGTTTTATTAGAAAGCGGCATCTAAATGGCGACACGGAATCGCCACCTTTCGCGGTGCAGCGAGAATCCGGCAAACCCTTTAAATAAAAGGCTTTGCAGGGTGTGCGCCGCACCCATAAAACGCGTGCGGCGCAGCATAGCGGATGGATTTTCTAGTGCTACCCATCAGTAAATAAACAGCCCGAAAATCAGACCGGCGTGATGCCCGCACACATGGCACCACGGCGAAAGATGCGCGCGTCCATTTCACGCAGGTCGGCTGCCACGGCAACCTCTGCGGAACACTGGTCCAGGACATCACGCTGCAGATCGATGCCAGGGGCAATTTCGGTGAGCGTGAGGCGCCGGGTGCCATGGCCATCGTCACGCATCTCGAAAACGGCGCGCTCGGTCACATAGCGCACGGGAATGCCCGATCGCGCCGCATACTCACCGTTGAAGGTGAGGTGCGACACGGCCGGCACGATCTTCTTAAGACGTCCTTCGCGCACGATGCGCAGCTTGCCGTCTTCGGCTTCGACCTGCAGGCCACCTGCAGTGAGCGTGCCCATGAACACGATCGAGCGTGCGCTCTGCGTGATGTTGATGAAGCCACCGACGCCTGCGACGATGGTGTCGCCGCCTTCACCGAACAGGCTGACGTTGACGTTGCCCGCGCCGTCCAGTTCTGCCAGACCGAGGATGGCGAGATCGATGCCACCGCCTTCGTAGAAGTCGAACTGCGCGGGCTGATCAACCACGGCTTCAGGATAGGCGGAGGCACCGAAGCTGAGGCCATCTGCCGGCGTGCCGCCGATGGGGCCGGCCTCCACGGTGAGGGTGAAGCCTCGCGCGCCCTCCTGTTCAGCCAGGGCCCCGACGGCGGCGGGCATGCCCACGCCCAGGTTCACGACGCGCGGTTGCTGTGCCATCAGTTCCAGCACGGCGCGGCGTTGCACCAGCGTGCGGGCGTCGAGCGCGCCGTGCCCGCTGATCTCCAGCGCCTCACTCGCTTCGACGGCGTCTTCCTTCAATTGGATCGCCTCGCCTTGCCATGGGCGGATATAGGTGGGGTTGAACGCCTCGCCGAAGGTCATCTGATGTTCGGCTTCATCGTCAGCAACGACCACGTAATCGACGAGGATGCCCGGCACGTGGATCGCCTGCAGGTTGTCATGCCGATCAACGAGCCGACGCACCTGCGCGATGACGATGCCGCCCGAGTTGCGCGCGGCTTGCGCCATGGCTAGCAGTTCGTGGTGAAAGGCTTCTTCATGCGTGCTGATGTTGCCGCGTGGGTCGGCGGCCGTGCCGCGCAGGAAGACACAGTGCAGCGGGAAGCTTGGGTAGAAGAGATAGTCTTCGCCACGAAAGTGCTCGTACTCGACCCACGAGGCCGTGCCTGCGGCACGCGCCGCCTTGGCGCGGGCGTTGATGGCGCCGCCGTGGTAACGCGCGTCAAGCTCCGTGCGTGGGTCGACGAAGGTGTGCAGCCCCATCTTGGTCAATACGCCCGGCTTGCCGCCCGCGATAGCGCGGTACAGATGGGTGAGCACGCCCTGCGGCAGGTTGAATGCGTCGCACTGCTCGGCAAGCGCCATGTCCGCGAGCCGCGTGGCAGAGCGCCAATGGCCACCGACCACACAGCGCGTCATCCCGGGGTTGCCGAAGTGGTTGACGCCCCGCGTGGCACGATCGCCCTGTCCTGCGGAGTAGACCAGCGTGAGATCGCGCGGCTCGCCGGTGGCCAGAAAGCGGCGCTCCAGCGCATGCGTGACGGCCTCGGCATGGCCCGCGCCGACAAACCCGGCGCATGCGACCGTCCACCCCGGCTGCACCAACCGCGCGGCCTCATCGGCTGTGATGACTTGCATGTCTCCTCCGTCTTGTTGTGTTTTCTGGATGTCTGTACCGCTAATACTGCGCTGCGCGCCCGCTGATGACGACGCCAAGGCGCACGAGCCGGTAGGCGCACCAATCCGCCAGGCGCCACCACCACCGGCGCGCGGCATGCGCATCGGCCAGAACGCGGCATGCGTGACGGTCGATGGCGTCTTCGAGTGCGGCATGCAGTTCGTTGGCCACGGTCGCATCCCACGCGACTACGTTGGCTTCGCGTGCCAGCAGCAGGCTGAACGGGTCGATGTTGCTGGAGCCGACCGTGGCCCAGCGGCCGTCCACCACGGCGACCTTGGCGTGCAGGAAGCTGGCGGTGTATTCGTGGATCTCGACGTCGTCGCGCAGCAGCATGTGGTACAGCGAGCGCGTCGCGTAGTGTTGCAACCGGTATTCGACCTGCCCCTGCAGCAACAGGCGCACGCGCACACCGCGCCGTCGGCATGCCGCCAGTGCGCGCATGAAACGCACGCCCGGCAGGAAGTACGCGTTGGCGATGATCACTTCGTGCCGCGCCGCGCCCAGCGCGCGCAGATATTCGCGTTCGATCGCACGGCGGTTACGGACGTTGTCACGCAGCACCAGCGAAGCCAACACGGTACCCGGCGCGCGCGCGCTTTCTCGCCCGGATGCACCGGGATGCCGTGGCCGCGGCGTATCCGTCATCACGGGAAACTCGGCGGCAACGCCCGTTACGCCCACCTCACGCACACCGGCACGCACGCCCATCTGCCACCAGAGCCGGTCGACGGTCAGCGCAACCTGCGCGACCAGCGGCCCGCGCACCCGCACGGCAAAGTCGTAACGTGGCCCCAGCGCAGCGTCGTGAAATGGCGCGTGGTTCAGGTCGTCGATGATATTGATGCCGCCCACGAACGCCACGTCGTCATCGATGACGGCGATCTTGCGATGCAGCCTTCGCAGGTGGCGACGTTGCAGGCGGAAACCGCGCACCGGACGATAGATGCGCAAGATCACGCCCGCCGCTTCGAGCATCGCGGCGATGCTGGCAGGCAGCAGGCCGGTGCCGAAGCCGTCGATGGTCAGGTGGACATCCACGCCGCGGCGTGCCGCGCGGGCGAGCGCTTCGGTCACGCTGTGGGCGGTGGCGTCGTCGGTGTAGATGTAGGTTTCGAGCGCGACCCGGCGTTGCGCGGCGTCGATGGCTTCGATCAGTGCCGGGAAAAACTCGGCACCGCCGCACAGCAGGTCGACGTCGTTACCCGGCAAGGGCTTACCCCGCCGCCACTCAGAGCGCAGCGGACCGGCATCGCGCACGACCCTCATGGATGTGCCAGTTCAGCCAGCAGGGGCACGTGATCGGAGCGCTGCGCCCACTCGCGGCCGGTCAGCGCATGCGCACGTTCGATGTCGAAACCGCGCACGTAGATGCGGTCCAGCCTCAACCACGGCATGTGGCTGGGGAAGGTACGCACCGGGCGCGCATTGGCGGCCTTATCGGCCACTTCGGTCGCACCCAGCGCTTGGCAAATCATGCGATCGAGCCGGTTGTTCCAATCGTTGAAATCACCCGCCACCACGAGCGGCGCGTCCGCTGGCACGACCGAACGCACGCGATCAATGAGCGCGTCCGCCTGCCGCTGCCGGCTACGTGCAAACAGGCCGAAGTGCGCGCACAGCAGATGCACTTCACCGAACCCGAGATCGGTCACGGCGTGCAGCAGGCCGCGCTGCTCGAACCGGTGGTCGGAGATATCGAGGTTTTCCGACAGCAGGATCGGAAACCGCGACAGGATGGCGTTGCCGTGATGCCCGTGGTCGTACACGGCGTTGCGGCCATAGACCGTGTGCGGATAGACGTCGGTCGCCAGATAGCGCAATTGCGTGTAGTTCGGGTCGAACAGCTCGGCGGCGACCAGGCGATCGTTGCGGTCCTGCACCTCTTGGAGGAAGACGATATCGGCGTCCATGGTGTGCAGGCCCTGGCGCACATCATGCACGCGCACGCGACGCGCAATGCCCGTCACGCCTTTGTGGATGTTGTAGGTGGCGACGCGCAAACGCAGCATGTCAGGCCTGGTCCTTTGTCAGTGCCGCTTGACGCGCGCGATAGGCAGCAAGGCGTTCGGGCAACTGCAGGATGGCCTCGGCGTTGCTGCGTGAGAAGCAGCGCGCGGCGGCATCCTGGTAGGGCAACCATTCGGCCTGCACATGCTCACGCGGCGACATCCGAACCGGCACCTTGCCGCTCACCAGCAGGCCGAACCAATGCTCGGTATTGCGCGTGACGCCCGGTGCGTAACGGTGCCGCCAGCGCGGGTAGATCTCGTATTCGATGTGATGGCCCCAGTCGATCAGATGATGCTGGGCTGCGTCGATGCCGGTTTCTTCCAGCGCCTCCCGGCGGGCCGTATCGGCCAGGGGCTCATCGAGCGCGTCGCAACTGCCCGTCACGGATTGCCAGAAGCCCGGATGATCTGCCCGCTCCATCACCAACACATGCAGATCTGGCGTGTGAATGACGACGAGAACGGAGACGGGAATCTTGTGCGGCATGGGTGCGGGTTGCTGCGTGCTTCGGTAGGCAGCGCGAGTGCGCTGCAAGGCGATAGCTTACCGCAGCCAGAAGCGTGCCATCGTGACGTTCAGCGTGCTGCCATGCCGCGGCAGCAATCAGGCAGCGCGCAGCGGCCCCTGACCGGTGCGCGTGCGGGCCAGCCACAGCGCCGTCTCATCCGTCGCCGTCTCGTGGCCAAGCTCGCGGCGGGCCACGGCAAGCAGCGGATCGAGCATCGCGGCATAGTCGTCGGCTGCGCGCTGCGATTGCGCCCACAATGCTTCCGTACGCTCGCCGAGTTGTTGGCGCAGCGCAGCAAGCTGCGCGGTCAACTCGCGCTCGCGGTTGCCGAGCGTGTTGAATTTCTGGATGAGGAAGCGCTGCACATCGGTCTGCTCCGATTGCGCGTTGGCCTGGTCGAAGCGCTCAACGATGGCCGAGGTTTCGCGCTCGATGCGATGCAGCTCGCTGGTGCCCTCACGCTCAGCGGTTTCAAGTGCTTGCAAGGCGCGGCGTTCGGCCAGCAAAGCGCGCGCGCGGTCGGCAAAGCAGTGCTCTGCCGCCAAGTGAGCTTCGGCCAGCGGGCGCGGTGTGTCGTAGACGAGCGGATGCACGGGCATGCCCGGTGCGGCCGGCGGCAACGCCGTCTCTGGCAGACGCAGGTTGGCGACCGCGTGCAACCAGTGCATCCGTTCCGCCGAGAGGTGACAGAGCGCGCGCATCGCCTCGACCAAACCCGGAGACGCCGCCGAAGCGGGCACACCCGGATGTGCGCTCTGCGCCGCTGCCGCAATTTCGGGCACGCAAGCCGCAACCGTGGTGGCCACGGCCTCGGTCATGGCCATGGCGGCACGCCGCGTGGCACGGCGGATTTCGATCCCGGCCACCAGCGTCACCACCAGCGCGGCGATCAGCCAAGTGAGCAGGAACTCGGCGTGAGCGACGATCCATGTGCGCGCAAAGTCAATGTAGTCCATCTGAACAACCCTCCTTCGTTGTCACCCAACGTGACAGAAACGAATGAGTCGGTTTAGCACGCAATGTTCCCGATTGCTGCCCCCCCAAAAAAAACAAACCGCGCCGTCCTTGTCAGGCGGCGCGGTTGGTTGGGCAGCGTCAGCGCGAGCGCTTAAGCGGTGGTTGCAGCCGTCGGAGCAGCAACCTTGGCCTCAGCGGCACGCAGGCGGATGTGCAGCTCGCGCAATTGCTTTTCGTCGACCGGGCTCGGTGCCTGCGTGAGCAGGTCCTGCGCACGCTGCGTCTTCGGGAAGGCGATCACGTCCCGGATCGAATCCGCACCGGCCATCATCGTGACCACGCGGTCCAGACCGAACGCGATACCACCGTGCGGAGGCGCACCGTACTGCAGTGCATCCAGCAGGAAGCCGAACTTGGCACGCGCTTCCTCATCGTTGATCTTCAGCGCGCGGAACACCTTGCTCTGCACTTCTTCACGGTAGATCCGCACCGAACCGCCGCCGATTTCCCAGCCGTTGAGCACCATGTCGTAAGCCTTGGCGATGCACTTGCCCGGATCGGTTTCCAGGTATTCCAGGTGCTCGTCCTTCGGGCTCGTGAAGGGGTGGTGCATGGCCACCCAGCGCGCGTCGTCCTCGTCGTACTCGAACATCGGGAAGTCGATCACCCACAGCGGCTTCCAGGCGTCTTCGAACAGGCCGGCGCTCTTGGCGAAGTCCGAATGGCCGACCTTCAGGCGCAGCGCACCCATCGCATCGTTGACGACCTTGGCGCGGTCGGCGCCGAAGAACAGGATGTCGCCATCTTGTGCGCCACTGCGCTTGAGGATCTCGGCAATGGCCGCGTCGTGCAGGTTCTTCACGATCGGCGATTGCAGGCCGTCGCGACCCTTGGCCCCTTCGTTGACCTTGATCCAGGCCAGGCCCTTTGCGCCGTAGATCTCGACGAACTTGGTGTACGCGTCGATATCGCCACGCGACAGGGAAGCACCGCCCGGCACCCGCAGTGCCACGACACGGCCGCCTTCAGCGTTGGCCGGGCCCGAGAACACCTTGAAGTCGACGTCCTTCATGGCGTCGGTCAACTCGGTGAATTCCAGCTTGACGCGCAGGTCCGGCTTGTCCGAACCGAAACGTGCCATCGCCTCGCGGAACTCCATCACCGGGAACTTGGCATCCAGCTCCACCGACATGGTGTTCTTGAACACCGTGCGGATCATCTCTTCAAACAGGTCGCGGATCTCCTGTTCGGTCAGGAACGACGTTTCGCAGTCGATCTGGGTGAATTCGGGCTGGCGGTCAGCACGCAGGTCTTCATCGCGGAAGCACTTGGTGATCTGGTAGTAGCGGTCGAAGCCCGACACCATCAGCATCTGCTTGAAGAGCTGCGGCGATTGCGGCAGCGCGAAGAACTGGCCGGCGTTCACACGCGAGGGCACGAGGTAGTCGCGCGCGCCTTCCGGCGTGCTCTTGGTCAGCATCGGCGTTTCGATGTCGATGAAGCCCTTTTCGTCCAGGTACTTGCGCACTTCCATCGCCACCTTGTAGCGCAGGCGCAGGTTGTATTGCATCTGCGGGCGGCGCAGATCCAGCACGCGGTGCGTCAGGCGCGTGGTTTCCGACAGGTTGTCGTCGTCCAGCTGGAACGGCGGCGTGACCGAGGCGTTGAGCACCGTCAGCTCGTGGCACAGCACTTCAACCTTGCCGCTGGTCAGGTTGGCGTTGGTGGTGCCTTCCGGGCGGGCGCGCACAACGCCCTTCACCTGCAGGCAGAACTCGTTGCGCACACCTTCGGCCACCTTGAACATCTCGGGGCGGTCCGGGTCGCACACGACCTGCACGAGGCCTTCACGGTCGCGCAGGTCGATGAAGATCACGCCACCGTGGTCACGACGACGATGGGCCCAGCCCGACAGCGTGACGCTCTGGCCGAGCAGTTGTTCGGTGACCTGACCGCAGTATTGAGTACGCATTTGCATGTTGTGGTTTTCCGCGAAGCGCGTCGCCAAGAATGCGTCGCGCGTGAAAGTTGATCGGTGGGGGCCGGCGTCGATTTGACTTCGTTCGTGCCGCCAGCTCAGGGTGCCGCGATGGCGCCGCCCTCTGCAGGCAGCGCGGTCGGATTCGAGGGGTCGCGCGGCCCTTGAGCCGGCGACCGGTCCTCCGTAAGTGGCGAGGCATCGGGCGGGTCCATGCGGCGCGGCAGCGCTTCAGGCGCCACCACCCCCATCGACACGATGTACTTGAGCGCCGCATCCACCGTCATGTCCAGCTCGATGGTGTCGGCCTTGGGCATCATGAGGAAGAAGCCCGACGTCGGATTGGGCGTGGTCGGCACGTACACGCTGACGTACTCGCCCTGCAGGTGGTTCTCGACATCACCGCCTGGGCGACCGGTCAGGAAGGCGATCGTCCACGAGCCTTGGCGCGGGTACTGCACCAGCAGCGCCTTGCGGAACGCATTGCCGCTAGACGACAGCAGCGTGTCCGATACCTGCTTCACGCTCGAATAGATTGGCCCGACCACCGGAATGCGGCCCACAAGCGCTTCCCACCACAGCACCAGCTTCTGGCCGATGAAGTTGTGCGCCAGCACGCCCACGATCAGGATGAACGCCAGCGTGAGAATGGCGCCCACGCCGGGAATGCGCCTGCCAAACAGTTGATCCGGCTGCCACGCTGACGGCAGCAGCGCCAGGCTCTGGTCCATCGTGCCGATGACAAGCGACAGCACCCACAGCGTGATCGCAAGCGGGACAAGCACCAGAAGACCGGTCAGGAACCATGTCTTGAGTGCGCTGGTTTTCTGTTTCATGGAGCGATGGGCCGAAAGGTAAGCGATGCGATCAGTGGCAAGCGCACGACGTGCCGCAACCACCGGACGCAGCCGGCGTGCTGGCACTGGACGATGCGGCGTCCGACGACGCAGCCGGCGCGGCCGCGGCGGCCTCCGTCGTGGCCGCCGCCGTACCGGTTGCGGGCGCCGCAGCGGATGCACCGCCCGAGCCACCGCGGAAGTCCGTCACGTACCAGCCCGAACCCTTGAGCTGGAAACCGGCAGCGGTGAGCTGCTTCTTGAACGCCGGCGCGCCGCACGCGGGGCAATCCGTCAGCGGTGCGTCGCTCATCTTCTGCAGCACATCTTTGGCGTGGCCGCAGGCGTCGCATCGATAAGCATAGATCGGCATGGTGTCCTCACCCTGGAACAAACAAATGACAAGAAAGCAATTGGATTGCCCGCGCATGCCGCGAACGCGGTGCGAGAAATACGCACAGGCTCGCGAAAGATTGGGGCAGCCGCGCGCCATACAAGTGCGGGCGCGCAAAGCCTTGAATTATAAACCCTTTTAGGGGAATTCCCGACCGCAGATTCGGAGCGGGCGATGGCAGCACCCGAGAAAGTGGCACACCGCGCACGCCCGCGACGAGACGCTCAGGCTTGCGTGGCAGCCTTGGTGGTCGGCGCGCGGTTCGCGATCCACTGCGGTCCGAGCGAGCCGAGGACCATCGCGCCAAAGCTGGCCAGGAGGCCAACCAACTGTGGCGGAAGCATCGCATCCGGCAGGAACACTTCACACCAGATCCATGCCCCGAGGCCAAGGACGATGGCCAGCAGACCGCCCTGCTTTGTCGCGCGCTTCCAGAACAGGCCGAAGGCCAGCGGCACGAACGCGGCCACCAGCGTCACCTTGTAGGCGCTCTCCACCATGTGGAAGATCGACAGATGCGAGTTCAGCGCAAACAGCGTCACCAGGACAGTGAAAGTCAGCACCACCGCCTGCATCACACGCAGGAAGCGCTTGTCGTCCATGTTCGGCAACAGCGGGCGCAGCACATTTTCGGCAAACGTCACAGACGGCGCCAGCAGCGTCGCGCTCGCGCAGCTCTTGATGGCCGACAGCAGCGCGCCGAAGAACATCACCTGCGCGAAGATCGGCGCATGCTGCAGCACCAGGTTCGGCAAGATCATCTGCGAATCGGTATTGATGTACTTCGCGACCATCTCGGGGTCGATGAGCGTGGCGGAATACGCCAGGAACATCGGCACGAACGCAAACATGAAGTAGAGCACGCCACCCAGCACCGACGCTGTCCCGGCAATGCGCTCGGTGCGCGATGACGTCACGCGCTGGAACACGTCCTGCTGCGGAATCGAGCCGAGCATCATGGTGATCCACGCCGTCACAAAGCCGATGATCTCGATCGGGTTGAACGCCGGCCAAAACGAGAATTTGCCCGAAGCCGCCGCGTGCGCCACCACCGTGCCCACACCACCGGCCTGGCCCGACACTTCCCAGCCGATGTACAGCATGCCGATCACGATGATGATCATCTGGATGAAGTCCGTCACCGCCACCGACCACATGCCGCCAAACAGCGTGTAGACGAGTACGCTGCCCGCGCCGATCATCATCCCGAGGTCTTGCGAAACCGCGCCGTCAGACACGGTGTAGAACACCAGGCCCAATGCCTTGATCTGCGCTGCTACCCAGCCCAGGTACGACACGACGATGCACAGGGTGGTCAGCGTTTCGGCCACGCGGCCAAAGCGGTTGCGATAGAAGTCACCAATGGTGAGCAGGTTCATCCGGTACAGCGGCCTGGCGAAGAACAGACCCACCAAGATCAAGCACAGCGACGAACCGAACGGATCGGCCACCACACCGTGCAGGCCATCCTTGAGGAATTCCGCGGGGATCCCGAGCACCGCCTCGGAGCCGAACCAGGTGGCGAACACCGTGGCCGTCACGACGTAGAACGGCAGGCTGCGGCCAGCCACGGCGAAATCGGCGGTATTGCGCACGCGCAGAGCAGCCCACAGGCCGATCCCGACCGAAATCACCCAGTAAACAATGACAAACCAGATCAGCATGGCAGCGCGGAAAGAAGCTGGAAATCCCCATGGCGGCCCGGCTTTGGGCCCAGGGGCGCCGGGCAAAGTGGCCGGATTATAGCGATGGGACCGCGCGCCGGGGCATCGGTGCGACCACGAATGCCGCCCTGTTTGCCATATTTTTAGGCGACGGCCCGCAACGGGCGTCGGCAGGCTTTTTCTTGACCACGCCCAATGTTGCTTCGCACCAACACTGGCCGCGAATGATGTTTCAATCGGCCCGGCGGCGCCAGACTTGCCAGTGCTCACGCCCGGCAAACACCGGTATCGATTCGGCCTCGGCGATGGGCATGTCGCTCATGCGCTCGAAAGCCGGCGACAGCAGCGCATCCAGTTCGGGTTGCGTGGTCTCGAACGGCGGCCCCTTGGGCACCGGCTCCCGGCCCTCCACCACGGCAAAGAAGCCTGCGAGCAACCCGCCCGGGGGCAGCAGTTTCGCCACCTGTGCGGCGTAGTCGGGCCACAGGCGACGCGGCATGGCGCACAGGAAGGCGCGTTCGTAGATCCATTGCAGCGGGCGCGGCGGCGAAAAACGGAAAAAATCCGCCAACTCCACCACGTCGGCGTGCGGGCCCAACACGGCCTTCGCCGACGCCACGGCACTCGGCGCAAAGTCGATGGCCGTGACCGGCCAGCCATGCTCGGCCAGCCAGCCGGCCTCGTAGGCGTTGCCGCAACCGGGAATCAGCGTGGAAAGCGGCGCAGGCTGCGCTTCGCAAAATTGCCGGAACGCGGCGGGCACACCGGCCGCATCCCACGGGGTGTGCTCGCGGCTGAACCGCTCGTCCCAGAAGGCGGGATCGGCGGCGTCACGGGATTGGAAGACAGGCGGTTGAGCCATGGCGTTCGGAAGATGAACAGCGGATCAGTGGCGGGCCATCCAGGCCAGCACATGCGTCGCGACAATGCCGACCGCAAAGCCACCGACGAACAGCAGAGCGGCGGACAAGAGTCGGTTCGTGCGCTTTTGCTCGGCAAGCAACGCGGTAAGCGCCGCGGTCTGCGCATTGCCGTCCTCGCGGGCGTGGCGATCCAGAATCTGGTGCACCAGGCGTGGGAGGTCCGGCAACTTATTTGCCCATTGCGGCCCTTCGACCTTCAGACGCTCGACAAAACCGCGCCAGCCGATCTGCTCGTGCATCCAGCGTTCGAGAAAGGGCTTGGCCGTCTTCCAGAGGTCCAGATCCGGATCGAGCTGGCGGCCCAGGCCTTCCACGTTGAGCAGGGTCTTCTGCAGCAGCACGAGTTGCGGCTGTACCTCCACGTTGAAGCGGCGCGAGGTCTGGAACAGCCGCATCAGCACCAGGCCCAGCGAGATCTCACCCAGCGGCCGATCGAAATAGGGCTCGCAGCACGCGCGGATGGCGCCTTCCAGCTCTTCCACGCGCGTCTCTTCCGGCGCCCAGCCTGACTCGATGTGCAGCACCGCCACGCGGTGGTAGTCGCGCTGGAAAAAAGCCAGGAAGTTCTGCGCGAGGTAGTTCTTGTCGAACTCCGACAGCGCCCCAACGATGCCGAAATCCAGCGCGATATAGCGGCCCAGCGTCTCAGGTGCCACGCTCACGAGGATGTTGCCGGGGTGCATGTCGGCGTGGAAAAAACCGTCGCGGAAAACCTGCGTGAAGAAGATCTCTACGCCGTCGCGTGCGAGTTTATGCATGTCGACGCCGGCGGCGCGCAGCTCTTCGGTGTGCGAGATCCGCATGCCGTGCATGCGCTCCATCACGAACACTTCAGACGTGCACCAATCCCAGAACACCTCGGGCACGAGCAACAGATCCGACTTGGCAAAATTGCGGCGCAACTGGCTGGCGTTGGCCGCCTCACGCATCAGGTCTAGCTCGTCGTGCAGGTACTTGTCAAACTCGGCGACCACCTCGCGTGGCTTCAGGCGCTTAGCGTCGGCCCACAGCTTTTCCATCCACGTAGCGAGGTCTCGCATGAGCGCGAGGTCGCTGTCGATGACGGGCAGCATGCCCGGGCGCAGAACCTTCACCGCCACCTCTCGGCCGTCGTCCGGGCCCCCGCGCAGCGTGGCGAAATGCACCTGCGCAATCGACGCGCTCGCCACCGGGTGATGATCGAAACGATGGAACAGCGCCGACAGCGGCTTGCCGAGCGATTTCTCCACGATGGCCGCCGCCAACTTCGGGTCAAACGGCGGCACGCGATCCTGCAGCTTGGCCAGTTCGTCGGCAACATCGGGCGGCAGCAGATCGCGCCGCGTCGACAGGACCTGCCCAAACTTCACGAAGATGGGCCCCAACTGCTCAAGCGCCCGGCGCAGGCGCTCGCCGCGCGGGAGCTTCGGCTTGCGACCCAGCGTCAGCACCCAGACCAGCGCGCGAATGCGGCGGCTCTTGAAACCTGACAACGCGAGCTGATCCAGCCCGTAATACAGGATGACGAAAACGATCTTGCCCAACCGGAAGAAACGCGTCATGCCGATTCACCCTGACGTGCGGTCCGGGTGGCCGGTCGCGGGGGCTTTTCGAGCCGCTCCAGCCGCTTGGCCAGACGCGCTTCGGCATCACGCAGTGCAGCCACATCGGCGGCGAACTGCGCAAGGCGTGCATGGCGCACGAGCGTAGGTTGCTCATCGGTCAGGTACGACGCCACCGATTCCGCCAGCGAACGGCTGACGCGCGTGGCTTCGGTGCGGGCGAACTGGGCGCCGCTCACCATGCGCTGCGCGATCACGTCGCCAAACACGCGCGAGAGATCTTCCGCCGCATCCCAGCGCAGGTTGCGCAGCAGCGTCGACAGCACGTTGGCGAATTCTGCCTCGCCCTCGATGCGCACGTGCTTGAGCACGGCGGCCTGCCCGCCTGTAGCGTAATCGCTGGCAGCGGCCACGAGCGGCACGACAACCGTCACGGCCGGTTCCACTTCAGGCTGGGGGGCCGTCACCAGGCCGGCGGCATCCACCTGCAACGTCATCGACATGGGCGCCAGGTCAAAGCGCGCCACGCGGCCCGCGAACGGCCGCAGCGTCTCCTGCGCCCAGGGCTCCTGGCGCAGCAGGTGGTTGAGCGCGAGCAGCAGCGGCTGCATCAGCACAAGCGGAAATGGAGACGAAGTGGCTGTCGAAGACATGCGGTGATGGTGCGCAAAAACAGCAAGAAAGCAGCAAAAAGCGAGCTGGCGGCGGGCGATAAAAAAGGCCCGAACCAAACGGTCGGGCCCTATTTTACGGGGAATGTTGAAACGGCCGTTTTGCGCCGCTTCAAGTTGCTACAGCATCACTGCAATTGCTGAATACCCGCCAACACCCAGCCACCCGCACCCTGCGTCGGCTTGGTCAGGTTCCACACCTCGGCAAACGGCTGTGCGGGCGCGTTCGCTTCTTCGCGGATCATGCCCGAGAAACGCACGCTCGCGAGGTACTCGGCAGCCTGCGTTTCGATGCCGAGCATTTCCGCTTCGACCGAGACTACGTCGGTCTTGTTGGGCGAAGTGCCGCGGTCGGCCAGGTCCATTTTGATCTCGGCAAACATCTCCGGCGTGGTGAACTCGCGGATGTCGTTGAGATTGCCCGCGTCCCAAGCCGCCTGCAGGCGGATGAAGTAGACCTTGGCGTTGCGCAGGAAGGCTTGCGTGTCGAAATCGGCCGGCACGCCCCACGGCTGCTGCGGTGCGGCGGCAGCAGGTTGTGCGTTGACGGCTTGCGCGCTCGAGGCGTCCGGGCCACCCAGGTTCCACGACTGCGCAGCGGTTGCCGCGCCAGCGCCCAGACCCGACGTGTTGCCGGCGTTCAGTGCTGCTGCTGCCGGAGCGGAAGCCTGCGGGGCAGGTGCGGCAGGTTGCGGCACGTACGGTTCACGGTCACCGCCCAGCGACGGGCCACCCGTAGCGTAGGCCGGACCTTGCGGACGGCTGCCGCGCACCTTGCGGATGATCCACATCACCACGAATGCGACGAGCGCGATCAGGATCAGGTTCGACAGCACCGAGGCGAGGCCCGCGCCCAGACCGAACTTCGACAGCAGATAACCGAGGCCCAGACCGGCAGCCAAGCCGCCCAGCATGCCGCCCCAGTTACGTCCGGGCTTTGCGGCCGGTGCGGCCGGAGCCGGTGCAGCCGGTGAAGGTTGTGCGGCCGGTGCGGCCTGCTGTGTCGGCGACGGCGTTGTGGCCGGCGGCGTCTGTTGGCGTTGCGTCACGGTGGACGACTGCTTGCCGATGCTGCGGCTGCCGCCCATGCGCTTGGCGTTGGCATCCATCGCCGTGCCCAGTGCGAGCGTCGCGACCAGCGCGCCCGCCATCAATTTTCCACCCCAATGCAAACTCATCGCTGTCTTCTCTCCAATGGCAGTGACGCCATTAGATGAAGACGTCAATGCCGAAATTCAATGTGAAGGATCGTGGCATATCGTCGCAACGCGCTACATCGCCCATCCGGTGGAACAACGGAAACACTTAGAGGCGACGGCCAACGTGCAGGGCCACGACACCCGCTGTCAGATTGAAGTATTCGACCGAGTCCAATCCGGCCTGTTCCATCATATGCTTGAGCGTTTCCTGATCCGGGTGCATGCGGATGGACTCGGCCAGGTAGCGGTAGCTCTCTGGGTCGCCCGCCACTTTGCTGCCCAACCACGGCAGCACCTTGAACGAGTACACGTCGTAGGCCTTCTCCAGCGGTTGCCATACCTTGGAGAACTCCAGCACCATGACCTTGCCCCCTGGCTTCACCACGCGGCGCATTTCAGCGAGCGCGCGATCCTTGTGCGTCATGTTGCGCAAGCCAAACGCCACTGTCACCACGTCGAAGTAAGCATTCGGAAAGGGAATGTGCTCGGCGTCGCACAGCGCGGTGGGCGTGAGCACGCCGGCATCGAGCAGGCGGTCACGGCCGACGCGCAGCATCGACTCGTTGATGTCGGTCAGCCACACCTCGCCGGTCGGACCAGCCTGGCGCGCGAAGGCCTTGGCCAGATCACCCGTGCCGCCGGCAATATCGAGCACCTTGTAGCCCGGGCGCACCGCTGCCTGGGCGATGGTGAACATCTTCCACACGCGGTGCAGGCCGCCAGACATCAGGTCGTTCATCACGTCGTACTTGCTGGCGACGGAATGGAACACGCCGGCGACCTTGCCGGCCTTCTCCTGCTCATCGACCTGCTGGAATCCGAAGTGGGTTTGGCTCATGACAAAAAGGAATACGGAGGCAGCGCACAGGCGCTGCGAAGTGAATCGGGAATCAGTGGCTGTGGCCGCAGGCGTGGCCGGCGTTCGCCGCCATCGGGGCGTCACGGTCGACACCGGCGGCGGTCAGACGATCGAGATACGCCTGCCACAGCGCGTCGTGCTCAATGCCGAGGCGGTACAGATACGCCCAATCGAAGATGCCGGAATCATGGCCGTCGGAGAACAGCGGCCGGATCGCGTAATTGCCCACCGGCTCGACGCCGACGATGCCCACCTCGCGCTTGCCGGTCTGCAGCACTTCCTGGCCGGGCCCATGCCCCTGCACTTCGGCCGACGGCGACAGCACGCGCAGGTATTCGAACGGCAGGCTGAACTGCTTGCCATCGGCAAAGGCGATTTCCAGCACGCGCGATTGCGTGTGCACGGTGATGCCGGTCGGGTGCGGGGTATCGGCGGAAAGTCCGGCCATGAAAAACGTCTCGTGGAGTCTAAGAACTGTGTTTCAGGAAGCTGCCAGCGCCATGTGCGCAGGCTCTTCCACCACCCGATAGCTTACCGCAGTCAACGGATCGCCCTCGGGGATGTAGCGCAGGCGCCGATGGTGGAATCGTGCCACGGTGCTGCGGTGGGCCACGCTGACGATGGTCACATCAGGCATCCATTCGAGCATCAGGCTGTACATGAACGCCTCGGTGTCTTCGTCAAGTGCGCTGGTGGCCTCGTCAAGGAAGAGGTAATCGGGGCGCTGCAGCAACGCACGTGCGAACGCCAGGCGCTGCTGCTCGCCGGGAGACAGACGCAAGCTCCAGTTGCTCACCTCGTCCAACATGTCGACCAGTGCCGGCAACCGGCACGCGATCAGCACCTGGGTCAGCCGCTCAGCGGAGTACTGGGTGGCCAAATCCGGATATGACAGCGCATCGGCCAGGGTGCCCAACGGCAGATAGCTGCGCTGCGGCAGGAACAGCACGCGGGCATCGTCGGGCACCTCGATGCGGCCCCTGCCGTACGGCCAGATGCCGGCCACGGCACGTACCAGCGTGCTTTTGCCGCAGCCCGACGGGCCGTTGACGAGCACGCGTTCACCGCGCGCGAGCGTCATGTCGAAGGGTTCGACCAGCAAGTCTTCGGGGTTGCGGTTCGGGAGGTTCAGGGCGAGACCGCGCGCTTGGATGGCGGGCACGGCGGCCGTTTCGACCTCGACATCGCGCACGCCGGCGCGGTGCTCCTCTTCACGCTCGGCGGCGCGGATGGCGCGCTGGAATTCGATCAGACGGTTGGTAGAGGCTTTCCACGTGACCAGCGTGCGGTAGTTGGTGACAAACCACGACATCGCATCCTGCACCTGCCCGAAGGCCGTGGCGACCTGCATCATCCCGCCCAGCGTGAGCGTGCCGCCAAAGTAGCGCGGCGCCGACACCAGAAACGGAAAGATGATGGCGAACTGCGCATAGCCGGAGCTGGCGAAGGTCAGGCGCCGCGTGTAGTCCATCAACTGGTTCCAGTTGGTGCGGATGCGCTCGAAACGGCCGCGCAGCATGGCTTTCTCGGTCGGCTCGCCGCGATACAGCGCGATGCTCTCGCTGTTCTCGCGAACGCGCACGAGCAGGAAACGGAAGTACGCCTCATAACGTTCCTGCTGGAACGAGAGCCCGATCAGCGGCCGCCCCACGAAGTGGATGAGGACCGAGCCCACGATCGAGTACAGGAGCGCAAACCACACCATGTAGCCGGGAATCACGAAGTCGTGGCCGCCCAGGCTGAACGCCAGCGGCCCCGACACCGCCCACAGGATGCCGAAGAACGACACCAGCGTCACAGCCGAATTCAGGAAGCCCAGCGCCAAGGTAAGCGTCGCATCGGTGAAGGTGCGCAGGTCGTCGGCGATCCGTTGGTCGGGGTTGTCGGCGCTGTGCGTTTGTTCCAGTCGATAGAACGCCTGCTTGCTGAGCCAGTCGTCGAGGAAGCTGCCGGTAATCCACGTCCGCCAGCGCATCTGCAGCATCATCGAGTAGTACAGCCGCATGATCGAACCGATGATCAGCAGCGCGGCAATCCATGAAAAACGCAGCAACTGCGCCCAGAACTCGCCGTAGTTTTTCTGCTCGAGCGCGTTGTAGAAAAGCCGGTTCCAATCGGTGAACAGCACGTTCATGAACACAAGGAACAGGTTCAGGCCGATCACCAGGGCAAGCAGCCCCCAGGCTTTGTGGCGATCTTCCGAAAACCAGTACGGACGAATCAGTTGCCAAGTCTCCGAGAGATTCAGCCGCCCATGGTGAACGGTCAACTCGGAGATGGAATCCTTGTGGGAATCGGGCGTAGCGGCGGTGCGCGGTGTCGTCATGGCGAGGGCTTTGGCGCGACAGAAAGAAAATCTGACGTCCTGCGCACCACTGGG
Source organism: Ralstonia psammae (assembly GCF_958405935.1). Lineage (NCBI taxonomy): Bacteria > Pseudomonadati > Pseudomonadota > Betaproteobacteria > Burkholderiales > Burkholderiaceae > Ralstonia > Ralstonia psammae. Next base: position 373,213 of record NZ_CATZBU010000001.1, read on the forward strand.
GTTCCACGCAGGACGTGGCGATGCGTTACCAGGCGTTACCGCCGACCGGGCTCAAGCGTCAGCGAGCGCCGCTTGGAGTGCGTACGACAGTGCCGGCAACTTGGCCGTGATCTCGGCCATGCGCGCGGTATCGGGCGCGCGCTGCTCGGGGCCCCACACGGCTTCTGGAAAATGCGTGTCCCACCGATAGCGCGGGATGACGTGCCAGTGCAGATGCGGCACGAAATTGCCGAAGCTGGCGAGGTTGATCTTGTCCGGCGCCAGCTCGGCGCGCAGCACGCGCTCAACATGGGTAACGACTTCCATCAGCCAGTGACGATCGGCATCGGACAAGTCGGTCTGCTCGGCCACATGGTCGTTCCAGATGACGCGGCAGAAGCCCGGAAAGCGCGCGTGCTCGACCAGCACCACGCGCGCCTTGGCATTGCGCCAGATGGGCTCGCCGCCGTCCGCCTCGCACAGCGCGCAGCCGGGCGTCCGCTCGGTCATCGTCACACCAGCACGCGTTCGATACCGCCGGCGTTGGCCTGTGCAACATAGTCCTGCAACCAGGTCTCGCCGAGCACGTGACGCGCCATCTCGACCACGATGTAGTCGGCCTGCACCGAGACATCTTCGGTGTAGCGCGACAGGCCCTGCAGACACGCCGGGCAGCTCGTGAGGATCTTCACGTCACCGTTGAACGCCTCGCCGCCCTGGCCGCTGGTCTGGCCGAGGCTGCGCAGCTTGTCGGCACCCTTCTGCATCTCCTCTTCCTTGCGGAAGCGGACCTGCGTGGAGATGTCCGGCCGCGAGATCGCCAGCGTGCCCGACTCACCGCAGCAGCGGTCGTTCTTCTCGATCGCGCTGGTCTGGCCATCGGCGCCGATGTTGCCGCCCATGAGCTGGTTGACGAGCTTGGTCGGGTCCATGGTCTTGATCGGCGTGTGGCAGGGGTCGTGGTACATGTACCGCGTGCCCTGCACACCGTCGATCTTCACGCCCTTCTCCAGCAGGTATTCGTGAATGTCGATGATCCGGCAGCCCGGAAAGATCTTGTCGAATTCGTACCCGGCGAGCTGGTCGTAGCAGGTGCCGCAGCTCACCACCACGGTCTTGATGTCGAGGTAGTTGAGCGTGTTGGCCACGCGGTGGAACAGCACGCGGTTGTCGGTGACGATCTTCTCGGCCTTGTCGAACTGGCCAGTGCCGCGCTGCGGATAACCGCAGCACAGGTAGCCCGGCGGCAGCACCGTCTGCACGCCGGCATGCCACAGCATTGCCTGCGTGGCCAGACCCACCTGCGAAAACAGGCGTTCCGAGCCGCAGCCTGGGAAGTAGAACACCGCCTCGCTATCGGGCGTGGTCGCCTTCGGGTTGCGGATGATCGGGACGATCTCGTTGTCCTCGATGTCCAACAACGCGCGCGCAGTCTTCTTGGGCAGGTTGCCCGGCATCTTCTTGTTGATGAAGTGAATCACCTGCTCGCGCACCGGCGGCTTGCCCACCGTAGCGGGCGGACGTGCGGTCTGCTTCTTGGCGAATTTCTTCAGGATGTCGTTGCCCAGACGCTGCGCCTTGTAGCCCCAGTCGAACATCACCTTGCGCGTGAAGTTGATGGTCTCGGGGTTGGTCGCGTTCAGGTAGAACATCGCCGCTGCGGTGCCGGGGTTGAATTTCTTCTGCCCCATCTTGCGCAGCAGGTTGCGCATGTTCATCGACACGTCGCCGAAGTCGATCTTGACCGGGCACGGCGTCACGCACTTGTGGCAGACCGTGCAGTGGTCCCCCACGTCGGCAAACTCTTCCCAGTGCTTGACCGACACGCCGCGGCGCGTCTGCTCCTCGTACAGGAAGGCCTCAATGAGCAACGAGGTGGCAAGAATCTTGTTGCGCGGGCTGTACAGCAGGTTGGCGCGCGGCACGTGCGTGGCGCACACCGGCTTGCACTTGCCGCAGCGCAAGCAGTCCTTGATCGACTCCGAGATGGCCCCGATGTCGCTCTGCTGCATGATGATCGACTCGTGCCCCATCAAGCCGAACGACGGCGTATAGGCGTTGCGCAGGTCAGCGGCCAAGCCTTGCGGGTCGTTGATGTCGCGCAGCAGCTTGCCCTTGTTGAAGCGGCCGTTCGGATCGACGCGGCGCTTGTAGGCGGCAAAGTCGGCGATCTCGTCGTCGGTCAGGAATTCCAGCTTGGTGATGCCGATGCCGTGCTCACCCGAGATCACGCCGTCCAGCGAACGTGCCAGCTTCATGATGCGGGCCACCGCCTTGTGGGCGTCCTGCAGCATGTCGTAGTCATCCGAGTTGACGGGGATGTTGGTGTGCACGTTGCCGTCGCCGGCATGCATGTGCAGCGCCACAAACACACGGCCGCGCAGCACCTTCTTGTGGATCGCCTGTGCCTCGTCGAGGATCGGCTTGAACTCGCCGCCGTTGAAGATCTTGCGCAGCTCGGCGCGGATCTCCGACTTCCACGACACGCGGATCGTGCGATCTTGCAGCAGGTGGAACAGGTTGGCGTCGGGCTGATTCACCAGGCGATCATCGATGGTCTGCGCGAGGTAGCCCAGGCCGAGGCCGATGAGGCTGGCGCGCGCAGCGGTGACCGGCGTGTCGAGATGGTCCAGCAGGTATTGCCAACGTGCACGCGTGGCACGCAGCAGTTGCTGCGCCTGTTGCACGCGGTCTTCCAGCAGTTCGGCGCTGGGGATCTCGTTGGCGTCGTCGGTGCGGCCCAGCGGCAGGTTGCTGCCGGCAAAGAAGTCGAGCAGCGCGTCGGTCAGCTTGAGCTTGCTCTTGATCGACAGCTCGATGTTGATGCGCTCGATGCCGTCGGTGTATTCGCCCATGCGATTGAGCGGGATCACCACGTCTTCGTTGATCTTGAAGGCGTTGGTGTGCTTGGCAATCGCTGCCGTGCGCGAGCGGTCGAGCCAGAACTTCTTGCGTGCCTCGGGGCTCACGGCCACGAAACCTTCGCCGCTCTTGCCGTTGGCAAGACGAATCACTTCCGAGGTCGCGCGCGCCACGGCGTCATCATCGTCGCCGACGATGTCACCGATCAGCACCATCTTCGGAAACGCGTTGCGCTTGCTCTTGGTGGCGTAGCCCACCGCGCGCAGGTAGCGCTCGTCCAGATGTTCCAGACCCGCGAGGATCGCGCCGCCGGGCTTCTTGGTCTCGGCGTCGAGGTAGTCCTTGATCTCGACGATGCTCGGAATCGCGTCACGCGCCTGGCCGAAGAACTCCAGGCACACGGTGCGGATCGACTTGGGCATGCGGTGCAGAATCCAGCGCGCGCTGGTAATGATGCCGTCGCAACCTTCCTTCTGCACGCCGGGCAGGCCGGCCAGGAACTTGTCGGTGACGTCCTTGCCGAGGCCTTCCTTGCGGAACTTGCGGCCTTCGATGGTGAGCGTCTCGGTGCGCAGCAGCTTGGCTCCGACCGGCGCGTTGCCGTCGAACCACTTCAGCTCGAACGTGACGACCGGCGCGTCGTGAATCTTGCCGAGGTTGTGATTGAGGCGCTGGACTTCCAGCCAGTTGCCGTCCGGGTCAACCATGCGCCACCAGGCGAGGTTGTCCAGCGCGGTGCCCCACAGCACTGCTTTCTTGCCGCCCGCGTTCATCGCGACGTTGCCGCCGATGCACGACGCGTCGATCGAGGTCGGGTCCACGGCGAAGACGAGGCCGGCCTTGTCCGCCGCATCGGCCACGCGACGCGTGACCACGCCGGCGCCCGAATAGATGGTTGCCACGGGGTGGTCAACGCCGGGCAGGTCGGTCATCTCGACCGCATCCAGGCGCTCCAGCTTTTCAGTATTGATGACCGCCGAGAACGGCGTGAGCGGCACGGCGCCGCCGGTGTAGCCGGTGCCGCCTCCGCGCGGGATGATGGTCAGACCCAGCTCGAAGCAGCCCTTGACGATGCCGGCGATCTCTTCTTCCGTATCGGGTGTCAGCACAACGAACGGATATTCGACGCGCCAATCGGTGGCGTCGGTCACGTGAGACACGCGCGACAGGCCGTCGAACTTGATGTTGTCCTTCGCCGTGACGCGGCCGAGCACTTTCTGAGCGCGGCGGCGCAGGTCGTACACCTGGGCGAATTCTTCCTGGAACGCCTTGACGGCGCGGCGGGCATGCACGACCAATTGCTCGACCTTGCTGGCACGCTCGTCGCCCACGGGGTCATGGTGCGAATCGTGGTCGGCCACGCGGCGCTTCTCTATCTCCGCCAGGCGGTGATTGAGGGCGTCGATCAACATCTGCCGGCGCTTCGGGTTGTCGAGCAGGTCGTCCTGCAGATACGGATTGCGGCGTACCACCCAGATATCGCCCAGCACTTCATACAGCATGCGTGCCGAACGGCCGGTGCGGCGCTCGGCGCGCAGCACGTCCAGGATCTGCCACGCAGACTCGCCCAGCAAACGGATGACGATTTCCCGATCCGAGAACGAGGTGTAGTTGTAGGGAATCTCGCGCAGCCGGGGCGCAGCGTCCTGCGCCGTGAGTTTGGCGTCGATCAGAAGTGGGGCATTCATGGCGTGCCGCTGGGGAGGGGCGCGGCAAAGAGGGCATACGCCGCGCGGTCTTTAAAGGGCGATTGTACTGCAACGCGCGCCGTTGATGCATTGCAGCAACGGTATCCCTGCCGGTGACATGGGCGGTAAAACTGTCGCGTTTTCAATGGCTTGCGAAAAGAACAGGGCTGCCAAAGTGGAGTGAACACCACGCAAACGTCACATCATCACGCCCTTGACCCAGCCCAGGATGCCGTGCCAGAAGCCGTCGGGCAGGGTCATGAGGGCGGTGGTCATGGCCAGATAGCGCAAGAATTTGCCGATGGCCATATACATGACGCTGGGCCAGAACTTCAGGCGCAGCCAGCCGGCCAGCGTGCAGAGCGGGTCGCCAATGCCCGGCAGCCACGACACCAGCAGCGACACCGGCCCGATGCGGCGCATCCAGCGGAAGTACTTCTTGTCGAGCGGGGGCTCGCGGTGGTGCTTGGGGTGCGGCACGTGCTGGGCGTGCTCGGCCGTGTGCTGACGGCGACGGCGGGCGAGGTGGTAGCGCACCAGCGCCAGCTTGGCCGCATAGCCCATCCACCAATCGACCACGCCGCCCAGCGTGTTGCCGAGCGTGGCCACGATGATGGCCGGCCAGAACATCTCCGGATTGAGCTTGATGTAAGCGAACACGGCGGGCTCTGAGCCCAGCGGCAAAAGCGTCGCCGAGATGAAACTGACGACGAAGATGGCAGGCAGCCCGACCTTGGGCAGGGCGAGCGTGGCAAAAAGCGTGTCGATCCACTGTTCCATGCGATCGATTGTAGAGGGCGGGCGGCCGCGGCGTCGCCTGGGGGCCGCCCTAGCCGCTCAGGCGAAGAACAGGTAGGCGACGAGCACGGCGCCGATCAGCCCGATCAGGTCGGCCCAGAGCCCGCAGGCCAGGGCGTAACGCGTGTCCTTGATGCCGACGCTGCCGAAATACACGGCCAGCACGTAGAACGTGGTTTCGGTCGAGCCCTGGATGATGGCGGCCAGCTTGCCCTGGAAGGAATCGACGCCGTAGGTGGTCATGACGTCGACCATCAGGCCGCGGGCGCCTGCGCCCGACAACGTCTTCATCAGCCCCACGGGCAGCGCCGGCACAAAGCGCGTGTCGATGCCCAGGTGCGCGAACAGCGCGGAAAGGCCTTGCATCAAAACATCCATGCACCCCGCCGCGCGAAACACGGCGATGCCCACCAGCACCGCGACCAGGTACGGGACGATGCCGATGGCCACCTGAAAGCCGTCCTTGGCGCCGTCGACGAAGGTCTCGTACACGTTGATGCGGCGAATGGCCCCGCACACCAGGAACGCCACGACGATGGTGAGGATGGCGCCCGCTCCGATCAGACCGATCCACGCGGCCATCTGCTGCGGCGGAAACTGGCGCAGCCACGCAAACAGCAGCCCCATGGCCGCGACAAAGCCGCCGAAATACGCCAGCAGCGCAGGCTTGAACAGGTTGATGCGCTGATACCACGCCACCGCCGCAATGCCCGCGCAGAAGCCGATGAACGTGGACAGCAAGGTCGGCAGGAAGATGTCTGCCGCGTTGAAACCGACCAGGCCCTGCTTGACCGCCATCGCCTGACGGATGGCGATGACGGACGTGGGCACCAGTGTCACGCCCGCCGTGTTGAGCACCACGAACATCAACTGCGCATCGCTGGCGCGCTGCGGCTGCGGGTTGATCTGCTGCAACTCGCGCATGGCCTGCAGGCCCAGCGGCGTAGCCGCGTTATCCAGGCCGAGCACGTTGGCGGACACGTTCATCATCATCGCGCCATTGGCCGGGTGGCCGGCAGGCACGGAGGGAAACAGATGCCGCATCAGCGGGTTCACGAGCCGCGCGAACAGATCGACCACGCCGGCGCGCTCGCCCACGCGCATGATGCCCAGCCACAGCGCCATCATGCCGGTCAGGCCGATCGCGATTTCAAAGCCGGTGCGCGCGGCATCGAACATGCCGGTCAGCATGCGAGAGAAGACCTCCATGTCGCCCTGCACCACCTGCACGCATGCGGTGACGAAGGCAACGAGGAAGAAGGCGAGCCAGACGAGGTTCAGGGCCACGGGGGTTGCGCGTTGGAGTCGGATAAGCCGGTCATTGTGCCTGCGGCGGCGTCTCGATCGGGTCGATCCGGTGGAAGTTGTCATAGTCGACCGAGGTGACGCCGCCTTCGTCGCGAATGAGGTCGACATAGCGATGATTCCAGCGGATCTCATCGTGCCGCCAGGAATAGCGCGCCTGCACGGTCTGCGCAGCGGTCTCGTCGGCGCCCTCGATGGTGAGCAGCAGCAAGGCGTCACCCGCGGCGAGCGATTCTGCGGTGGCGCCATGCAGCGGGCTGGATTCGTCGATGACGTGCATCATCACCCAGCCCAGCAGGAAGATCGGGTGCTCGCTGCGCTCAAGCTTCAGGTCGTGAATCTTGTAGATCGAGTAGCCCTCGGGCGAGACCTCGTCCTGCATCAGGCGCAGCCGGGCGGTGGCCTCGGCGATGACGTTCTGGCGCGCATTGGCGGCACGCAGCATCAGCGTGGATTTGCCGTTGAGCGGCCGCACGACAACGTTGCGCGCAAACATGATCTTGGCGCGCGGGCGCGAGAACCGCGCAAACACCAGCCCCGTCGCCATGGCAATCCCCGACATGCCGATGAAGATCTCCAGCGTGGCGATGACGTGGGCGTAGAGCGTTTGCGGGTGCATGTCGCCGTAGCCGACGGTGGCCAGCGTCTCGACACTGAAGAAGAATGCCCCCACGAACCCCGGCGGCGATTGGTTCGCGATGGACGCCTCGCCCAGCGAATACAGCCCCGCGAACACCGCATTGAGCGCCAGGAACATCGTGGCCAGCAGCGCGAAGAAGGTCGGCCAGTTGACCTCCAGCGCGTGGTGATAGAGGTCGCGCCAGCCCAGCGGGGGCATGCCGTAGGCAATGACGTGCTGCGTGCCGGACCAGACTTTGCGGCCCCGGCGTGCACGCCCGGCACGCGCGGAGGAAGACGACGGGGTGTTCATGGAGGCCTCTCGCCGATGATGCGCCGCGCCCGCCCGGGTACGGCCGGGGCAGTGTACCGACCGGCACGCCCGTCCGGCAAGGCGGGCAAGGCGGGCAAGGCGCCGCGTGATAGGCTTACGGGCTCTGTTCACGTCCAACCCGGTCCGCCCCATGGCCATCGATTACCTCAAGAAAATCCTGACTGCGAAGGTCTATGACGTCGCGCTGGAAACCGAGCTGAAGTTCGCGCCCAACCTGTCGGCGCGCACCGGCAACCGCGTCTTTCTCAAGCGCGAGGATGACCAGCCGGTGTTCTCGTTCAAGCTGCGCGGCGCCTACAACAAGATGGCCTCGCTCACGCCGGCCGAGCGCAAGCGCGGGGTGATTACGGCGTCGGCGGGCAACCACGCGCAGGGCGTGGCGTTCAGCGCTGCCCGAATGGAATGCAAGGCCGTGGTCTGCATGCCGGTGACGACGCCGCAGTTGAAGATCGACGGCGTGCGCTCGCGCGGCGGCGAATGGGTCGACGTCGTGCTGCACGGTGAAAGCTATTCCGACGCCTACAACCACGCCGCCAAGCTGCAGGAGAAGCACGGCTACACCTTCGTGCACCCGTTTGATGACCCGGAAGTGATTGCCGGCCAGGGCACCATCGCCATGGAGATCCTGCGCCAGCATCCGCAACCCCTTCACGCCATCTTCTGCTCGATCGGCGGCGGCGGGCTGATCTCCGGCGTGGCGGCATACGTCAAGGCCGTGCGCCCAGACGTCAAGGTGATCGGCGTGCAGAGCGTGGATTCCGACGCAATGGCGCGTTCGGTGGCCGCCGGCAAGCGCGTCGAACTGAAGGACGTGGGCCTGTTTGCCGACGGCACGGCGGTCAAGCTGGTGGGCAAGGAAACCTTCCGCATCACGCGCGAGCTGGTCGACGAGATCATCACCGTGGATACGGATGCCATCTGCGCGGCGCTCAAGGATGTGTTCCAGGACACGCGCAGCCTGCTGGAGCCGTCGGGCGCGCTGGCGGTGGCCGGCCTCAAACAGTATGCCGAACAAAACAAGCTGAAGAACCACTCGCTGGTGGCCGTGGCCAGCGGCGCCAACATGAACTTCGACCGCCTGCGCTTCGTGGCCGAACGCGCCGAGGTGGGCGAGGCGCGCGAGGCCGTGTTTGCCGTGACGATTCCGGAAGAGCGCGGCAGCTTCAAGCGCTTCTGCGAGCTGGTCGGCTGGTCGCGCAACGTGACGGAGTTCAACTACCGCATTGCCAGCAAGGACGCTGCGCACATCTTTGTGGGTGTGCAAATTGCGTCGCGCGCAGAGGGTGACAAGATCGCCGAGAACTTCCGCAAGCACGGCTTCCCGACGCTGGACCTGTCGAACGATGAACTCGCCAAACAGCACATCCGCTATATGGTGGGTGGGCGTTCTCCGCTGGCCGAGAACGAACATCTGTACCGCTTCGAGTTTCCCGAACGGCCGGGCGCGCTGATGAAGTTCCTCTCGAGCATGAGCCCGAACTGGAACATCAGCCTGTTCCACTACCGTAATCAGGGCGCGGACTCGAGCAACATCCTCGTCGGCATCCAGGTACCGAAGAACGAGAAGCGCGAGTTCAAGGCGTTCCTCGCGACGCTGGGCTATACCTATTGGGACGAAAGCGAGAACCCCGTCTACAGCCTGTTTTTGTGATGAGCAACCAACCCGAACATTCGCCGCTGGGCAAGACTTCCGCCTACAAGACGGAGTACGACCCGAGCCTGCTGTTTCCGATTCCGCGCCAGGGCAAGCGCGACGAGATCGGCCTGAGCGCCGGCACGCCCCTGCCCTTCTTCGGCGTCGACCTGTGGAACCTGTACGAGCTGTCGTGGCTGAACCTGCGCGGCAAGCCGCAGGTGGCGCTGGGTACCGTCATCGTGCCGGCGGATTCGCCCAACATCGTTGAATCGAAGTCGTTCAAGCTGTATCTGAATTCGTTCAACCAGACGAAGGTGGCGTCGCACGAAGCGCTGCAGCAGTTGATCCACCACGATCTGTCGGAAGCATGCGGTGCGCCGGTGCAGGTGCGCATCGTGCCGCAGGAGGAATTTGGGCGGCAGAAGATGGGCGAACTCGATGGCGTGCTGCTCGATCGCCTGGACATCGAAACCGACATCTACCAGCCCGCGCCCGAGCTGCTGTATGCCGATGAGGAAGAAAGCCCGGTGGAAGAGACCCTGGTTTCGCACCTGCTGAAGTCCAACTGCCTTGTAACGGGTCAGCCGGACTGGGGCAGCGTGCAGATCCGCTACGTGGGCGCGCCGATCAACCAGGAAGCGCTGCTCAAGTATTTGATCTCGTTCCGCGAACACAACGAGTTTCACGAGCAGTGCGTGGAGCGGATCTTTACCGACATCCTGCGCCAGTGCCGGCCGGTCAAGCTGGCGGTGTATGCGCGCTACACGCGGCGCGGCGGGCTGGACATCAACCCGTTCCGCACGAACTACAACACGCCGTGGCCGGACCACTTGAGGAATGCGCGTCAGTAAGCGCTGACACTACGCAATCCACGCAGGGCGCCTCGGGGCGCCTTTTTTCTTGCCTGAGCGATCCGCCAAACGGGCATTCCGGCCTCGTCCGTTTTGGGGACGCCAACGCCCTATCGTTTCACGCGCGCTCGCCTATAGTGATATCCGCAGTAAGCCACCCGGGGGAATCGTGAAGGGTCCGTCCGCTGTTCGCGGACAAGGCACTCTCGACGGGGGACATTGCCATGACGAAGACGCCATGGTGGCCGCAAGGTGAGACCACCCATGCGGTTACGTGCGCATGCCTGCTGCTCTGCAGTGGGACGGTCGTTGCGCAGACCAACGAGCCGGTGGACGACAAACCACCCAGCCTGGAAGCGCTGCAGCGCGAGCTTGCCGATACGCAGGCGCGCCTGCAGGAACTCAAGCGCTCGATCCAGCAACAGGAAACCCATCTGCGGCGCATGCGGCGCGCGCTCGGCATGAGCGAGGGCCGACTCGACACCGTGCGCGGCGCCGGCGCTCCCGGCGCGGCGGGCGACGCATCGCAGATTGCGCAGGGCGACGAGCCCGGCGCCACGCCTGTGGGCAAACCGCCGGAGCCTCCTGACCGGCCACCACGCATCGCGCAGATCTTCGACGAGCCCAGCGCGCTCACACCGCCGGGCAAGGTTGTCGTCGAGCCGTCATTGCAGATGGCGTACTCGTCGTCGGACCGCGTGGCGCTGGTGGGCTACACCATCATCCCCGCGCTGCTGATCGGCCTGATCGACGTGCGGCAAGTGAAGACCACCACGCTCACCGGCACGGTGGCACTGCGCTACGGACTGGCCAGGCGCTGGGAACTGGAGGCCCGCGTGCCCTATGTCTACAGCGCGAGCGACACCGTCAGCCGCGAGTTGTTCACCGGCACGGCGACGGACAACGCCTTCAGCTCGCACGGGCGCGGCATCGGCGATGTGGAACTGACCGCGCGCTACCAGATCAACGCGGGCGGCGTCGACAAGCCGTTCTACATCGGCTGGCTGCGCTTCAAGACACGCACCGGCAAGGATCCGTTTGACGTCACCACCGATTGCGTGACGCGCTGCGTGAGCAATACCACGGGCACCGGCCTGCCCCTGCAACAGCCGACGGGATCGGGCTTCTTTGCCGTTCAGCCGGGCTTGACGTGGTTGTTCCCAACGGACCCGGCAGTGTTCTTCGGCAGCATCAGCTACTTGCACAACTTCGAGCGCAAGGACGTGAGCCTGAACCTGGTGGATGGCTCGAAGCAGTTCCTGGGCAACGTGAAGGCGGGCGACATCATCGGCCTGAATTTCGGCATGGGGCTGGCGCTGAACGAGAAGGCATCGTTCTCCATCGGCTACGACCAGAGCATCATCGCGCCGACCACGCAGAACGGCCAACGTGTGCCGGGCTCGGTGCGCACGATCCTGGGCACCTTGCTGGTCGGCTATTCGTACCGGCTCTCGCCCAAGATGACGCTGAACCTGTCGGTGGGTGCGGGCCTGACGCGCGACACGCCGGACCTGACCGTCACGCTGCGCCTGCCGATCCAGTTCTAGCTCAGTGCAGCATGGTGACGACGTTGGCCAACGCGCCTTGCAACACGTTGGCGAGATTCATCTGACGGAACTGCGGCAGGCTGTTGACCGCTGCGTTGATGGTCGTCACCGCTTGCAGCGTCTGGTTGTTCAGGCTGTTCTGGATGACCGTAGCCGCCGCTGCCGCACCCGCCGCCACATCAGGCGGCGCAACATTGTTCGGCCCGTTCTGCACGAGGTTGACCGTGTTGACCACCGAGGCCAGTTGCTGCGCCTGCGTGGCTGTCATGCGTGCCACATCGGGGATGTTGACCGATGCGCTCGCCACCAGATCGCCGTTGATGTAGACCGCACGGTCGATGCCGAACGAGATGTGCAACCCTGAGAGTGAGGGCACATCAAACCCGCCACGCATGTCGTCGAGCTTGTCTTCGGATACGGCCTGCCAGGCATGGACGGGATTGTTGTCGATGCTGTCCATGCCGGCCGCACAGGCATGCCCGGCCGCAGCCAGCGCGAACCATCCAACGACCCGCGCCGCCTTGCCAAACCGCTTCATGATGTTCTCCTGCCGGACTGCCACGCACAAACGACGCTTAGAAGTCGGACGGACCATGCTTGGGAACGACGATGTTTCCCAGGCCGCTGCGCTCCATCCCTTCCTCCAGCGGCGCACGCGGTGCCACGCGCCAATCCGATGCTGCGTTGAACGTCGCCCCCGCCTCGCGGTTGTGCACGACGAACAGCAAATGGTTGTCCCACATGCTCTCGAAACTCGCACGCGCAATCGCGCGCGTACCCATGGCGGGGTCGCCCACCAGCACACGCCCTTGCTGCACGCCCTTGACCACCACAAAGTGGTGATAGCCGTTCTCGCTCAACAGCACGATGGCCGGCAAGTGGGCGTCCTGCAATGCATCCAGCGGCTGCTCGAAACCATCGGCCTCAAAACCTTGCGACTCCAGATAGCGTTTGATGTCGAGCAGCGAAAACCCTTCTCGCCGGATCTTCTCCTGGTTGCCATGCTCGTACATGGCCTGGAACACCGACTGCTCGCTCACCGGATAGCCGTACTGATACGTGAGCAGCGTCGCTACCGCGGCCGACCCGCAACTGAAGTCGAAACGCTGATGCACGGTACGCAGGTAGCGCGCGGCCTTCATGCTCGTCACCGGCACGGCATACGTGCCGCCGCCCGTGCCGAGCATGTCGACCGTGCCCGCCAACGCAGGCCCGCACACCAGCGCCATCAGCACCGCACCCGACGTCTTGCGCATCATTCCGCCCCTCACAAAATCAGGGCCGGAACTGCACGTTGACGATGGTGGCGTTCTGGATCAGCACGTTCGCACCGCTGTTCTGGATGACCGTGGGGATCCCGCTGGCATTGGCAAACGAGCCGTCGCGCACGATGTTCGACCCCGTCGCCACGTTCACAGCGGCGTTGTCGCTCACGGTTCCCGACAGGCGTGCGTCATTGACGGTCTGGTAGAGATCCTGCGTGCCGCCGCGATAGCCATCGAGCCGATCTGCACTCACCGCATGACCGAGCCCAGGCACCGACACGGCCGCGGCGACCGGGGGACGCACCGCTTCCGTGTGGGTTGTCTGCGCACCGTCTGCGATGAGCGCGTCGTCCGCCGCCATCGCTGCTGCCGCTGGCCACACTGCCAGGCTGCATGCCAACAACCATGCCGCCCATCCTGCTGTGGTTCTACTGTCGGATCGCATCGAATGTCTCCTACACGCTCCAACTGCGGGCCGGACCACGCATGCAGTCCGGCCTTCTCCACCGCCATGCGCGCAACGTCACCGCACGCGCGGCGGCACTTCCCCGCTCATCCCTGATACCGGGCTACTTGCCGACATTCAGGTTGGCCTGCACGTTGATGCTTTGCTGGATGAGGGAAGCGAAGCCGCTGTTCTGGTTCGCCACCATCACGCCTGCTGCGGATTGGCCGACGCTCGTCATGGCGTTGGACATGTTGAACGTGCCGGCGTCCACCATGACCGTGCCGCCTGCACCGCCCGTACCACCCACCGCACCATTGCCGACACCGCCATTGCCAACACCGCCCGCGCCGCCGGCCGCACCGACTGCACCGACCGCACCATTGCCCGCCGTGGACGACGCTGCGCCGTTGGTCGCGCTGCCGTTGGTCGCGCTGCCGCCTGCACCGCCGTTGCCGGCCACGTTGGTCGCCGCACCGCCTGCAGCTCCCGCGCCGCCCGTGCTGGTGCCGGTGGCAGCGCTCGTGCCCGTGCCAGCACCCGCCGATGCCGTTGACGAGCCGCTGGTGGTGGCGCCTCCAGCCCCGCCTGCACCGCCTGCCGAGGCACTGCCGCCGCCCGTGGCCGCGCCGGCGCCGCCATGGCCATTCGCATCGCCACCGTTGGCGCTGGACGCGCCACCTGCACCGCCGCCACCGCCGCCGGCTGCACTTGTGCTGCCCGCTGCGCCGCCAAGGCCCGCGCCCAGGCTGGCCGAGAGCGTACCGGAGCTGCCGCCATTACCGCCGCCGCCCGCGCTGCCGCCGGCGGCACCGCCATTGCCGCCATTACCGGCCACCGCGCCGCCGTTGGTGGCGCTGCCGTGCGTGACGCTACCCGAGCTGCCACCCGCGCCACCGCTGCCGCCAGCACCGCCAGCGCCACCGTTGCCGCCAGCGCCCGCGCCGCCGTAGCCGTATCCGCCACGCCCGCCGCTGCCGCCATTGGCCGTGCCGCCATTGTTGGTGGCCACATTGCCGATGCCCGACACGCTGATGTTGGTGACGGTGCCATCCAGCTTGGAGACGGCAATCGCCTTGCTGGTGTTGAAGGAGTTGGTGAATGTGGCCGTTGCCGTGCCGCCATTGTTGGCGGCAGCGGTGCCATAGCCGTCTGCGTTGGCCCATCCGCTGTTGTCGCGGTTGCTGCCCTGGCTTTGGTTGTTGTGCTGATTCGAGTTATCGGTTGCCGTTGTGGTTGTCGTTGTTGCGGTGCTCGTGTCTGTGGTGGTGTTCGTTCTGGTGATGGTCGAGGTGTTGGTTTGGGTCTTATCACCCGCCCCGGACGCCGTATTCCCGATGTCGGCCAATGCAACGCCAGAGACCCCCAATCCCATGGCGATCGCGGTGGCCAGTAAGGTCTTCTTCATAACGCACTCCATAAAGGTGAGAGGGACGGCTGGAAACGCAGCCAGTAGGGCCGGCGCGCTCTGCCTGTGGGAAAAACATGACCCACCCCGGGGCGGCTCGTTTGCATAATCGGTGCCAACTTCCGGGCACGCTTTACGCGGCCGTTCTAAGCGATTGAAAACGCGAGAGTTTCACCGGCACGCGCCTACATGGGCGCGCACCATGCCGCGTCATCGTGTCGAAAGGTGCATTTTTTTGGGCCCGTTTGAGCCTTGTCGGTTGCAGCGCTGATACACCGCCAGAGCACGGATGGCAGCTAGCAGATGCATGACCGTCGCGCGAAGACGCCAGCCACGCGCACGCATGCGGGCAGCCTGGGTGTTTGAGACGAGCGATTGGCTGGGTGTTTCAGGCGTGATACATCGACGCATCGGCGCTCACATTGCTTGAGCGGTTGCCCGCCAGCGGGTGAGCATCCCGTGGCGCACGTCGTATCGGGTTCAGCGCTTCGATGATGTGCGCATCGCGAGCACGCGGCCTTGCGTGATCGCTTGACTGCGAGTGCTCCCTATCGGCAAGACACATGCGGGAAACGTGTCTCGGTTTCTACCTTGGGCGTCGCACAGGAAGGCGAACGGAACCGCACGCGGCAAGCATCGTCATGGCAATGACAAACCGCGCGCAACCCATTCGCATTTCAACCGCGAAACCGCAGGCTCAAGCCGTGGCAGTCACCGTAAGCTTGAGCTCTTCGATCATGCGGTCGCGCATGACGAACTTCTGCACCTTGCCCGTCACCGTCATCGGCATCTCGGTGACGAAGCGGATGTAGCGCGGGATCTTGTAGTGCGCGATCTGGCCCTGGCAGAACGTGCGGATCTCGTCTTCCGTCGCCTGCTGGCCGGGCTTGAGGACGATCCACGCGCAGACCTCCTCGCCGTACTTCGGGTCTGGCACGCCAAACACGTTGACGGCCTGCACCTTCGGATGCCGGAAGAGGAATTCTTCGATCTCGCGCGGGTAGACATTCTCGCCGCCGCGGATAAGCATGTCCTTCACGCGGCCGACGATGTTGCAGTAGCCCTCGGCATCGAACGTTGCCAGATCGCCCGTGCGCATCCAGCCGTCTTGAATGGACTCGGCGGTCTTGGCTTCGTCGTCCCAGTAGCCGAGCATGACCGAATAGCCCTTGGTGCACAGCTCGCCCTTCTCGCCCACCGGCACCACATCGCCTGCGCCGTCCACCAGCTTGACCTGCAGATGCGGCTGGATGCGGCCGACCGTGGTCACGCGCTTGTCCAGCGGGTCTGTCACGGCGCTCTGGAATGACACCGGGCTCGTCTCGGTCATGCCGTACGCGATGGTGACTTCGCGCAGGTTCAGTTCCGACACGACGCGCTTCATCACCTCGATGGGGCACGGCGATCCGGCCATGATGCCGCCGCGCAAGGTCGATACGTCAAAGCGCTTGAAATCCGGATGGTCGAGCTGTGCGATGAACATCGTCGGCACGCCGTGCAGTTGCGTGCAACGCTCTTCTGCCACCGCGCGCAGGGTGGCCAGCGGATCAAACGCCTCGCCCGGGAACACCATGCACGCGCCGGTGGCCGTGCAAGTGAGCACCGACATGACCATGCCGAAGCAGTGGTACAGCGGCACGGGAATGCACAGCCGGTCGCCGCCCCGCAGGTTCATCGCCATGGCAACGAAGCGCGCATTGTTGACCACGTTCACGTGCGTGAGCGTGGCGCCTTTGGGCGCGCCGGTCGTGCCGCTGGTGAACTGAATGTTGATCGCGTCGTCGGGCGACAGCGTGGCCGTGATGGCATCCAGCGCATCAACGGGTACGCTTTTTCCACGCGCAACGACGTCTGCAAAGTTGAGCATGCCAGGCGTATTGGCCTCGCCCATCCGGATGACCCAGCGCAGCGCCGGCAGCTTGGCGGCGTTCAGCGCACCGGGCTGCGCGGTCGCCAGTTCTGGCGCGAGCGTCTGCAGCATCTCCAGGTAGCGCGAGGTCTTGAAGGCCTCGGCCGCGACGATGGCCTTGCAGCCGACCTTGTTGAGCGCGTATTCCAGTTCCGATAGCCGATACGCCGGATTGATGTTGACGAGGATGAGCCCCAGGCGAGCAGTCGCGAACTGCGTGAGTATCCATTCGACGCGGTTGGGCGACCAGATGCCGATGCGGTCGCCCCGTACCAGCCCCAACGCGTGCAGGCCGGCGGCCAGCGCATCGACCTGCTCAGCAAAGGCACGCCACGTCCAGCGCACGTTCTGCTCGCGGAACACGACCGCCTCGTCGTCGGGACAGCGGCGCACCGTGTCCGCCAGCAACGCCGAGACCGTCACGTGTGCCAGCGGCACCGCCGTATCGCCCACCACATACGACGCACCGTTGCGCGGTCGCGCGTCGAAAACCTCACCAGCCATGGATGTCTCCTCCAATCAACGTTGGCCTTTTTGGGGCCTTGTTCTGAATGATTTGTAACCACTGCTTCCACCGCAATTTGACGCAGCTTGACGTATTTGGCAATCCGTTCCCGGACGAACAATGACGCGGAACAATTGCTGCGCTGCAGCAGCAAAAATCGGCGGCCGCGCTCGTCAACGCGCTAACATGCCGGCCTGACGTTTTCCGCTTTCTTGCACGTAGGGAATGACGATGATCGTAGTAGTGATGGGTGTTTCGGGTTGCGGCAAATCCACGGTGGGCCAGAAGATTGCCGAGCGGCTGGGCTGCGCCTTCCGTGATGGCGACGAGTTCCACTCCGACGCCAACCGCGCCAAGATGCACGCCGGCATCCCTCTGAACGACGACGACCGCAAACCCTGGCTCGAATCCATTCGCGCCTACATGGACGAGAAGACGAGCAACGGGCAATCGCTGGTGGTTGCCTGCTCCGCCCTCAAGCAGCGCTACCGCGATGTGCTGCGCGGTCCGGCAGGCAACGCCGAATTCGTCTACCTGAAGGGCGATTTCGATCTGCTGCAAGGCCGCCTCGCCGCACGGAAAGACCACTTCTTCAACCCGAACCTGCTGCGCAGCCAGTTCGACGCGCTGGAAGAGCCGACCGACGCCGTCATCGTCGACATCGCGCTGCCGCCCGACGCCATCGTGGATGAGGCTGTCACGCAACTGCAGGCACGCGCCGCGCACCGCCCGGCGGCCTGAACTCGCCTCTGTTCAAGCGCTAGCTGTGTGTGAGTTGCTGCAACACGGCTTGCACCTCCCCGTTGCACACGCGGCTCATGCGTTCCTGTTCACGCGGCGTATCGATCTGCTCGTGCGCCTGCAACCCCAGTTCGATCAGCGATTGCGCACGCGGCAGCCAATGGCGCGTGAGCGCCGCCTGCAAATCGGCGGCAATGCGGTCCGGATCTCCAAAGTAGAGCCGGCCACCGTATTCGCTCTCGATCTCCTTGCGGATCACCTCGGCGGCGTGCGGCAGCACCGCTCGGTTGACGGCCACATGCCGCAACTCATGCTCGCGGATGGCGTTGTACGCGCAAGTGCCTGGCGCAAATTCGCGCGCCACCGTGACCCGAAAATTGTTCAGCACCAGCTCCACTGAGATGGACGGCCGCAGACACGTCGTGGGCGGCTGTGTGGCGATGGCCATGTAGCGGCTGTTGACGTCGAAGCGCGCCAGCAGCGTCGCATACGTCTTGCCCAGCACGCGCGCGGAGCGGTCGTAGGGCGGCGCCTCGGCAGTGAGTTGATCGACCGAGCGGTCGTTGGAGAAGGACAGCGGCGTTTCGGTGGCACGCACCTCCACGCGCATCGGGCCGAGGGCTTGGTCGCACGCCTTGAGCCAGTGCGATTTGTTGGCATTGAGCCCCGTGGCGCCCGCCGTGCCGGTCGCGGCGGCTACGTTTTCGATCGGCGCAAAACGCACATCTGCCAGCCTCAGCCGATGCAGCCGACTCCAATGCCAGGCGCCGACCGCCACGGCCAGCACCACACCCAATACCACCACCCGACGCATGCTGGGCTCCCCGTTTGCGCATCCTGACCAGGCTACGCAGGGCGCCGCCGGTCACGTCATGCCGGTGTCAGTTCCACCGGTTCTCGGTTCTCATGCTGGGCGGCAACCAGTCGTCTGATCTGCTCGCCCGATCGTTTGAGCGCTACGCGCGCCTCTGGAAGGAAAGGATAGAAGATCGGCCAGACGTGCGGAAGCCGTCGCCCCATTTCTACCGAAACGGATACCCCGGCGGCCCGCGCGCGCTCGGCCATTCGGAGGGTATCGTCAAGCAGCACTTCGCTGGTGCTGACATAGCAGTGCAGCGTCGGCAGGCCCGTGAAATCGGCATACAGCGGGGAGGCGAGCGGATGGTCCGTCGGTGCGCCCGAATCGCCCAGGTACAGCGCTGCACCGTGCGCCATCCACGCGCCGCGAAACATCACGTCGGATTCATCGTTGTCGATGAGGCTCTGGCCGGTGGCCGCCAGGTCCGTCCAAGGCGAATACAGTACCGCGCCGGCCGGCAGCGGGTCAGACGCATCACGCAAGGCCACCAGCAGCGCCAACGCCAGCCCCCCGCCCGCAGAATCGCCCGCCACCACAATGCGCGATGGCGCCACGCCCTGTGCCACCAGCGTGCGATACGTAAAGAGCGCATCTTCCACGGGTGCCGGGAACGGATGCTCAGGTGCCAGCCGGTAGTCGGGCACGCACACGCGCGCCCTCGCATGTGTGGCGAGGCCAATGGTGATCGGGCGATGTGTGCGGGGGCTGCAGAAAAAATAGCCGCCGCCATGCAGATAAAGGACGACGGGCGCATCGTCATGGAGGTCGGGATCGGCGGGTTCGATCCATTCGCCGGTGAGGCCGTCGCCGTTGACACCATTGGCCGGCACGATGCGCCAATCCGGTGGCAGCGCTACCGGCGAAGGCATCTTGCGCTTCTCGGCATGCAGGCGCGTGGCGATGGGGTCGAAGGGCTCCCGCTCGGTCGGCTTCTTGACCTGGTTGCGCACCATCCTTGAGACGACCCAGTTCTGCCAGCTCATCGCGCAACCCTCCACAGCAAAGTCCCAGCCTAGCGAGGACGCGCCGCCCGGACAATCGGTTCACACCCCTGTTTGAACGCGCGTGTCCCCATCGGGCAACACCATTTCTCATGCCGCAGCATCAAGCCACGTCAGGCGTCGCCGCCAGGACGAGCAGGCGCTGCCGCTCCATCTCGCCTGTCTACGTCTTGGGCGCTGGCTAGGTCATCCAACTTTGAGGCCACGGCCTCCATGGCGCCACGCACCGTGGCTTGACACTTCTTTGCCTCGGCACATGACAAACAATCTATAAATTTATATATTATTCGGACCTTAATTATTCTCAGCTCCGCCCCTTCGCCATGTCGATCGACTTCGCACATTTCACTCCAGGCATTGCCCTCGTTGGCGGCCTGATCATCGGACTGGCGGCGGCCGTGCTGGTGCTGGGCACCGGCCGCATTGCCGGCATCAGCGGCATCGTCGGCGGCCTGCTGCTGCGCCCGCGCGGCGATATGGACTGGCGCATCGCGTTCCTGATCGGCCTGATGGGGGCACCGGTGATTGCCGCACTGCTTGGCCACCCCGTGGTGCCGGACATTGCCGCCAGCTGGGGCGAAGTGCTGGCGGCGGGGTTCCTGGTCGGCATCGGAACGCGCTACGCGGGCGGCTGCACAAGCGGCCATGGTGTGTGCGGGTTGTCGCGCGGCTCGGTGCGCTCGCTGGTGGCCACGCTCACCTTCATGGCCGCTGGCATCGTCACCGTGTTCGTGGTGCGCCACGTGGTGGGAGGCTGACATGGCCATCGTGATCGCACTCGTTGCGGGCCTGCTGTTTGGCGCGGGGCTCATCGTGTCGGGCATGGCCAATCCGGCCAAGGTGCTCGGCTTTCTGGATCTGTTCGGCCAATGGGACCCTTCATTGGCGTTCGTGATGGCCGGAGCGATTGCCGTCGGCGTGATCGCCTTCTTCGTGGCGCGCCGGCGCGGGCGCTCGTGGCTCGGCACGCTGATCCAATTCCCGTCAACCACGGGCGTAACCGCGCGGCTCGTGCTCGGCAGCGCCGTGTTCGGCATCGGCTGGGGGCTGGCAGGCTTCTGCCCGGGGCCGGCACTGGTGGCGCTGGGCGCGGGCGTGCCAAAGGCTGTCGGCTTTGTCGCCGCCATGCTGGCGGGCATGGCCGTCTTCAGTTGGCTGCAACGCAAGCAGTAGCCAGGCGGCACTGCCGCATTCAAACCGATAACCCACCCACAGGGGACAACATGACGCTCCGCAAGCTCGGTGCCGCATTGGCGCTGGTCATTGGCACATCCGCATTCGCACAAACCGCACCGGCCACGCTGCCGGTGCCGGACGAAGCCGCCATCCCCGCCGGGCCCGTGGGCGACGCGATCAAGCGCGGCAAGCTGATCCTCACCGACACCAAGCGCCAGCTGCCGCACAACGTCGGCAACGGCCTGAACTGCACAAGCTGCCACCTGAATGGCGGCACGACGCCCTACGCATCGCCATGGGTGGGGCTGACCGCTGCGTTTCCGGAGTACCGCTCGCGCAGCGGTGCCGTCATCTCGCTGCAACAGCGCGTGAATGATTGCTTCCAGCGCTCGATGAACGGCAAGCCCATCGCCTTCGACGGCGAAGACATGAACGCCATCCTCGCCTACATGAAATGGCTCTCCAGCGGCGTGCCCGTGGGCACCAACGTGACGGGACGCGGTTTCGAGAAGATCGATACCGCCCTTGCCCCCCACCGCGAGAACGGCAAAGTTATCTACGCACAGCGCTGTGCCGCCTGCCACGGCGCCGAAGGCCAGGGGCTGCCCAACCCGCAAGGCGGCTACCTGATGCCTCCGCTGTGGGGCCACGATTCGTTCAACGTGGGGGCGGGCATGGCGCGCATGTACACCGCCGCCGCCTTCGTAAAGCACAACATGCCCCTGGGCCAGGGCGGCACGCTCACCGCACAGGAGGCGGTGGACGTGGCGGCCTTCTTTACCCAACAGCCGCGCCCGGACTATGCCGCGCGCGCCAAAGACTGGCCCAAGGGCGACAAGCCGAAAGACGCGCGCTAAACGCCCTGCGCCAACCCGCGCAGATTCGCCCACCTCAAAAGCAAAAAGCCTGCGACGCCACCGCCACAGGCTTTTTGCTTTCGCACCTTGGGGCGCTGAACGCCCTTTCAGTGCTGGCCCCGCTCAACCCCGATCAGTTGACCTTGAGCTGACCGCCGCGGCCCAGGCCGCCCTTGACGTCTTGCGCCTTGTAGCTGCGCAGCGCGACGACCATCTTGTTCCACGCGTCGATAAAGGCGACCACCGTGGCCTTGCCTTCCGGCGTGCTGGAGAAGCCTGCCAGACCGCCACCCACGCCACCGCCGAAGCCGGCCAGCACAGCGCCGTAGTTCGTGGCCGTCGAGCTGCCCTCGGCGGCTGCGATCTGCACGGCCGAACGCACGTCAAACAGCGTTAGCGTCACAACCGAAGCCTTCGACTTCACGCTGCCGGCCAGCGCGGCGATGGCGCTGTTGCCCAGCAGGCCGCCAACGGCACCCGCCACACCGCCGATCGGCGAGTCGTTGATGATGATCTGCGGCTCCATGTAGTAGTCAGCCGCCACGCGCTGGCCCTTCTGCTGCTTGGAGCCTGCACGGTATTCGCCGGAATTGCGCTGCAGATCGGTGATGCGCGACAGGCGTGCGTCGGTCTTCTGGTTGCCGATCGACGTGATCACGAAGCAGTTCGATTGCTGCACGGCCATGCGCAGCAGCGGGTCGATGGTCGTCACCTTGGTGGCGCTGCCGAACTGGCCGTACCAGTCAGCGTTGCGGCCGTCGTCCATGGCAATGGTGCCCAGCGGCGAGGCGCAGCGCTCAAGCGTCGGGTCTGCGCCCACGCTGGAGCCGCCAGCCGCAGCACCGCTCACGCCGGCGTTCTGGCCGCCCGGGGTCACGATGCCGCCGCCTGCGCACGCGGCCAGGGAAGCAGTGATCAGTGCCATGCCTACGGCCTTGGCAGTGCGAATGAGAGGATTGGTTTTCATATTGTTGTGTGGCTCAAATTGAGTCGATGTTCGGCTTATGCGTCCTGCGACTCAATAAGCCCCCCTTGATCAGGCGTGCGAGGTGTGCAACAGGCTTTCCCCCCTCCCCGAACTGCCTTGAAACGCTTTGAAACGAATGACTGCAGTGCCTGCTCAGTACCAGTACCAGCTCGTCTGGCGCCAGACGCCGAGGTACGGATAACCCGAATACCAATAGCCGTAGTAAGTGCTGCGCCATTGCGCGCGCCACTTGTAGTCGTCTTCGTCGGATTTCTTGGCGGCGCGTGCTTGCTCAAGCAGCTTCTTCGATTCCTTGTCGCCGCGGCTCACCGCAATCGAGAGCCATTTTTCAGCTTCGCGCGGGTCGGAGCCCATCTCTTCCAGCCCGAACAGGTAGAACGCGCCAAGCGCCTTCTGCGCCTGCAGGTTGCCGTGCTCGGCAGCCTCGCGCATCCAGTTCAGTGCCTGGTAGCTGTCCTGGCGGACGCCGTCGCCGCGGAAGTAGCGCAGGCCCAGGTCGTAGGCGGCCTTGGGCTCGCGCTTGGCGACTTCCTTGAGAGCGGCAATGCGCGGATCTTCGTCAGGGATATTCGCCTGGTCAAACGCCACCTGGGCCTTCGGCCGATCGGCGCAGCCGCGGTCGTCGCACACCCGCACCACATCGCTGGGCGGCTGCGGCTGGGCACACGCGGCCAGCAGTGACACGACTCCCAACATCAGCAAACGATTCCGCATTCGCCTGACCTCATTTTTATTGTTGCTGTTGACCGAGAGAAACTCCGCTGACAGCCTGGTCAGTGCCGGTCTTTTTTTGCGATCCCGTTCGCAAAAACCGGCGCCGCCAAATCGGCTGCATAACGCTTTCTCTTCCGCGCCCCATAGGATTTGCGGGCACATGATATAGATCGGTCTACTTTAGCGTGAACCGTGTGCAGTTGTGTTATCAAAGCGTAAAGCTGACGTGGCAACAACACGCCGCGGCCAACCGTGTTCGGACCCAATCCTCAGGGCCGCAACAAAGGGCCGATGCTAAGATGCGGCCCAGCAATCAAGAGAGGTGGCAATGCGCGCAAGCAAGCGCCAACAGGTGGTGGACAAGGCCGGCGAACTGTTTTCCAAGCACGGCTTTCACCCCGTGGGCGTCGATTGGATCATCGACGAGTCCGGCGTCGCCCGTATGACGCTGTACCGGCACTTTGCCGGCAAGGAAGATCTGATCAAGGAAGTGCTGGAGCAGCGCTACACCTTCGTCATGGGCAGCATTGCGGAGAAGCTCAGTCCCATGCCCAACGCCACCGCCCGCCTGAAGGGCATCTTCGAGTGGTACGGCACGTGGTTCCGCACCCCCGATTTTGCGGGCTGCCTGTTCGAGCGCGCGCTGGCGGAGTTTGGCGCCACCTGCCCCAAGGTGACCGACGTGGCGGTGCGCTACCGCGACGATCTGCTCGCAATGATGGAAACGCTGCTCAAGGATGTGGTGCCCGCCACTACGGCGCGGCAGCTTGCCGGGGTGTACGTGATGCTGCTGTCGGGCGCCACAGCCGACGCCCGCGCCATTGGCGATCCGTCCGCCGCGTCACAGGCGTGGCACGCCGCCGAAACCCTCCTGAGCCAGGCCAAGGCCGCCGCGGAAACGGTCTAAACCCGGCCGCTGCAGACTACCAGCCGCGCTGCACCCGCCGCGCAATCATCGAGGGCAGGCGCAGCATGCCCTCAGCTGCCAGGCGCAGATGCATCCCGAACAGCAGGATGTTGTCTCGCAGATACCGGAAATGCGACACGCCGCCCTCGTGCGCGCGAAAGTAGCGCACCGGCGCCGCCAGGCGGACTGGACGCACGCCGGCCCAGCACAGGCGCACCGCCGCTTCCGGGTCGAAATCGAAACCGCGCATCCATGTCTGCCGGCGCATGATCTCGGCCAGCGGCGCAATCGGATAGACGCGAAAGCCGAACAACGTATCGCCAATACCGGCCCACAGAGTCTCGATGTCTGCGCAGCCGTTGGACAGGCGCCGACCCTGCACGCGCACCTGCGGCGCCGTTGCGTCGAACACTGGCTGGCCGAGGATCATCGCGTCGGGCGCAGCCTGCGAGGCGGCCATGAATTCGGGGATCAGGTGGGCGGGATGCTGGCCATCGGCGTCCATGGTCAGCACGTAGGTAAAGCCTGCCGCGGCAGCAGCTTCCAGCCCGGCCAGCACGGCCACGCCCTTGCCG
This sequence comes from Ralstonia psammae, assembly GCF_958405935.1. Taxonomy (NCBI): domain Bacteria; kingdom Pseudomonadati; phylum Pseudomonadota; class Betaproteobacteria; order Burkholderiales; family Burkholderiaceae; genus Ralstonia; species Ralstonia psammae. The sequence goes on from NZ_CATZBU010000001.1 coordinate 398,181, forward strand.
CGATTGCGCGGCAGCACGATCACGCGCAGCCCCGGGTCTTGCGCGGCCATGGCCTGCAGACGTTCGGTGCTGCCGTCGGTGCTGCCGTCCACCACCACCCAGACCGGGTTCCACTGCGCGCGCGCACTGCGCACGGTGTCGTCAACCTTGGGGCCAGGGTTGTAGCTTGGAATCAGGACGAGGTGCGAAGTGGAAGCGCCGGTCATCGGCATGGCGTCGGTCCGGCGAAACATTGAAAACGGAATGCGTCGGGCGCTGGCGCGAGCCTATCGCGTGCGGTGTTCTGCCACGTAGGCCGCGAGCGAGCCCAGCGAGGCGAAGATCTTCTGGTTGTCGGGATTGCCCGAGCGCAGCTCGAAGCCGTATTTCTTGGAGATCAGCAGCGCAACTTCGAGGATATCGATGGAGTCGAGCCCGAACCCTTCGCCATACAGCGGTGTATCGGCGCTCAGGGCATCGAGTTGAATGTCTTCGAGATTCAGTTCGCCGATCATCAGCGCGGCGAGCTCTTTTTCCAGGTCGTTCATCGGTCTTGCAACCACAGGCGGCGCGCAGCGGGGATTGCGGCCAGAAACAACGACGATCTCCTTGCCCGAAGCCCCTGCCTTGTCCAGCCCAGCCTGTGAAGGGGGTCGTTTAAGCTACGCGGATTCTAGACGAAGGGTTACACCCCGTATAGCGCGAAACCGTGACAAAGACCGCATATCGCGGCGGCTACACGAAGTGACGCAAACGATTCAACGGCTTGTGTGGCGCCGCAAAGCGGCAAGGGACGTGGCAGTACGGCTGGCCGGGCGCCGTACATCCGGTTACAAACACGCCGATGAAGGATCGGGCGAGACAGGCCCGGGGCCCTAGAATGTGCCCCGCCCTATGATGAAACTGCCGGCCCTTCCTTTCGACAACCATGCAGCGTCGCTCCTCCCACCTTGCCCTGCCATGCATCGACTGACCAGCTTTGTGCGGGGCGCAGCGGGCGTGGGCGCGGTCGTGGCGTATCAGGTCGGTGCGCATTACGCAGCGGCCACGCCGGGGGCGCATGGCTTGGGCCTGGCGATGGTGCTGGTGCCGCCGTTGGCAGTGGCGCTGGTTGCGGCCACACGTTCCGCGCATCGTGCATGGCTGTTGCCGCTGTGGCTGCTCGTCTGCGGCGTGCTATGGATGGCGCGCGCACCGCTGGCAGAGCACTTTGACTGGGGCCTGTACCTCGAACATGCGAGCTTCAACCTGATGATGGCCTACGTTTTCGGCCGCACGCTGGTGGCGGGACGCGAGCCGCTGTGCACGCGCTTTGCCCACGTGGTCCACGGCACGCTCACGCCGCGCATTGTGCGTTACTCGCGACAGGTCACGCTGGCATGGACGCTGTTCTTCCTGGCGACCGCCGCCGTGTCCACCCTGCTGTTTGCCACGGCATCGACCGTCACGTGGTCGACATTTGCGAACTACCTGTCGCTGCCGCTGGTGGGCGTGATGTTCGTGGCGGAATACCTCTGCCGCCGCATCGTGCTGCGCGGCGAACCGCGCTCCAGCCTGTTCGATGCCGTGCGCGCTTATCGACAGTCCGGACCATCGGGACCATCGGGACCATCAGGGCCATCGAGACCATCAGGGCAGTCCACACCCGCCGCCGCAGAACGCTCCCGCTGAGCCCACACGTCTCCAAAGATTTGCTTCATGCCGACTTACCCGCTGGTCTCCCATCCAACGCTCGACCACGCGCTTGCATGGCGTGACGGAACGCCCGTTTCAGCACGCGCGTTCCTGGCCGACGTGATGGCGCTGGCCCCGATGCTGCCGCTGGGCGGCCACGTGTTCAACGCCTGTGCAGACCGCTACCGCTTTGCCGTCGGGCTGTGCGCGACGCTGGTGGCCGGCAAGATCAGCCTGCTGCCGCCCATGCAGACGCCGCAGATGGTGCGTCAGCTTTCGGCGTTCGCACCCGATGTGTTCTGCCTGCACGATGCGGCCGCCTGCCCGGTCGACCTGCCGGGCTTCCGTTATCCCGAAGCGTTGGCTGCCGACGCAGCGCTCAACGACGTGCCGCAGATCGACGCATCGCAAGTCATGGCGGTGTTGTTCACGTCCGGCTCCACCGGCACGCCGGTGCCGCATCGCAAGACGTGGGGCGCACTGGTGCGCTGCATGCACACGGCAGTCGCGCACCTTGGCCTGAACGATGGGCGCGCATTCACGCTGGTCGGCACCGTGCCGGCGCAGCATATGTACGGCTTTGAGGTGACGGTACTGCTGGCGCTGCAGGGCAGTCTGGCGTTCAGCAATGAGCAGCCGTTCTATCCGGCGGACATTCGCGAGGCGCTGGAGCGCGTGCCGCAGCCGCGCGTGCTGGTGACCTCGCCCGTGCATCTGCGGGCGCTGCTGGCATCGGAGCCCACGTTGCCGAACGCATCGCTCGTGCTGTCGGCCACCGCGCCGCTGTCGCAAGCGCTGGCGCAGGAGGCCGAGACGCGCCTGTCCGCGCCGCTCCTGGAAATCTACGGCAGCACCGAAACCGGCCAGGTCGCGACGCGCCGTACCGCGCTGGAAACCGCCTGGCACCTGTACCCCGACGTCCGCATGGAATCGCGCCCTGGCACACAGGAAGACGACGGCCCGACGGTGTGGGTCGATGGCGGACATGTCGAAACCCCGGTGCCGATGGGCGATGCGATTGAGCTGATCGACGACACGCACTTTCTGCTGCACGGCCGAAAGGCCGATCTCATCAACATTGCCGGCAAGCGGTCGTCGCTGGCGTATCTGAACCATCAGCTCAACGCGATTGTGGGCGTGGAGGACGGCGTGTTCTACATGCCGGACGATGCGCCGGCTGCCCCGCATACGCACGGCGGCGCCGCAGTCACGCGCCTGGTGGCACTCGTTGTGGCGCCGGGCCTCAGCGCGGCCGACGTGCTACGCGCCCTGCAAGACCGCATCGATGCGGCATTTCTGCCGCGCCCGCTGCTGCTGGTGGACGCGCTGCCGCGCAACGAAACCGGCAAACTGGCGCGCGATGTGCTGGCCGCGCTGGTCGCACAACATTCGCACCGCAACGCACACAAGCCCGCCATGCGCTTCACCATTCCCGCTGATCATCCAGCGCTGCCGGGGCACTTTCCCGGCCACCCGATCGTGCCGGGTGTGGTGCTACTTGACCACGCGCTCCACACGATCGGTGCGGCGCTGGGCCGCTCGCTTGATGCTTGCAAGATCAGCTCGGCCAAGTTTCTCAGCCCTGCGGCACCCGGGGAGTTGCTCGACCTCGCGTTCGAGACGACGGCGAGCAACGCCGTCCGCTTCACGATCCGCGCGGGCGAACGCGAAGTGGCCAGCGGCGTGCTGTCCGCTTCAGCGCCGGAGGGCGTTGCTGCATGAAACGCACCGACTGGGCCGAGCGTCCGGAGCGCAGCAACCTTGCGCTGCTGCGCGTGATGACGTGGCTCTCCCTGCGGCTCGGGCGGCCGTTCGGCCGGGTCCTGCTGCGGCTGATTGCGGTGTACTTCGTGGCGGCCTCGCCAGCGGCGCGGGGTGCTTCGCGTGACTACCTGCGCCGCGCGCTGGGCCGACCAGCAACGCTGCGCGACGTGTTCCGCCACATGCTCACGTTCGGCGCGACCATCCATGACCGCATCTATCTGATCAGCGGGCGCTTCGATCTGTTCGACATCCAGTTGCAGGGCCAGCACCACGTGCACGATGTGTTGGCGCAGGGGCGCGGCGCATTCCTGCTGGGCGCGCACCTGGGCAGCTTGGAGGTCGTGCGCGCGCTCGGCCGTACGGTGCCAAACCTGCGCGTGGCCGTCGCCATGTATGAAGAGAACGCGCGCAACATCAACGCCGTCGTTGCCGCCATCAACCCAGCGGCGGCGCCGGAGGTCATTCCGCTGGGGCGCGTAGACGCAATGCTGGCCGTGCGCGAGGCGCTGGACGACAACCTGCTCGTCGGCATGCTGGCCGATCGCACGCTGCTGCGCGATGCGGGGCCGTCAATCCAGCGCATGGACTTTCTTGGCAGCCCGGCGGCGTTCCCTTTGGGGCCGCTGCACATGGCGGCCATGCTGAAGCGGCCAGTGCTCTTCATGACGGGGCTGCACCTGGGCGGCAATCGCTACGCCGTACATTTCGATCCGTTGGCGGACTTCTCCGATGTGCGCCGCGAGGATCGCGCCACGGCCGTGCAAACCGCCCTGGCCCGCTATGTGGAACGCGTTGAACACTACTGCCGCGTCGCGCCATACAACTGGTTCAATTACTTCGACTTCTGGCAGGATGCCGACGCGGCCGGCTCGCAGGATCACGCCCCGGCCGCCCCCCAGACCACCCACACGCCATGATTGCAACGCGCCCATTCCTCCGCGCCTTTCTGGCCATGCTTGCGGCCAGCATGTTGGCAACGAGCGCCCAGGCAGGGAATACCGACTGGACACTCGACCGCTTGATGTCCACGCTCGCACGCAACAAGTCGGGGCGCGCCACGTTCAGCGAAACAAAGACGCTGTCGATTGCGGCACAGCCCATTGAATCCTCCGGCGAACTGGTGTTCGTGGCGCCCGATCATCTGGAAAAGCACACGCTGGCGCCGAAGCCCGAACACCTCGTGATTGACGGCGACAAGCTGACCGTGGAGCGCAACCAGCGCAAGTTCACGATGCCCCTGTCGCAATACCCGGAGCTGGGTGCGTTCATTGAGAGCATCCGCGCCACGCTGGCCGGTAACCGCTACGCGCTCGAAGCGCTCTACAAAGTCGCCATTGCCAGCCACGGCGATGACTGGACGCTCACCCTCTCGCCGATCGACGCGCGCATGCAGAAGGTCGTCAGCACCATCACGCTGGAAGGCACTCGCGATGTGCTGCGCAGCGTCGCCATCCGCCAGGCCGACGGCGATCATTCGCTGATGCGCCTGCAACGCGTGCCAGGCAACTGAGGACGCCGCGCACATGGAACGCTTGCACGCCCTGCGCCGGCCCGCAGTACTGGTCTGGTTGACCGGCCTGCTGCTGTGCATGGTCGTGATCGGACGTACGAGCTTTACGGCAGACCTGTCGGCGTTTCTGCCGCGCTCGCCGAGTGCCGAGCAACGCGTCCTGGTCGATCAGTTGCGCGAAGGGCTCGTGTCGCGGCTCATCCTCGTCGGCATCGAGGGCAGTGACCCGGCCACCCGCGCAACGCTGTCGAAGCAGCTTGCCGCCACGCTGCGCACCGACGCGCAGTTCAGCGTTGTCAACAACGGTGAGCCCGTGAGCGAAGCGCGCGACCGGCAGTTCGTCTTCGACCACCGCTACGTGCTCAGCCCCGCTGTCACGCCGCAGCACTTTTCCGCCGAAGGTCTGCACGCGGCGCTGGGCGAAAGTCTGGACCTGCTGAGTTCATCCGCAGGGCTGATTGCCAAGAACATGCTGCCGCGCGACCCGACCGGCGAGGTAGCAGCACTCGTCAGCCAGTTCGACAGCACCGCACTGCCATCGTCGATGCACGGCGTGTGGGCGTCGCGCGATGGGCAGCGTGCCGTGCTGGTCGTGCAGACCACGGCCGCCGGCTCCGACACCGATGCGCAGGCGCATGCCATCGAGACCGTGCGGCGCGCATTCGATGCGGTTGCACGCACGGTGCCGAACGCTGGGTCTACACGCATCCTGATGACCGGCCCGGGCGTGTTCTCCGTCGAGTCGCGCGACACCATCAAGCACGACGTCGAGCGGCTTTCCACCGTGAGCCTCGCGCTGGTGGTGGCGCTGCTGCTGACGGTGTACCGCTCGCCGCGCACCGTGGTGCTGGGGTTGCTGCCGGTGCTGTCCGGGGTCGCGGCAGGCGTGGCGGCGGTCAGCCTCACGTTTGGCGCGGTGCACGGGCTCACGCTCGGATTCGGCACCACGCTCATTGGCGAGGCGGTCGACTATTCGATCTACCTGTTCGTGCAATCGGCCCGCCTGCGCGGCGCCACGCCCAACGACAGCCTGCGTGCATGGATCACCACGTACTGGCCGACCATCCGCCTGGGTGTGCTGACCTCGGTGTGCGGCTTTGCGTCGATGCTGTTCTCCGGCTTTCCGGGGCTCGTGCAGTTGGGGCTGTATTCGATTGTCGGGCTGGTGACGGCGGCGCTCGTCACGCGCTACGTGCTGCCGCATCTGCGTGGCGCAGAAGTGGCGACGCGAGATGTGTCGCGCAGGGCGGCGTGGCTGGCACGGGCAACGCATGCGGCACCACGCCTGCGCTGGCTGTTGGCGGCAGTGCTCATCCTTGCATGTGGCACGCTTGCGCTGCATCGCGATGGTCTGTGGAGCCGCGAACTCGCCGCGCTCAGCCCCGTGCCCGCGAAGAGCCAGGCGCTTGACGCCAGCCTGCGCGCCGACGTCGGTGCGCCCGACGTGCGCTATCTGGTGGTGATCCCTGCCGCAACGGAACAGGCCGCGCTTGAAGGCGCCGAGAAGATCGCCGCGCAACTGCAACCGCTGGTAGACAACGGCGTGCTGGCTGGCTTCGAGAACCCCGCACGCTATCTGCCGAGCGATGCCACGCAGCGCGCGCGCCTCGCAAGCCTGCCCGCCCCGGACGCACTGACGGCACGCATGCGCAGCGCCGTTAAAGATCAGCCGATCGGCGTGAAGCCCGATCTCTTCGCCCCGTTTATCGCCGATGTGGAAGCGGCGCGCACGCAGCCCCTTTTGCGGCGCGCAGACCTGAAGGGGACGTCGATGGCATTGGCGGTGGACGCACTGCTGACGGAACGCGCTGGCCAATGGAGCGCCATGCTGCCATTGCGCGCACCATCGGGCGCGCCCGCCGTCATGAAGAACGCATCCAATCCACCCAGCCTGGATGCTGTGCCGGTTCGCGCGGCCGTTGAGCATGCGAACGTGCCCGGCGCCCTCTTCGTCGACCTGAAGGCCGAAGCCGATCGGCTGTATGTGAACTACGTGCGAGAAGACCTTCGCCTGTCGCTCGCCGGTTTTGCGGCGATCGCGTTGCTGCTGCTCGTGGCGCTGCGCTCACCACAGCGGACACTCCGCGCGTTGGCGCCCCTGGTGGCGGCGGTGCTGGTGGTGACAGGCGGCTTTGCGCTGGCACGCGTGCCGCTGACCATCCTGCATCTGGTTGGCATGCTGCTGATCGTGGCGGTGGGATCGAACTACGCGCTGTTCTTCAATCAACGCGCGCAGACCATTGCGCCGCAGACGCTGGTGTCACTGCTGGTGGCAAACCTGGCGACCGTGGCCGGCTTCGGCCTGCTGGCGCTCTCTCGCGTGCCGATGCTGGAAACGTTCGGGCTGACCGTCGGCCCGGGCGCCATGCTTGCGCTGGTGTTTGCCGCCATCCTCGCGCCACGCGCCAATCACGATCAGCACGCCGCCGCATGAACCCACCGATCGCCACACCGCTTGGCACTACCCGCCGCTGGAAGCCAGCGCCGCTGATCAGCGGGGCGCTCGCGCTGCACGCTGGCGCGGCGGCGGCCGTTGTGGCCGATCCATCGACGTGGCCGTGGGCGGGCGGCAGCGTCATCGCCTCGCATCTGGTGTTGATGGCCGGCGGACTGTGGCCGCGCAGCGCATGGCTCGGCCCGAACTGGACGCATCTGCCCGCGACGGCCGGCCAGCAGATCGCATTGACCATCGACGACGGCCCCGACCCCGATGTCACGCCGCGCGTACTGGACTTGCTCGACAAGTACGGTGCCAAGGCCACCTTCTTCTGCATCGGCGAATTGGCACAGCGGCACCCGCACTGCGTTGAAGCCATCGTCGCGCGCGGGCATGCGGTGGAAAACCACAGTCAGCGCCATCGGCATACGTTCTCGCTGCAGGGGCCGGCCGCGTTGCGGCGCGAGATTGCCGCCGCACAGGACACGCTCACGCACATCACCGGCACGCGCCCGCTGTTCTTCCGCGCGCCAGCCGGACTGCGCAATCCGTTCCTCGAACCGGTGCTGTGTCAGCTTGGCCTGCAACTGGCGAGTTGGACGCGGCGCGGCTTCGACACACGCTCGCGCAATGCCGACACCATTGCACAGCGCCTGCTGCGTGGTCTGGCGCCGCAAGACATCTTGCTGCTCCACGACGGTCATGCGGCGCGCGATGCACACGGCGTGCCCGTCATACTGGCCGTTTTGCCAAAGGTGCTGGAAGCGGCCGCGCGCGCGCAATTGCAGTGCACGACGTTGCGTGCTGCTCTCGTGCCGGAGCCCGCGCAGGCCGCCCGCTCGCAAATGACCCTTTGATAAAATTTGTCCATGATCGGCACACCCGTCTGCCGAGTCATCCCACCCAACAATTGCCGCGACACCATCCCCAGTGAAGCCCGTCCTGCTCACGCATTTCACCGCCACAAGCTGCCTCGGACGTGGCCTTGACGCCACGCTCGATGCGTTGCGCGGGCAACGAGGCGGCCTCGCGCCGTGCAACTTCCCACGCGCCGATCTCGACACGTGGATCGGGGAATTGCATGGCGCCGATGCCACGCCCGTGCGGGCAGACCTGGCCGATTTCGACTGCCGCAACAACCGGCTTGCCCAGATCGGCCTCACACAGGATGGTTTTGCCGAACACGTGGAAGCCGCCAAGGCGCGCCATGGCGCCGGGCGCGTCGGCGTATTCATTGGCACCAGCACCTCGGGCATTCTCGAAACCGAACGCGCCTACCAGCAGCGCGACCCGCAAACGGGGGCGCTGCCGGCCAGCTTTCACTATGCGCACACGCACAACATCTATTCGCCCGCCGCGTTTGTGCGTGCGTACTTTGGGTTGAGCGGGCCGGCCATGGTGATCTCGTCGGCATGTTCGTCGGGGGCCAAGGTGTTTGCCTCGGCGCGGCGCACGCTGGCGGCGGGCCTGATCGATGCGGCAGTGGTGGGCGGCGTCGATTCGCTGTGCCTGACCGCGCTCTACGGGTTCAACTCGCTGGAGCTGCTGTCGGCGCAACCGTGCCGGCCGTACGATGCGGCGCGCGACGGCATCTCCATCGGCGAGGCCGCGGCCTTTGCGCTGCTGGAGCGCGCGCCCGAAGCGAAAGACGCGCTGGACGACGATGCAATCCTGCTGCTCGGCATCGGCGAATCAAGCGACGCGTATCACATGTCCTCGCCGCATCCGGAAGGGCTCGGGGCGCGCGCTGCCATGGCGCAAGCGCTGGCCACCAGCGGCCTGGCCGCAACGGACATCGATTACATCAACCTGCACGGCACCGGCACGCCCAGCAATGACGCGGCAGAAGCGCGCGCCATCCAGGCGCTGTTCGACGGCACGGCGTGCAGCTCCACCAAGGGCGCGACCGGCCACACGCTCGGCGCGGCCGGGGCATTGGAAGCGGTGATCACGGCGCTGGCGCTGCGCCATCAACTGCTACCGGCCGGCATCAACACCACGCAGCCCGATCCGGCGTTGGCCGTCAACTATCTGACAACAAGCCACCCGGCGCGCGTTCGCACGGCGCTCAGCAACGCCTTTGGCTTTGGCGGCACGAATTGCAGCCTAGTCTTCGGCCGCGCCGCCGACCACGTGGGCCTATCGTCATGAGACGACTCAGCGCCTTCATCGAAAGCATCGGCGTGCTAGGTCCCGGTCTGCGGGATTGGCCGCACGCGGCCGACGTGCTCGCCGGCCGCGCGCCCTACGTACACGCGCCGACGGAGTTGCCGCCGCCAGCCGGCCTGCCATCGGTCGAGCGCCGCCGCACGGGGCCCGTGGTCAAGCTCGCACTGGCAGTCGGCCACGAGGCCGTCTCAGCCAGCGAACGCGATGCCGCCGCGCTGGCCACGGTCTTCAGTTCGTCCGGCGGCGATGGCCATAACTGCCACGCCATCTGCGAGACCCTGGCGGGCGACGACCGCAAGCTCTCGCCCACGCGCTTCCACAACTCCGTGCACAACGCGCCGGCCGGTTACTGGAGCATCGCCACGCATGCGATGGCACCATCCAACGTGCTGTGCGCGTACGACGGCAGCTTTGCGGCCGGCCTCTTGGACAGCCTCTGCCAGGTTGCGATTGACGCCACGCCCACCCTGTTGATCGCGTATGACGGCGACTACCCCGAACCGCTGAACGCGGTGCGCCCTGTGCCCGATACCTTTGCAGTGGCGCTGGTGCTCGCGCCCGAAGCCAGCCCCCGCACGCTCGCGCGCATTGACGTTGCGCTGACCGATGTGGCGTCGACGGCGTTGGCACATACCGGGCTCGAAACGCTGTGGCACGGCAACGCCGCGGCCCGCGCGCTGCCGCTGTTGGAAGCGTTGGCTGCACGACGCACAGCCAACGTCGTGCTCGAGTACCTGCCCGAGACCCGCGTGCAGATCGACATCACCTTTGGCACGCCATGACGTCAAACGCGCAGCCATCTCCGCCGCTCGATCGCAACTGGATCGCGGCGCGCATCCCGCACAGTGGCGCGATGTGCCTGCTCGATACCGTCGTCGCCTGGGACGACGCGCACATCCATTGCAGTGCCACGAGCCATCGTGACGCTGCCAACCCGTTGCGCTCCCACGGTCAATTGGCTGCTGTCTGCGGCATCGAATACGCCGCTCAGGCGATGGCCGTGCATGGCGCCCTGTGCAATGCTGCGCAAGCACGCCCGCGCACGGGCTTTCTCGCCAGCGTGCGCAGCGTTGAAGCCCACGTCCCGCGCCTCGACACCATCGACACGCCGCTCGACATCGAGGCCGATCGCATCGGCGGCGACGGCAACAACGTGCTGTACCGCTTCACCTTGCGCAGTGGTGCGCGCATCCTGTTGACCGGCCGCGCCGCTGTGGTGCTCGACGCGTCCGTTGCATGAACCTGCTTGTGAGGATTCCCGCCGTGAAAGGTCGCCTGCTTTTGATTCCCGCGCTGATGCTGGCCCTGCTCAGCCCCCTGGCCCATGCCGACTTGTCCGAGACCAAGGAAAACATCAAGCAGGGCACGAAGGACGCCGCCCGCAAAACCGGCCACGCCGCGAAGGAAGCCGGTCATGCGACCGCCAACGCTGCACGAACCGTGGGGCATGGCGTGAAGAACGCGGCGCATGCGACCAAATGCGGGGTTAAGCACCTCTTCAAGAAGCCGTGTGAGAGTGACTAGAACGGCTACCAGTCTGCGTGCTGACGACAACAAAAAACCCGGCGTCCTTGGCGGACTGCCGGGTTTCTGTTGTATGGCGGGACGGACTTAGAACGGAATATCGTCGTCCATATCCTCAAAACCGTTCGACGGTGCCGGCTGGCGGCGCGCACCGCCACCCTGGCCACCGCCACCTTCGCCACCGCGCGAGTAACCGCCGCCTTGGCCTTGACCTTGGCTACGGCCACCGCCGTAACCACCACCACCGCCGCCGCCTTCGCCGCCGCGCGAGTAGCCACCACCGCTGCTGCCACCGCCGCCGCCGCCCTCACCACCGCGGCCGCCGAGCATCTGCATTTGTTCCGCGACGATTTCGGTGCTGTATTGCTTCTGGCCGTCCTTTTCCCATTGACGGGTCTTGAGGCGGCCTTCGACGTAGACCTGCGAGCCCTTCTTCAGGTATTCGCCGGCGATTTCAGCCAGGCGGCCGAAGAAGGCGATGCGGTGCCACTCAGTGGCCTCTTTCATTTCGCCGCTGGCTTTGTCTTTGTAGCGGTCGGTGGTTGCCACGCGAATGTTGGTGACAGCGTCGCCGCTGGGCATGTAACGCGTTTCAGGATCGGCGCCGAGATTGCCGACGATGATGACTTTGTTGACGGACGCCATGATGAGTTTCCGAAGGTAATTGAAGTGATGCCGCCGTGGGGCCCGGGTTAGTGTCGGCGCAGCGCCGGCATCTGCATGGGGCTCGCAATTATAAGCCAGGCAAAAGCCAGCGCGGCGCAGCTCAGAAATACCGCATGCTGCCCTGCGTGCAGCAGAATCCAGCCGCCGCCCGCACCGCCCGCAAACAGGCCCAGGGCCTGCGTCGTGTTGTACACGCCCATGGCCGCGCCCTTGCGCACGCCCGGCGCGTACTTTGACACCAGTGACGGCTGCGACGCCTCCAGCACGTTGAAACCGAGGAAGTAGACCAGCAGCGCAATCGCCAGCGCGGTCAGCGTCGGATTCACCTCGCCCAGCGCCAGTTGCGCCACCATGACCAGTGCCACGGCGGACAGCAGCACCGCCTTCATCTTGCCGCGCTTCTCGGCGGCAATGATGGCCGGCACCATCAGCACGAACGACACGCCCATCACCGGCAGGTAAATCTTCCAGTGCGAATCGACCGGCAGGCCGGCGGCTTCCAGCATGTGCGGCAGCACGACGAACAACGCCGTCTGCGTGGCATGCAGGGCGAACACGCCAAAGTTCAGCCGCAGCAGTTCGGGGTTGTGCAGGACTTCGCGGAACGGCGCTTTCACATGCTCGGGCGGACGCGGCGGGTTGGGCACGACCCACAGCACCACGCCGATGGCGATGATGGCCAGCACGCCAATCGCCGTGAACATGCCGGGCATGCCGACCCAACGGAAGATGACCGGCGCACTCACGATGGCCACGGCAAACGACAGGCCGATGCTGCCGCCGATCATGGCCATGGCCTTGGTGCGCTGCTCCTCGCGCGTGAGGTCGGCCACGAAGGCGATCACCGCCGACGAGATTGCCCCCGCGCCCTGGATGGCGCGCCCCACGGCGATGCCCGCCACGCTATGCGAAAACGCCGCCACCAGGCTGCCTACCGCAAAGATCACCAGCCCTGTCACGATGACCGGCTTGCGTCCGAAGCGATCCGATAGCCAGCCGTAGGGGATATAGAGCACCGCCTGCGTAAGGCCATACACGCCGATGGCGAAGGCGACGAGTTGGGTGTTGTTGCCGTCGGGCAGCGTTTTCGCGAACACCGCGAAGACCGGCATGATCATGAACAAACCCAACATGCGCAGCGCGAAGATGCCGGCCAGCGAGGCGGCCGCGCGCAGCTCAAGGCCGTTCATGCGGCCGGAAGCGGAAGTCATGGATGGGGAAGCCGAGGACATGGTGCGGAAACTGCCGCGAAAAACCAGGAAGAAAAGCGGCGACAAGGACACTTGAACGGTTTCGCAGATTGCTCCCATCTGGGCGCAGATACCAGCAAAACCGAAGTTCGGTATATTAGCAGGCTTACCCTTTTCCACCCCTCCCGCCGATTGCCGCAGGCGGTCTGCACTCCGACGCCGCATTCAGCAGCACTCAGCCGCACATGGACGAAATCAAGATTCGTGGGGCCCGCACCCACAACCTGAAGAACATCAACCTCGATCTGCCGCGCAACCAGCTGATCGTGATCACCGGGCTTTCGGGGTCGGGCAAGTCGTCGCTCGCGTTCGACACGCTCTATGCGGAGGGGCAACGGCGCTATGTGGAATCGCTGTCGGCGTATGCCCGGCAATTTCTGCAACTGATGGAAAAACCCGATGTGGACCTGATCGAAGGTCTGTCGCCGGCCATTTCCATCGAGCAGAAGGCCACGAGCCACAACCCGCGCTCGACGGTCGGCACCGTGACCGAGATTCACGACTACCTGCGTCTGCTGTATGCGCGCGCCGGTACGCCCTACTGCCCCGATCACGGCCAGCCGCTCGAGGCGCAAAGCGTGTCGCAAATGGTGGATGCGGTGCTGGCGTTGCCGGCCGACACCAAGCTGATGATCCTGGCGCCCGTGGTGGCCAACCGCAAGGGCGAGCACGTCGACCTGTTTGAAGCGATGCAGGCGCAGGGCTTCGTCCGCTTTCGCATCCGCTCGGGCGGCGGTACCGCGCACGAGGCTGAGGCAAAAGTCTACGAAGTCGACAACCTGCCCAAGCTCAAGAAGAACGACAAGCACTCGATCGAGGTCGTGGTCGACCGCGTGAAGGTCAACCCGGAACTCAAGCAGCGCCTGGCCGAATCGTTTGAGACCGCGCTACGCTTGGCCGACGGCCGCGCCATCGCGCTGGAAATGGACACCGGCCGCGAGCACGGCTTCAGCTCCAAGTTCGCCTGCCCGATCTGCTCGTATTCGCTGCAAGAGCTGGAGCCGCGGCTGTTCTCGTTCAACAACCCGATGGGTGCCTGCCCGCACTGCGACGGCCTGGGCCAGATCACGTTCTTCGATCCGAAGCGTGTGGTGGCTTTTCCCAATCTGTCGCTGGCGTCAGGCGCCATCAAGGGGTGGGACCGCCGCAATCAGTTCTACTTCCAGATGCTGCAGAGCCTGGCGGCGTTCTACGACGTCGACATCGATGTCGCATTTGAAGACCTGCCGCCTGAGACACAGCAGATCGTGCTGCACGGCTCCGGCAAGCAGCAGATTCCGTTCACGTATATCAACGAGCGCGGCAAGACCACGGTGCGCGAGCACGCGTTCGAGGGGATCATCCCCAATCTGGAGCGGCGCTACAAGGAGACCGACTCCATCGCCGTGCGCGAGGAGCTGGCCAAGTACCAGAACAACCAGCAGTGCCCGGAGTGCCACGGCACCCGCCTGCGCCGCGAGGCCCGCTTCGTCAAGATTGGCGAAAACGATCAGGCACGCGGCATCTACGAGATCAATGGCTGGCCGCTGCGCGATGCGCTCACGTATTTCCTGACGCTCAATATGCACGGCGCCAAGCGCGAGATTGCCGACAAGATCGTCAAAGAAATCACCGCACGGCTGAACTTCCTGAATAACGTCGGGCTGGACTACCTGTCGCTGGAGCGCAGCGCCGACACGCTCTCGGGCGGCGAGGCGCAGCGCATTCGGCTGGCGTCGCAGATCGGCTCGGGGCTGACCGGCGTGATGTACGTGTTGGACGAGCCGTCCATCGGCCTGCACCAGCGCGACAACGATCGGCTGATCGGCACGCTCAAGCACCTGCGCGATCTCGGCAACTCGGTGCTGGTGGTGGAGCACGATGAAGACATGATCCGCGCGTCGGACTACGTGGTCGACATCGGCCCCGGGGCCGGCGTGCATGGCGGTCAGATCATCGCCGAGGGCACGCCCAAGCAAGTCGAGCAATCGCCGGCGTCGCTCACAGGCGATTACTTGTCGGGCAAGCGCCGCATCGAGGTGCCCAAGCAGCGCACGGCGCCCGATGAAGCGCGCTGGCTGCGCATCATCAACGCCAGCGGCAACAACCTGAGAAACGTGTCGGCAGACATTCCGGTCGGGCTGCTGACGTGCATCACGGGCGTGTCGGGTTCGGGCAAGTCGACGCTGATCAACGACACGCTGTACCACGCGGTGGCGCGCCATCTGTATGGCTCGACGCCGGAGCCCGCCGCGCACGACCGCATCGACGGGCTGGAGCATTTCGACAAGGTCATCAACGTCGACCAGTCCCCCATCGGCCGCACGCCGCGTTCGAACCCCGCTACCTACACGGGCCTGTTCACGCCGATCCGCGAACTGTTTGCGGGCGTGCCCTCGGCCAAGGAGCGCGGGTATGACCCGGGGCGCTTCTCGTTCAACGTCAAGGGTGGCCGCTGCGAGGCGTGCCAGGGCGACGGCGTGCTCAAGGTCGAGATGCACTTCCTGCCCGACGTGTACGTACCGTGCGACGTGTGCCACGGCAAGCGCTACAACCGCGAGACGCTCGAAGTGCTCTACAAGGGCAAGAACATCACCGAAGTGCTGGAGATGACGGTGGAGCAGGCGCACGAGTTCTTCGCGCCGGTGCCGGTGGTACGCCGTAAGCTGCAGACGCTGCTGGATGTGGGCCTGGGCTACATCCGCCTAGGGCAATCGGCGACGACGCTATCGGGCGGTGAAGCGCAGCGCGTGAAGCTGTCGCTGGAGCTGTCCAAGCGCGACACGGGCCGCACGCTGTACATCCTGGATGAGCCGACCACCGGCCTGCACTTCCACGATATCGAGCTGCTGCTCAAGGTCATCTACAAGCTGCGCGACCACGGCAATACGATCGTCATCATCGAGCACAACCTCGACGTGATCAAAACGGCGGACTGGCTGCTCGATCTCGGGCCCGAAGGAGGTGCGGGCGGCGGACAGATCATCGCCAAGGGCACCCCCGAGGATGTAGCCAAGAGCAAGGCGAGCTTTACCGGCAAGTACCTGGCGCCGCTGCTCAAGCGGAAGTAAGCGCGGTCAACCGGCAACAAAAAAGCGCAGCTTCGGCTGCGCTTTTTTCTTGAGCCGATGCGGGGGCATCAGTGGCCGGCCGGCGCCGTCTCGGCCCCCAACTCATCTGCATCTTTCATGCGGCTGCGATTCAATGCCCCCGCTTCATCCAGCACGGGATACGCGGCCGCGCAGAACAACGAATTCAGCCGCTTGAAATCGCTGATGATGTCCAAGTGCAACGAACTGGTCTCGATACTCTCGGCCGTCTGCGCGGACACCCGTGTGAGGTGGCTGCGCGCGTAGCGTTTCTCCAGATCGCGGAAGTGCGCCTTTTCCAGCATCAGCTTCTGCGCGCTGCGCAGGTCCCCCGTCAGGAACACCGACAGCGCCAGCTTCAGGTTCGTGACGAGGCGCGCGTGCATGTCTTCCAGCTCTTCCATGCCGGCCTCGGAAAAGGCCAGCTTGTGCGCGATCTTCTTCTCGCGCACGTCTTGCAGCAGGCGGTCGAGAATATCGCCTGCGTGCTCCAGGTTGATGGTGAGCGAGATGATGTCGGCCCAACGCTTGCCCTCGCGCGCATCCAGCGCTTCGTGGCTCAGTTGCGTGAGATAGAGCTTGATGGCGGTGTAGAGCGCATCCACCTCGTCGTCGATGGCACGCGTGGTTTGCAGCAGGCGCACGTCGTTGGTCTTGAGCACGCGCAAGGTGTTATCGAGCATGTGTTCAACGCGATCGCCGATGCGCAGCACCTCGCGCGCCGCATTGCCCAGCGCCAACGTTGGCGTGGCAAGCGCGGAAGGATCGAGATAGCGCGGCGCAACGAGGTCGTCGATATGCGCGCCGCCCGGCAGGATGCGAGCGCACAGCCGCGCCATCGCTTCGGTAAAGCCGATCAGCAGCACCGCCAGCGCCACGTTGAACACCACATGGAACGCCACGACCACGTGCTGCGGCGCCACGCCCGCGTGCGGCGCCCACTCTGCCAGCTTGCCCAGGAACGGTAGTGCCAGCGCGGCGCCAAGCATGCGCGAGAGCAAGTTGCCCAGCGTCGCGCGGCGTGCGGCCTGACTCGACGATGGCGTGGTCGCCAACGCGGCCATGGCACTGCCGATATTTGCGCCCAGCACAATCGCAAACGCCACCTTGACCGACACCGCGGCCGACGTCGCCAGCGTCGCGCAGAACAGCACCACAGCGAGGCTCGAATAGCACAGCAGCGTGAGCACCGCGCCAATCAGCATGTTCAGGCCGGTGTCTGACGAGATGGAGCTGAGCAGCACGCGCAATGCGTTGGCTTCAACCATCGGGCTCGACGCGACAGAGATCAGCTCCAGCGCCATCATGATCAGCCCCAGGCCGATCAGCACCCGCCCGAAGTGTCCCACCGCACTGCCCTTGCGCGACAGATGCAGGATCACGCCAAAGAAGATCAGCAGCGGCGACAGCCACGACAAGTCCAGCGCAAATACCTGCGCCATGATGGCCGTGCCCACATTGGCGCCCAGAAGAATCGCCAGTGCCGACGACACGCCCATCAGCCCTTGTGCGACAAACGCCCCGACGATCGTGGCCGTCGCGTTACTGCTCTGCACCAGGCACGTCACGCCAATGCCGGCCAGCAGCGCAGAGAACCGGTTCGACACGCTACGCGACAACAGGCGGCGCAAGTCCGCGCCGTACAGGCGCAACATGCCGACTTTGACAGTCTGCGTGCCCCATACCAACAGGGCGACGCCGGAAAGCAGCTTGAGCAGGGTGATCATTGATGCCGTGCAGTCTTGCTTATTTGGTCAGGGCCACCCGCAGGCCCAGCCCGATGAAAATACAGCCGCTCACCCGGTCAAGCCACAGCGCGGCGCGCGGTGTACGGCGCATCCAGCCGCCCAGTGCGGCCGCGCACCAGCCGTAGATGCTGAACACCACGATGGTCTGCGCCATGAACACGCCGCCGAGCAGCAACATCTGCAACGCTGCGTGGCCGGCCTGCGCATCCACAAACTGCGGCAGGAACACCACGAAGAACAACGTCACCTTCGGGTTGAGCAGATTGGCAAAGACACTCTGGCGATACACCTGCCACAGGTCCGGCGCCGCCTGCGGTCCAGCATGATTCGGACCGACGCCGCCCTTGCTGCGCAGCGCCTGGATGCCCAACCAGATCAGATACGCCGCGCCCAGCCACCGGATTGCTTGGAACGCCACAGGCGACGATTGCAGCACTGCGGCCAGCCCGAGCGCCGCCAGCGTCGTGTGAAACAGGCACCCCGAGGCAAACCCTGCCGCCGCCGAGAGCCCCGCCTGACGGCCCTGACTGGCGCCGCGCGCAATCACTTGCAGGTTGTCCGGCCCTGGCATCACCGTGATGGCGATCGAGGTCAGCAGGAACAGCAATACGTGCGGCATTGACGACTCCGAGGCCCGGCGGAAATGGAAAGGATCATGCTACTGCGCGCGGCAGCAAAACGACATGTTTTTGTCACATGAGCGTATGCGACCAGCGCATCACGCGAAGGCAGCCGGTGGCCGCTCAGTGCCCATCAAAGCGGCAGACCGTGAAAAGCGGCAGCCCGCCTTCGATCAGCAGTTGCGAGCCACCCAGTTCAGGCAGGTCGACAATGGCCGCGCCCTCCACCACCGTTGCGCCCAGCCGTTCGAGCAGGCGCTTGCCGCCC
Organism: Ralstonia psammae; assembly: GCF_958405935.1. Lineage (NCBI taxonomy): Bacteria > Pseudomonadati > Pseudomonadota > Betaproteobacteria > Burkholderiales > Burkholderiaceae > Ralstonia > Ralstonia psammae. Next base: position 416,858 of record NZ_CATZBU010000001.1, read on the forward strand.
ATCATGGTGCCGCCGGTTGCGATCAGGTCGTCGATCAACAGGACGCGGTCGCCGGGCTTGCAGGCATCGGCGTGGATTTCCACCGTCGCGCTGCCGTATTCGAGCATGTACTCCTCGGTCACCGTGGTGAACGGCAGCTTGCCCTTCTTGCGGATCGGCACAAAGCCCAGGTTCAGCTCATACGCCACGATCGAGCCGAGGATGAACCCCCGCGCATCGATGCCCGCCACCAGATTCAGCCCTTGCCCCATGTAGCGGTGGACGAACACGTCCACCAGCACGCGCAGGCTCTTTGGGTCCTGCAGCACCGGCGTGATATCGCGAAACATCACCCCGGCCTGCGGCCAGTCCGGCACCGTGCGGATGCGGTCGCGCAGGTAGCGCGACACATCGCCCAGCTCGGTGGAAGCGGGAAGGGAGGACGGCGTCAGCAACGCCGCCTGGTGATGGGGGATCTGGCTCATGGCAAAAACGGGAATGCAGGAAACGTCGTCTGCGGTAATGGGCTACCACCCCGGCCGAAAGGCACCGAACCACAATGGGCAGACCGCAACCATACAGGAGACACGGCGATGGCAAAGAAAATTCTGATGCTGGTCGGCGACTATGTGGAGGACTACGAAGTCATGGTCCCCTTCCAGGCGCTGCAGATGGTCGGCCACACGGTGCACGCCGTCTGCCCGGACAAGCGTGCGGGCGATTCCGTCGCTACCGCGGTCCACGATTTCGAAGGCGCACAGACGTACTCCGAAAAACCAGGACATCGTTTCACCCTCAACGCCACCTTTGCCGACGTCGACCCGGCAACGTATGACGCACTTGTCGTACCCGGCGGCCGTGCGCCCGAATACCTGCGACTGAACGCCCGCGTGCTTGACGTCGTGCGGCACTTCGCCCGCGCGGACAAACCCATTGCGGCCATCTGCCATGGCGCACAACTGCTGTCGGCGGCGGGTGTGCTGGAAGGCAAGGCGTGCTCGGCATACCCGGCATGTGGCCCGGAAGTCACGGCGGCGGGTGGCACCTTCAAGGACATCCCCGTCGACCAGGCCCACACCGACGGCAAGCTCGTCACGGCGCCCGCCTGGCCGGCACATCCGGCCTGGTTGGCGCAGTTTCTTGAAGTCCTGGGCACGCGGGTTCTACACTGATCCGGTTGCCCGCACGCCGGGCACTCCAGGAGCCCCGGCCATGTGCGAAATCTTCATCCGCGCCAATCCTCATTCGTACGACAGCCTCGCGCGTTCGCTACGCCTGCACGGCGTAGCGACCAGCGTGCGGCTGGAGTGCCTGTTCTGGGAGGTGCTCGAAGAGATCGGCCAACGCGACGGCCTGACCGTCAACCAGCTCATCAGCAAGCTCTATGACGAGTTGCTGGAGCGTCGCGGCGAGGTGGCAAACTTCGCGTCGTTCCTGCGCGTCTGCTGTCTGCGCTATTTGATGCTGCAGCAGGACGGGCGCATTCCTGCCGATACGCGGGTGTCGATCCGCTCGCTCGATGCCGCGGCGGTGCTCGACGGCCTGCCGGCCAACATGGCGGATGCCCCGCCGCCACGCCGTTCGCGCGGGCCGCTGCTCGAAGCGCTCGTCAAGTAAGCGCCGGCATTAGCGCGGCGAGAGCCGCTCCTCTGCCATCTGCAGCCCCTCGGGCGTGCCGCGCAGCACAACGATATCGCCCAGCTCCAGCACTGTGTCCGGATCAGGATCGAGCGCCCGAATGCCCTGGCGCCGGATCGCCGTGACCGACGTCTTGAACGTCTCCAGCCCCATCGTGCCGAGCTTGTGGCCGATGGCAGGCGAGCCCTTGGCCAACGGCACGGAATGCAGGCGCACGGCGTCGCGCTCGAGCATGTCCTCCTCGTCATCCTGACCGTGGAAGTAGCCGCGCAGCAGGCTGTAGCGTGCGTCGCGCATCTCTTGCGCCCGGCGCACCACGCGGCGCAACGGCACGCCCAGCAGCACCAGCGCGTGCGAGGCCAGCATCAGGCTCCCTTCGATGATCTCCGGAACGACCTCGGTGGCGCCCGCTTGCTGCAGGCGATCCAGGTCGGCATCGTCGATGGTGCGCACGATCACGGGCAGGGTCGGCTCCAGCGCCTGCACGTGGTGCAGCACCTTCAATGCGGATGCCGTGTCGGCATAGGTAATGGCGACCGCCGCTGCGCGGTGGATACCAGCAGCCACCAGCGACTCGCGGCGCGCCGCATCGCCATAGACGACATGCTCGCCGGCGGCCGCGGCCTCGCGCACGCGGTCGGGGTCCAGATCCAGCGCGACATAGCCGATGCCTTCCTGCTCAACCATGTGCGCCAGGTTCTGGCCGCTGCGCCCATAGCCGCAGATGATGACGTGGCGCTCGGTGGCGATGCTCTGCGCGGCGATCTTGGTCATTGCCAGCGATTGCATCAGCCAGTCCGTGCGTGACAGCCGCATGGCGATCACATCGCTGTACTGGATGAGGAACGGCGCCATCAGCATCGACAGCAGCATCGCGGCCAGGATCGCCTGGCCGAGCAGCGGGTCGATCAGCTTCATGCCGTCAATCTGGTTGAGCAGCACGAAGCCGAACTCACCGGCCTGCGCCAGGCCCAGCGCCGTGCGGATCGCCGCGCCGCCCCCCGAACCGAAGGCCCGCGCCAGCAGCGCAATCAGCACGAACTTGAACAGCACCGGCGCCATCACCAGCCCCAGCACGAGCGCCCAGTGCTCGAAGACCACACGCGGGTCCAGCAGCATGCCGACCGTCACGAAGAACAGCCCCAGCAGCACGTCGCGGAACGGCTTGATGTCTTCTTCCACCTGCAGCTTGTACGGCGTTTCCGACACCAGCATGCCGGCCAGGAACGCACCCAGCGCCATCGACAGGCCCAGCCGCTCGGTCAGCGCCGCCATGCCCAGTGTGACCAGCAGCAGGTTCAGCATGAACAGCTCTTGCGAGCGCCGCGCCGCCACCAGGTGGAACCAGCGCGACAGCAGCTTCTGCCCCAGGAACAGGATCAGCACCAGCGCGACGGCGATCTTGAGAGCCGCAATCGACAGCGTCAGCACCAGGTCGGTCGGGTTCTTGCCCAGCGACGGGACAACGATCAGCAGGAGCACCACCGCCAGATCCTGGAACAGCAGCACGCTGATGATGTTGCGGCCGTGTTCGGTTTCCAGCTGCAGGCGCTCGGCCAGCATCTTCGAGACGATAGCCGTGGACGACATCGCCAACGCGCCGCCCAGCGCCAGTCCCGCCTGCCACGACAGCGGATACCAGTGCGACAGCAGCATCGACACCGGAATCGTCAGCAGGATGGTCAGCATCACCTGTGACGCGCCCAGCCCCAGCACCAGCCTCCGCATTGAACGCAGCTTGGAGAGGTTGAACTCGAGCCCGATCGAGAACATCAGGAACACCACCCCGAACTCGGCCAAATAGCGCGTCTGGGCAGAATCGGACTCCAGCCCCGTCGCCTTCGGCCCGATCAGCACACCCACCACCAGGTACGCCAGCATCGGCGGCAATTGCAGCATGCGGAACAGCACCACGCCGATGACGGCAGCGGCCAACAACACGAGGGTGAGTTCCAGCGGCGAATGCATGCGACGCGAAAAACCAATCGAAAGGGTTGGACAGGAGGGACAGCGCCCGCGCATCAAGACGGTGCGTGCGCAAACGCGCACCCAAGCGCTGCAAGACCGATGCCAGGGTATAAACGAAGAACGCGATACGCGAGACGCCGCAGATCGAAAAATGACGGCGTGGCGACGGGAAGAAAAGTGATTTGAAAGTTGAATGCCGCGGGGCAGCAAAACGGAGCGCCCGCACGCTCCGCGACTCCCCGCAAGCCAAGCCCCAACGCGCCACCAGCATGGCCGAGGACTGTGTCAATCGTTGTTATACTTCGCCGCCATGATAGCGAATTTCAATCCGGATCGAGCACTTGCGCTGGCGCAGCAGACCTTCGACATCGAAGCGCAAGCCGTACTCGGCCTCAAATCCCAGGTGTCCGCCGACTTTGCGCATGCGGTCGAAATGGTGCTCGGCTGCACCGGCCGCGTCGTCGTGTCCGGCATGGGCAAGTCGGGCCATGTCGCGCGCAAGATTGCCGCCACGCTGGCCTCGACCGGCACGCCGGCCTTCTTCGTGCACCCGGCCGAAGCCAGCCATGGCGATCTCGGCATGGTCACCCGCGACGACGTCTTCATCGGCTTTTCCAATTCCGGCGAAGTGTCGGAGCTGAACGCCATCCTGCCGCTGGTCAAGCGACTGGGCGCCAAGCTGATCGCCGTGACGGGCAACCCGGAGTCCTCGCTCGGCAAGCATGCCGACGTGGTGCTCAACTCGCACGTCGATGTCGAAGCCTGCCCGCTGAACCTGGCGCCCACCGCCAGCACCACAGCGCAGATCGCGCTGGGCGATGCGCTGGCCGTGGCCGTGCTCGATGCACGCGGCTTCGGTGCCGAAGATTTCGCGCGCTCGCATCCGGGCGGATCGCTCGGCCGCAAGCTGCTGACGCACGTGCGTGACGTTATGCGCGCCGGCGACGCCATCCCGCGCGTGAACGAAGACACGCCGCTGTCGCAAGCGCTGATGGAGATCACCCGCAAGGGCATGGCGATGACCGCCGTGGTCGATGCCGAAGGCCGCGCCGTGGGCGTGTTCACCGACGGCGACCTGCGCCGCCTGCTCGAAACCCCGCGCGACTGGCGCACCGTGCCCATCCACGAGGTCATGCACCGCAACCCGCGCGCGGTTGGCCCCGACCAGCTCGCCGTTGAAGCCGTCGAAGTCATGGAAACGCACCGCATCAACCAGTTGCTGGTGGTTGATGCCGCCGGCCTGCTGGTGGGCGCGCTGCATATCCACGACCTGACGCGGGCCAAGGTCATCTGACCCGCCCACGACGCTGATGATCACGCCGGCCGACCCTGTCCACAGCAACATCGACGCACGCTTTCCGCAGGCATTGGAACGCGCCGCGCGCGTGCGCCTGATGGTGTTCGATGTGGATGGCGTGCTGACCGACGGGCGCCTACTGGTGGGCCCCGAGGGCGAGATCAGCAAGGCTTTCGACACGCTCGACGGCCACGGCATCAAGCTGCTGGCACAGGCGGGCGTCACGCCGGCCATCATCACCGGGCGGCAATCCGAAATCGTGGCCTGGCGCGCAGGGGAACTCGGCATCGAACATCTGTACCAAGGCGTAGCCGATAAGCGCGAGGCCTTTGCCCACCTGCTGTCCGCCACGCAACTTCAGGCCACCGACGCCGGCTACATGGGCGACGACTGGCCCGACCTGCCGGTGATGACGATGGTGGGCTTTACCGCCTGCCCCGCCCAGGCACATGCCGAACTGCGCAGCCGCGCCCACTATGTCGCCCAGGCCACGGGCGGACGCGGCGCCGTGCGCGAAGTGGCTGACTTGATCCTCAAGGCCCAAGGCGCCTACAACGCCCTGCTCGCGCAACTGCTGCAGGTCCCGCAATCCTTCTGACTCCATGGCCAGCGAACGCTCACAACGCCTCGTCTCCACCGTGCTGCAGATCATGCTGCGCGGGCTGCCGATCCTGCTGATGGCGGTCGTCTGCGGCGTCACGTTCCTGCTCGTGCAGGTCAACACGCCACAAACCGACGAAGCCGCCACGCAGCCCAAGCGCCACACCGCCGACTACACCATGGACGGCATCTCGGCCACCGCGCTGGACGAGACCGGCACCACCAAATACCGCTTCACCGGCGTCCACATGAACCACTATGAGGACGACCTGACCTACGACGTCACGTATCCGGCACTGCGCGTATATGCGCCCGACCGACCGCAGGTCACCGCCCGCGCAGACCTTGGGAAGATGAACGGCGACGGCACCATCATCGATCTCTACAACAACGCCAAGGTCATCCGCGCGCAGGGGCCCGATGCCCGCCAGGACCCGCTGATGACGGCCGATTCGACCTACTTCCAGGTGCTGCTCAACGACGACATCGTACGCACCGACAAGCCGGTCGAGCTGCACCGCGGGCCGTCAATCATGAACGCCAACGGCCTCACCTTCAACAACGTGACGCGCCAAGTACAATTGCTGGGCAATGTGCGCGGCCGAATCGAAGGGCTGGGGGCGCCGAAGCAGTAAACTCTGCCCCCGACACCTGACAACGCCCACCGAGCGCGCCCTTCTCCGACGTGATCCCCATGACTGACTCCCTCCGTGCTGCCGGCCTCGCCATCGTCGCTGCGCTGCTGCTCCCGGCCCTGCCCGCGCACGCCGAGCGCGCCGACCGCGACAAGCCGCTCGTGCTCGAAGCCGACAACGCCAGCTACGACGATCTGAAGCAGGTCTATCACTTGACCGGCAACGTGGTGCTGACCAAGGGCACCATGGTGCTTCGCTCCGACCAGGCCGATCTGCGGACCGACCCCGAGGGCTACAACTACGCCGTCGCCACGTCCAAGCCTGGCAATCTCGCCTTCATCCGCCAGAAGCGCGACAACGTCGACGAATACATCCAGGGTTGGGGCGAGCGCATCGAATACGACGGCAAGCAAGAGATTTCCAAGCTGATCACCCGCGCACGCATGGAACGCCTGCAAGGCGCGACGCAGCTCGACGAGATCCGCGGTGCGGTCATTACGTACGACGGCCAGAAGGAGTTCTACACGGCCTCGGGGGGTGCTGAGAACGCCACCGCCGCCAACCCGTCGGGCCGCGTGCGCGCCGTTCTCGCACCGCGCACGAGCACGCCTGCTGCGCCGGCATCTACCCCGGCTGCCAAGCCCTGATCCGTACCGCCTGTCTTTCCTGTTTCGCTTATGTCCGCCACCACCCTCGCCCCCAAAACCGCAGCGCCGCAGGCCACGACTTCCAGCACGCTGGTCGTCCGCCATCTGAAGAAGCGCTACGGCACGCGCACGGTGGTCAAGGACGTGTCGCTCGACGTGAAAAGTGGCGAGGTGGTCGGCCTGCTCGGCCCCAACGGCGCGGGTAAGACGACCTCGTTCTACATGATCGTCGGCCTGGTGGCTCTGGACGCCGGCGACATCGTGCTCGACGGCGAGCACATCAGCCGCCTGCCCATCCACCAGCGTGCCCGCATGGGCCTGTCGTATTTGCCGCAGGAAGCGTCGGTGTTCCGCAAGCTCAACGTGCAGGAAAACATCCGCGCGGTGCTCGAACTGCAGGAGCAGGACGGCAAGAAGCTTTCGCAAGACGAAGTCAATCGCCGCCTCGACGGCCTGCTCGACGACTTGCAGATTGCCCATCTGCGCGACAACCCCGCGCTGTCGCTCTCGGGTGGTGAACGTCGCCGCGTGGAGATTGCCCGCGCGCTGGCCTCATCGCCGCGCTTCATCCTGCTCGATGAACCGTTTGCCGGCGTCGATCCGATCGCAGTGGGCGAGATTCAACGCATCGTCAGCTTCCTGAAAGACCGTAACATCGGCGTGCTGATCACCGATCACAACGTGCGCGAAACGCTGGGCATCTGCGATCACGCCTACATCATCAGCGAAGGCACCGTGCTGGCTGCAGGCATGCCCGAACAGATCATCGAAAACGAGGATGTACGCAAGGTGTATCTGGGCGATAACTTCCGGATGTAAGCCACGCTGCACGCTTACGCCTTAAGGACGTGGCAAACCCGCACCTTAAAGCAAAATCCGTTCCATCGACCGGGTGTTGGGCATAGAATAGCCCGCATGAAACAGTCGCTCCAGCTCCGTCTCTCTCAGCATCTCGCGCTCACGCCGCAGTTGCAGCAATCGATCCGACTGCTGCAGTTGTCGACCATCGAGCTGCAGCAAGAAGTTGAGCAGGCCCTGACCGAGAACCCGCTGCTGGAGCGGGAGAACGAGTGGCTCGAGACCTCCGCCCGCATTGGCGCGGACGGCTCCGTGAACGCGCTGCAAAGCAACAGCGCCACGCCCCTGCCCACCGAATCACCTCCCCCCGCACCCAACGGCGGTGCCGACAGCAGCGACACCCCCGACAACGGCTACGAAAACGGCCACGACAGCGGTGCGGATTTCGACAACGATTACGGCTCCGACCGCTCCGACTGGAGCCTTGACGACTTCGCCCGTAAGCCGCAATCCGACGAAGACGATCGCGCCCCGCTGCAGTTGCGCGAAGCGGAGCAAAGCCTGCGCGAATTCCTCATGGAACAACTCGCGCCGCTCAAGCTGTCGATGCGCGACAAGGGCCTCCTCATCTTCCTGATCGAATCGCTCGACGACGAAGGCTATCTCTCAGGCACGCTCGACGAAATCCTCGCGGATCTGCCCGCCGAACTCGAAGTCGAACTCGATGAACTGCAAGCCGCGCTGTGCATGTTGCAGAGCTTTGATCCGCCCGGCATCGGCGCGCGCTCAGCCGCCGAGTGCCTGTCACTGCAATTGCACCGGCTCGAATCGCCTGCGAAAGCGCTGGCGCTCATCATCGTCAATCAGCATCTCGAACTGCTCGCCGCGCGCGACTACACGCGCCTGAAGAAGTCGCTGGCCGTCGACGAGCCCGCACTGAAAGCAGCGCATGAGCTGATTCGTTCATTGACACCATTCCCGGGTCACGCATTCGGCCGCGCCGAGGCCGATTTCGTGGTGCCGGATGTGATCGTGCGCAAGACAAGCGCAGGATGGACGGCGCAGTTGAACCCCGACGTCATGCCGCGCCTGCGCATCAACGACATGTACGCACAGATTCTGCGCAGCAGCCGCGGCGAATCGGGCGCGGCCAATCTGCAGCAGAAGCTGCAGGAAGCGCGCTGGCTGATCAAGAACATTCAGCAGCGCTTCGATACGATCCTGCGTGTCTCGCAAGCGATTGTCGAGCGTCAAAAGAGCTTCTTCACGCACGGCGAAATCGCCATGCGCCCCTTGGTTTTGCGGGAAATAGCCGATACACTGGGTCTACACGAGTCCACGATCTCCCGTGTGACGACCAACAAATACATGGCGACCCCGATGGGGACGTTCGAGTTGAAGTACTTCTTCGGCAGCCATGTATCGACGGAAACCGGCGGGGCTGCGTCATCGACAGCGATACGCGCGCTCATCAAGCAACTTGTAGGAGCCGAAGACCCGAAGAATCCTCTGTCCGATAGCAGAATTGCCGAGCTGTTAGGCGAACAAGGATTCGTGGTGGCCCGTCGGACGGTGGCCAAATACCGCGAAGCCCTCAAGATCCCTGCAGTGAATTTGCGCAAGTCTTTATAGCCGCATCGCGGGCAGTTCCGGTGCGGCTCATCTTGAGAAGGAGAACCGCTATGAACTTCAAACTCAGTGGACACCACCTGGACATCACGCCCGCTTTGCGTGAGTACGTGGAAACGAAACTGGAGCGTGTGATCAGGCACTTCGATCAGGTGATTGGCGTCAGCGTGTTGCTATCGGTCGATAACCACAAGGAGAAGGATCGGCGTCAGTACGCGGAAATCAACTTGCACCTCAAAGGTAAGGACGTCTTCGTCGAATCACACCATGAAGATCTTTATGCGGCCATCGACCTACTCGTCGATAAGCTGGACAGGCAAGTGATCAAGTACAAGGACCGCGTGCAGGGGCACGACCGTGACAGCATGAAGCACCAAGCCTTCCAGGCCGTGCAGATGCAGCAATAGCAGGACCGTACCGAAAAAACCGCGCCCCGAGTTGGCGCGGTTTTTTTATGCCGTGGTGCATTCGTGACGAATCCGATTGCAACCGATTTAAGTCGGGCTAAAATCTGACGAAAGTACGAATGCTGACGTGGCGCGGCTTTTGGCGCGACGTTGGCAAAAACAGGGTCGATGCCGCGCGCACATTGCCGGCACCGGCTGATCGCAGCCCTGGGGGATTCGCTTCTCTGCCCTACGCGGTGTACCGCTGGTGCGCCGCACAAAGCCGCGCGGCACGTGGTCTATAATGACCTCATTGTCCGCGCGCCATCTTGGTGCAGAAGGACGCCGCTCATTTCACGCATTGCACATGAATCGCTTGGCCAAACTGCTGCCGCCCGGGAACATTGCCCTCGACGTCAGCGTAACCAGCAAAAAGCGGGTATTTGAACAGGCTGGCCTGCTGTTCGAGAATAACCACGGCGTGACGCGCGCAGTCGTCACCGACAACCTGTTCGCGCGCGAGTCGCTTGGCTCCACGGGCCTGGGCGCCGGTGTGGCCATCCCGCACGGCCGCATCAAGGGACTCAAGCAACCGCTGGCTGCGTTCATGCGCCTGTCCGAACCGGTGCCCTTTGAGTCACCCGACGGCAAACCTGTCTCGCTGCTGATCTTCCTGCTGGTGCCCGAACAGGCCACCCAGCAGCATCTGGAAATCCTGTCTGAAATCGCCCAGTTGCTGTCCGACCGTGACATGCGCGAAGGCCTCGCCACCCTGCCGTCGCCCGAGGCGATTCACCAGCTACTGACCGACTGGCGGCCCTGATCGCCGCGCAATCGGTGGCACGCGCAACCGATTGCGAACGCGCTATGCCCCGTCGGCACCACTGTGCCCTGCTATGGAACTGACCGGCGTCATCGCCCAATCGATCTTTGACGACAACGCAGCCGATCTGAAGCTGTCGTGGGTCGCCGGCCTGGAAGGCGCGGACCGTGCGTTCGACGTGGATTTCGCCAAGGAAGCGACCTCAGCCGCTGATCTGGTCGGGCACTTGAACCTCATCCACCCGAATCGCATCCAGGTGCTCGGCAAACCCGAGATCACCTACTACCAGCGCCTGTCGGAAGAAAACCGCAAGCGCCAGATGGGCGAGTTGATCCTGCTGGAGCCACCCTTCCTGGTGGTGGCCGATGGCGTTGATCCGCCGCCCGATCTGGAACTGCGCTGCACGCGCTCGTCCACACCGCTGTTCACGTCACCGATTTCGTCGGCTGCGGTCATTGACCATCTGCGCTTGTATCTGTCGCGCATCTCGGCACCGCGCGTGACGATGCACGGGGTGTTTCTCGACATCCTGGGCATGGGCGTGCTGATCATGGGCGATTCAGGCTTGGGCAAAAGCGAACTTGGCCTGGAGTTGATCTCGCGTGGTCACGGCCTGGTTGCCGACGATGCCGTCGACTTCGTGCGCCTGGGGCCGGACTTCATCGAAGGCCGCTGCCCGCCGCTGCTGCAGAATCTGCTGGAAGTGCGCGGCCTGGGCCTGCTCGACATCAAGACCATCTTCGGTGAGACGGCGGTGCGCCGGAAGATGAAGATCAAGCTGATCGTCCAGCTCGTGCGTCGCAACGATGGCGAGTTTGAGCGCCTGCCGCTCGATTCGCAGTACCTCGATGTACTCGGTTTGCCGATCCACATGGTGAAGATCCAGGTGGCCGCCGGCCGCAACTTGGCCGTGCTGGTCGAAGCTGCCGTGCGCAACACCATCCTGCGCCTGCGCGGCATCGATACGTTGCGCGACTTCATGGACCGCCAGCGTGCCGCCATGCAGGCCGAAGCCGCTTCGCACTCGCCCCAAGGCCGTCTGCTTTAACAAAGCCGCTACAAAGTTTCGCCCTTGGGCCGGTTTTACCCTAGTTTTCGTTGCGAAACGTCAACCCGACGTGCAGCCGCACCGTTGTGGGAGGGAATGCGCCGAGCACACACGCGGCGGCGTTCATCGCGAGCGCGGCGGCTTGTCTCCGCCCGCTTTTCTGACGGTACCAAGGAGAATACGACGATGAAACAACTGATTGCCGCTTGCGCCCTGGCGCTCCCGTTCCTGGCCGGCCAGGCTTTCGCCCAAGGCAGCGCCCCGGCGGCTGCGCCGGCCGCGCCTGCTGCCGCCCCGGCAGCCAAGAACTCGCAGCAAGACAAGATGAAGCAATGCAACATGGACGCCGCAGGCAAGAAGGGCGACGAGCGTAAGGCTTTCATGAAAGGCTGCCTGTCGGACAAGCCGGCTGCCGCCGCTAAGCCGATGACGCAGCAGGAAAAGATGGCAGCCTGCTCCAAGGCCAACAAGGGCAAGAAGGGTGACGCGTACAAGAACGCCCAGAAAGAGTGCCTCTCGAAGGGCTGAGCGTCCCTTAGCCTCGCTTAGAAAAAGGCGGCCGGATCGGTCGCCTTTTTTGCTGGTCGCTGCTTTGCAACACAGGGATGCTATCCTCGCGGCATGCGGATCATTCTCATCACCGGTATGTCGGGTTCAGGGAAATCGGTCGCCCTGAACGTGCTCGAAGACGCAGGTTACTACTGCGTCGACAACCTCCCTGCGCAGTTCATCCCCGAACTGGCGCGCTATCTGGCGGACCAGGGTTATACGCACCTCGGCGTGGCCACTGACATCCGCAGCCGTGAATCGCTGCGCAAGGTGCCCGAGACGGTCACCGTGCTGCGCAAGGAACACGACGTGCGCATGCTGTTCCTGACTGCGAATACGAACGCGCTGGTGCAGCGCTATTCCGAGACGCGCCGCCGGCATCCGCTGTCGATCCGTAACGGGCGCCCAGATGCCGCCGCCAACGTGCAGGCCGCCACCAAGGGGCTCGACACATCGCTCATCGAAGCGATCGAGATGGAGCGCGAGTTGCTCAGCCCGCTGGCCGATCCGGCGCATCGCATCGACACCAGCACGCTGCGCACGAACGCCCTGCGCGCGTACATCAAAGAATTCATCAGCGACGAGCCGCACGACATCACGTTGATGTTTGAATCGTTTGGCTTCAAGCATGGCGTGCCGACCGACGCCGATCTCGTCTTCGACGTGCGTTCGCTGCCCAACCCGTACTACGACACGCAGCTGCGACCACTCACCGGCCGCGACCAGCCCGTCATCGACTTTCTGCAAAGCCAGCCGATGGTGCTTGCGATGGCCGAGGACATCCGCGCCTACGTGGAAAAGTGGCTGCCGAGTTTCATCGCCGACAACCGCAGCTACTTGACCGTCGCGATCGGCTGCACAGGTGGCCAGCATCGCTCCGTGTACATCGCGGAACGGCTTGCCACGTACTTCCGGGCGCATGGTAATGTGTTGGTCCGCCACCGCGAATTGGCCGTCGACGGCTGAACCGCGCGCCAGACACACCCCGCGCGCCGGGCAGCTTGATTTGGATGCGGCTTCTTGCGCGGCGCCACGCGAAGGTCTTGCCGCCGCCTGCTGAAAGCCCGTCTATGCAAGAAGACATCGCTCTCTCACCGTTCTCGCCGCTGCCGCCGCTGCCCACCGAGTTGCCGCTGTTTCCGCTGCACACGGTACTGTTTCCCGGCGGCCTTCTTCCGCTACGCATCTTCGAAGCCCGCTACATGGACATGGTGCGCACGTGCCTGCGCGACAAGACGCCGTTCGGCGTCTGCCTGATCGAGCGCGGCAACGAAGTCGCCACCACAGACGGCCCGACCGTGCCGGTTGACGTGGGTTGCATCGCCCACATCATCGAATGCGATATGGAGCAGCTCGGCCTGCTCATGATCAAGGTGCGCGGCACGCAGCGCTTCAAGGTGCTGTCGTTCGAGACCACGCCAGACGGCCTTATGCGCGGCACGGTGGAGCCCATCGGCGCCGACGTGGAAGACTGCAAGGGTGAGCTCTTCGACGATTGCGTGGGCGCCCTGCGGCGCATCATCGCCACGCTCGGCTCACGCGAAGACGGCAACGTCCCGATGGTGGAACCCTATGAGTGGACCAGCCCGAGCTGGGTCGCGAATCGGCTGTGCGAACTGCTACCGGTGCCGCTCAAGGCCAAGCAGAAGTTGATGGAACTGATGGATGCCGGCATGCGCATCGAAATCGTCCATCGCTACATGAAGCAGCACCACATTCTGTGATGCCGTGTTGGGCAAACCCGGGCCAAGCCGGCTAGATCAAGCTTGGCTGCACCAGCGTCTCCAGCGCCAACTTCACCGGCGCTGGCAGCCCCACTGAATTGAGTTGCGCAAGCGGTATCCAGCGCCAGTCGTCTTCGAGCGCGGCGGGCGTGGAGATCTCCGCGCGCAGCAGGTGCATATGCAGGCGGAAGTGGGTGAAGGTGTGCGTGAGCGCGCCTGCCATCTCCACGGTTGAGACCGCGCCATATGCCTGCGCGGCACCACGCACGATGTCGACATCCAGGGGATGCGCGTCGAGCGCGTTGTCCATCTCGCCCACCAGCGGCAAAGACCACAACCCACCCCAGATGCCGCGTTGCGGACGACGCTGCAGCAGCACCGCGTCGGCGTGCAGCGCGATGACCAGCGTCGCGGCGCGTTCGGGTATCGCCTTGCGCGGGCGCGGCACGGGCAGCTCCATCACGCGATCGGTACTGCGCGCTTCGCAGACCGATTCGAGCGGACAGGCGCGTTCACCACTCAGGCATGCCGGCTTGCCGCGCGTGCAGACGGTGGCCCCCAGATCCATCAAACCCTGCGTGTACGGTTGAATGCTTTCGGCCGGCGGCAGCACGGCTTCGGCGATGCGCCACATGGTGTCTTCGACGCGTTTGTCGCCTGGAAAGCCCTCGATGCCGAACGCACGCGCAAACACGCGCTTGACGTTGCCATCGAGAATGGCTGCGCGCACGCCGTACGAAAACGCGGCAATGGCCGCGGCGGTTGAACGCCCGATGCCGGGCAGCGTCGCCAACACGTCGGGATCGTTCGGGAAGATGCCGCCGTGCTCCGCCACCACGATCTGCGCGCAGCGATGCAGGTTGCGCGCGCGCGTGTAATAGCCGAGGCCGGCCCACGCAGCCATCACGTCATCCGCCGGCGCAGCGGCCAGGGCCTGCACGGTCGGGAAGCGCTCGATAAAGCGCGCGTAGTAGCCCAGCACCGCGCTCACCTGCGTCTGCTGCAGCATGATCTCGGAGAGCCACGTGCGATACGCATCGCCAGTGTTCTGCCATGGCAGATGGTGACGGCCATGACGCTGCTGCCAGGCGATGACGCGCACGGCGAAATCATCGGCAAGCGGAGGCAAAACGGCAGCAGGTTGCGCGGCGCGGCGCGGACGGCGAGGGGTGGCGGTCATGCGTGTGGAGAAGAAGCAGCGAGCAGAAGGTGCTCGCTGGCGGCGATCCTACCAGAACGAAAAAAGCGCCCGTAGGCGCCTTTTCCGTGAACAACGATATGCGTCAGGCTGCGAACGACTGCCGCTCCAGAATCGTTCCGGCCGCGAGAATGCGGTCGGTGTACTGGGCGATCGTGCCGCTGCGCTCGTCGAGCGTGTTGAGCAGCGCCTCGAGTTCGGTGATGCGCGCTTCGAGCGTATCGGTGGCCTCGTGAATGCGCTCAATCGAATCGACACGCTTGCGCAGTTGCTTCTGGTGATCGCGCACCTGTGCTTCGAGCGGTGTCATGACCGACTTCAGCCAGATCTCGATATCGCGGTTCATGTCCTGGAAGGTATCCAACACGCGGCTGGCCACCGTCGAGAACGCGCCGTGCACGAGCTGCGGCTTCGGACGGGTCAGGAAGCTGAACGCGCCAAAGTGGTTGTGCGCCAGCATCAGCGTTTCTTTCAGATCTGCGTCGTAGCGCGTACCCAGGAAGCGCAGCGGCGGCGACAGCGTGAAGCCGTGCTCGGCGTTGAACTTCTTGTACATGCCATCCACCATCTGATGCAGTTGGTCGATGCGGTTGGCGGCGTCCCGCACCAGGCCGGTCAGGTGGCCGAACAGCTTGTCCATGTCGTCGCGCAGGCCGCGCGAGAACACGCGCTCCTTCATCTTCTCGCGCGCTTCGCGCATGGTCGTGCGGATCTGCTTGAGCTGCACGCTCTTGATGATCTCCGCGCTGTGGCGGCCGAACACCGTGCGCAGCGCCTGGAATTTGGCGATGCTCTGTTCGAACTCTTCCTTCTCGCCCTGCACACGCATCAGCATATGCTTGACCATCGTGTGGTTCTTGCCGCGCAGGCCGCGCAGTTCGAACAACTGCTCGACGATGTCGCGGCGGCGCATCTGCAGCAGCTGCTGCGCACCGGTGGCCATGTCCTTCACCGCCAGTTGCACTTGCTCGGTGACGATCTCGCGACGCTGCGGGATCAACTGATCCGACAGCACCGACTCCAGCTCCGGCAACCGGCTCTTGGCCAGCAACTCATGGTCATGGCTGACTTTGGCCACCAGCCCCTTCTGCGCGGACACCGGATACACGCGCTCGACATCGATATCGAGCACCTGCGCCGTCGTCATGATCTGGCGGCTGACTTCGTTCTCGACTTCCTCTTCGGACTTGAGCGGATCCCACAGGCCATCGACCTTATTGAGCACCGCGATGCAACCCTTGCGCTGGCCGCCACCCACATGCGAGCGCCAGAGTTCCAGGTCGCTCTTGGTGACGCCGGCATCCGCTGCCAGCACGAACACGACGACGTGCGCATCCGGAATCAGGCGCAGCGTCAGCTCCGGCTCGGTACCGATGGCGTTCAGGCCCGGCGTATCCAGGATCACCAAGCCCTGCTTGAGCATCGGGTGCGGGAAATTGATGATCGCGTGACGCCACTTCGACACTTCGACCGTGCCCGCGGCATCCACCGAGAACGCGGCGTCGGGATCGGCGTCGTTGTAGAGGCCCAACTGCTCGGCCTCCTCCTTGGGCACGCGCACGGTTTCCACCACGTGGCGGAACGCTTCGAGCATGCCTTCGGGCGACGACGGATCGAGCGGCACCGACAGCCAGTGGCTGCCCGCATCGCGAAAATCTGCCGTCGATGCATCATGCAGGCGCGTCTCGATCGGCAGCAGACGGATCGACGGCGGATAGCTTTCGTCGTACATCAGTTCGGTCGGACACATCGTAGTCCGGCCAGCCGACGACGGCAGGATGCGGCGGCCAAAGTCCGCGAAGAAGATGGCGTTGATCAGCTCACTCTTGCCGCGCGAGAACTCGGCAATGAAGGCGACCTTGAGCTTGTCGCTGCGCAGGACGCCGCGGATGCGCTGCGCGCGCATGTCAGCCTGCGCGTCGTACAGCTCCTGGGCTTGCAGCCAATCCTGGAATTCCCCCACCGACTGCAGTACCGAAGCGCGCCAAGCGCTGTACTGCTCGAACTGTGTGCTCAGTGTGTTGTTCATCGTTCTGTCTTATTGTGTGCGCGACCCGACCGCGAAAAAATGCGCGCGCCCCTCGACATCGCTGTTACCGCCCAATTACGGCACAGAAATGCACAAATTTAGGTGGAACGATACAGGGAACCGCCAGCTTCCGGGCGAACTTTCCGCACGGTTCTCCAGCCCGGGCAGGCAAGTGTTGCGGGATGCCATCGGCGGCCTGACACCCCACTTCAAAAACCTTGCGAAATGACGGCCAGATCGCTCCAGCGAGGCGTTTTCAGGCGGCTTCCGATGCCCTTGGCAGACCACTCAGCGCTGACAGGTCGGACAGTAAAATGTGGAGCGCTGCCCCTGCACGATCTGGCGGATCGGTGTGCCGCACACGCGGCACGGCAGACCGGCGCGGTCGTATACAAAGGCTTCCAGCTGAAAGTAGCCGCTTTGCCCGTCCGAGCCGACAAAGTCGCGCAGCGTGCTGCCGCCCCGCTCGATGGCATCGGCCAGCGTGGCACGAATGGCCTCGGCCAGCGCCGCATAGCGCGGTCGACTGATGCGGCCCGCCGCCGTGGTCGGCCGGATACCGGCGCGAAACAGGCTCTCCGAACAATAGATATTGCCCACGCCGACGACGATGTCGCCCGCCAACAGCGCCGACTTGATGGCAACCCGGCGCCCCCGCGTGCGGGCAAACATCCAGTCACCGTCGAATCGCGCATCGAACGGCTCAATGCCGAGATTGCGCAGGAGCGGGTGCTCGGCCAAGCCGGCTTCGTCGCCAGCGTGCCAGAGCACGGCACCAAAGCGGCGCGGGTCTCGATAGCGCAGTGTGATCGGTACGCCAGTTGCGCCAGCGAGTTCGATATCGACGTGATCATGCGGGCCGGGCGACACAGGTGCTTCCAGCACGCGCAAGGTGCCGGTCATGCCAAGGTGGATCAGCAGCCAGCCGCCTGCGGCATCGGCGTGGCTTGCGGATTGACTCATCTCGGGCATGCATTCAATGAGCAGGTATTTGCCCCGGCGCAGCAAACGCGTGACGGTCAGGCCCGCGAGCAAATCGGGCAGCGCCGGGTCGATCGGCCAGCGCAGCCCGTGATGGCGCACTACGGCGCGCACGATACGTCGCCCCGTAATATGCGGTAGCAAACCCAGCCGAGTCACCTCGACCTCCGGCAACTCAGGCATCGAACCTCCGTCCCATGTGCTGCTCCAACCTTTTTTACGATGCGGGCGATTGTAGCGGTCAGGCTACAATGACCCGAACCCCTATCCGGAGCTTCGAGACCATGCCTCACGCCCTCTCCCGTTCGCCCGCGACGCAACGCCCGCGGCGATTCCCACGCAGCCGAACGGCCCTGCTGGCCGCGCTGGTGGCGGGGGGGCTGACGAGTCTGCCGGCTTGGTCGTCGCAGTCGGTGACTGCCGCCCCGCTCATTGCGCAAGCGGCACAGGAAGGCGGCACGGGCGGCCGCGCAGCCATCCAGATTGAACGCTCGCGGCCGCGCACCGGCCTGCTGAGTTCGGAGCGTACCGATCTGCCGCGAGTCGCGCTCACCGAAGACATCATGTACCGCGTGTTGGCCTCGGAAGTGTCGCTGCAGCGCGGGCTGGTCGAACCGGCCTACCGCACTTACCTCGGGCTCGCACAAGACACGCGCGACCCCCGCTTTGCCCAGCGCGCCACCGAAATCGCTTTTCTGACGCGCTCCCCAGCGCAAGCGCTGACCGCCTCGCGCCTATGGGTGGAGCTGTCGCCGACGTCCATGCCGGCACGCCAGGTGCAGCAGCTCTTGCTGGTGGCAACGGGCCAGTGGTCGGAAGTCGAGCCGATGCTGCAGGCGCAGTTGAACAAGGTCTCGCCCGGCCAGCGCGCGGATGCCCTGCTGCAATTGCAGCAGCAGATGTCCAAGAGCAACGATCCGGCGGGTGCCGTAGGCGCGCTGCAGCGCATCGCCTCGCATGACATGCAGCGTCCCGAAACGCATCTGGCCTTGGCCCGCGCGAAGGTTGCCGCCAAGGATGTCACCGGCGCGCTGACGGAACTGGACACCGCGCTCAAGCTGCGCCCCGGTTATGAAGACGCAGCCATCCTCGCCGCCGAACTGCGTGCCGACAGCGACCCCGATGCCGCCATCGCTGGCCTGCGCAGCTTCTTGAAAGCCGCACCGGCGTCCATCGACGGACACCTGGCGCTCGCCCGCATGTACCTCGTGCGCAATCAGCAGGACAAGGCGCGCGCTGAATTCGAAACGCTCAAGAAGATCGCGCCCAACGATGCGCGCATCACGCTTGCGCTGGGCCTGCTGAACCTGCAGCAGCGCCAGTACGACGACGCGGAGCGTTACCTGAAGGAATACGTCACGGCCACCGCCAAGTCGCCCACGCTGAGCCCCGAGCCCGGCTACCAGGGCCTCGCCCAACTGGCCGAGGAAAAGCACGACTACGCCGGCGCGCTGGGCTGGGTCGACAAAATCACCGGTTCCGCCAATGGCGACGCCGATGGCCAGACCGCGCTGGCAGCCGGCATCAAGCGCGGCCAGTTGCTCGGCAAGCTGCGCCGCATTGACGAGGCACAACAGACCTTCGACGAACTCGTCGCCGATTCCGAAGACGTGCCGGATGGCCCGCGCCGCCAGGCCCTGATGGACGGCATCCGTCAGGCCGAAATCGGCATGCTGATGGACGCCAAGGCCTACGGCCGCGCCCGCGCCCGCGTCAACGAACTGCTCAAGAGCGACCCGGACAACGTCGAATACTCGTACCAGCTCGCGATGCTCGAAGAGCACGACGGCCACTACGACAACATGGAAACACTGCTGCGCAAGGTGATCGACCTGCGCCCCGGCCAGGCCATCGGTTACAACGCGCTCGGCTACTCGCTGGCCGATCGCAACGTGCGCCTGCAGGAAGCGCAGGAGCTGCTGGAGAAAGCCGTGTCGCTCGCACCGGATGATCCCTACATCGCCGACAGCCTGGGCTGGGTCAAATACCGTCGCGGCGATCTGCCCGCCGCCACCGACATCCTGCGCAAGGCGTGGACTGCCGCCCCTCAAGCCGAAATCGGCGCACACCTGGGCGAAGTGCTGTGGCAATCGGGCAAACAGGATGACGCGCGCCAGATCTGGACCGAAGCGTCCAAGCTCGACGTGAACGACATCACCCTGCGCGACACGCTGCGCCGCTTCGGCCAGCCGGTGCCCAACGTTCCCATGAGCGCGAATTGATGGGGATGCGGTTCACGCGCGCGCTTGGCGCGCTGATGCTCGGCACTGGCTGCGCGCTATTCAGCGGCTGCACCACCTTGCGGCCAGCCAACGATCTCTTCGCTGGCACGCAAGATGCCGACACCACCATCACGCGCTATCAGGGTCGCTTCTCAGCCCATTACACGCAGAACAACGCGGAGCAAAGCGCCGTGGGCAGCTTCCTCTGGCGCGAGCGCGGACCCGACGTGCAGCTTGAGTTGATGTCACCGCTGGGCCAGACGCTGGCCATCATCAGTCAGAGCAACCAGGGTGCCACGCTCGAACTGCCGAACCAGCAGCCGCGCCGCGCCCCCGAAGTCGACACGCTGATGCAGGATGCGCTCGGCTTTTCGCTGCCGGTCTCCGGCCTGCGCGACTGGCTGCGCGCCCGCCCCGCTCCCGGCACGCCGGCACGCGTGGCACGTGATGCGCAATCGCGCCCCGAAACCATCGAGCAGAACGGCTGGACCGTGCACTACGTCGCGTGGACTGACGACGGCAACAACACTGACGGCGCCAAGGCCAGCATCCGCCGACTCGATCTTGATCGCCCGCAGGGCACCAACGGCCCGCTCTCGGTGCGGCTCGTGCTCGACCAGTAACACCTCGCTTCGTCATGTCTTCCGCCCCCGTCGAGCTGCGTGACTGCCCCGCGCCCGCCAAGCTCAACCTTTTCCTGCACGTGGTCGGCCGCCGGCCCGATGGCTATCACCTGCTGCAGACCGTCTTCCAGTTGATCGACTGGAGCGACACGCTGCATTTCACGCGCCGTACCGACGGCCGTCTCGTGCGCACCACCGACATCCCCGGCGTGCCTCCCGATGACGACCTCGTCATCCGCGCCGCGCGCCTGCTGCAAGCGGAAACGGGCTGCACCTACGGCGTCGACATCGCCATCGAGAAACGCCTGCCAATGGGCGGTGGCATTGGCGGCGGCTCGTCTGATGCAGCCACCACGCTGCTCGCACTCAATCGTCTTTGGGGCCTCGATCTGCCACGCACGCAACTGATGGCGATCGGCCTCAAGCTCGGCGCCGACGTGCCCTTCTTCGTGTTCGGCCAGAACGCCTTCGCCGAGGGTATCGGCGAAAAACTCACGCCCGTCACGCTGCCCCCGGCTGCGTTCGTGGTGATTCACCCACGCGTGCATGTGCCTACCCCCGCAATTTTTTCCGATGAAGGGTTGACACGCGATACGCCACTCACCATAATTACGGACTTTCCTGACCAACAAATTGTTTTTGCTTACGGTCGCAACGACCTGCAAGCAGTGGCGGAAAGGAAATACGGCGAAATCGCCCGAGCACTTGTCTGGCTGCGTCAGTTCAGCCCGCTGGCAAGAATGACCGGATCCGGCGCCTGCGTGTTTGCTCCGTTCGACAACGTCGAGCATGCGCAAGCGGTGGCGGATCAGGTGCCTTCCGAATGGGAAGGTCGATGTGCGGCAGGTCTGGCGCATCATCCGCTCGCAAGATTTGCTGTGTAAGGTTTACAGTTATTGCTTCTGCAATGGAGGCGGTAACCGATAGGTTGTGTAGGGGCGTCGCCAAGCTGGTTAAGGCACCGGATTTTGATTCCGGCATGCGTAGGTTCGAATCCTTCCGCCCCTGCCATTTTCTTCCTCATGTTCCCAGCAATAGCCCGGTTGGTGCTTTAACTGACCGGCGCGTCTGAAGTCGAAAAACAGGTGCCCCGATGAGCAGCGAAGGCTTGATGGTTTTTACCGGCAACGCCAACCCGAAACTCGCCGAAGCGGTCGTCAAGCACCTAGGCATCCCGCTCGGCAAGGCCCTCGTCGGCCGATTCTCCGATGGTGAAGTTCAGGTCGAGATCCAGGAAAACGTGCGCGGCAAGCACGTGTTCATCCTGCAATCCACCTGCGCCCCGACCAACGACAACCTGATGGAACTGATGGTGATGGTCGATGCGCTCAAGCGCGCGTCTGCCCGACGCATCACGGCCGCCATCCCCTACTTCGGCTATGCCCGCCAGGACCGCCGCCCACGCTCGGCGCGCGTGGCGATCACGGCCAAGGTCGTGGCCAACATGCTGGAAGTCGCCGGCGTCGAGCGCGTGCTGACGATGGACCTCCACGCTGACCAGATCCAAGGCTTCTTCGATATCCCGGTCGACAACATCTACGCGTCGCCGATCCTGCTCGAAGACCTGCGCAAGAAGAACTACGAAGACCTGCTGGTCGTATCGCCCGACGTCGGCGGCGTGGTGCGCGCACGTGCGCTCGCCAAGCAACTCGGCGTTGATCTGGCGATCATCGACAAGCGTCGCCCGAAGGCCAACGTGGCCGAGGTGATGAACATCATCGGTGAAGTCGACGGCCGCAACTGCGTGATCATGGACGACATGATCGACACCGGTGGCACGCTGTGCAAAGCCGCGCAGGTGCTCAAGGAGCGCGGTGCAAAGCAAGTGTTCTCGTATTGCACGCATCCGGTGCTGTCGGGCGGCGCAGCTGCCCGCATTGCAGACTCGGCGCTCGACGAAGTGGTCGTGACCGATACCATCCCGCTGCGCGAAGACGCCATCAAGTGCGGCAAGATCCGTCAACTATCGACGGCACCACTGCTGGCCGAGACCTTCACCCGCATCGTGCGCGGTGACTCGATCATGTCGCTGTTTGCTGAATAATTCGGCACCCCAACAGCTTACTGTTATAATTCAAGGCTTTACTGCAGAAAACGTCGATTAGACGGCGCTTCTGCGGTGTCTGCGGGGCGCAATATGGCGCCCCGTTCACCAGACGGCTTGGTCGCGAGTCGTCTTTTTCGTTTGGAGCAATCATGAAAGTTGTCGCTTTCGAGCGTAGCGTTCAGGGCACTGGTGCGAGCCGCCGCCTGCGCAACGCCGGCAAGACCCCGGGCATCATCTACGGCGGCGAAGCCGACCCGAAGATGATCGAACTCGATCACAACGCGCTGTACCACGCGCTGAAGAAGGAAGCCTTCCACTCGTCGATCCTGGACATCGAAGTGGCTGGCAAGGTGGAAAAGGCGCTGCTGCGCGACTTCCAACTTCACCCGTTCAAGCAACTGGTTCTGCACGTCGACTTCCAACGCGTGTCGGCCAAGGAAAAGATCCACGTCAAGGTGCCGCTGCACTTCCTGAACCAGGAAACCGCACCGGGCGTGAAGCTGGGTCACGGCATTGTGAACCACATCCTGAACGACGTTGAAGTGTCGTGCCTGCCGGCCGACCTGCCGGAGTTCATCGAAGTGGATCTGGGTACGCTGGAAATCGGCCAGACCCTGCACATCGCTGACCTGAAGCTGCCGAAGGGCGTGACCATCCTCACCCACGGTGGCGATGAGAACCCGGCTGTTGCCAACATCAGCGTGCCGGCTGGCGAGAAGTCCGCTGCCGCCGAAGAAGGCGCTGCTGCAGGCGAAGACAAGCCGGCAGCCTAAGTTGCCGCAACTCGCACTTCGGTGCGAGTCAAAAAAGCCCGCCGAGCCTGTCTCGCCGGGCTTTTTTTCTGCCTGAGCGGCGCGAGCCGCCCCGCCTCCATGCTGTGGAAAGCAGCTATGCTTGTACGATCAAGGGGCGCTTCCTGCACCTCAACCTGATACGAATCGCATGATCAAACTCATCGTCGGCCTCGGCAATCCGGGCGCCGAATATGCGGCGACGCGACACAACGCCGGCTTCTGGCTGGTCGACCAGCTCGCGCGCATGGGCAACGTCACGCTGCGCAACGAGACCCGTTTTCACGGCTATGCAGCGCGCGCCAACCTTTGGGGCAACGAGGTGTGGCTGCTGCAGCCGCAAACCTTCATGAACCGCTCCGGCTTGGCCACCGTGGCGCTGGCACGCTTCTACAAGGTGATGCCCGATGAAATCCTGGTCGTGCATGACGAACTGGATTTGCCGCCCGGCGCCGTCAAGCTCAAGCTCGGCGGGGGTTCGGGTGGCCACAACGGCCTGAAGGACATTGCCGCACATCTGACCACGCAACAGTTCTGGCGGCTACGCCTGGGCATCGGCCACCCGCGCAACCTGTTGCCACCGGGCACGGCAGCCTCCGGTCAGCATGACGTCGCCAACTTCGTGCTCAAAGCGCCTCGCAAGGAAGAGCAGGATCTCATCGACCGCGCCATCGATCAGAGCCTGGATGCGCTGCCCGACCTGATCACCGGCAACGCCGAGAAAGCCATGATGCGCCTGCATACCGCACGCTGATCCGCCCACACCAAGGACACCGCCATGACACCGTTCGCCATACTGACCTCACGCGCCGCCGTGCTGGCGGGTCTGGCGCTCGGACTGGCAGCTAGCCTGCCGGCGCACGCGCAGGTGTATCGCTGCAGCGAGAACGGCCAGACGACCTATTCCGACCACCCCTGCGGTACGCGCGCGAAGCCGGTGCCGATGATCGACAACACGCCCAGCGCCGCCGATCAAAAGGCTGCCCGCGAACGCGCCAGCGCCGAAGCCGCCGAAGTGCATCAGATGGAAACCGCGCGCCGCAAAGCCCAGGCTGCGGAAGACGCTCGCCAAGCCCAGATGGCGGCACAGGCTGCCGAACAGGCGCGCCGCGAGCAACGGCAGAAAGTCGTGGTTGCGCAGGAAGGCGTCCGCTACTGCCATCGCATCTACGTCGGACCGGTGCCATATCCGCAACCCTATCCGACGCCGATGCCGGTGATCAGCCAGCCTCCTGCACCTGCCGCCGGCGCGCTACGCCAACCTGGCAGCGGCCCGAAACCGTTCGCACAAGCACCAGTGACGCCCACGCCGATCGTGCCGCGTCCGCCGCGTCCGCATTACCCGCACTACCGCATCGTCTGCGAGCCGGGCTATGTGTACGAAGGGCCGGAAGATCTGTTGCCGATCCAGTGAACGTAGCGCCAACGAAACGGTAGGCACCAATGAAAAGAGACGGCCAAGGCCGTCTCTTTTTTGTATGCTCACGCCGCGCGTGGTGCGGCGGTCAACTGGGTGTACTTCTGCATCAACTGCTCGTGCGTTTCCTCATGGGCGGGGTCCTTGGGGATGCACTCCACCGGACAGACCTGCTGGCACTGCGGCTCGTCAAAGTGGCCGACGCATTCGGTACATTTGCCCGGATCGATCACGTAGATCTCCGGGCCCATCGAAATCGCGCCGTTGGGGCACTCAGGCTCGCACACGTCGCAATTGATGCACTCATCGGTAATTATGAGCGCCATGATGCCTTCCTTGAAATGACCGGCAAGCCAACGCTCGCCAAAGCATCATTTTATTCCGATTTGCCTGACCCTTCCGTCTTGCCGGTCTTTTCCTTGAGCCACTTTTCGACCGACGGGAACACGAACTTGCTCACATCACCGCCAAGCACGGCGATTTCGCGCACGAACGTGCCCGAGATGAACTGGTACTGATCCGACGGCGTGAGGAACATGGTTTCCACGTCCGGCAGGAGGTAGCGGTTCATGCCGGCCATCTGGAATTCGTACTCGAAGTCCGACACGGCACGCAGGCCCCGCACGATGACGCGCGCACCGTTCTTACGCACGAAATCCTTCAAGAGGCCGGAAAACCCCTCGACCCGCACGTTGGGGTAATGGCCGAGCACTTCACGGGCGATCTCGATGCGCTCTTCCAGCGCGAAGAACGGCCGCTTGTTCGGGCTCTGCGCCACGCCGACGATCAGTTCGTCGAAGATGTTGGACGCACGCCGCACGAGGTCTTCGTGGCCGCGCGTGAACGGATCGAAAGTGCCGGGATAAACCGCGATCACCATGGTTCCTCCACCAAGGGGAAAATAGCATCCGCAAGCGTCGGCGAGGGACATGGCCGCGCCTGTACTGCGTTCGGACACCGTTGCGTTATCGAGCGCGCCAGGTCCCGAACCTGCCGCCTGTGCCACCGAAATCGACCGAGGGCACCCGCGTTGCAGGTGCCGCCCGATGCCCATGCATCGGTTGCGAGCGGCGTAGTTTAACCGTTTTTGCGGAGCAGCAAATGTGCATGCACCGCACCGGCGCGCAGGTGTTTATGGAGCACCAGATCGGGAGGCAGCGCGGTGTCGGCAGCCGGCTCGCTCTCATGTGAATCAGTGCTTACATTCGCCAACGGCTGCGCCGCTTCAACGTAGATCACGCCACCCGGCTTGACCACGCGGGTCGCCGCTTCCAATGCGCGCTGCGTCCAATCCTGTGCAAACGGCGGATCGATGAACACCGCATCGAGCGTCGCGTCGGGCTGGCGAGCGAGCCAAGCAAAGGCGTCGCCGGAGACGATCTCGACCATGCGTGCGCCCAGCTTGTCGCGAATGGCGTGCAACGCGCGTACGGCGGGCGCGTGGTTTTCGATGAGCGTCACGTGCGCGGCGCCGCGCGAAGCCGCCTCAAAACCGAGCGCGCCCGTGCCGGCAAAGAGGTCGGCGCAGCGCCAGCCGGTCAGGTCCTGGCCGAGCCAGTTGAAGACGGTTTCGCGGACGCGGTCGCTGGTCGGGCGCAGGCCGTCGGCGTCGACCACCGGGAGCGGCGTGCGCTTGTATTGCCCGCCGATGATGCGCACCTGCTGCGGTGCGCGCGCATGCGACGTGGCGGTCTTGGCCTTGGGGCCTTTGGAGCTGGAGGTACGAGGTGCCATGGGCGCGATTTTAGGGGGTGTTGCCCCATAAAACGAGCGCAAACAAAAACCGGCGGGAGATACCGCCGGCTTTTTTCGGATACAGACGCCGTGCGTCAGTTCGCGACGGCTTTCTCCGGACCGCCCACCACGATCGTCGCCATGGTCTGCGGCTGCAGCACGCGCTGGAATGCCGCGCGCACCTGATCACGCGTGACAGCCGCGATGCGCTGCGTCCACGTATCGAGGTAGTCGAGCGGCAGGTTGTACCAGCCGATGTTGGCCACGTTGTCCAGCAGCTTGCGGTTGCTGTCCAGACGCAGCGGGAAGCCGTTGACGAGGTTGTCCTTGGCGGCCTTCAGCTCCGCGTCGGTCGGGCCATCGGCGACGAACTTGGCAACGGTGTCACGCACCACGCCCAGCGCTTCCTCTGTCTGGTCCTTGCGCGTCTGCAGCGCCAGCTCGAACGGGCCGGGCTGTGCAGCGGGCGCGAAGTAGCTGCCGATGCTGTACGTCAGCCCCCGCTTCTCGCGTACTTCGTTGGTCAGGCGCGCGCTGAAGCCGCCCCCGCCCAGCACGTAGTTGCCGACCAGCAGCGGGAAATAATCCTTGTCACCGCGCGCAATGCCCGGCTGCCCGAGGATGATGGTCGCCTGCTGCGCCGGATGCGGAATGCGGATCGTCTCGGCCTTGGCCAGCGGCATCTTCACGTCGGGCAGCGTCGCTGGCGTGGCGCCGTCAGCCGGCAGGCCGCGCGTGATCTGCTCGGCGATGGCCTCGGCTTCCTGACGGCTGATCGCGCCGATGAGTGTGACCACCGCGCGCTTGGCCGTGTAGTTGGCTTGGTAGTAGTGCACGATGTCGTCGCGGGTGATGCCCTCCACCGTTTCCGGCGAAGCAGTCTGCCCGTACGGATGCGTGCCGTAGATGGCCGTGCCGAAAGCACGCTCGGCCAGCACCGACGGCTTGGTCAGCGATTCGCGAATGGCCGCCACCAGGCGCTGCTTGTCCCGTGCGAGCACGGCGTCAGGGAAGGTCGGCGCCGAGATGATCTGCGTCATCAGCGCGATGGCCGGGCCCCGCTCAACGGGGTCGGACAGCGTGCGCAGGCGCAAGCTGGTGCGATCGCCGCCGGCACCGCCGCCAAAGCTCGCTCCCACATCGGCGAACGCATCGGCAATCGCCGCTTCATCGCGCGCCGGGGCGTTGCCCTGCGCTGCGACGCCCTTGTCGAGCATGCCGGCCGTGAGCGAAGCGAGGCCCACCTTGGCAGCCGGCTCATAGCGCGAGCCCGCATCCACGTCGAGGTTGATGTCGAGCATCGGAATCGACGGGCTCGGCACAAAGAACACGCGCGCGCCGGTCGGGGCCGTCCAGTGTTCGATGGGCAGCGCGGCCAGAGCATTCTGCGCGGCCGCTGCAACAATGGCGACCAACGCCGTCTTCAGGGTCAGAGACATGGCGCGCATCAACGCAGCCCTCCTTCATCGCGCATGCCCGGAACAGGCTTGCGCGCCGGTTTGTTGGGATCGATCGGTTGTGGCAGCAGCGTGGCGACAACGAGGTTGTCTTCACTGAAGTACGTCTGTGCCACATGCTGAATCTGCGCCGACGTGACGGCCTTGATCTTCTCAAGCTGTCGATCGACGGATCGCCACGACAGGCCGGACATCTCGTTCATGCCGATCTCCATGCCCTGGCCGAACACCGAGTCGCGCTTGTAGATCTGCGCGGCCACCACCTGCGCCTTGACGCGCTTGAGTTCGGCATCGGTCACGCCTTCCTTGGCGATGCGCTCGATCTGCGCGCGCAGGGCCTGCTCGATCTCGGCGGTGGTGTGGCCGTCGGCGGGCGTGCCGTCCATCAGGAAGATCGACGGGCCGCGGTTCAAGCCGTCGTAGCCGGCGTTGACGTCGTCGGCGATGCGCTTTTCGCCCTTGACGAGCTGGCTCGACAGGCGCGCGTTGTCATAGCCATCGAGCACGGCCGATAGAACTTCCAGTGCGTACGGATCGACGTCCTTTTCCACATCACTCAAGCGCGGCACCTTGTACGCCAGCACAACGTACGGGTTTTCGGCCGGCGCCTTCACCCAGATACGCTTCACGCCGATCTGCTTGGGCTCTTCCTGGGCATAGCGGCGCGGCAGCGCATGCGGCTTGAGCTTGCCGTAGGTGCGCTGGGCGAGGCGGAAGACCTCACCGGGGTTCACATCGCCCGCGACGATCACGGTGACGTTGTTGGGCGTGTACCAGGCGTGGTACCAGTTCTGCGCGTCCTGCACCGTCATCGTGTCGAGATCGCCCGGCCAGCCAATGGTCGGGTTGCGGTACGGCGCAGCGTTGAACAGCGTGGCGAGCATCTGCTCATAGACGGTGGAACGGGCGGAGTCGTCGATGCGCATGCGGCGCTCTTCCTTCACCACGTTCATCTCCGGCTTGAACTCCTTGTCGGTCAGCTGGAGATTGGCCATGCGATCGGCTTCAAGCCCCATCACATCGGCCAGGTGCGATTTCTCGATCTGCTGGAAGTACATCGTGAAGTCGCGCGTGGTCATGGCGTTTTCACGGCCGCCCATGGCCGCCACGCGGCGGGAGAACTCGCCTGGGCCGACTGCCTTGGTGCCCTTGAACATCATGTGCTCGAGCATGTGGGCGACACCCGTGGTGCCGTTGTGCTCGTCGATGCTGCCAGCGTGATACCAGACCATGTGGGCCACGGTAGGGGCGCGGTGGTCTTCCTTGACGATCAGGCGCAGACCGTTGGGCAACTTGTATTCGTGCGTGTCGGACTGGCTCGCGCCCACCTTGGCACCGCTGGCGGTGGCTGCCGGACGCCCCGGTGCAGCGGCCAGCTCCTGCGCGCCGACATGGCCGGCCAGCAGGCCTGCCGCCAGGGCCATCGCGGCCAATTTCCAGACTCGCGACCGAGCCCGGTTTGAAACGATTCGCATGGAAGAGCGCATAAGGGCCTGTCTGATAAAATTCGACGCTTGATTCTAACGGCGAAATAGACTGCCTTTTACGATGTTTAGTTTCTGGAAGAAGCGCAAGGCAGAGCCCCAACCGGCCGCCGAACCCACGCCCGCGGCGGCGCCCGAAGCCGCGCAGGCACCCATAGCCGTGCCGGCACCTGCCCCGGCTGCTATCCCCACCCCCACGCCCGTACCCGCCCCGATTGCGGCACCCCAGCCCGTCGCAGCCCCTGCCGTCGCGCCTGGTCCTGTCGCTGCGCCGGCCCACGTTGCCGTGCCGGACGCATCTGCCACGCAGCCCTCGCTCGACGTGCAGGCCGACGATGTCGAAACCGTGCCCACGCCCGCCGTGATCGAGCAGGCCCGCAAGGGCTGGATGTCGCGCCTGCGCTCGGGCCTGTCGAAAACGAGCAAGGGCCTGACCACGCTGTTCGTTGGCGTGAAGGTGGACGAAGCGCTGTTCGAAGAGTTGGAGACCGCGCTGCTGATGGCCGACGCCGGTGTCGACGCCACCGAATACCTGCTGGGCGAACTGCGCCGCCGCATCAAGGCCCAGCGCATCGAAACCGCCGAAGGCGTGAAGACCGCCCTGCGCGACCTGCTGGTCGAGCTGCTGCACCCCTTGGAAAAAACCATGGTGCTCGGCCGCGAACAGCCGATGGTGATCATGATCGCGGGCGTGAACGGCGCCGGCAAGACGACCAGCATCGGCAAACTGTGCAAGCACTTCCAGACCTACGGCCAATCGGTGCTGCTGGCCGCGGGCGACACGTTCCGCGCCGCCGCACGCGAGCAACTCGTGGTCTGGGGCCAGCGCAACAACGTCACAGTGGTGGCGCAGGAATCGGGCGACCCGGCTGCCGTGATCTTCGATGCAGTGAACGCCGCACGCGCACGCGGCATCGACATCGTCATGGCCGACACCGCTGGCCGCCTGCCCACGCAGTTGCACCTGATGGAAGAGCTCAAGAAAGTGCGCCGCGTGACTGCCAAGGCGATGGCCACGGCCCCGCACGAAACGCTGCTGGTGATCGACGGCAACACGGGGCAGAACGCCCTCGCGCAGGTCAAAGCCTTTGACGAAGCACTGGGCCTCACGGGCCTGATCGTCACCAAGCTGGATGGCACCGCAAAGGGCGGCATCCTGGCCGCCATCGCGCGGCAGCGGCCGGTGCCGGTGTACTTCATCGGCGTGGGCGAGCAGGTGGAAGACTTGCAGCCGTTCTCTGCGCGGGAATTTGCGGATGCGCTGTTGGGTTAACGTCCTGCGAAACCTCGTTGCACAGAAACGCCCTGAATTGTTCAGGGCGTTTCTATTTGCGGTCGAACTTATCGGCGCTCAGCATTTACCAGCACATCGCGCGTGTTAAGGCTCAACTAGTAGCCTCCGATCAGCATGCCCGCCAGCGCTGATTTCAAACACCCACCGAATTGGAATTGCCTGATTGAGATTCAGCGCATGGCGCTGCTCCAATGGAGCACTTCAGCGAAGTGCTCTCATGTGGAGATGGCAGATGCAAGACACACAATCCGGCAAGGTCTACGTTGCGGCGTTCAACGGCGCGAAGACAGCCAACGGCGGCGAGATCATTCAGGGCTCCTGCAGCATCCGAGATAGCGGACACACGCTCCTGCTCGTGGGCGATGAAGCTGTCTACCCAGACGGCAGCGTGGCTGCCATTACCGCGGGTGCGGGCATGGCGATGGTGGACGACGATCGTCCCGTTGCGATGATTGGCAGCCCACTGAGCAACGGCGACACCATTGTTTCGTCACCAATCACCGCCCTGACTTTCGATGAACCGGCGGACGCGCCCGTCATCGGCCTGCTTGACCCGGCGTACCGTCCGGAGCCGGCGACCGGCAGCGTGATCTGAGGGGGCCGGACATGGAAGACATGCGCCCCGGCCTCAGGCATGGTGACTTAACAACGACGGGTGGCGTCGTAATTGCCACCGGCAGGATGCGGTTCCACGGCAAAGAGGTGGCTGCGGAAGGGGATCTGGCAACTTGCCCAGCCTGCAAATCTGTGGGCCACCTAATCAACGATGCCTACCCAGCGTTTGGGCTTCCGGGCGGCCGGCAGCTCGCCATTCAAGGTGCGTGGATTTTCTGCAAATGCGCCAATCCCCCTCGCGCGATTGCTTCGACGGATAAATTTCGGGTTGCAGTGAATCGGGCGGGCAGTGGAATGCATGTTTCGGTGACTGCGAAGTCAGCCTTCACCGCGCCGCTGGGAGGCCATAACCGGGCGCCGTTGCCCTCATCGTCGCTCAAAGAGACAGATCAGAAATCGACGCTTGAAGACGATCCCCAATTGATCTGCCCCAACATGAGCAACGCGGAGTTCGCTCAGATGGTCATGCAGCGACGAGACAAAGCTGTGTCGCTTATCGATAAGCGGCTAACCGAATTAGCAGGATGGTCTACCGCCGCTCGGGTTCGCGTCGCCCAGTGGTTCGGTAATAGCGACGGTGTAACGCGGGACTATCTAGCTGGTGGACTTGCCCGCATACGTCATGTACTCGCTGGGCTAACTCCGAACAATTTTGTTCGCTATTCTGAGGCGACCATGGCGCATGTCGGCTGCGTTTCAGACTCAAAGAGAAAACTCGGGGTTGTCGCAGAGGTATGCGCACCCGATACGGCAACACATACGATCGCCATTCATTTGGATTTCTGCGAGCTACGAGACTTCGCCTACAGCATGGACTCGCAGGTATCTACGCTAATTCATGAGGTATCGCACTTCCACGACACCATGAACACCGGAGATCCTGTTTACTTCATGAGGAAGTGCCGAGATCTTGCGAAATCCAACCCGGAGATCACGCTCCATAACGCCGATAGCATCGCAGGTTATGTCATCTATGAAGATTAGAAATACGCTGGCGGCGTTTCTGCTCTTGAGTGCCCGCGTCACGTATGCCTGCATGCCGGGTCAGAATTTTGATGTGTACTTTTCTTCGGATTCCGCGGCGGTATCTTCGTCGGAAATACTTCGCCTAGCGAATTGGATGGTAGATCAGCGCATCAAGTATCCGACGCAAGAGGTGTTTCAGGTCGATGGACGGGCAGAAGACCATGAGCGCAACGCGCGTGCGCTGGCAAAAGCACGCTTACGAGCTGTCGTATCCATCCTGAAAACCCAACACTTCAACCAAGTACCGGTGGATGAACACTCCGGCGTCTACCGGTCAGATGATGTAGGAAACGGACGGCGAGTCGAGATCTCGATCTTGCCTGCGTGCCCCAACCCGTGCTGCTCTGACGGCGACATGCCTACCAAGAGATAGGCGAGCCTGGCTGTCCTCAATGCGCAGGCTCCTATTCTCCGCACTCCTTGCTTGTAGCGGCCGCATCCACGGCTGACTACGTGACAACAGAGGCGTTCTTGCCGACCTATCGCGTCGGAAGCACGACTTTTCACCTTGGGGGTCTACGATGCATCCCACTAAGATGTGGGCGCTATTTTTCCTGACCGCATCCAATTATTCGCTTGCAAACTCGGATAACTCGTCTGATTGCGTTAAACATCTTGGCGGTGGATACGGAGATGCTCAATGCTATCAAGCATTGAGCGCAAAACTTACCGAAGAAAATGAGAATATCTACAAGGAGTTAGCGAAAAGCATCCCACCACGAAGTCCTCATGCACGCTTACTTGACGAGTACATGACATCACAAAGAAGATCCGAAAAATTTTGCGATCTGCAGCGTGACGCAGGCACAAAATGGAAGGAAGTTACTGATGGAACAATGTACCCCGCAATTTATGAAGGCTGCATTTATAAATTGAGAGAATCTCAGAATTCATTTCTGAAAGCTCTTCTGGAGATGTCGCGGTGGTAACCAGAAATCGAATGATCAGGACGGAAATATCGCGCCCGTCGCATTATGGATAGCGGTACGTCGTCGCACCCTCAAGACGAAAAAAAAGGCGTCGCCAACGCAACGCCCCCCATCTCAATCACCCCGCATCCGGCTGCACCCCAGGCGCCGCCCTCTGGAACGCCCCCTGCGCCATGCAGTGCTCGAAGATCCGCGCAAGCGTCGGGTAATCCTCCACCGCCACATCAAACCGCTTGCCGTTGAACACCTGCGGCACGAGGCACACGTCGGCCAGTGTTGGCGTGTCGCCCACGCAGTAGGCGCCCGTGAGCGGCGACTGTGACAGCCGCGTTTCCAGCGCCGCAAACCCCAGCTTCACCCAGTGGCGATACCACTCGTTGCGCGCCTCTTCTTCCACGTTGAACGTGTTCTTCAGGTACTTGAGCACGCGCGGGTTGTTCAGCGGATGGATCTCGCACGCGATGGCCAGCGCAATCGCCCGGATGTGTGCGCGGTTGCTCGGCGAGCCCGGTAGCAGCGTGGGCTCGGGGTGCGTCTCTTCCAGGTATTCGACGATGGCCAAGGACTGGTTCAGCACGTCGGTGCCGTCGCACAGCACGGGCACCAGCGCATCGGGGTTCAGCTTGACGAAGTCGGGGGCCAGTTGCTCGCCCTTGAGCAGGTGCACTGGTGCGTAGTCGTACGGCAGTCCCTTGACCTCCAGGGCGATGCGCACCCGGAACGACGCCGAACTGCGGAAGTAGTTGTACAGCTTGATCGACATGGCTTCTGACTCTTGCGCTCAAATGACCTTCACGTGCAGCTCGCCCACGCCGTCGATCTTCCCGACCATCAGGTCGCCGACGACGACCGGGCCGACGCCTTCGGGCGTGCCGGTGTAGATCAGATCGCCGGGGCGCAGTTCGAACAGGCGCGACAGATACGCAATGGTTTCCGGCACCGACCAGATCAGGTCCGACAGATCACCGCGCTGGTGTTCGCGGCCGTTGACCGACAGCGTGACGGCACCCTTGTCCGGATGCGCCACGTCCTTGGCCGGCACGATGGGGCCGATGGGCGCGGAGCCGTCAAAGGCCTTGCCGGTTTCCCACGGGCGGCCGCCCTTCTTGGCCGCGTTCTGCAGATCGCGGCGCGTCATGTCCAGGCCGATGGCGTAACCGTAGATGTGATTGGCCGCAGTTTCCACGGAGATGTCGCGGCCGCCCGTACCGATGGCGACCACGAGTTCGATCTCGTAGTGGCAATCCTTGGTTTCGGTCGGGTAGACGAACTGGCCGGTCTCGCCGTCGGCGATGTAACGCACAGCATCAGCCGGCTTGCAGAAGAAGAACGGCGGTTCGCGGTCGGGGTCGGAACCCATCTCGCGGGCGTGGGCGGCGTAGTTGCGGCCGACGCAATACACGCGGCGCACCGGAAACTGGCCTTGCCCGCCACGCACGGGAATGCCATTGACGGCGGGCGGGGTGACGACGAAATCGGTCATGCGGGTCTCCTCGGACTAAGCTGGAGTGGAACAGGTGGGGACACTGCGGCCACCGCCCCCCGGCGACCGACGAGTTTGCGAGAATACACCCGCACCGGCCCGGCGCGGTTCTTGCATGCCCAGCGTGCACCCTGCCCCACTTTGCATCATGCACGTGAAACCGCCCACCTCATCCGCCTCGCCCGCCGCATCCCACCCGGCTGCGCCGATGCGCGTGCTGCTGGTGCGCGATCCGCTGGATGCCGAACAGATCAACCTGGAACTGATCCGCGCCGGGCTGGCGGAAGCCGGCTTCGTCGACGTGGGACTGGCCGACGCCGACCTTACCTTGCCTGACCGCATCGCCCAGACCCAGCCCGACATGGTGATCGTCGCGTCCGAATCGGCCGCGCGGGACACCATCGAGCACGTGTGCGTAGCCACGCAGCACGCGCCGCGCCCCATCGTGCTGTTCACCGACAACGACGACGCCACGCGCATCAAGACGGCATTTGCCGCCGGCATCACCGCCTACATCGTCGACGGCATCAAGCCCACGCGTGTAAAGGCAGTGCTGGACGTCGCCTACGCCCGCTTCGAGCACGACCGCGCCCTGCGGGCCGAACTGGACAACGCCAAGACGCAACTGGCCGAACGCAAGGTGCTCGAACGCGCCAAGGGCCTGCTGATGAAGCAGATGAGCCTGTCGGAGGACGATGCCTTCAAGCGTCTGCGCAAGATGGCAATGGATCGCAACATCAAGCTGGTGGAAGCCGCCCAGCGCGTGATCGATGTGATGGCCAGTTGAGTTGAGCACTCGGGCCGTCGCCCAGTTTTGGTGCGCCGCACAAGTCCGGCGCCGTAAACGCACCAGTCGCGCGCTACGGTGTGCGGCTCGAACGCCGCGTCCAGACCGTTGCGCGTCAAGCTCCGAGGAGCCAATTTGCCGAGCGCAAACCCTCGCCTGCCGCGTTCCGACCGTCAAACCCCGAGCAAAAAGCCTGATGCACCGAGCGCTGCGTGCCAACCGCGGGGCAGAAAACCTCGCGCTACCGGAGTTCAGAACCTCGTTCGCCAGGCTCTGAGCCTCAACCGCCAAGCTAAAAGCCTCACGCGCCAGGCTCCGAACCTCAACCGCCAAGCTAAAAGCCTCACACGCCAGGCTCCGAGCCTCAACCACCGAGCTAAAAGCCTCACACGCCAGGCTCCGAGCCTCAACCGCCAAGCTAAAAGCCTCACGCGCCAGGCTCCGAGCCTCAACCGCCGAGCTAAAAGCCTCACGCGCCAGGCTCCGAGCCTCAACCGCCAAGCTAAAAGCCTCACGCGCCGGGCTCCGAGCCTCAACCACCGAGCTAAAAGCCTCACACGCCGGGCTCCGAACGCGGAATCCACAACCCATCGCACGACGTTGGCATACCCCTTGCAAGTGTCGCTGCGAAGCCGGTGCCAACGTGGGTATCGGCATGGGACAACGGCGTCCCGACGCACGACTCTGCGACCCATCCCCGGCGATGGGCGGCGATGGCGCGCGTCGGGACGCCTTTTCTTTGGAGCCATGGATGGCCGCGCCAGACAAGACCGACGCCCTCGTCAATCCGATCAACCCCAAGCGCCGCAGCATCATGAAAGCCGCGGCGACGATTGCAGGAGGCAGTGCCGTGGCATTGATTGATCCGCTGGTGCGTGCCGGTGCCTGGGCCGCCGGCTCCGATGCGCCCGAGAAGACGGAGCTGAAGGTCGGCTTCATCCCGCTCACGGACTGCGCCTCGGTGGTCATGGCGTCCACGCTGGGCATCGACAAGAAGTACGGCATCAAGATCACGCCGTCGAAAGAAGCCTCGTGGGCCGGCGTGCGCGACAAGCTGGTGTCGGGCGACCTGGATGCGGCGCACGTGCTCTACGGGTTGATCTACGGCGTGCAGCTCGGCATTGGCGGCCCGAAGAAAGACATGGCCGTGCTGATGACACTCAACAACAACGGCCAGGCGATCACGCTGTCGTCCAAGCTGAAGGAAGCAGGCGTCAAGGATGGCGCGTCGTTGAAGGCGGTCATGGCGAAAGAGAAGCGCGAATACGTCTTCGCGCAGACCTTCCCGACTGGTACGCACGCGATGTGGCTGTACTACTGGCTGGCCGCGCACGGCATCCACCCGCTGCAGGATGCGAAGGCGATTACCGTGCCGCCGCCGCAGATGGTCGCGAACATGCGCGTGGGCAACATGGATGGCTACTGCGTGGGCGAGCCGTGGGGTGCCCGCGCGATTGCAGACAACATCGGCTTTACCGCCGAGACCACACAAGCCATCTGGAAAGACCACCCGGAGAAGGTGCTGGGCACCACGGCAGAGTTCGTGCAGAAGTATCCGAACACGGCACGCGCACTCACCGCGGCGGTACTGGAAGCGTCCAAGTTCATCGATGCGTCGGCGTCGAACCGCCGCAAGACGGCCGAGACCATCGCCGCCAAGTCCTACGTCAACACCGACATGGACATCATCCTCGACCGCATGCTGGGCCGCTACACCAATGGCCTGGGCAAGACGTGGGACGACCCGGACCCGATGCGCTTCTATCACGACGGCGCGGTCAACTTCCCGTACCTGTCGGACGGCATGTGGTTCCTCACGCAGCACAAGCGCTGGGGCCTCTTGAAGACGCATCCGGATTACCTGGCCGTCGCCAAGCAGATCAACCGCATCGACATCTTCAAGCAAGCTGCAACAGCCACGGGCACGCCGCTTCCCAAGAGCGATATGCGCACGGCCAAGTTGATCGACGGGGTGGTGTGGGATGCGAAGAATCCTGCCGCGTATGCCGACGGCTTCAAGCTGAAAGCCTGACGCCTCGGCCCTCCTGAATCTCTGATTGCGGTCCCTCACGTCGATGGAGCCCGACATGAACACGCTCGTCAAAACGTTGTCCGGCGTGCAGTCCGACGCCGCCCCTGAACGTCGCAGCCTTGTTGTGCGCGACTGGCTTGTCGCCGCGGTGGTGCGCGGCTTTCCGCCCGTGCTGGGCTTTGTGCTGTTTGTGCTGGCGTGGCAAGGCATCGCCACGGCCATCCCCGCGCTGCCGACACCGGCAGTGACGTGGAAAGCGGCGCTCGCGCTGTTTGCCGATCCGTTCTATCGCAATGGCCCCAATGACCAGGGCGTGGGCTGGAACGTGCTGGCGTCGCTGGCCCGCGTGGGTGCGGGCTTCGGCATGGCGGCGGTCATCGGCATTCCGGCGGGTTTCCTCATCGGGCGCTTTGCGTTTCTCAATGCGATGGCCTCGCCCATCATCAGCCTGCTGCGGCCGGTGTCGCCGCTGGCGTGGCTGCCGATCGGGCTGTTGCTGTTCAAGTCGGCCAACCCGGCGGCCATCTGGGCGATCTTCATCTGCTCGATCTGGCCGATGGTCATCAACACCGCCGTGGGTGTCACGCGCGTGCCGCAGGACTATCTCAATGTTGCTCGCGTGCTGAACCTGTCGGAATGGAAGGTGTTCACGCGCGTGCTGTTTCCGGCGGTGCTGCCGTACATGCTGACCGGCGTGCGGCTGTCCATCGGCACGGCGTGGCTGGTGATCGTGGCAGCGGAGATGCTCACCGGCGGCGTCGGCATCGGCTTCTGGCTGTGGGACGAATGGAACAACCTGAAGGTCGAGCACATCGTCATCGCCATCTTTGTGATTGGGGTGGTGGGCTTGCTGCTGGAGCACGCGCTGCTGGCGATTGCGCGGCGGTTCTCGTACGACGCGGTTTAAGGGAAATTGGGGGGATCGCCATGACAGACAAATTCCTGCGCATCGAAAGCGTCGGCCAAACGTTCAAGACCAAGAGCGGCCCGTTCGTCGCCCTGCGCGACATCGACCTGACCGTTGCGCGCGGTGAGTGCATCGCGCTCATCGGGCACTCGGGGTGCGGTAAATCGACGTTGCTGAACCTCATTGCCGGGCTCACGCGGCCGACCGCGGGTGGGCTGATCCTGGCCGAACGCGAGATCGCCGGGCCGGGGCCGGATCGCGCGGTGGTGTTTCAGAACCACTCACTGCTGCCGTGGCTCACGTGCTTTGACAACGTGTATCTCGCCGTCGAGCGGGTATTCGGCAAGACCGAGACGAAGGTGCAATTGCGTGAGCGCACGCATGCGGCGCTGGCACTGGTCGGCTTGTCTCATGCCGAGCAGAAGCATCCGCACGAGATCTCTGGCGGGATGAAGCAGCGGGTGGGGATTGCGCGGGCGCTTTCCATGGAGCCGAAGGTACTGCTGATGGATGAGCCCTTTGGCGCGCTGGATGCGCTGACGCGGGCGCATCTGCAGGATGAGCTGCTGAAGATCGTTGCCGCCACCGGCAGCACCGTGGTGATGGTGACGCACGACGTGGATGAAGCCGTGCTGCTGGCAGACCGCATCGTGATGATGACGAATGGGCCGGCCGCGACCATCGGCGAGGTGTTGACCGTGAACTTGCCGCGCCCGCGGGATCGGATGGCGTTGGCGGATGATCCGGCGTATCACGCTTGTCGGACGGCGGTGTTGGACTTTTTGTATCGGAAGCAGAGGCATCCGGTGGCGGAGGCTGCCTGATTCGCTGTTGGGATGGACTTGTTGTTTGAGCTTGGTGGTCTATCCCCTGTTTCATCCCCTGCCGGGGCAGAAACAGGGGATGCACCACCCGGGCAAAAAACACCATGACATGGCGTCAGCGCCAACCCACAGCGCTATGATCAACCCCACGCCAATCACCCCGCCATGAACAATGCCCGCTCCCCCCATCCTCCCCGACAACGCCGCTGAAGACGCCTTCGCGACCGGCCCCTTCCCCGCAGCCCGCTTCATCAAGGAAATCGGCCGTGGCGCAGACGGCGCACGCGCCCTGGTCAAGCACGACGCCCGTGCGCTCTTCAGCGCCATGCTGGAAGGCCGCATCACCGACGTGCAGCTCGGCGCCATCCTCATGGCCTACCGCATCAAAGGCGAGACCCCGGAAGAACTCGACGGCATGCTCGAAGCCGCGCACGCGCATTGCCGGCCGCTGCCGGCACCGGACACGCCAGACCACGCGCTGCCTGTCGTCATCCCCAGCTACAACGGTGCCCGCCGCCAGCCGAACCTGGTGCCGCTGCTGGTCAAGCTGCTGGCGCGCGAAGGTGTGCCGGTGCTGGTGCATGGCATCCGCCGCTTCGACGGCCGCATCACCACCGCCGCCCTGTTCGAAGCCCTCCGCTGGCCGGTCTGCGAACACATGGACGACGCCCGCGAGCGCCTGGAAACCGATCGCCTGGCCTACGTGCCCATCGACGTGCTCTCCCCCGAGCTGGCGTCGCTGCTGGACAAGCGCGAGATCGTCGGCCTGCGCAATTCCGCGCACACGGTGGTGAAGATGCTG
The DNA here is from genome assembly GCF_958405935.1 of Ralstonia psammae. Classification (NCBI taxonomy): domain Bacteria; kingdom Pseudomonadati; phylum Pseudomonadota; class Betaproteobacteria; order Burkholderiales; family Burkholderiaceae; genus Ralstonia; species Ralstonia psammae. The sequence goes on from NZ_CATZBU010000001.1 coordinate 457,261, forward strand.
CAGCCCATTGGCGGGCACGCACCGCATGAGGCGCTGCGGCTGGTCAGCTACACGCACCCGGAATACCGCGACACGCTCACCGATTACTTTCTGCGCCATCCGGCCAACGTGCTGCTGGCACGCGGCACCGAAGGCGAGACCGTAGCGGACGCGCGGCGCGGCAGCGCGGTGGAGTGGCTACACGACGGCGCGCATGAAACGGTGATCGACGCGGTGGAAGGCTCAAGCGACGCACCGCCTGAATTGCCCGTGGGGACGGACGCGGCTGCGACGGCGCGGTGGATTGAAGCCGTGCTCGACGGCGGGCAGCCGGTGCCGGAGCCGATTGCCAAGCAAGTTCGCGCGATCGTGCGGTGTGCACGACCGGCGCAGGCTGCCTGATCGATCGCTCGGTCTTACTTGGACGGCAGCGGAATGCGCTCCGTTTCGCCTGGCACGTGGGCGAAGGCATCGCGCTCCCAGCGCTGCTTGGCGTCTTCAATGTCGGCCTTGTCGCTGGCGACGAAGTTCCAGTAGATGTGGCGGTGGCCGTCGGTCGGGTCACCGCCCAGCAGCATCACGCGTGACGACACCTGCGCGGTGAGCGTCACGTCGCCGCCCGGCTCCAGCACGGCCAGGTGGTGGGGGTCGAGCGCCTCGCCATCGATCGTGACAGCGCCGTCGACGAGATACAGGCCGCGGTCTGCATGCTCGGGCGGAATCACCAGCGACGCGCCGGCCGCCAGTTCCAGCGCCACATACAGCGTGCGCGAACTCACCTTCACCGGCGACACCAGCCCGAACGCATCACCCGCGATGACCACACCCTGCACGCCGGGGCACTCGAGCTTGGGCAGCGTTTCGGCAGCGTGATGGGCGAAGCTGGCGTCCACCTTTTCCTGATCCTTCGGCAGCGCCACCCAGGTCTGGATGCCATGCACACGCGCACCCTTTTCACGCCCGTCGGGCGACGAGCGCTCGGAGTGGACGATGCCGTTGCCGGCCGTCATCCAGTTCACGTCGCCGGGCGTGATGGTCTGCACGCTGCCGAGGCTGTCGCGGTGGACCATGCTGCCGTCAAACAGATACGTGACGGTGGCCAGTCCGATGTGCGGGTGCGGGCGCACGTCGATGCCCTCGCCGGGGGCGAAATCCACCGGCCCCATGTGGTCGAAGAAAATGAACGGCCCGACCGTCTGGCGCGCCGCCGAGGGCAGCACACGTTTGACCGAAAAACCACCCAGGTCGCGCACGTGCGGACCGATGATGTGCTGAATGGAAGTCATGGCAGGAAGCCTCCTCAAGCGCGCTCGGCGAGTTCGGTGTCGACGCTGATCTCGACCTCGGTCATCAGCTTGTGAACAGGGCATTTGCCGGCCACGCGCAGCAGGTCGGCGCGCTGCTCGTCGCTCAGATCGCCGTGCAAGGTCAGCACCGTGCGGAGCTTGTAGCGGCCCTGGCGCTCCTGGCTGCCGTCGTGCTCGACGGCCACGTCGATCGAATCGAGCGGGTACTTGCGCTGGCGCGCATACAGCGTGACGGTCAGCGCCTTGCAGCTTGCCAGGGCCGCATCAAAGTAGGCGTGCGGATCGGGCGCGCTGCCCTCGCCCGTCGGCTTGGGCACGTCGGTGTATGTCACGCCTTCAGGAAAGGTGATCTTGTGGCGGAAAAGGCCTTCGGTGTCCTTGCTGACGACGATCGTCATGACGGCTCCTGTAATGGTTTTAGCGATGTCCGGGCAGTGTAGCCAACTTGCGTGACGGCACGGGGAGCGATGCGATGTGCGGCGTACATCGCATTCATCGGCGCTTCGATCACTCGACATTGCAGACATGGCAATTCGGCCCACCCATTTAGGTGGAAACGCTCAAGCAGCGCGGTTTTCCGCCGATCTTCCGGTTAGAAGACATCCGCCCTGAAACCGCCCCGCTTACGCGTCACCTGCATGGTTCCTCGCCGGCCGCTTGTCGCCATTGCCGGCGGCATCGGCATTCTCCTCGTCCTTGTCGGGCTGACCGTGATGGTCGGCTGGCTGCGGCATTGGCCATGGGCGGTGAAGCTGGGCACCGACCGGCTGCTGATCGTGTTTGCCACGGGGATCAACCTGTCGCTGCTGGGCGCAGGCCTGGGGGCGCTGCTCGTCGGGACGGTACGACCCAACGCGCGGTGGGCGGATCGGGCGGCCCGCGGGCTGGGCGGCATGGTGGCGGTGCTGTCGACGCTGCGGCTGGCCGAGATGATCACGGGGTGGCCCATCGGGCTGGACTTTCCAGGCGTGCACGCGTGGCTGGACCGCCAATGGGTGACCGGATGGATTGGCGGCATGCACCCCAGCCACGCGCTGGCGATGGCCGCATCGGCAACGGCCTTGAGCCTTGTGCCCACGCTGCCCAAGCCGCACCGCGCGCGGTGGTTGTGGAGCCTCGTCGGCCTGGCGATACTGCTCTGCGTGGGCGACCTGCTCGGCCGCGCCATGGCACTCGAATATCTGTACCCGGCATGGCTGCGGTGGCGCGCCTCAGACGTGGCCGCCCTCTGCACGCTGCTGGTGGTCACGGGCGTGCTGTGCGTGGCGGTGGTCCGGCACCCGGGCCAGTTGCGCCTGCGCTTGTCGCCGGAAGACACCATCGTGTGGATCAGCGGCGGCTGTGTAGTGCTGGCGGGCCTGGGGGCCACCGTCACGGCGTTCATCATCCAGGTGGACAGTGTCAGCCTGACATTCGGCACCACGCGGACGCGGGCCCTCTCGAGCTACGCCGAAGAGTTCGACCAACTGCTGGCCGCGCGCGCGGAGAATCCGCGCCTGGTGGCCGCTGCTACACACATCCAGGAAGTGCTGCGCCATCCGGCCGACAACGCGGCGCGTCTGCGCAGCGAGAGCGCGCTGCAGGCGTATCGGCAGCAAGGCTATTCGTACCTGCAACTGCGTACGCTGGCGGGCGAGGCCATCGTCAGCCTGGGCACGCAAACGCTTGAACCCGAGCTGTCGATTGCGCTGCACGCCGGCCTCGCACCCGAGCGCGTCACGCTGCAATGGGTCCACGGTTTTGCCATGCGCACCGAAACGCCAGTCATGGCAGACGGGGTGCAGATCGGCTGGCTGGTCGCCGAGCAACCGCTCGCCCACATGACACGCCGCTACACCAACGAACGCGGCGCCGGAATGACGGAAACGCTGGCGATGTCGGGCTTTGATGCGCGCGGCCGCGCAATGTCGTTTCCGCAGCGCTTTGATGCGTATGTATTCGAACTGCCGCCGCTCACGGTCGACCACCGGCCGCTGCCGTCGCGCCTGGCGCTGGCAGGCAAGGCGGGCTACGGCCAGTGGCAGGACATCCACGGCATGCCGACATCGTTCAGCTACACGCCCATCGGCCACACGGGGCTGGCGCTGATCAGCAAGATCGCCAGCGCCGAGCTGTACGCGCCGATGCGCCTGCAGTTCGAGCGGCTCGCGGCCTTCATGCTGTGCCTCATGATCGGCAGCGTGCTGGCCATCCGCCTGACGGTGCGGCCGTTTGCCAACCGGCTGGCCGCGTCCGAACGCGCTCTGCGCACCGCCAACGAAAGCCTCGAGCGCCGCCGCGACGCCCTGCGCGCCAGCCGCGAACAACTGCGCCTGGTGGCCGACAACGTGCCGGCGCAACTCAGCTATGTCGACCCCGACGGCATCGTCCGCTTTGCCAGCCGCACGCTGCTCGAAGCCTTCGGCCGCAATGAAGACGAGATGCTCGACCGCCATGTGCGCGACATCTACGCGCCTGAGGACTACCGCACGCTGCTGCCCTACATGACCGAAGTGCTGGCCGGCTATCCGGTGCAGTTCGAGATCACGTCCATGCGCACGGGCGTGCCCCGCTACCTGAGCGGCCATTACTTTCCTGACTACGATGATTGCGGCACGCTGCGCGGCTATTTTTCGGTGCTGCAGGATCTGACGGCGCGCACGAGCGCCGAGCTGGCCCTGGCACGCAGCGAACGCGCGCTCAAGCTCGTGCTCGACAACGCGCCGCTGCTGGTGTCGCACATCAACCCCGACGGCGTCTTCACCTTCTGCAACGTCACGCATGCGCGTTGGCTGCAGCGCACGCCCGAGGAAGTCTGCGGGCAGAAGCCGGAACGGGTGTTCACGCCGGGCACGTACGCCCTGCTCGCCCCGTATCTGGCGCGCGCCCTGCGGGGAGAATCGGTCGAATTCGAGATCACCGCGCCGTGGTACGAAAAGCCGCACGCCAGCAGCCCGCGCGGCCGCACGCGGCATTTCCGCGGCCAGCTGGTCCCCGATGCCGGAGAAACGCACGACGGCCGCAGCGGCTTCTATGCCTTCGTGCAGGACGTGACCGAGGCCAAGCGCAGCGAGATGGAGCTTTCGCGCATGGCGCACTTTGATGCCCTCACCGGCCTGCCCAACCGCTACGAACTCTACGAGCGCCTGCGCGCCGCACTGGAGCGTCGTCAGCGCCTGGCCGCGCCGCTGGGCGTGCTGTATCTGGACGTCGACCACTTCAAGCACATCAACGACACCTACGGCCACGCCGCCGGCGATGCCGTGCTGGTGGAGGTCGCGCACCGCCTGCAACGCGCCGTGCGCCGCACCGACACCGTCGCCCGCCTCGCAGGTGACGAATTCATCATCCTGCTCGACCCCATCGACGCCCCGGATGATGCGCTGCACACCGCGCAGAAGATCGTCGGCGCGATCCGCCCGCCGATCACCCTGCCGGGCGACACGATCCTGCAGGTCACAACCAGCATTGGCGTAGCTTGCCCCGGCCCCGAAGTGCGCGACCCCGACGCCGCCCTGCGCGAGGCCGATCGCGCACTTTATTGGGCCAAGTCACGCGGTCGTAACACGGCGGCATAGTCGAGAACTGATCTCGCCAGCCGTGGTCTATGACGGGTGCGCAGGGTTTTTTGCTGCGGCGCAAACATCACACTATTAAAGCAAGCCCCTTGATTTGCGGGAACTATCAACCGGACAAAAATGTCCTATTAGCACTCTTCCGGTTGGAGTGCTAAGATGCCTTTCCAAACCTCCACTGGATTTCGACAGGAGTCCTGAGTGAACGCAGTCATCCCCGTGAATACCGTTTCCGCAATCGCCACCCAGCCGTCCGGCAATGCCGGTAATGGATGGGCACTGGCGTTCCCCGGCAACCTGGGCAACATTGACGCCTATATCCAGAGCGTCAATCGTGTGCCGATGCTGTCGGCCGAAGAAGAACAACGTCTGGCCCGCGAATACCGCGACAACGACAACCTCGATGCCGCCCGCCGTCTGGTGCTCTCCCACCTGCGCCTGGTGGTGTCGATTGCCCGCGGCTACCTCGGCTACGGCCTGCCGCATGCCGACCTGATCCAGGAAGGCAACATCGGCCTGATGAAGGCCGTCAAGCGCTTCGACCCGGATCAGGGCGTGCGTCTCGTCTCGTACGCAATGCACTGGATCAAGGCCGAGATGCACGAGTACATCCTGAAGAACTGGCGCATGGTCAAGGTGGCTACCACCAAGGCCCAGCGCAAGCTGTTCTTCAACCTGCGCAGCCACAAGCAGGATGCGCAGGCGACCTTCACGTCGGACGAGATCGACGCTGTGGCGGCCGAACTCAACGTCAAGGGCACCGAAGTGCGCGAGATGGAAACGCGCCTGTCGGGCGGCGACATCGCGCTGGAAGGCCAGATGGACGACGGCGAAGAGTCGTTCGCCCCGATCGCCTACCTGGCAGACACGCACAATGAGCCGACCCGCGTGATCGAAGCGCGTAGCAACGATCGCTTGCAAAGCGAAGGCATCGAAGCCGCGCTGGCCAAGCTGGACGACCGCAGCCGCCGCATCATCGAAGCCCGCTGGCTGAATGTGAACGATGACGGAACGGGCGGCTCGACGCTGCACGAGTTGGCTGACGAGTTTGGCGTGTCGGCCGAGCGCATCCGCCAGATCGAATCGGCCGCGATGAAGAAGATGAAGGGAGCACTGCAGGCCTTCGCATAAGCAGCCCGCCTCGCAATAAAAAGCCCGCCAGTTTGGCGGGCTTTTTATTTGGGCGCTGGTGGCAGAGATCAGTCGGCCAGCAGTTGCTTGATGTCGCGTGCGATGGGCTCGGGGCCCTGGCCGTGCTTGATGAACAGGCGCAGATTGCCCTTCGGATCAAACATGTAGCTGCCAGCGGTGTGATCCATGGTGTAGTTGTCGGGCGAGCTGCCCGGCACCTTGCTGTAGAACACCTTGAAGTCGGACGCGACCTTCTTCAGCTCAGCCTCGTTGGCCGGACGCATGCCGAGGAAGCGCGGATCAAATGCCGGCACGTACTTAGCCAGCAGGTCCTGCGTATCGCGCTCGGGGTCGACGGTGACGAACAGCACCTGTACGCGGTCGGCGTCTTTGCCGAGGGTGTCCATCACGGCGCGCAGTTCAGCCAGTGTGGTCGGACAGACATCCGGGCAATGCGTGTAACCGAAGAACATCACGACGACCTTACCGCGGAAATCTTCGAGCGTGCGGCGCTTGCCGGTGTGGTCGGTCAACGAAAAATCGGTACCGAAGCTTTTGGACCCGGTGATGTCGAGGTTCTTGAAGGCGGGCTTGTCGCTGCACGCCGTCAGCGCCAGCGCGGCGACGGCTAGCGCTGCAAACAGCACGGCGCGGAGGTGTCGGAATGAGGGCATGGTCATCGTGTTGGGAGCAGACCGCTTAGCGTAACGCCAACGGCACATGCTTGCTGGCACCCCTGTGCGTCACAGCGCCGCGCTTTGCGTGAGCGCCGGGCCGAACTTGAAGTAATGGTCCACAAGCAGCGCGGCAAACAGGATCGACAGATAGATGATCGAGTAGCGGAAGGTCTTCTGCGCCAGTGCGTCGGAATACTTGCGATACATGCGCCACGCATACGAGAGGAAGCCAAAGCCGAGCACGAGCGCCGTCACCAGGTAGATATAGCCGCTCATCCCGTAGACGAACGGCAGGATGGTCGCGGCGATCATGATGAGCGTGTACAGCAGGATATGCAGCAGCGTGTATTTCTCGCCGTGCGTGATCGGCAGCATCGGCAGGCCGGACTTGGCGTAGTCTGCGCGGCGGTACAGCGCGAGCGCCCAGAAGTGCGGTGGCGTCCAGGTAAAGATGATCAACACCAGGATCCACGCCTCGGCCGGCACGCTGTTGGCGACAGCCGCCCAACCCAGCGCCGGCGGCATTGCACCCGACAGGCCGCCGATGACAATGTTCTGCGGTGTGGCCGGCTTGAGCAGCAGCGTGTAGATGATCGCGTAGCCGATGAAGGTGGCGAAAGTCAGCCACATCGTCAGGTCGTTGGCGAAAACATGCAGCGTCCACATGCCCGCACCGCCCAGCACCAACGAGAACACCAGGATCTGCCGCGTGCCCAGCTCACCGCTGGCCGACGGGCGCCAGGCTGTGCGGCGCATCATCGCGTCAATCTTGCGCTCGACCAGGCAGTTGATGGCGAAGGCCGCGCCGGCAAACAGCCAGATGCCGACCGCGCCACCGATCAGCACGGGCCACGGCACCATGCCCGGCGTGGCCAGGAACATGCCGATCACGGCGCAGAACACGGCGAGCTGCGTGACGCGCGGCTTGGTGAGCGCCGCATACTGCGATGCGGTCGTTCGCCAGCCAGGAAGTTGAGTGGAAGTTGTTGGGGTTGCCACGGTATTCATAAAAAACAGTCAGACGGCATTCAGACGACGGCAGCCGCCACAGGCATCGGCGCTCGCGCTTGTGCGAGCCCGATCAGGTAATGCAGACGCACCATCAGCAACAGCAGCACGGCCGCGCCGCCGTTGTGCGCCACGGCAGCCAGCAGCGGCCAGCCCAGCACGATGTTCGAAAGGCCGGTCGCCAATTGCACAGCCAACACGACGAGCAGCACCGTCGCGACACGGCCGATGCCGTCGATGCGACGTGCGCGCACGCCCAGCCACGCCAGGTAGCTCAGCACGACGACTGCAAACACGCGGTGCGTCCAATGGATGGCAACCAGCGCATCGTGCGAGATGAAATCGCCGCCGGCGGTCTTGCCGAGCTGGCGCCAGAACGTGAAGCCGTGCACAAAGTCCATCGGCGGGACCCACTGGCCGTTGCACAGCGGGAAATCGGTACAGGCCAGCACAGCGTAGTTCGTGCTGACCCAGCCGCCCAGCGCAATCTGCACAACGAGCAGCACGAGTCCGATGGCCGCCGCCGTGCGCAACGACGCGCCACGCTCATCTACCACACGCGGCACGTCGTTCTTGCAGCCGAGCCAGATCAGCGCGGCCAGCAGCGACATGCCGAGCAGCAAGTGCGTCACTACGATTGCCGGCTGCAGCTTGAGCGTGACCGTCCACGCGCCAAAGGCACCCTGCACACACACCAGCGCCAGCACGGCCGTCGCATACCACGGAGACTGCTTCAGCTCCTTGCGCTTGGCCCACGCCAGCACCACCAGCGTGATGATCAGCACGCCCAGCGCAAGCGCGAAGTAGCGATGCGTCATCTCGATCCAAGCCTTCATCCACGTGACCGGGCCACTCGGCATGGCGGTCTGCGCTGCGTGGATGTCATCGCGCGCGTGGAACGGGTTGGACGTGCCATAGCAACCCGGCCAATCTGGGCAGCCCAGGCCCGAATCCGTCAGACGCGTGAAGCTGCCGAACATGATGAGGTCCAGCGTCAGGAAAGCGGTGATCCACACGAGCTTGCGGTACTTGTTGCGATCCCCTTTGACCAGCACATAGCACAGCGGGATCAGCGCAATCAGGATGCCGATGGAAGCAAGTTGCAGCAGCATGGCCTATCCGATGCGCGAATACTTCAAGAGCCGCGTCATATCCCCGCGCACCTTCTTCGGGTCCGGATCTTTCGGGAACTGCATCATCAGGTTGCCAAGCGGATCGACCAGGAAGAGGTGGTCTGCGGGCGGCGTCTTCCCATCAGCCAGCCAGTCCTTGGGCAACTCGGGCGCGCGCAGGAAGCGCACGGCACCGTAATCGTCGTTGTAGGCCTTGATCAGGCGCGGGTCGATTTCACCGCGGTCGGTCACAAGCCAGACGGGGACGATGCGGTCGCGGTCCGGGCCCTGGCCGATGCGCAGCTGGCGCATGGTGAAAAGCTTGCGCGCACAGTTGTCGTCGCAGGCGCTGCCATCCACGGACACCATCAGCCATTTGCCCTTGAGGCTGGCAAGCGGCACTTCAGTGCCGTGCTCGTCCTGCACCATCCAGCCGGTCGGGATGGGACGCTGCGGATCAACCAGCGCGCCGTACGCCGCCTTGCCGCCGGCTGGGGTGAAGACGTAGTACGCGAGGTACGACGCGATCACCGGGGAGGCGCAGACCAGCAGCAGGAACAGCATCATCAAGCGGCCGCGACGCGTACGCGCGTCGATGCGCGGGTCTTCGGACGCCCCAAGTGTGCCGGGCGCGCCGGGTGCGGATTCCTGATTCACCATGTGATTCCCAATACATTCAGCTGCGGCACTAAGCCGCAACGCGAGTTCGTGTTCAAGCGGGCCCGGAGGTGCCCGTCAAGCGGCGATAACGCCGCACGCTGTAGAAGACCATCAGCCCAAGCACCGCCGCGGCCATCGCAAACCACTGGAATGCATAACCGTAATTGCGGTCAGCGCCCGAGTCTGCGCGCGGCCAATCGCGCACCAGGCCGTCCTGCACGTCGGATTGCTGCTCCACTACAAACGGTTGGAGCGGCACGCCGATTTCGCGCGAGAAAGCGTCGAGGTCGATATTCTGCCTAAGTCGCTGGCCGACTTCACCCGCGCCATCCTTGCTGCCCAGACTGAAGACCCGGCTGGCATGTGGCACCGCCATCCCTTCGACCTGCACTTCGCCCGCCGGCGTGGTGTACGGCGCGATGCGCGTGCGGTCGGCCGGATCGCGCGGCAACCAGCCCCGGTTGACCAACACGGCACGCCCGCCCGCGCCTTCCAGCATCAGCGGGATGAGCACCTCGAAACCGGGGCGCGATACGCCATTGGTGACGTGTGGGCGATTCTCCAGAAGCACCGTGTGCGCCACGTCGAACGTTCCGCGCAGCAACACCGGCCGATACATCATCGAATCTGCCGTCACGGGCTGAGCGGTGATGCGCTGGGCGGGCGCATTTGCCAGCGCCACGATGCGGGCCTGCCGCTCGATGCGCTCGTGCGCACGCGAAAGCTGCCAACGCCCAAGCGAGCACGTGAGCGCGATCAGCGCCACACCCGCCAGCATCGGCACAGGCGCAAGCCAACGCCGCATCGGCACGCGCACGGTCATTGCGCGGCCTCGGTGAGATAATGCTCGGCAGCCATTTCCAACCCTTCATCGCCCAACCCGCAGCCCTCCATGCGCATCGTCGTTGCCATTGCGTTTCTGCTGATCCTCGGCAGCCTGGCCTCCGCACTGTTCTTCCTGATGCGCGACAAGGGCCACAGCAACCGGACCGTTCGGTCCTTGATGTTCCGCGTCGGGTTCTCGATCGCGCTGTTCATCTTCATCCTGGTCGCGAACCGGCTGGGGTGGATCCACAGTACCGGCATCCGCTTCGGCCAGTAGCCGCCGGCAAATCTCTCACGCCAGAAAAACGAAAACGCCGCAGCGGTGTCCCGTCTGCGGCATTGTCTTCGGCCGTCGTTGGCCGGGTCACGGGGCGACGCTGCGCCGCCCCGATCCCATGCGACCTTACAGCCAGTACACCACCACGTACAGGCCCAGCCACACCACGTCCACAAAGTGCCAGTACCACGCGGCGCCTTCGAATGCGAAGTGATGCTCCGGCGTGAAGTGGCCCTTGATCACACGGCCCAGCACCACCGACAGCATGATCGCGCCCATCGTCACGTGGAAGCCGTGGAAGCCCGTCAGCAGGAAGAACGTTGATCCATAGATACCCGAGGTCAGCTTCAGGTTCAGTTCGTGATAGGCGTGGATGTACTCGAACGCCTGGAAGCCCATGAACGTGAAGCCCAGGAGGATCGTCAGCAGCAGACCCTGGATGACCTGCGCGCGCTTGCCCTCCCGCAGCGCGTGGTGCGCCCACGTGAGCGTCACACCGGAGGTCAGCAGCAGCGCCGTATTGATGGTCGGGATCGGCCACGGACCCATCGTCGTGAACGGCGCCACCGTGCCGGCCGGGCCGGCGTTCGGCCACAGCGCGTTGAAGTCGGGCCACAGCAGCTTGTTGTTCAGATCGCCGAGCCACGGCATGGCAATCGTGCGCGCATAGAACAGCGCGCCGAAGAACGCCGCGAAGAACATCACTTCCGAGAAGATGAACCAGCTCATCGACCAGCGGAACGAGGCATCCACGCGGTCGCCGTACTTGCCGGTCTCGGATTCGGAGATGGCGTCGGCAAACCATGCACGCAGCACAAAGAGGAACCACAGCAGGCCGATCAGGAATGTCCACGGGGCCCATGGCTGAGCATTCACCCAAGCGGCGGAGCTCAACAGCACGATCAGCAGGCCGAGGCTCGCCGTAATCGGATGCCGCGACGGCCCGGGCACGAAGTAGTACGGAGCGTTTGCTCGATTCGCACTCATCTCTTTTTCTCCAGCTCTATTTTTTTAAGAATCCACTCGATGTTGCCCGGCCCATGCTGCGCGGGCCGTCTCCTCTACCTTCTCAATCTTCAACCGACAACCGCTCGTACGATCAGCAGCAGCACAATGACAAACAGGACCGCCGCCAGAATGCCCGCAATGATCACGTGCACGGGGTTCAATTGCGCCATGTCACGGTCATGATCACGGCCCTTGCGCACACCGAAGAAGGACCAGAACACCGCCTTCATCGTCTGTGCGAATGATGCGCGTCGCTTGGTCGCTTCCTTCAGTTCGTCCATGTCCTCACGTTCCCTTGCCTGGCATCGCCGGCGCAACGGCCGACGGCGCGTGGATCTCGAAGAAAGTGTAGGACAAGGTGATCGTCTTCACGCCCTTGGGAAGATCCGGATCAATCACAAACACCACCGGCATCTCGCGCGATTCGTTGGCCGTCAGCGTCTGCTGCTTGAAACAGAAGCACTCGATCTTCTTGAAGAACTCGGTTGCCTGCTTGGGCGCGTAACTCGGGATGGCCTGGGCCTCCACCGTGCGCCCCTCCTTGTTCACCACCTCGTAGACGATCTGGTTGATCTCGCCGGGGTGCACATCCATGGTGTTCTTGACCGGGCGGAAACGGAACGGCCCTTGGCTGTTCGAATCGAATTCCACCGTGATCGTGCGCGTCTTGTCGACCTGCGAGTTGCGCAGCGCGCCGCCGTCTTCATCACGCGTGTTCAACACGTTGATGTTCGTGATCTCGCAGATCTTCTTGTACAGCGGCACCATCGCGTAGCCGAAGCCAAACATGATCACGACCACGACAGCCAGTTTGCCGAGCATGGAGCGGTTCAGGCCGCGCTCGAGGGCTTTGTCGTCTTGGGTCGGGTCCGGCCGCGCCGGTGTCTGGCTCATAGGGATCTCGCGAAATCTCGGTTCAGCGATCAGCGCGTCGCTTGCCCGGCTAACCGCCGAACACCACGCGCTTGAAAATCACACCCAGGAAGAAAACCAACGCAATCGTGCCGAGGATCAACCCCAGGCGACGGTTGGCAGCGCGTTGCTCGGGCGTTGGGCTTTTTTCTGGATTCGACATCGTTGTCCGGAGGATCGCGGGGCCGACGCTCGCCAGCCCCGCGACACCTGCATTACTTCACGTGTGGCGGTTCTTCAAAGGTGTGGAACGGCGCCGGCGACGGTACGGTCCACTCCAGGCCTTCCGCGCCATCCCACGGCTTGTCGGCGGCCTTATCGCCACCGCGGTACGACGGCAGCACCACGAAGAAGAAGAAATACACCTGCATCAGGCCGAAACCCAGCGCACCGATCGACGCGATCGCGTTGAAATCGGCGAACTGCTGCGGGTAATCCGCATAGCGGCGCGGCATACCGGCCAGGCCCAGGAAGTGCATCGGGAAGAACGTGAGGTTGAAGGTGATCATCGAACCCCAGAAGTGGATCTTGCCGCGCGTCTCGCTATACATGTACCCAGACCACTTCGGACCCCAGTAATAGAAGCCCGCGAACAGCGCGAACAGCGAGCCGGCCACCAGCACGTAGTGGAAGTGCGCCACCACGTAGTAGGTGTCCTGCAGCTGGATGTCGATCGGGGCCACGGCCAGGATGAGGCCCGTGAAGCCGCCCACCGTGAACACGAAGATGAAGCCGATCGCGAACAGCATGGGCGTCTCGAACGTCATCGAGCCGCGCCACATCGTGGCCACCCAGTTGAAGATCTTCACGCCGGTCGGCACGGCAATCAGCATCGTCGCGTACATGAAGAACAGCTGGCCGGTCACGGGCATGCCGGTCGTGAACATGTGGTGGGCCCACACGATGAACGACAGGATGGCGATGGACGCCGTGGCGTACACCATCGAGCTGTAGCCGAACAGCGGCTTGCGGGCGAAGGCCGGCACGATCTGGCTGACGATACCGAACGCCGGCAAGATCATGATGTACACCTCGGGGTGCCCGAAGAACCAGAAGATGTGCTGGTACATCACCGGGTCACCGCCGCCGGCTGCCGAGAAGAAGCTCGTGCCGAAGTGGCGATCGGTCAGCACCATGGTGATCGCACCTGCCAGCACCGGCATCACGGCGATCAGCAGGTAGGCCGTGATCAGCCACGTCCAGCAGAACATCGGCATCTTCATCAGCGTCATGCCGGGCGCGCGCATGTTCAGGATGGTCACGATGATGTTGATCGCGCCCATGATCGACGATGCGCCCATGATGTGGATCGCGAAGATCGCCATGTCCATGCCCGGGCCCATCTGCACCGACAGCGGGGCATAGAGCGTCCAGCCGGCGGCCGTGGCGCCGCCCGGTGCGAAGAACGAACCCACCAGTAGCAGTGCCGCAGGCGGCAGCAGCCAGAAGCTGAAGTTGTTCATCCGCGCAAAGGCCATGTCGGACGCGCCGACCTGCAGCGGGATCATCCAGTTCGCAAAGCCCACGAAGGCCGGCATGATCGCGCCGAACACCATGATCAGGCCGTGCAGCGTGGTGAACTGGTTGAACAGCTCCGGATGGAAAAACTGCAGGCCGGGCTGGAACAGCTCAAGGCGGATCAGCAGGGCCAGCGTGCCGCCCGAGAGCAGCATCATGAAAGAGAACAGCAGGTACAGCGTACCGATGTCCTTGTGGTTGGTCGCAAACAGCCAACGGCGCCAGCCATGGGGATGGTCGTGCGCGTGGTCGTCTCCATGACCGTGCGCGTGATCTTGCGGGTGCGTAACAGCGGTGCTCATCGAGGAACTCCTAGGGTTCGGTTCGTCACGCAGACGATCAATCAGCCAGCGTTGCGGTCTTCGGCCGCATTCGCTTGTTGGGACGCCACCTTGCCGGCGGATTCAGTTGCAGCGGTCTTGGCGCCGCCACCTTCGGGCATCTTGCCGCCGCGCGCATCCTTCACTTGCGTGGGCTGCAGCAGGTCACCGGTATGGTTGCCCCAGTGATTGCGCTCGTAAGTGACGACGGAAGCGATTTCGACGTCGTTCAGTGCCGAAGCCCAGGGCGGCATAGCGCCCTTGCCGTGCAGCACGATGCCAACGTGATCAGCCAGCGGGCCATTGGCGATCTTCGAACCATCAAGCGCCGGGAACGGGCCGCCGCCCTTGCCGTTCGGCTGGTGGCAGACCGCGCAGTTGGCGGTGTAGACCTTCTCGCCGCGCGACTTCAGCTCTTCCAGCGTGTAGGTCTTGTTCGGGTCGTCGGCCTTGGCGGCCATTTCCTTCTTCTTGCCGTCGACCCACTTGGTGTAGTCGTCCTGCGAAAGCACGCGCACGACGATGGGCATGAAGGCGTGTTCCTTGCCGCACAGTTCGGCGCACTGGCCGCGATACACGCCGACCTTCTCAGCCTTGAACCACGCGTCGCGCACGAAGCCCGGAATCGCATCCTGCTTCACGCCAAACGCCGGGATCATCCACGAGTGAATCACGTCGTTGGCGGTGGTGACGATGCGCACCTTGCGGTTGACCGGCACGACCAGCTCATTGTCGACTTCGATCAGGTACGTGGTGCTCTTGGGCGCCTGGTTGTTGATCTGGTCACGCGGCGTGGTGAGCGTGGAGAGGAATGAAATGCCCTCGCCTTCGCCCTTCAGGTAGTCGTAACCCCACTTCCACTGGTAGCCGGTGGCCTTGATGGTGAGGTCGGAATTGGTGGTGTCCTTCATTGCGACCACGGCCTTGGTGGCCGGTAGCGCCATCCCGATCACGATCAGGAACGGCACGATGGTCCAGATGATTTCAACCGTGGTGCTTTCGTGGAACGTCGCCGGTTTGTGGCCGACCGACTTACGGTGCTTGAAAATGGAGTAGAACATCACCCCGAATACACCGATGAAGATCACGATACAGATGATCAGCATCATCCAGTGCAGCCAATGGATCTCGGCGGCGATCTTGGTGACCGGGGGCGCGAGATTGAGTTGCCGCACTGCGGGGCCGCCCGGCATGTCTTCCACTGCCAGGGCCGTTTGACTGAGGGCGAGGAGAGAACCTGCCGCCAGCAAACTTGCCAATGTCTTATTCAACATTTTCATTTTTTATCTACCCAATTGACAGATTCCACTCTGCCCCGGCGCGCGGCTCATGAGACCTGGGTTGGTTGCCCGTGCCCCAAACACCGGGAAAGCTCGTCCGCAAGCTTGCGCCGCCTGGCGCTCGCCTGCTAGATCACGAGCGCGCCATCTTCCAGCCAAGCGCGCCAGTAATCGGAGGCGTGGCGGGCATAGTACAGCAATGCCCATACGAGAATCGCGACCTCCAGCCCCGCGTCAGGCAACACCAATCACGCGCCCTGCCAGGCAGAAAACGAAGCGATGACGAACGGGGGAATGACGACCAAGGGGGTGAACCAGCCAATCTGGCGGGTTGAAAGCGAGCAGTTTCGCTTCATGAGCCAGGTCTTGCGCGGCGATTCCGAGATGGTGGAGGCGCCGCATGCTGGGTGGAGCGCGGTTTCAATGTCGTGCATTGAACCACTCCTGCCTCGGATGCATACCCGAACGGTTCGCCCGTGGCAAAAAACGGGATAGGCCTTTGGGGGGACTGCTGCGACAAACTGGCGCATTATATGGCCGCGATTGACCCCAAACAAGGTAAAGCGCCTTTATGCAAGTCCCGGCTTGACAAGGTGCAGCCAATGCCGTTTCCGCATCAAAAACGTCTTAGGCGCGCGGTTTGCGACCGATCTGATCGATCGGAATCATCGCCCTTCCCTGCTCGTCCAGCGCCTGCCGCTGGGCCGGCGCGAGCTTCCAGGCGTGGCCGTAAACGATTTCGAAGGTGAGCGGAATCAGCCCATCGGGATTGCGTTGCGCGTCGAGTGCGTCGAATAGCCGCTGGCGCCAGCGCGGCGTGTGCAGACCGGTGCCAGCGAGGCCGCGGCCCGCTTCATCCGTCAAGCCAGCCATGCCGCCGAGCAAGTGCACATCGGCCAGCAGCGCCTGCGGCGTCTCGTAGGTAATCGTGAGCTGCTCCATGTCCATGACGGGCGTGGACCAGCGGCTATGCACGAGCATGTCGCCAATGTCATGCATATCAACAAAGCGCAGCGTATGGACGCCCGCGTCAATGCCGGCCAGGGCGCTGCGCAGTTCGCGCAAGGTGTCTGGACCGAACAGACTGAACATCAGCAGGCCGCCTTCCGTGGTGATGCGGTGCCACTCGGGAAAGATCGCGTGCGGCGCCGGGTCCCAGTGCAGCGCCAGGTTCGACCACAGCAGATCGAATGACGCGCCGGCAAACGGCAGCGCGCGGAAGTCCGCCTGGGCGAAATCGAAGACCGGGCGCTTCTTCAGCAGGCGGCCGAGCCACCCGGCGTCGGTGCGCTGCGGGTCAAGCTTCTGCGCCCGCGCCAGCATGGCGGACGACCAGTCGACTCCGCAGATCTGCGCATCCGGATATTGCGCGCGCAATACCGCCAAGCCTTGTCCCAGGCCGCAACCCAAATCCAGGGCGCGCGCGGGCGTGGCCTTGATGTAGGACAGGCGATCTTGCATGCGGCTGCCCACTTCACGCAGCAGGAAATCCACGTCGGCAAAACGCGCGGCGCGGCGATCGAAGGCGCGCCGCAAGGCGGCAGGACGGGCGAGAGCGGGATCAGACATCGACAAGACGGGGCGGAATACTGCGGTTGCCAAGTATACCGGCCTGCAGTTTGAGGCGCCGTCCGATAGCCGAGGGGCCGCAAATCGGCTTGGATAGCAGCTTTTTGCATGCACAAACACGCGTTATCGGCATGGTTTCGCGCCGGGCTACGGCATCTGCTGCCGTGCGCCTGCGTGCTTTGCGGTGCGGTGCAGGGTGGCCTGGTGTGCGCTGGCTGCACGGCCGATCTGGCCCCACAGCTGCACAGGCGACGCTGCGTCCAATGTGCCATCGCGCTGGAGGCGCGGCACGTCGGCCGGCACTGCCACACCTGTTTGGCTGGCGCACCCGACTTTGACGCAACCGTCGTGATTGCGGACTATGGCTGGCCGCTCGACCACCTTGTCACCGGATTGAAATTTCGGGCGCAATTGCCATTGGCTGCCTGGCTGGCGGATCAATTGGGCAACGCGCTGGCCGCTGCCCCGGGCGAGTTGCCGGACATGCTGCTGCCGGTACCGCTCTCGCCTGCACGCCTGCGCTCGCGCGGCTACAACCAGGCGTGGGAGATTGCCCGCCGGCTGGCGCGCCACCAGAACATTCCCGCCCATGCCAACGCCCTGCACCGTGTGCGCGACAACCCCGCCCAGGCCACGCTGGACCGTGCCGAGCGGCTGACCAACCTGCACGGTGCATTCGTTGTCGCCGAGCCTGCGCGCATCGCGGGGCGCCACGTCGGTGTCGTCGACGACGTGATGACCACGGGCGCGACCCTCGGCGAGATCGCCACGCAACTCAAACGCGCTGGCGCCATCCGCGTCACCAACGTGGTCGCCTTGCGCACGCCCTGATTGCGTGCTTATGCGACATTGTGTCGCGCCGCCTATGCGAAGCTGTGGCGGGGTGACAACCCTTCCCAATGTGGATAAGCTCGCCGCCGAAATGCCTCCTGCCGCCCGATCATGTTCAACGTCGTCCTTGTCGAACCCGAAATCCCGCCCAATACGGGCAATGTGATCCGCCTGTGCGCCAACACGGGCGCGCAGCTGCATCTGATTGAACCGTTGGGTTTTCCGCTCGAAGATGCCCGCATGCGCCGCGCCGGCCTGGACTACCACGAATACGCGACGATGCGCGTGCATGCCGATTGGGACACCTTCCTGCGCGACGCACAGCCCGATCCCACGCGCATGTTCGCGCTCACCACGCGCGGCTCGACGCCGTTTGCCAGCATGGCATTCCAGCCGGGCGACTGGTTTGTGTTCGGGTCGGAAACGCGCGGGTTGTCGGAAGAACGCCGCGAATGGTTTCCCGCTTCGCAGCGGATTCGCCTGCCGATGCGGCCGGACAACCGCAGCCTGAATCTATCGAACACCGTGGCGGTGGTGGTGTTCGAAGCGTGGCGGCAAAACGGCTTCGCGGGTGGCGCCTGAGCCAGACGCCACCCTTGAAGCGCGGCGGGACTAGCGTGCCGATTCTGATTTTGCGTCGCGCTGCAGCAGCCGTTCGACCGCTTTCGCTGCGGCAAGCCCGTCAAACAGGACTTCGCAGACAGTAAAGGTAATCGGCATGTCCACACCCTTGGCGCGCGCCAGAGCGGCCACGGCCCGCGCGCAGCGCACGCCTTCCGCCACGTGGCCGAGGCTGTGCAGGATGTCGTCGAGCGTGCGGCCCTGAGCGAGCTGCATCCCGACCGTGCGGTTGCGTGATAGATCACCGGTGGCGGTCAGCAGCAGATCGCCCATGCCGGTCAGCCCCATGAATGTTTCCGGCCGACCACCGAGCGCCAACCCCAGGCGCGTCATCTCAGCCAGCCCGCGCGTCACCAGTGCGGCGCGCGCGTTCAGCCCCAGGCCCAAGCCATCTGCCGCGCCGGTCGCAATGGCCAGCACATTCTTGACGGCACCGCCCACTTCCACGCCGACGAGGTCATCGCTCGCGTACACGCGCATCGCGTGATGGTGAAAGCCGCGCTGCGTGAGCTTGCATAGCGCTTCGCTGGTCGATGCGACCGTCATGGCGCACGGCAAACCCTGCGCGACTTCCTTGGCGAAGCTCGGTCCCGACAGCACACCGACAGCGAGGTCGGTACGGCCTGTCTGCTTCAACACATCGGCGACGATGGCGTGCGGCAGTGCGCTGGTCTCGGGATCGAACCCCTTGCATAGCCAGATCACGTTGCGCACACCGCCGTGCGCGGCGATCGTGCGCGCCAGGTCCGCCAGCCCGGCAACAGGCGAAGCGATGACGGCGAGTCCGTCATCGCCAGCCGCATGGTCGAGCGCAGCCTGCAAATCAGCAGAAAAATGCAGCGACGCCTGCAGCGGCATGCCCGGCAAATACGGTGCGTTGATGTGCGTGGCGGCCATCTGCGTGACGAGGTTCGCGTCACGCCCCCACAGCACGACGTCGTGCGATTGCGCGGCGTGGCTGGCCAGAGCCGTGCCCCAGGCACCGGCACCCAAAACGGAAATTCGCATGCGCGTATTCAACATCGGTCAGGCAAAGGTCGAGCAACAGGTCGGGCAAAAAAAAAGCCCGCGCAAGCGTGCGGCTGGCGCGGGCCCTCCGGCGCAGTGCGCCTCGTACTTAGTGGGTAGCCTTCGAGCCGTCCGGCATCACCAGGCCAGCGCCGCCGGCTTGGCCCTGCTGCTCCATGGCAGCGGCCAGGCGTTGTTCGTACAGCGCCTGGAAGTTGATTTCCGCCAGGTGGATCGGCTGGAAGCCCGCACGGCCGATGGTGTCGGCAATGTTCGAGCGCAGGTACGGGTACACGATGGTCGGGCAGGCGATGCCCAGCAGCGGATCCATCTGTTCGGCCGGCACGTTGCGGATGTCGAAGATGCCCGCTTGCTTGGCTTCCACCAGGAATGCGACCTTCTCTTGCACCTTGGTCGTCACCGTACCGATGACGGTCACTTCGAACACGCCGTCAGCCAGTTGCGAAGCGGCGACGTCCACCTGCACTTCCACGGACGGCTGTTCCTGCTCGAGGAAGATGTGCGGCGAGTTCGGTTGTTCCAGCGACAGGTCCTTCAGATAGACGCGCTGGATGTTGAAGAACGGCTGGCCATCCTGGCCCGGTTGCTGCTGTTGCTGGTCGCTCATGACTCGCCTTCAAATGGGATGTGGTCGGTGCTTGGCGGAAGCGTCCGCCGCGCAAGACGCGTATGGTACATGACCAAGTGGGGCCCGCTATGGGCGCCAGCCCGAAAGTACAACGCCCGGTCAAAGCCGGGCGTTTTTGTGTGGCGCGCAGGTCGCCAGATCGGTCCGCCGAATCAGGCAGCCAGCAACGGAACCAAGCCACCTTCGCGGTCCAGCGCAGACAGATCATCGAAGCCGCCGATGTGGCGCTCGTCGATGTAGATCTGCGGAACCGTGCGGCGGTTCGTGCGCGTCATCATCTCTTCGCGCTTGCCCGGTTCGCGATCGATCAGGATCTTCTCGATCTGCTCGACACCGCGCTGCTTCAGGAGTCGTTCCGCTGCCACGCAATAGGGGCAGACGGTGGTGCTGTACATGACCACGTGCGCCATAACTTCAACCTCGTTTCTTTATTTCACAACCGGAAGGCCAGCTTGTTGCCAGGCGGCCAATCCGCCCTCGAGCGAATACACCTCACTGTAACCGGCCTGCTTCAGGACCGCTTGCGCCCGCCCCGCGCGCTGGCCGGTCTGGCATACGAGGATGATGGGGGTCTGTTTGTTCTTTGCAAGGCCGGACGCCTTGCCTTCAAGCTCGCCGAGGGGCGCGTGCTTGGCTTGCGGCAGATGGCCGGCGGCGTATTCACCGCTTTCACGCACATCCACCACCACGGCATTGCGGCGGTTGATGAGCTGGGTGGCCGCCGGGGCACTCACCTTGGCGCCACCACCGCCCGCGATGCGGCGCTGGATGGGCGCCCAGAGCAGCAGCAGACCCGAAACGATGGCGACGGCAAGCAGTGCGAGGTTGTTGTAATCGGCGAAGAACTTCACGGTATCGGTTTCCTGGGATGGGTCTGGCAGGTCTAATGGGCGAACATCAGCCGAACGATTCGGGGGCCCAATGCCCGCGGCATTATAAAATAGTCGGTTTCAGCGGCCGCACGATGACGTACGACACGTCGCCGCAGCCGGCCGCGCGCAGGTTTTCTCACTTCTCATCATGGCAGTCATGCATAAGCTCGTCCTCATCCGCCACGGCGAATCGACGTGGAATCTGGAGAACCGCTTCACCGGCTGGGTCGACGTCGACCTGACCGACACGGGCATCGCCCAGGCCCGCGCAGGCGGCAAACTGCTGCGCGAAGCCGGCTTCACCTTCGATCTGGCCTACACGTCTGTGCTCAAGCGCGCGATCCGTACGCTGTGGCACGTGCAGGACGAAATGGATCTGATGTGGATCCCGACCCGCAACGAATGGCGCCTGAACGAGCGCCACTACGGCGCGCTGTCGGGCCTGAACAAGGCCGAAACTGCCGCGCAGTATGGCGACGAGCAAGTACTGGTCTGGCGCCGCAGCTACGACACGCCGCCGCCCGCGCTGGAGCCCGGTGCCGACAACGACGCCTTCGGCAACCCCCGTTACGCGGGCCTCACGCGCGAGCAGGTGCCCCTGACCGAATGCTTGAAAGACACCGTCGCACGCGTGATGCCGCTGTGGGAAGAGTCGATTGCGCCGGCCATCAAGAGCGGCAAGCGCGTGGTGATCGCCGCGCACGGCAACAGTATCCGCGCGCTGGTGAAATACCTGGACGGCATTTCCGACGCGGACATCGTCGGCCTGAATATCCCGAACGGCACGCCGCTTGTCTATGAGCTGGATGCCAACCTCAAGCCGATCCGCCATTACTACCTGGGCGACCAGGAGGCGATCGCCGCGTCGCTCGCGGCGGTGGCCAGCCAGGGCAAGTCGAAATAATCCGTAACGGGCGCTGCGGCACTCCAACGCCTTTATACTGTCGAAGCCTGTAGCCCGGGATGTGCGCGAGCCGTCCCGGGCCATGTTTATCTACTGTTCCCACGTCCACGCTCGACACATGCGAACTTCGCTCAAGAACATCAGCTTGATCGCCATCGGCCTCGTCACCGGGGTCCTGGCGACGCTCCAGCTCTCCGCCACTGCGCAAAACGCGACGGTCGGGCCGCTTCCGCTGGAGAAACTCAGGCTCATGGCCGACATCTTTGGCCAGATCAAGCGCGAATATGTCGAGCCGGTGGACGACGACAAGCTGCTGACCGAAGCCATCAAGGGCATGGTCGCCAGCCTCGACCCGCATTCTGCCTACCTGGACAAGAAAGACTTCCAGGAACTTCAGGAAGGGACCCAGGGCCGCTTCGCCGGTCTGGGCATCGAGATCTCCCAGGAAGAAGGCCTCGTCAAGGTCATCAACCCGATTGAAGACACCCCCGCCTTCCGCGCCGGCGTGCAGCCAGGCGACCTGATCACCCGCATCGACGATAAACCCGTGCGCGGCATGCCGCTGGAGCAGGCCGTCAAGCGCATGCGCGGCGCGCCGGGCACGAAGGTCACGCTCACCATCTACCGCAAGAAGGAAGAGCGCACGTTCCCGCTGACCATCACCCGTGCCGAGATCCAGGTGCAATCGGTCAAGGCCAAGATGCTGGACAACGGCATCGCCTGGGTGCGCATTACCAGCTTCCAGGAACGCACCGTGCCGGACCTGGCCAAGAGGCTCAATGACCTGGCCAAACAGGACGCTCACCTCAAGGGCCTGATCCTGGATCTGCGCAACAACGGCGGCGGCGTACTGCAAGCTGCGGTTGGCGTGTCGGCTGCGTTCCTGCCGCCGGACGTGACGGTGGTCTCGACCAACGGTCAGGTACCGGATGCCAAGCGCACGTACAAGGCGAGCTTTGCCAACTACCGCTTGAGCAATTTCGATTCCGACCCGTTGGTGGGCCTGGACCCCGAGTTCAAGACCGTGCCGATCATCGTGCTGACCAACGCCTACACGGCTTCGGCCTCCGAAATCGTGGCCGGCGCGCTGCAGGATCATCACCGCGCCAAGACGATGGGCAAAACGACCTTCGGCAAGGGCTCGGTGCAGACGGTGCGTCCGCTGTCGAACGACACCGGCATCAAGCTGACCATCGCGTACTACTACACGCCGTCGGGCAAGTCGATCCAGGCCAAGGGCATCCGCCCGGATATTCCGGTTGACCAGAACCCGGACGGCGACCCCGACGACGCGCTGATCACGCGCGAAATCGACACCGAACGCCACCTGCACAACAAGCAGGAATCGGAAGAAGCCGAGATGACCGAGCGCGAAAAGCGCCGCGTTGAAGAGCTGCGTCGCCTGGAAGAAGAAAACGCCAAGAAAACGCCGGAGCAGCGCGAGAAGGAGCGCAATAAGAAGCCGATCGAGTTCGGTTCGGCCGAAGACTTCATGCTGCAACAGGCCATTGCCGACTTGAAGGGTCAGCCGGTCAAGCGCTCGAAATCGGTGCTGGAAGCCGCTTCTGCCGCGGTGCCGGACAAGACGGTGAAATCACCGGCGGCCAAGGAATCGAGCGCCCCGGCCAAGCTGCTCAAGGGCAAGGCCACGCCGGCGTCCGAGCCGGCTGCACCGAAGCCCAATGTTCCGGCCAGCGGCGTGCAGCCTGCCCCGGAACCCACCGGCGCCCGTTAAGACACCTGCCGGCAAACGCTGGCAAACTTACGAGGCCGTGCACTGCACGGCCTTTTTCATTGCACCGCCATGAACGACGATCAACTGCTGCGCTACTCGCGCCATATCCTGCTCGACGAAATCGGCATCGAGGGACAGACGCGCCTGCTTGAAAGCCATGCGCTGATCATCGGCGCGGGCGGGCTTGGCGCTGCGGCCCTGCCCTATCTGGCGGCGGCGGGCGTGGGCACGCTCACCATCGTCGACGACGACACGGTGGACCTGACCAACCTGCAGCGCCAGATCATCCACACCACGGAATCGGTCGGGCAACCGAAGGTGGCATCCGCGCAGGCGGCCATCGCCCGGTTGAACCCGGACGTGCGCGTGCATGCCGTGCAGCGCCGACTCGATGCCGATGCCATCGGCGCACGGCTCGGCGGCGTCAGCGTGGTGCTGGACTGCTCCGACAACTTCGCCACACGCCAGGCCGCCAACCTCGCCTGCGTGCGTGCTGGTGTGCCGCTGGTGTCGGGCGCCGCCATCCGCTTCGATGGGCAGATCAGCGTATTTGACAGCCGCGCCGGCGGCCCCTGCTACGCGTGCCTGTTTCCGCCCGACGAGCCCGCGCCCGACGTGGCGTGCGCAACGATGGGCGTGTTCTCGCCGCTGGTGGGCATGGTCGGTACGGTGCAGGCCGCCGAGACACTCAAGCTGATCGCCGGCATCGGCCGTTCGCTGGCCGGTCGTCTGCTGATGCTCGACGGTCTGTCGATGGAATGGACGACGATGCGCATCACGCGCCAACCGTCATGCCCGGTCTGCAGCGGCACGCACTGAAGCGCCTGAACATGCGCAACAAAAAAGGAGGCCGAGGCCTCCTTCTATTTTTTTTGCGGCTGACGAGGCTTACTCGCCCTCCGGCTCCATCTGCGATTGCAGGTAGTTCTGAATGCCCACCTTGTCGATCAGCTCAAGCTGCGTTTCCAGCCAGTCGATGTGCTCTTCGGTGTCGTCCAGAATGTCCACCAGGATTTCACGGCTGACGTAGTCCTTGACCGATTCACAGTAGGCGATGCCCTCGACCACGGTGCCGTGTGCGGCGCGCTCAAGCTTCAAGTCGCACTCGATGATCTCTTTCGTGTCTTGGCCGATGAAGATCTTACCCAGGTCCTGCAGGTTAGGCAGGCCGTCGAGCATCAGGATGCGCTCGATCAGGCGATCGGCATGCTTCATCTCGCCGATCGACTCCTTGTACTCGTGGTCTCCAATGCGCTTGAGCCCCCAATGGCCGTACATGCGTGCGTGGAGGAAATACTGGTTGATGGCGGTCAGCTCGTTCTTGAGCTGGGCGTTCAGATATTGGATGACCTTCTTATCGCCTTTCATTCTTGGGGCTCCTGCGGGTGATGGACGCTTGTACGCGTCCGTTCAAGGCGAGCCCTTTGCCTGACCAGCAAGCAACAAAATGCCACCGAGGCTCAAGCGCCTGGGCGGCAATTCGCAGCGACAGGAAAAACGGGAAATCAGGCAGCCAATGCACCGGCCACAATGGCCTGGTCATTGGCGACGGGCTCGTCGCGACGCTCGATTATGGCATGCGTGCTGGCACGGCCCAAGATCTGATCGACGGGGACGCAGCTCACCGCTTCGGCGAGCACCTGCTTGGCGCAGTCCCGGCATTGTCCGCAGCAGGTACCCACGCCGAGCGTTTCGGCGAGTTCGTCCATCGTCGACACGCCCAGACGGGCGGCGCCATGGATTTCGCGGTCGGTCACTTGGTTGCAGATACAGACGTACACAGGGATTCCTCCGCAGCGCTCAGAACACGCTGTAAAACCAGAATAACAGAGAATGGAAATGAGAACAATTCTTGTTCTACCCCATTTCATGCGGAGGGTTACGCAGGTGCGCGCGAGTCGTCTTTCCGGAGAAAGACGTGCAATTTCAATCACTTACGGGAAGGCTGCGACCAATAAAGGCGACGCGCCGGCGCGACAGTCGTGCAGGCCGGCGCCTGAGAGAGGCGCGGATCAGGCTTGCGCCAGCGCGCCAAGCGCCTCTTCGATTTCGGCCGGTTCGCAGGCGTGCAGCAGGCGGTCAGCCTCGCGCATCAGGCGGGGGCGGTCCGAGCGCAGAATCTGCTGCTTGACGCTCAGCAACTGCGACGGATGCATCGAGAACTCAGTGAGGCCCATGCCGAGCAGCAGGCGCGTCATGGTGGCGTCGCCTGCCATCTCGCCGCACACCGAAACCGGCTTGCCTGCCTGATGTGCTTCGCGGATGGTGCGCGCGATCAATTGCAGCACCGCCGGATGCAGCGGGTCGTATAGATGCGCGACCGCGTTGTCGGCGCGGTCGATGGCGAGCGTGTACTGGATCAGGTCGTTCGTGCCGATCGAGAAAAAATCCATACGGCGCAGGAACACCGGAAGAATCAGCACGGCGGCCGGAATCTCGATCATGGCGCCGACTTTGATGGTCGGGTCGTAGGCCACGCCTTCGGCGTCGAGCGAAGCCTTGGCGCGTGCCAGCAATTCGAGCGTCTGGTCGATTTCGCGTGCGTGCGCAAGCATCGGCAC
This sequence comes from Ralstonia psammae, assembly GCF_958405935.1. Lineage (NCBI taxonomy): Bacteria > Pseudomonadati > Pseudomonadota > Betaproteobacteria > Burkholderiales > Burkholderiaceae > Ralstonia > Ralstonia psammae. The sequence goes on from NZ_CATZBU010000001.1 coordinate 483,579, forward strand.
GAGAATCTTGATGGGCCCGAATGCCGACGCCCGCAACAGCGCGCGCAACTGCGTCAGGAACATCGCCGGCTCCGACAGCGACCAGCGGATTGCACGCAAACCCAGCGCCGGATTGGGCGCAGTCTCGAACGCGCCGTCGCGGACATCCAGCGGTTTGTCGGCACCGATGTCGATGGTACGGATCGTGACGGGCAGGCCCCTCATCGATTCAACGGCAGTGCGGTACGCGCGGAACTGCTCCTCCTCGTCGGGCAGCGCGCCACGACGGTTCATGAAGAGGAATTCGGAGCGGAAAAGGCCCACGCCCACGGCACCGGCTTTGACAGCGGCCGCCGCATCTTCCGGCATTTCGATGTTCGCCTGCAGATCGATTTGCGTGCCGTCGAGCGTGACGGTGGGCGTATGGCGCAGGCGTTCGAGGCGCTTCTTCTGCAACTCGCCTTCGCTGCGGCGATGGCGGTATTCCTCGAGGATGGACGCGCTCGGATCGACGATGACGATGCCGTTGTCGCCGTCAATGACGACGATGTCGTCTTGGCGAATCAGCGTGCTCGCGTTATGCACGCCCACGGCCGCCGGAATGTCGAGGCTGCGCGCCACGATGGCGGTGTGCGAGGTGCGACCGCCCGTGTCGGTCACGAAGCCAGCGAAGGTCTGGCCGCGAAATTGCAGCATATCGGCCGGCGCAATATCGTGCGCGACAACAATCATGCCGGCATCCGGATCGCAGCCGACCGCCACCGGCGCGGGCGCCAACGCGGGCGCGCCGGCCAGCACCTTCAGAATGCGTTCGACCACCTGCTCGATGTCGGCTTTGCGCTCACGCAGGTATTCGTCTTCGATTTCACCAAACTGGCGGATCAGCTCTTCAAGCTGCGTTGTGAGCGCCCACTCTGCGTTGTAGCGTCGCTGGCGAATCAACGTCTCGGGCACCTGCGAGAGCAACGCGTCATCCAGAATCATCGCGTGCACGTCGAGGAAGGCGCCCATCTCTTCGGGCACATCGGTGGGCAGGTCGCGCTTGAGTGCCGCCAGTTCGGCGCGCACCGTGGCGCGGGCACTGCGCAAGCGCTCGACCTCGGCGTCGACCTTGTCCTCGTCGACCAGGTAGTGCGACACATCGAGCGCCGCACGCGCCAGCATGTGGGCGCGGCCGATGGCGATGCCACGCGAGACCGGAATACCGTGCAGGGTAAAAGGCATAGACGCTGGCCGGAGCGGCGTTGAAGTGGGTGCGGCGGGCGGGGTTATTCGCCTTCGCCGAAGCGATCGTTGATGAGCGCGACGAGACCATCCATGGCGTCGTGCTCGTCGGGGCCGTCGATCTCCAGCGTGACGGTGGAGCCGATGCCCGCGGCCAGCATCATCACGCCCATGATGCTCTTGGCGTCGACCTGACGGCCGTTGCGCGACATCTTGATCTGGCTGTCGAACTTGCTGGCGAGCTGCGTGAGTTTTGCGGAGGCGCGGGCATGCAGCCCGAGCTTATTGATGATGGTGATATCCCTCTGCAGCATATTTGTCCGGATGGTTGGCAACCTGGTTCTGAACGGCTGTCGAGCCGACCTGCAGTACGCCTTGCGCGCCGCCGGCCAGGGCCTTGGCGGCAAGTTGTTCGAGTTTTTCGGAGCGATAGCAGATGGCGCGCACGAGCATCGGCAGGTTCACGCCTGCCAGCACGCGCACGCGGCCCGGATCAGCCAGACGCGAGGCGATATTGGCGGGCGTGGCCCCGAAGATGTCGGTCAGCACCAGCGCGCCGTTGGCCTCAATGAGTTCGGCGAGCTTGTCACGCGCCTGAGCCAGCACGGCAGCCGGCTCGGCATCGGGCAGGACATCGATTGCGACCAGCCCTTCGGGCTGGCCGCAATAGACGTGTGCAGCGCAATCGCGCAGTGCGCTGGCCAGCGGCGCATGAGCGATGATCAGAATCCCTGCCATGATCGAAAAGCGAATCGGTGTGACGCCGATTGTATCAGGGCCATTTGGCGCAATTGTGCTCCCATGTACCGAATCTCCCCCTTGTGGAGGACCCTCGGCGGACGGGCCATGCCGCCATATCAGGCGGGCTTGCGCCCCAATCCGCTGGTCTTGCCTGCAGCGCGCTCCAGTGCGTCGATGAACATGCCGGCTACATTGAAGCCCGTCTGCTGAGTGATTTCCTGGAAGCACGTCGGGCTGGTGACGTTGACTTCGGTGAGGTAGTCCCCAATCACGTCCAGGCCGACGAGCAACAGACCGCGTTGCCACAGCACCGGCGCAAGTGCATGCGCAATCACATGATCACGCTCGGACAGCGGCTGGGCCTTCCCTGTGCCGCCCGCGGCCAGATTGCCCCGTACCTCGCCGGCCATGGGCACGCGCGCCAGCGAATGCGGCACGGGCGAACCGCCGATCAGAAGGATGCGCTTGTCGCCCTCGCGGATCGCCGGAATGTACTGCTGAGCCATGATCGTGCGCGCGCCGTTGTCGGTGAGCGATTCGATGACCGCACCGAGGTTCATGCCATCGGGTCCCACGCGGAAGATGCCCGCACCGCCCATGCCGTCGAGCGGCTTGAAGATGACGTCGCCCTGCTCGGCGTGGAATTCGCGCAGGCGCTTGGCATCACGCGACACGACGGTCGGCACGGTGAACTCCCGGAACTGGGCGATGGCCAGCTTCTCCGAATGATCACGAATCGCCTGCGGCTTGTTGAACACGCGCGCGCCCTGACGCTCGGCAATCTCCAGCAGCCACGTGCTGGTGACGTACTCCATGTCGAACGGGGGGTCCTTGCGCATCAGCACGGCGTCAAAGCCAGTGAGCGGCAGCAGGCGCGCGTCGCCGGCGCGATACCAATCGTGCTCGTCGCCGGTCAGGGCGATAGGCGTGGCAACGGTTTCGACCACATTGTTCGCCAGCGTGAGCTGTGACTGCAGGCACGTGTAGATGGCGTAACCACGCGCCGCCGCCTCGCGCATCATCGCGAAGGTGGAATCCTTGTAGGTCTTGAACGTTGACAGCGGATCGACGATGAACAGGATGCGCATGGCGGTTCCTTCTGCAGCAGGGTACGGCCGATCAGATCAGCGGGTTCGGGTCGGTTTTCTCAAGCTCGAGCGACGCAGCCAACAGCGCCAAGCGCGCCACCACGCCATACATATAGAAGCGGTTCGGCTCGCCGGCGCCCGGCTTGGCATGGCTGTCCGGCAGCGAATTCGACGCAAACGGCAGCGGCACGAAGTGCATGCCCGGCGCATTGAGATTCTCGTCCACGCCGCGGCCCGTGTGAACCCGGTAGAAACCGCCCACCACATAGCGGTCGATCATGTAGACGACGGGCTCGGCCACAGCTTCGTTGATCTTCTCGAAGGTGTGCACGCCCTCCTGCACGATCACTTCCGAGACCTCCAGGCCTTCCTTGACCACGCTCATCTTGTTGCGCTCCTTCCGGTTGAGGCCCTTGACCTCGGAAGGATCGCGCACGGTCATCACGCCCATGCCATAGGTGCCGGCGTCGGCCTTGACCACCACGTATGGGGTCTCGTGCACCCCGTATTCCTTGTACTTCTTGGCCGTTTTCTTGAGCACCGTCTCCACTGCGTGGGCAAGCTCTTCCTCGCCGGCCCGTTCATGGAAGTCCAGCCCACTGCATTTGGTGAAGTACGGGTTGACCATCCACGGGTCGATGTCGATCAGCTTGGCAAACTTCTTGGCCACTTCGTCGTAGGCGGCAAAGTGGTTGGTCTTGCGACGCTGCGACCAGCCGGCATGGAGCGGCGGCAGCAGATATTGCTCGTTGATGTTCTCAAGGATGGGCGGCACACCGGCCGACAGATCGTTGTTCAGCAGGATCGAGCACGGATCGAAATCGTCCATGCCCAGGCGACGGCCCTTGGTACCGATGCGCTTGATCGGTTCGACCACCAAGCGTTGTCCATCGGGCAGGTCGATCGGGGTCGGCTCAGTGATGTCTTCGGAGAGCGATCCAAGGCGCACATTCAACCCGGCTTGTCGCATGATCTGCGACAGGCGCGCCACGTTCTGCAGATAGAACATGTTGCGCGTGTGGCGCTCGGGGATCAGCAGGAGGTTCTTGGCGTCGGGGCAGATCTTCTCGATAGCGGCCATGGCGGCTTGCACAGCCAACGGCAGCATCTCGGGCGCGAGGTTGTTGAAGCCTCCCGGGAACAGGTTCGTGTCGACCGGGGCCAGCTTGAAACCGGCGTTGCGCAGATCCACGGAACAGTAGAACGGCGGCGTGTGTTCCTGCCACTCCAGGCGGAACCAGCGTTCGATGGCGGGCGTGGCGTCAAGAATCTTCTGCTCGAGCTCCAGCAGCGGCCCGTTCAGCGCGGTGATCAAGTGCGGAACCATACCCTTCCTATTGATGTTATTTATCGCCCACTCCGATTGTAGAGGAACAGGCAATAGCTTGCAGACGACAGCGGGCTATCGATATGCGGTCAGGAGAGCGGATTCGCAAGGGGGTAGTGCGGCAGTGCAGCAAGCGGCACAAAAAAGGCGGACAAAAAAAAGCGCGGGGCTGCCGCGCTTGGGGAATAGCCTGACAGATACGGGGAGCGTTCTGCAGGTGGAGGAAACCACGTCTGCAATGTAAGCGTCCGCATAACGAGAGGCAATTGAAGGTTTTTTACATCGGACTTAAGGGCGTCGGGCTCAGGGGCGACATAACAAAAAACCCGGCGCACGGCCGGGTCTTTTGCGGGATGAGGCAGATGATCAGTCTTCGTAGGCGGTTTCGCCGTGGGACGTGATGTCCAGACCCTCGCGCTCCTCTTCTTCCGGCACGCGCAGGCCAACAATGGCATCGACGATCTTGTACGAGATGAACGCCACCACTGCGGACCAGATGACCGTGGTCGCCACGCCCTGGAACTGGATCCACAGCTGGCCGCCGATCGAGTAATCGTCAGCAACCTTGTTGGCAACATAGTCGTAGATGCCGGTGCCGCCGAGGCTCGGTGCCGCGAACACGCCGGTCAGCAACGCCCCGAGGATACCGCCCACGCCGTGCACACCGAACACATCCAGCGTGTCGTCCATGCCCAGCATGCGCTTGAGGCCATTCACGCCCCACAGGCACAGCAGGCCGGCGATGATGCCGAGCACGATCGAACCCATCGGGCCGACAAAACCGGCCGCCGGGGTGATGGCCACCAGGCCAGCCACGGCACCCGATGCGGCACCCAGCATCGACGGCTTGCTCTTGCCGACCCACTCGCCGAAGCTCCACGACAGCACGGCAGCGGCGGTCGCCAGCAGCGTGTTGACGAAGGCCAGCGCGGCGCTGCCGTTGGCTTCCAGGGCCGAACCGGCGTTGAAGCCGAACCAGCCGAACCACAGCAGCGAGGCACCGACCATGGTCAGCGTCAGGCTGTGCGGCTTGAGCGCCTCACGGCCAAAGCCGAGGCGCTTGCCGAACAGGAAGGCACCCACGAGGCCCGCGACGGCGGCATTGATGTGCACCACGGTACCGCCGGCAAAGTCCAGCGCGCCCTTCTGGAACAGCCAGCCCGACTTGGCCGTCATGACTTCAGCAGCCTTGGCGTCCGTGAAACCGTCCGGACCCGGCCAGAACCAGACCATGTGAGCGATCGGCAGGTAGCTAAAGGTGAACCAGAGCACCACGAACAGCAGGACCGCCGAGAACTTCGCACGCTCGGCGAAAGCGCCGATGATCAGCGCGCAGGTAATCGCCGCAAACGCCCCCTGGAAGGCGAAGTACGCGTATTCCGGCACCACCACGCCCTTGCTGAAGGTGGCGGCCACCGAATCCGGCGTCAGGCCCTTCAGGAACAGACGATCAAGCCCGCCGAAGAACGCGTTGCCCTCGGTGAACGCGAAGCTGTAGCCGTAGACGGCCCACAGGATGATGATGAGCGAGAAGATGCCCATGCACTGCATCAGCACCGACAGCATGTTCTTCTTGCGCACCAGGCCGCCGTAGAACAGCGCCAGACCCGGCAGCGTCATCAGGATGACGAAGGCGGTGGAAATCAGCAGCCACGCCGTGTCGCCCTTGTTGGGAACAGGTGCAGCGGCAGCAGGCGCGGCGGCGGCAGCGGCCGGAGCAGCCGCGGCGGCGGGGGCTGCAGCCGGTGCAGCAGCGGCCGGCTCGGAAGCGGCAGCCGCTGCAGCCGGCGCCGAAGCTTCAGCGGCCGGCTTGTCCTGTGCAACGGCCGGCGCCGACATCACGGCGCCTGCGAGCACGGCAACGACGGCCCCAGCCGTCAGGAATCGTGTGAACCAGGTTTTCATGTTTTGACCTCTTCCTTGGCGGATTGGGGCTTATAGGGCGTCGCCGCCGGTCTCACCGGTGCGGATGCGGATGACTTGTTCGACCTCGGCCACGAAGATCTTGCCGTCGCCAATCTTGCCGGTACGCGCGGATTTTTCGATGGCCTCGACGGCGCGCTCGACCACGTCGTCGGGCACGGCCACTTCGATCTTTACTTTAGGCAGGAAGTCGACGATGTACTCCGCGCCGCGGTAAAGCTCGGTATGACCTTTCTGGCGCCCGAAGCCTTTGACTTCCGTGACGGTAATGCCCGATACACCCACTTCGGACAACGCCTCGCGGACCTCGTCGAGCTTGAACGGCTTGATGATGGCCATGATGAGTTTCATGCTGGTTGCTCCTCAGTCGGCGGCACCGGAGCACCGCCGCGCATCATTATTGGAAAGTCTTGGTGATCGACAGCAGGGCCGTGGCCTTGCCCATGTAGTTGCCGCGTGTGTTCGTATAGAACACGCGCGAAGCATTCGTATCGATGTAGGCCAGCGACGCCGCCCAGCCGTTGCCGAAATCCTTCGTCACGCCGACCTTCCAGTCGGCATACGAGGCGCGCACCGCCTGATGCGGCACCTGCTGGTAGCCGGCATGCAGGTTCAGCGTCAGGCCCCAGAAGCCGGTGTCGAAGTTGCCCGACAGGTCAAAGTACTGGCTGTGATGCGAATCGGGCGTGCCGAACAGGTTCGAGAATGCGTGCGAATACTTGAACGTGACAGGGCCGTAGCCGATCTGCGCATAGCCTTCGGTGGTGTGCGGGCGCGTGAAGCCATCAGGATAGCTGCCTGGGTAGTAGTACTGGAGCACGCCCACGTCGATCGGCACATCCTTGACGATCTCGGTCTTGTAGCCACCGTAGAAATCCATCTCGATCGGTGCGGAGACGTTCGAGTTCGAATCGCTCAACCAACTGATCGACGAGTTCCAGTTACCGATGTAGAAGCCTTCGGGCAACACACCGCCCGGAATGGCGTAGTCAAAGCCACCCTGGATGGCCGGCTTGTTGTTGGTCTGCATGATGCCGCGGTAGCGGTATTGGCTGGCCAGCGTGACGTTGGCCGTGAGCGCGGCCGGCGCGGGCGCGGGTGCGGCGGCCGGTGCATCAGCCGCAGGTGCGGACTGTGCGATGGCGGATTGGCTCACACCGGCAACGGCACCGGTCAGCAGTACCAGGCTGGCTGCGTACGCAAACTTCTTCATAACGGCTCTCCCCCTTTAGAAAGTCGCAACGGCGATGGAAAAAAATTCGCACCAGTTCTGCAACTGTCATGCCAAGTCGATGTCCTCAAATTGGAGGGCGTCTTCGGTTGCGGCGTCGCGCTGCGCCCAGGGCGGAAAGCGGGTGAAATTGGGGACGGGTCACGCTTGGCAACCCCCGCTGCCCGCCAACGGTTGCCGCAGGCGGGTTCGGGCCCTGGCGGCCTACACCGTCATGGCGCGATGAAAACCGTGTGATAGAGTGATTTCAGCCCTGTGCAGTGGCGCATGGAGTGAGTCGCGGGCACTGCGGCGACCGGCTCTGTCCCCGTTTGTCTGGCGCCGCCAATGCCGCATCGCAGCGAGATTTGACGCAAGGTGTGCCGTTCAGAGCGCTCAGCCGGTACCATCGCGGCCAGCAGCACCGAAACCACGCGCCAGACGGTGGCCCTCGCACCACGGCACAGCAATTTTCACGCACAGTTGCGGTGCATGCACCGGCTTGGCGCAGACAGCACGACCCACGGAGCAAACACCATGAAACCGACCGATCTCTTTTCCGACTTCCAAAACCGCGTAAGCGAAGCCCTGCGGAACTCGCCAGCCGCCGACATCGAGAAGAACGTCCGCGCGATGATGGCCCAGGGCTTTTCAAAGCTCGATCTGGTCACGCGTGAGGAATTCGATGTGCAATCGCAAGTCCTGGCGCGTACGCGTGCGCGTCTGGAAGAACTGGAAACGCGCGTAGCCGCGCTGGAAGCGAAACTGAAGCCTGCCGCCCCCGCAGATCAGTAACCCGCCGCCCGGTGTTGCGCCGGATGCGCATCTGCATGGCTGCTGTGCTGACCGCCGCACCCTTGCTGCGACGCACAGCGAAAAAGATCGATGCGCCGCCTTGTTGCGGCTGGCGAACTGATCTAGAACGTCCTTAAGACGCACGCGCAGCCGCGCTTGAGGAGAAGATCATGCAGCATCGCCTCTACTTCCTAATGCCGGATGTCGCCAGCGCCCGGCGCGTGATGAACGACCTCCTGCTGGCGCGCATTACCGAGCGCCACATCCACTTCGTCTCCAAGCCCGGTATCGATCTCACCGGCCTGCACGAAGCCAACATCCTTCAGACTTCCGACATCGTCCACGCCACCCAGAACGGGCTGGTGATCGGCGGTGGCGCGGGTGTGCTCGCGGGCATCGTGGCGGCCATCTTCCCGGTGATCGGCGAAGGTCCGCAGTGGGGCATGGTCGGCATTACCACCGTGGTTGGTGCGCTGTTTGGCGCGTGGGCCTCGAGCATGATCGGCAGCTCGGTGCCGAACAGCCGCCTGAAACCGTTCCGGCAGGCAGTGGAGGATGGGCAGATCCTGCTGATGGTCGATGTGCCGCGCTCGCGCGTGAAAGAGGTGCGCGCGCTGCTGCAGAAGACGCACCCCGAAGGCCACTTCAGTGGCGAAGACACGGCCATGCCGGCCTTCCCCTGAGTTGATCTGCCGACAACGAAGCCGGAGCCCAGTGCTCCGGTTTTTTTTTTGCCCGCTTCTCATGTCGGCGACGATCGTCAAATTTGGATGCCGGTGAACATGATGGCGCAACGCCGCTGGCACAGTGGAGGGTTCCGCAACCGCCGCACACCGTCACGCCATGAACCGATGCCACGCCCTCCGCCTCGCTAGCGAGTTCTCTCGGAGGGCCGCGCGATGAGCCTTGCTGTGCTGCGCTCGCGCGCGCTCTCGGGCATCGATGCCCCGGCCGTCTCGGTGGAGGTCCATCTGGCGAATGGCCTGCCATCGTTCACCATCGTCGGCCTGCCGGACACCGAGGTGAAGGAGAGCAAGGATCGCGTACGCGCGGCGATCCAAAACAGCCGCTTCGAGTTTCCGGCGCGGCGCATCACCGTCAACCTGGCGCCCGCGGATCTCCCGAAAGAATCCGGCCGGTTCGACTTGGCAATCGCGCTGGGAATTCTCGCCGCGAGCCGGCAGATTCCGCACACACATCTGGACGCGCACGAGTTTGCGGGCGAGCTGTCACTCTCCGGTGATCTGCGGCCGATTCGCGGTGCGCTGGCGATGGCGTATGCGCTGTCGCGCAACCCCGTCCCGGCCGATGGCGATGCGCTGCTCGCCCGCGCCTTCGTGCTGCCCGCCGAGAACGCCGCCGAAGCTGCGCTCGTGAGCGGCACCAAGGTCCTGCCTGCGCGCACGCTCATCGAGGTGTGCGACCACCTGAGCGCGCCGGATCGCAAGCTTGCGCCTGCGCTGCCTGCGCCGGTCGATGCCGATATCCGCTATCCCGACTTGGCTGACGTGCGTGGGCAGCCGCAAGCGCGGCGCGCGCTGGAAGTGGCCGCCGCCGGCGGGCATTCAATGCTGATGATCGGGCCGCCCGGCACCGGCAAGTCGATGCTCGCGCAACGCTTTCCCGGCTTGCTGCCGGACATGAGCGATGACGAAGCACTCTCCGCCGCCGCCGTGATGAGCCTGACCACGCGCGGCTTCGACGCACGGCGCTGGAAGGTGCGGCCGTTCCGTTCGCCACACCACACGGCATCTGCTGTGGCGATGGTGGGCGGGGGCAACACGCCAAGGCCCGGCGAAATCTCGCTGGCGCATCAGGGGGTGCTCTTCCTTGACGAACTTCCAGAGTTCGAGCGCCGCGTGCTCGAAGTCCTGCGTGAGCCACTGGAGACTGGCCACATCACGATCTCACGCGCCGCGCATCAGACAGACTTCCCTGCCAGCTTCCAGCTGATTGCCGCAATGAACCCGTGTCCATGCGGCTATCGCGGACATCCGTTGCGGGCGTGCCGCTGCACACCGGATCAGGTGGAGCGTTACCAGGCGCGCATTTCCGGACCGCTGCTCGATCGCATCGACGTGCAGATCGAAGTGCCGACGCCTTCACAAGAAGAGCTGCTCGACGGGCCGCCGGGCGAACCGACGCTCAACGTGGCCGAGCGTGTCTCTGCCGCGCACGCGCGACAACTCGCACGGCAAGGCAAACGCAACGCCTTGCTGGGCGGTCATGAAATCGATCTGCATTGCAGCCGCACCGATGCAGCCGATGGCCTGCTGCGCCACGCGATGACGCGTTTTTCGTGGTCCGCCCGCGCTTATGCTCGCGTGCTCAAGCTCGCCCGCACGATCGCCGACCTGGCGGGCGACGAACAGATCGACGCGGTGCATGTGGGCGAGGCAATTCAGTATCGGCGTGGGGTGAAGGCAGATTAGTCCTCTTCCACGCCCTGCGCCTTCAATCCACTTGGCGAGCAGCCCTGCTGAGCGCGCTGAAGCTCAGGCAGTCTGCCGCTTCACGAAGAACAGGGCCGCGCCGATGCTCATCAGCATGCCGCCGAAGAAGCGGCTCTGCCAACGCAGTGCGCGCGGATTGCGGAACAGGCGCTGCGCCCGCGAGGCCAGCAGCGCATAACCGTGCATGACGATCAAGTCGACGAACACCATCGTCGCCGCCAGGATGCCGAGCTGCGAAAGCAGTGGCTTGGCCGGATCGATGAACTGCGGTAGCACGGCCACCATGAACAGGATGCCCTTCGGGTTCGTCAGGTTGGTCAGCAACCCAACCAGGAAGCGGCGGCGCGCACCACTGCCCGACACCCTAACGGGCTCGCCCTCAGCCGGCTTGGCGATCTGGATGGGCGTGCGCCATTGCACGATGCCCAGATAGATCAGATACATCGCACCGATGATCTTGATGGCCGTGAAGGCGTGCTCCGATGCAATCAGCAGCGCGCCCAGCCCCGCACCGGCAATGAACAGGATCACGACAATGCCCAGCTCCAGCCCTGCAATCGTGACCGACGTGCGGCGCACACCATGCGTCAGGCCGTGGCTCATGCACAGGATGGCGCCCGACCCCGGCGAAATAGCGATCACCCAGGCCGCCAGAAAGAAGGCTAGCCAGACTTGCAACGTCATGATGGTTCCCCGTGATGTGGTGAGTTGTGTTGCGGAAATGCGGAATACGACGATTGTGCACCGGCAGCGGCCAGTGCGCTCGGGCCTGCTTGGGCCTAGTACGGGTGGAAGCTGGCGAGGAACTGGTCGACCTGCTCCTGCTGGCGCGCATCGCGTGCGGCATCGCCCGATTCCAGCACAACGGCCTGGTAGGCGCGCTTGCCCGTGGCGACCACGCGGGCGGTCAGCCGGCGCGGCGCGGGATCGTCTCCGCCGGCACCCTGGGCAATCAATTCCACCGCCGGTAATGACAAAGGCGGCTGGGCGGCGGTCTGCACGGCGATGTCGCGCTCGGTCACGCTGCCCTTCAAGTTGGCGGACAACCCATTGCGCAGCGCCTCCACCGCGCGCTGACGCCAGACCGGATCGTCCGCGGGCAGTTCCACCACACCGATGGCGAACAGCGTGCCGTCGACGCTGGCGGCCTGCATCGTCATCGGCATGCGCCGGCCGTTGATGGCGATGGGACGCGCTTCTGCGGTGGGCTTGGCGGGGTAATCCACGGCGTAGGCGCCCTCGTTGGAATGGACCGTGCGCCAGTCGTACTTGGGCGAGCAGGCCATCAGCAGCGCACACGCCACCGTGCCTAACCCTACCCGCCAGCCTGCCGTTGCTGTGACTGTCACGTCGCCTCCCGTCGTTTTTCGATCCGTTTCTGAGCCGCCTATTATCGGACACAGAGGCCCGCCCTCCGCTCGACAAGGACCGCGCCATGCCAACCCCGCCCGTTACCCTCCGTGCCCTGCGTGCCGACATCACGACGCTCGACTGCGATGCCATCGTCAACGCGGCAAACAGCTCGTTGCTTGGTGGCGGCGGCGTGGACGGCGCCATCCACCGTGCCGCCGGGCCAGAACTGCTCGAGGCGTGCCGTGCACTCCATGGCTGCCGCACCGGCGAAGCCAAGCTCACGCCGGGCTTTGACCTGCGTGCCCGCTACGTCATCCACACCGTCGGGCCGATCTGGCGCGGCGGCCGGCAGGACGAGGCGGCGTTGCTGGCCGCGTGCTACCGCAACAGCTTGGCACTGGCGGGCAAGCACGACGTACGCAGCATCGCATTTCCGTGCATCAGCACCGGCGTGTACGGCTTCCCGCCGCAGTTGGCCGCACCGATTGCCATACGTGCCGCGCGAGAGCATGGCGCCGGTCTGGACGTGATCACTTTTTGCTGCTTCTCGACGGCCGACCTGGCCTTGTATGAAGCCGCCCTCGCCAGCGGAAAGTGACGCACAGGGCGCTCCGTGGACGGATTGTCGCGGCCGACATGCGGCGCTGGCACGGCGGGCCTACAATAGGCGTTTGATTCCCACGACCGGACCCGTTGCCGACATGGCCTCGACCCTGACTTCCTCCGCAGCCCCAGCATCTGCCGCCGCCACGTCCGGCGGTCGCCGCTGGCTGCTGCCCGTGATCGTGCTGGTGCTGGCTGTGGCCGGCTGGTTCGGCTGGCGTGCGTTCTCGCCGTCGCAGCAGGTCCCCGCGGCCACCTTCACACTGCTGAATGGGCAAAAGCTCTCGACGCAGGACCTGAAGGGCAAGGTCTATCTCGTCAACTTCTGGGCCACGAGCTGCGCCACCTGCATCAAGGAAATGCCCAACATGGTCCAGACGTACAACAAGTACAAAGGCGAAGGTCTGGAGTACGTGGCCGTGGCGATGAGCTACGACGCGCCGATGTACGTGATGAACTTCAGCCAGACGCGCCAGTTGCCCTTCAAGGTGGCAATGGACGCCGACGGCTCCGCCGCAAAGGCCTTCGGCGACGTGCAGCTCACGCCCACCACCTTCCTGGTCGACCGCGACGGCCGCATCCTCAAGCGCTACGTGGGCGAACCGGAATGGTCGTCGTTCGACGCGTTGCTCAAGCAGACGCTGGGCAAGCAGGCCTAAGTAGTCGGCGCGCCCCAATTCAAGCGAAACGCCCGGTCGATGCCGGGCGTTTTTGTTTCCGGGCGACACAGGTTCCACACTAGGTTCATGCGGGCCTGTTGCAATGGCAGTCCGTCAATGGCTGGAGCGATGGAGTGCGCATGGCTAATCACTACTGCATGTTCAAGGGCAAGCTGAAATTCGGCGTGCCTTATCTGGAGGGCTACAACGGCAATCCGCATTACGCGATCGTGGTGGAAGCGCCGGATGGCGCGGAGTTCGTGGTGCTCGCCAACGTGAAATCCGACTCGAGCATGCCGGGCGCGGGTGCCGCCGGTTATCACGTGCTGTATCAGTGGACGACCGATCTGCAGTTGCCGATCACCACCGATCTGGCCGCGCTGGCACCGGGCCTGCACGAGAGCGGTTTCCCGCGTCTGGACTACGTGCGCGACGCGGGGCTGGTCGACTTCCCGAACATGCGGCCGATCGCGCTGGATACCGAGACCGAACGCAACGACATCAACGCGCTCGTTGACGACATGCTCAACCTCGACCGCACCGCCACGCCGATCGACTACGTCTACCACGGCAGTTCCGGCGACGACGACCGCAAAGGCTGGCCGCCGCGCACCGATGTGACGGTCTACGGATTCGGCTTCCTGTTCGAGCCGCAGCACAGCGGCCTGCACGAAACGCACATGAACCAGGGCAACCCGGTTGTGCGTACGCAAGGTGCGAAGGACCATTCGCGCGAGAACGGCACACGGCAGGACGGTGCGGTCATCGTGGAAATCGACGGCAAGTTCCAGGCGCTGCTGATCGCTTTTCAGACACAGCGGATTCCGACAGACGATCGTGGATATCCCGTGGCGGATGCGCATCCCATCCTCGGCTGAGCGAAAAAAACGCCCGGTGGAATGCCGGGCGCTGTTGCCTGCAGACGTGCTACGTCAGAGGCCGTAACGCTTGATCTTGTCATACAGCGTCGCCCGGCCGACCTGCAGAATGTCCGCCGCCTGGTGGACCGAGCCGCCCGTGCGCGCCAGTGTTTCGGCAATCACCGTGCGCTCGTAGCGTTCGACGCGCTCCTTGAGCGGCATGCCGTCTTCCGACGCATCCGGCACGACCGGCGTGCGGCCGACGCCAAGCACAAGACGATCGGCCGCATTACGCAGCTCGCGCACGTTGCCGGGCCAGTTCGATTGCATCAGCTCGTGGCGCTGGCGTTCGGCCAGCATCGGCAGCGGGCGCTGATAGCGCACGGCGGCTTCAAGCAGGAAGTGTTCGAACAGCGGGATGATGTCTTCGCGGCGTTCACGCAGCGGCGGCAGGTCGATGGCGACAACGTTCAGGCGGTAGTACAGATCGCGCCGGAAACCGCCCGCCTCAATCAGCGCTTCCATATCGCCCTTGGCGGCCGCAACAATGCGCACGTCGATACGCACCGAAGCGTTCGAGCCCAGCCGCTCCAGCGCGCCCTCCTGCAGCACACGCAGCAGCTTGACCTGCAGCGCGATCGGCATGCTCTCGATCTCGTCAAGGAACAGCGTGCCGCCCGAAGCATGCTCGAGCTTGCCGATGCGCCGCTTGCCCGCGCCGGTGAACGCGCCCGCTTCGTGGCCGAACATCTCGCTCTCGAAAATCTGTTCGGGCACGGCACCGCAGTTCAGCGCGATGAACGATTTGTCGTGGCGCGGCGAGAGCATGTGCAAACTGCGCGCGACCAGCTCCTTGCCCGTGCCGGTTTCCCCGTTGATGAGCACCGGCGCATCGGTGGTCGCGACGTTTTCGATCAGCGCGCGCACGGCCCCCATCGCAGGCGAGCGCCCGATGATGCGCGTGCCTGCCGCCGGCCCGGCCAGTTCACGGCGCAGCGCACGGTTTTCCAGCTCCAGCGCACGGCGCTCGACGGCGCGGCGTACGGTTTCGGTCAGGCGTTCGGCGGGAAATGGCTTCTCGATGAAGTCGAACGCGCCTTCGCGCATCGCCTGCACGGCCATGGTGATGTCGCCGTGGCCGGTGACGAGCACCACGGGGATCCCCGTGCCGAACGACTGGCAATGCGCGAGCACATCCAGGCCACTTGCGCCGGGCAAGCGCAGGTCGCTCACGACCACGCCGGGAAAGTTCGCGTCGATCTTGCCAACGGCTTCTTCGGCGCTGCCGAACGCCTGCACGTTGAAGCCGGCCAGTTCCAGGCTCTGCGCGGTGGCCTGGCGCACAGGCGGGTCGTCTTCGATGAAGAGAACGTTCAAGCCTTCGGACATGGTTCGTGTCTGTGTAGAAAACGGATCAGGTGGGCGCCGCGGAGGTGACCTCGGCGCGTACCAATGTCAGCGTAAATTGCGCTCCTCCGCCCGGCATGTTCACGGCCGACAGCGAGCCACCAAAGTCGCGCGCGATGCTGGTGGAGATCGCCAGGCCAAGACCCAGCCCCTGGCCAATCTCCTTGGTGGTGAAGAACGGCTCGAACAGGTGCGGCATGGCGTCGGGCGCAATGCCGGGGCCGTTGTCGCGCACGGCGATGTTCAGTTGATTCGATTGCGACGGGGCCCCCTCGGCGGGGCCGATATGGATGTCGATGCGTCCGGCGCGTGCGGGTTCATTGGCATGGATCGCATCAAGCGCGTTGCCGACCAGATTGATCAGCACTTGCTCCAGCTTCAGCTCATCCGCGCGAACGATGGCCTCTGCCTCGGGGATGCGCCAATGCAGTTCGAGCCGCACGTCGCCCAGGCGCGGGCGCAGCAGCGCGAGCGTATGGTCGAGCGCCACGCGCACCTGCACATCCACCACCTTGCGCCGCGAGCGGCCCGCGAACAGCTTGAGTTGCGCAGTGATCTTGCCCATGCGCTCGGTCAGGTCGGCAATCGCCTGCAGATTGTCTGTGGCGGCGCCGTGCTGGCCGCGTTCGAGCAAGATGCGCGTGTTGTCGGAAAAGGTGCGCAGCGCGGCCAGCGGCTGGTTGAGTTCGTGCGTGATGCCGGCGGCCATCTGGCCCAGCGCGGCGAGCTTGCTGGCCTGCACGAGCTCGTCCTGCGTGGCGCGCAGTTCGGCCTCGGCGCGCGTGCGGTCGACGATTTCGTGCTGCAGTTGTTCGTTGGTGGCCATCAGGTCGGCCGTGCGGTCTTCGACGCGACGTTCGAGCTGGTCATACGCGGCTTCGAGCAGGCGGCGGCTACGCAGCATCTCCATCATGCGCAGGCGGCGCTGGCGCCAGTAGAAGAGCAGCAGGCACGCAAACGCAAAGGCAAATGCCGCCGCCACGGTGGCGCTACGCGCGGCGCTCATCACCGGATCCACCGGCGTGAGGTACATCAGCGTCCAGTCGGGCTCGACCAGGTCACGTGAAACCTGCAGGTAGCGCGTGGCGTTTGTGCGCTCGCCAACGCGGATCAGTTCGGCCCCCTCCGGCAATCGTCCGGTCAATCGCAGGAAGGCCGGCGTCTCGGGCTGCAGCGGCAGTGGCGTGATCTGCTTGCGGTAATACTGGCGCGTCGCCTCCAACTGCGCCTGCAGCCTGGGCGTGAGCGGCTCCACCGTGCGGTACTGCCACCCCGGCACGGACGACAGGAAGATCACGCCGTTTTCGTCGGCCACCATCACGGGTTCCGACGCATCGTGGCTGGCGCGACCGAACCATTCGAGGTTGAGCTTGACGACCGTCACGCCGATCACGCGGCCGTCCTGCATGACCGGCTGCGAGATGTAATAGCCCGGCTCTTCGCGCGTGATACCAATGCCGTAAAAGCGCCCCACGTGGCCTTCCGCTGCCTGCTGGAAATATGGCCGGAACAGATATTCGGCACCGACGAAGCTGTCGGGCTGGTTGTAGTTGGATGCGGCCAGCGCCTTGCCGCTCGGGGCAATCACATAGGTGGCGGTGGCGTGCGCCCGATCATTGACTTCCCGCAGATAGCGGTTTGCGCGGTCGACGTTGCCAGGCGTCGGATTGGCGAGCAGATCGTGGATGAACGGATGCAGCGCCACCAGCGCTGGCAGGTATTCGTAGCGGTCGAGCGTGCTCTTGAGGTTGGCGGCATAGCGATCGACCCGCCCTCCGGCGGCCTGCTGGGCCTGCGTGAGGCCCCGGTTCCACGCCACCACGAAGGTGGTCGCACACACCATGGCCATCACCACCACGAGCCCGAGCGCCACCAGCCACCAGAACCCGCGTCGCGAGCCGGAGGCACTGGTCAAGGAGAAATCGGGATCGGACATCGGCTGGAGGTCGGCGGCAGAGGGTGTTGCCGTGCCTTCCAACGCCGTGCCTGCGGTCGGCATGTCGCCGAGGTGCTTCACGAGGTGCATCCCAAAAAAGAAGCGGGGCCGTCTGGAAGGACTGGCCCCGCAATCATACGCTTAGCGCTTTCAAGCGCTGGCGCCCGCAGGCGCCAGCAGAATCGATCGCTCAAACTGCCGGGGTGACCGGCACGCCCTCATCGCTACGGTCGCCCGAGAGCACGCGCGTCAGCTTGGTGCGATCCAGTTCACGTTCCCAGGCCGAGATCACCACGCAGGCCACGCCATTGCCGGTGATGTTGGTCAGGGCACGGCATTCGCTCATGAAGCGGTCGATACCGAGAATCAGCACCATGCCTGCCACCGGAATGTCCGGCACCACGGCCAGCGTTGCCGCCAGCGTGATGAAGCCCGCACCGGTGATGCCCGATGCACCCTTCGACGTCAGCATGGCGACGGCCAGGATGGTCAATTGCTGCGTCCAGGTCAGCTCGATGTTCAGCGCCTGCGAGATGAAGATCACCGCCATCGTCATGTAGATGTTGGTGCCGTCCAGGTTGAACGAGTAACCGGTCGGAACCACCAGGCCCACCACCGATTTCGAGCAACCCAGCTTCTCCATCTTTTCCATCAGGTGCGGCAGCGCCGATTCCGACGAGCTGGTACCCAGCACGATCAGCAGCTCTTCCTTGATGTACGCGACAAAGCGGAAGATGTTGAAACCCGTCAGCTTGGCAATGATGCCCAGCACCACCACCACGAAGATGATGGCCGTCAGGTAGAACGTACCGACGAGCTTGAGCAGCGGCACCAGGGAGATCACGCCGTACTTGCCGATGGTGAAGGCCATCGCGCCAAACGCGCCGAGCGGGGCCACGCGCGTGATGACGTGCACGATGCGGAAGAACACGTGCGAGATCTGGTCGATGAAGTCCGTCACCATCTGCGCGCGGTCGCCCATGGCGGAGAGCGCACCGCCAAACAGCAGCGCGATCAGCAGGATCTGCAGGATGTCGCCCTTGGCAAACGCGTCGACCACCGTGCTCGGGATGATGTTGAGCAGGAAGTCGACCGTGCTGGCCGAGTGCGCCTTGGCAGCGTACTGGGCAACGGCCTTGGCGTCGATGGTGTTCACATCAACGTTGAAGCCCGCGCCCGGGTTGAAGATGTGGCCCGCGGCCAGGCCAATCACCAGCGCGAAGGTCGAGACAACTTCAAAGTAGATCAGCGCCTTGCCGCCCACGCGGCCCACCTTCTTCATGTCGCGCATGCCGGCAATGCCGGAGACGACGGTACAGAAGATGATCGGCCCGATCACCATCTTGATCAGTTGGATGAAGCCATCGCCCAGCGGCTTCATCTTCACGGCGAGTTCGGGCGAGTAATGGCCCAGCAGAACGCCAATGACGATGGCCGCCAGCACCTGCACGTACAGGATTTTGTAGAACGGTTTTTTCATGTCTTCCTCGAGTGTCACAGACCGGCCGTGCGCTCGACTGCTCGCCCGGTCCGACCCGCCCTGGTGTGGTCTCTCTCCTGCCTCGATACGCTGATGTTGCCGGCGCTTCCCGCAGCAGGTCGCTCTTTATCGCAAGGGCTATGCCAACGTTAATTTCCAGCACTGGCGGCCCGCCAGCCCTTGTACCAGCTTGGTGTGACTACGATGGCACCCGCTCCAGCCGTCGTCAATCCCGGAATCCGCGCACGCGAGGTGTCCAGACATCCGGAAAACGTGTTGCGACGCAGCAGCGCTGCCGTGGTGTCGCGCCCGCATCCTGGGGGAAGGGGGACATCCGGGCCGTATAATGCCGGCTCGTTACGCAAATCCACAGGTGCGTGCGACGCCAGGAAGCCATTCGCGTCCTGCCGCGCATGCCGTCACGCAGCCCTCCCAGCCCTCTCGGTCAGCCCATGAGCAGCCACTACCAGCACCACGTTTTCTTCTGCCTGAACGAACGCGAGGACGGCTCGCGCTGCTGTGCCGATTTTGGCGCCAAGGCCATGCAGGAATACGCCAAGAAGCGCTGCAAGGAACTGGGCATCAACGGCGAAGGCCGCGTGCGCATCAACAAGGCAGGCTGCCTGGACCGCTGCGAACTCGGTCCGGTCATGGTGGTCTACCCCGAGGCCGTCTGGTACACCTTTGTCGACAAGGAAGACATCGACGAGATCATCCAGGGCCATCTGATTGAAGGCAAACCGGTCGAACGGCTGATGATCGACCGCCCCGCCAACGCGTGAGCCAGCGCTTTACTGCATCTGCTTTTCCATGAACGTTCATACCGAAGAACGCCTGATTCCCGGCCCCGTCGGGCAGATCGACCTGTCGATCGACCAGCCGGACAGCGCCCCGCGCGGCCTGGCGCTGATCGGCCATCCGCATCCGCTGTTCGGCGGCACCAAGGACAACAAGGTCGCGCAGACGTTGGCACGCACCTTCGTCGGCCTGGGCTATGTGACGGTGCGCCTGAACTTTCGCGGCGTAGGCAAGACCGAAGGCACGCACGACAACGGCATCGGCGAGCAGGACGACATGCTGGCCGTGCTCGACTGGATGCGTACGCAGGTCGAATGGTCCGCCGACGTGGCCACGCTGCCGCTGGCGCTGGGCGGGTTCTCGTTCGGCAGCTTTGTCGTGTCGCAGGTGGCGCGCCGCCTGACCGAAGCCGGCACGCCCGCCGAGCGCCTGGCGCTGGTCGGCACCGCCACCTCGCGCTGGGATGTCGCGCCGGTACCGGCCGACACCATCATCATCCACGGCGAACAGGATGACACCGTGCCGCTCATCGACGTGCTCAACTGGGCACGGCCGCAGGAGCTGCCCGTGATCGTCATCCCGGGCGCCGATCATTTCTTCCACCGGAAGCTGCACCTGATCAGGCAGCTCATTACCGGCGCCTGGGCGCCACAGCCGTAACACTCACCCGTTGATTTTCCGGACGCCGCGCCTCCCCCCTTTTTTCTGGCAGGCGGCGTCATTGAACTCCAAGCAGACCGCAGGACCCGACATGCAGACCCGCTTCGCCCATTTCACGCCCATCACCTTCCATTCCGCCGCTGCAACCGCTGTGACGGCCGCCGTGCTGGTCACTGCGCTGCCCGCCATGGCGCAGCCGGTGCCCGCCCCGCAAGTCGCGGCCCGCTCCTGGATGCTGACCGACGTGACGAGCGGCCAGGTGCTTGGCGGCGCAAACATGGACGAACGCATCGAGCCCGCCTCGCTCACCAAGCTGATGACGGCCTACCTGGTCTTCGAGGCCGTACGCGACGGCAAGCTCAAGTACGACCAGATGATCACGCCCTCCGAGACCGTGCGCTCCGTCAAGACCGACGAATCGCGCATGTTCCTGCAAGCCGGCAAGCCCGCCTCGGTGCGCGAGATGACGCAAGGCCTGATCATCCAGTCGGGCAACGATGCAGCCCTGGTGCTGGCCGAAGCCGTGGCCGGCACGGAGACGAACTTCGTGATGCTGATGAACCGCGAAGCCGAACGCCTGGGCATGAAGAACACGCATTTCGCGAATGCCGCGGGGCTGCCAGATCCGAATCACTACTCGACCGCACGCGATCTTTCGATCCTGACTTCGGCGCTCATCAAGGATTTCCCGCAGGACTACAAGTTCTACTCGCAGAAGGATTTCACCTATAACAACATCAAGCAGCCCAACCGCAACCGCCTGCTGTGGCTTGACCCGACCGTCGACGGCGGCAAGACGGGCCACACCAAGTCGGCCGGCTACTGCCTCGTCACATCGGCCAACCGTCCGCTGCCGGATGTGCCGGGCGCGAACCGTCGCCTGCTGTCGGTCATCATCGGCACAAAGAGCGACGCTATCCGCACGCAAGAAAGCCTGAAAGTCCTGAACTACGGCTATCAGTTCTTCGATACGGTGCGCCTGTACCAGGCCAAGGAAGCGCTGCAGACGCCTGACGTGTACAAGGGCCAGGCCAAGAGCGTGAAGCTGGGCGTGCAGGAAGACAAGTGGATCACCGTGCCCAAGGGCGCAGGCGCGCGCCTGAAGCCTGTGCTTGAACGCAAGGACCCGCTGATCGCCCCGATCGCGCAAGGCCAGCAACTGGGTACGGTCAAGGTGATGGACGGTTCGACCGTGGTGTCGGAGTTCCCGGTGGTGGCGCTCGAAGCGGTGCCGGAAGCCGGCTTCGTCGGCCGCACGATCGACGCGGTCAAGCTGTGGTTTAAAAAGAAGTAATCGCCCCCATTTGCTTCGACATGACCTCCTCTCACACTCCCCCGCCGGGCCACATTCCGCCCGAACAGTCGCTCATTGAGTACCCGAGCGATTTCCCCATCAAGGTGATGGGGCCGATGCATGACGATTTTGCCGCGACCATTGTCGAGGTGGTCCGCCTGCACGATCCGGAGTTCCACGAAGGGCGCCTGGAAAAACGCCCCTCTTCCGGCGGCAACTACCTGGGCCTGACGGTGATCGTGCGTGCGACAAGCCGCGAACAGCTCGACGCGCTTTACCAGGCGCTGACAAACCATCCGATGGTGAAAATCGTGCTGTAACGCACCTCTGCGCCTGCAAGCAGAACGCCAATGCCCCGGTCATGCCGGGGCATTTTGCTGTGTGGGCAAGTTCTGTCGATGTCCGGGACTCAGCCCTTGGACACGTGCCCCAGGCAGACCGCGTTGTCGTTCATCAGCCCTGCCAGCTTGAGCTTGAACGCAGCTATCTCCGGCAGCAGCCAGGTGCGGAACGCCTGCATCTTCGGCGTTTGCAGCGCGCTATGCGGGCACACGAAGTAGTAGTTCCACGGGCACGGGATCGTCGTCTCGAACAGGCGCACCACGCGACCTGTCAGGAGGTCGTTGAAGGCCAGCGTCGGGCGGATCAGCGCAATACCCTGCCCCGCTGCCGCCGCCTGCAACAGCAGTGACGAATCCTGGAACATCAACCCGCCGCGCGGCTCCACAAACCCCGGCATGCCCGCCGCCTCAAACCACGGCGCCCAGTCCTCGCCCTCGCTGCGCAGCAGGGTCATGGTGGCCATCTCGGCCACCGTGCGCGGCAGGCGCCCGCCATTGAACGACGGACTGCAGATCGGGAAGAACACGTCGTCGAGCAGCTTTTCCACGTACAGACCCGGATAGTTGCCCGATCCCATGCGCAGCGCCACGTCCATCTCTTCACGCGCGAAGTCGACCAGCGCGGGGCTGGAGAACAGCTCCACCTCCAACTCGGGATGGCGCTCGATGAAGGTGCCGATATGCGGCGTCAGCCAGCGTGCCGCAAACGACGGCATCGTGCTGATGGCCAGGCGGTTGTCGCGATTGCCGGCGCGCAGTTGGTGCGTGGCCTGGGCGATCTGGTCGAGCGCCTCGCGCACCCGGTCGGCATAGGTGCGGCCCGCATGCGTGAGTACAACCCGCTTGCCGCGCCGCTCGAACAGCGGCACGCCCAGTTCCTCTTCCAGTGTGCGCATCTGATGGCTGACCGCGCCGTGCGTCACAAACAACTCCGTTGCCGCACGCGAAAAACTCTCATAGCGGGCTGCCGCCTCGAATACCCGCAGCGCGCCAAGTGAAGGCAAACGCATCGGTTCGCGGATTTCCGTCATTGTTCCCTCCGGATTTTCGTAGCGCCTTATGTGAGCAGCACTATCAAGAACACCAATATATATCGTTTGGTACAAGGCAACCAAGCGCCTAGACTTCCTTCAACGGCGAGGCCCATCCCACTGCCGTGAAGGAGCCGATCATGAAAGCTGTACTAACAAAAATTGTATTCACTCTGCAGCCCGGCGAAGTGGTGGCATTGCGCATGCCGGCCAACCAGAATCTGCGCGTCGAAGAAGCCTACGGGCGCGACGTGTGGATCACGCACGAGAACAAAGCCGGCGACGAATGGCTGCACGCGGGCGGCAGCGTTGCCGTGAAGCGCGGCGAAGAAATCGTCGTCTCGGTGGACCCGAAAGCCCTTGGCCCGGTCGCATTGGCCGTGGAAGCCACCGACGGCCATATGCCGCGCCAGCCGTGGCACGTCACGAACGGCTGGCGCCATACGCTCGCGGCGCTGGGCTGGAACGAGCACGCCGATACGCCCGTCGTGGCCGCCTGAGCCCGCAACCTGTTTCAAGCCTCCTTTTGCGGCATCGGCCGCAAAAGCCGATGCCGGCGCCGATGCCTCCCATCGCGCCGGCATCTTTTTTGGCCCGACCCTGCAAGCGAAGCGGGCAAAGCCGCAGGGCGCCATCGACAGCCCTGCGCTACACTCGCGAGCATGATTCCGATTGACATCGTCGAACGCGGCCTGCAGGACTACGCCGCCTGCTTCGACGAAATGCAGACATTCACCGCCAACCGCAACAAACCCGGCGGCCCCGATACCCCCGACACGATCTGGCTGGTCGAACACCCGCCGGTGTTCACGCTCGGCCTGGCGGGCGATCCGGCGCATCTGTTGGCTCCCGGCAACATCCCCTTGGTGAAGGTCGACCGTGGCGGGCAGATCACTTACCACGGCCCCGGCCAAGTCGTCGCTTACCTTTTGCTGGATTTGCGCCGCCGCGGGCTGTTCGTGAAGGCGCTGGTCGACGCCATCGAGGCAGCCGTCATCGAGACGCTCGCCACGTATAATGTCGCCTCCGAACGCAAGGCTGGCGCCCCCGGCATCTACCTGTCGAGCGGGCCACATGCGGGCGCCAAGATCGCCGCGCTGGGGCTGAAGATCCGCAACGGCTGCAGCTACCACGGCGTGAGCCTGAACCTGGCGATGGACCTGTCGCCTTTCACGCAGATCAACCCGTGTGGCTATGCCGGCCTGGAAACCGTTGATATGGTGACCGCCGGCGCCCGTGATGCGTCCGGACGCGCAGTCGATGCAAACGACTGGCGACCCGTTTCCCGCGACCTGGCCGATGCGCTGGTCGCCCAATTGCAGCAACGCGCGCAAGCGCACCCCGCCGAGGCTGCTACTGCATAGCACCCGGAAATGCACGAGGCACAAGCCCGTGCGGAGAACACGATGACCGATTCCGCCGCCGGCGCCACCGATGTCGCCACCCCTGCCACCCCGTCGAACAAACCGTACGACGCCACGGCCAAGCAGAAGTCGCTCGACAAGACCGCACGCATCCCCATCAAGATCGTGCCGGCCGAGAAGCTCAAGAAGCCGGATTGGATTCGCGTACGTGCCGCCACCGGCAACTCGCGCTTCTACGAGATCAAGGACATCCTGCGCGCCAACAACCTCGTGACGGTGTGCGAAGAGGCGAGCTGCCCGAACATCGGCGAGTGCTTCGGCAAGGGCACGGCCACGTTCATGATCATGGGCGACAAGTGCACGCGCCGCTGCCCGTTCTGCGACGTCGGGCATGGCCGCCCGGACCCGCTCGACGTCAACGAGCCGGAAAATCTGGCCAAGACCATCGCCGAACTCAAGCTCAACTATGTCGTCATCACCAGCGTCGACCGCGACGACCTGCGTGACGGCGGCGCCCAGCATTACGTCGATTGCATCTCGCGCACGCGCGCCCTGTCACCGGCCACACGCATCGAAGTGCTGGTGCCGGACTTCCGTGGCCGCCTGGAGAAGGCGCTGGACATCCTGCAGGAATGCCCGCCGGACGTGATGAACCACAACCTCGAAACGGTGCCGCGCCTGTATAAGCAGGCCCGCCCGGGTGCGGACTACGCGCACTCGCTCAAGCTGCTGAAGGACTTCAAGGCCCGCAACCCGAACGTGCCGACCAAGTCCGGCCTGATGGTCGGCCTGGGTGAGACGGATGAGGAAATCCTGGAAGTCATGCGCGACATGCGCGAGCACGATATCGACATGTTGACCATCGGCCAGTATCTGGCGCCGTCGGGCCACCATCTGCCGGTGCTGCGCTACGTGCACCCGGACACCTTCAAGATGTTCGAAGAGAAGGCGTACGAGATGGGCTTCACGCACGCGGCCGTGGGCGCCATGGTGCGCAGCTCGTACCACGCCGATCAGCAGGCGCACGAAGCCGGCGTGGTCTGATCACAAAGCAGAAACACTGCACAAACAAAAAGGGCCTTGGGGTTGAACCCAAGGCCCTTTTGCTTTGGTACGGCTCGAACGATCAGGCGTTCGAAGCGGCGTCCTTCGGATACGAGACATCGCCGTTCCACGACAGATAACCGTAGGTGTCGGCTTGGCGATCGGCACCCTGCGTGTAGACGTCGTACTTGGCGGTAGCGCCGTCGGTGTACGGATCGGCCTTGGCGATTGCCCCGTCCGTGTATGGGTCAGCCTTGCCGACGGCACCTTGGGTGTACGGGTCGAAGCGGTCGTTCTTCCACGACAGATAGCCGTAGGTATCGGCTTGGCGATCCGCGCCCTGGGTATAGACGTCGTACTTGGCGGCAGCCCCCTGGGTGTACGGGTCAGCCTTGGCGACAGCGCCTTGCGTGTACGGATCGGCGCCGCCTTGCACGGCAGCGGCGGCCGGCTGGGCGGCCAGCAGAGCGGCGGAAGCGGAAACCGTGGCCACCAGGGCCAGCAGGGCGTTACGGGAGAAAGCGGTTGCGAGACGGGTGTTCATGATGGGGCTCCTGATGTGTCTGGATATTCGGTTGCGCTCAGTTCGTTGCGCTTGAGATCAGAATAGATCGTTGCCTCTGATAGATAAATGACACATAAAAGAAAAGACTGTTCTTTTAATCTCAACAATTGGTCGATGCAACGACATTGGTGCTGCGGCCCCTGGATCACATCGTCACGACGGGAAGCCGGCGGTCGGGTGCGAACGCCCGAAGACACACTGGACGAAGCCACCAGCAAGGTGCACTTGCGCTACGCCATCACCGCGTTTGGCCGTCAGCGTATGGCCGACACCGGCCTGCTCGACATCGAACCGAAGGAGACCACGCAATGACGCAGCATTGGGGCTATCCATTTGCCGACGTGCTGGCGATCGTGATGATCGTCGGGCTGAGCGTCGAAAAAAAAACGGCCCGCCGGCAGACCACGCCGGCGGGCCGTCTTTCCTTGGGTACCGCTTATGCGCTCAGCGCTGGATCAGACGCACTGGCGCGGCCGGTCTCAACGTGGCCGGCCAGGCGACGCTCGAAGCCGGCGTCGGTGCTAGCCGTGACGGTCAGGTCGTACCAGGCATGCTGGCTGCGCAGGTCCAGGTACACCGACGCATCGTCACCGCCGCGCACTTCGCGCTGCACGCTTTCGCCCGTATAGGCGCTCTTGATCGTGAAGACAGTGGAGGCGCGGCCGTGGTTCATGAGGCGCAGTTGCAGGTTGCCGTTGGCCACGTCGTAGCCTTCCTTCACTTCCAACGCATGGCCATGCGGACGCAGCAGGCCCGTCAGCGTGAGCTTGCCGACAAAGCGGCGCAGGAAGCCGTTCGGGCCGTGCACCGTGAAGTCGTACGCGCCGCCGGCGTTCACCGCCAGCTTGTCCGACAGGCGCTTGCCCGCCTCCACCGTGTAGGTGCGCGGTGCGTCCGTGCTGCCGGTGGTGTAGACGAGGAAGGCGGCACCCACGTCCCCGGTGTTCACGAATTCCAGCTGGAACTTGCCGGCCGATTCATCCTGGCGGCCGCGCACGAACAGTTCGTACGGCAGGGCGCGCGACGGGCGCACACCGGCTTCCTGCTTCGGCACGGCCTGCACCAGCGGCGGCAGCGGCACGTAGCTGGCGTGGCGCAGCTTGTCCTTCGGCACGTAGGCGGCGGTGCTCGGCAATGCAGGCACCACCTCGTTGGGCGTAGCAAAGTTGAACGCGGACGTCAGATCACCGCACACTGCGCGGCGCCACTTCGAGATGTTCGGCGAGCGCACGTTGTGCGTGCGCTTGAAGCGCTGCTCGATGAAACGGATGATCGACGTGTGGTCGAACGTTTCCGAGCACACGAAGCCGCCCTTGGACCACGGCGATACCACCAGCATCGGCACGCGCTGGCCCAAGCCATAACTGCCGGCGCCGTACGTGCTGTTGCCCGGAAAGTACTCGCCCGTGGTGTCGACCGTCGATAGCCCATTGCTGCCCGACGATGCAAACGGCGGCACGAGGTGGTCGAAGAAGCCGTCGTTCTCGTCGTAGGTGATGAACAGCGCCGTCTTGCTCCACACCTCGGGGTTGGAGGTCAGGATCTGCAAAACCTGGTCGATATACCAGGCGCCGTAGTTGGCCGGCCAGTTCGGGTGCTCGGAAAAGGCTTCCGGCGCGGCAATCCACGACACCTGCGCAAGCGTGCCGTTCTGCACGTCGCGCTTGAGGATGTCGAAGTAGCCGTCGCCGGCCGAGGCGTTGGTGCCGGTGCGTGCCTTGTCGTATAGCGGGCTGCCGGGCTGTGCATTCTGGTATTGCTTGAAGTAGAGCAGCGAGTTGTCGCCGTAGTTGCCGATGTAGGCGTCGCTCGTCCACCCCCAGGAGCCGGCCGCATCGAGGCCCGTGCCGATGTCCTGGTAGATCTTCCACGAAATGCCGGCGGCTTCGAGCACTTCCGGATAGGTCGACCAGCCGTAGCCGGCTTCTGCGTTGTCGATCACAGGGCCGCCGCCGACGTTGTCGTTGCCGACATAGCCCGTCCACATGTAGTAGCGGTTCGGGTCGGTCGACGTGGGCGTGGAGCAGTGGTAGGCGTCGCAGATGGTGAAGGCGTCTGCCAACGCGTAGTGGAACGGAATGTCCTGGCGCGTGAGGTACGCCATCGTCGTGGTGCCCTTGTGCGGGACCCAGCCGTCATAGCGGCCACCGTTGACGGCGGCGTGTGTGTCGTTCCAGCCGTGCGGCAAGTCCTGCAGGAACTGCAGGCCCAGATCCGGCGCGCTCGGGCGGAACGGCAGGACTTCGCCCACGCCACCGGCCATCGGCTGATGCCACACGCTCTTGCCGGTCGGCAGCGTGACAGTGCGCGTATCGCCATAGCCGCGCACGCCCTTGAGCGTGCCGAAGTAATGGTCGAACGAGCGGTTCTCCTGCATGAGGATCACGATGTGCTGCACGTCCTCGATATTGCGGTGCGCGTTATGGGCGGGAATCGCCAGCGCCCGGCGAATGCCTTCGGGCACCGCGCCCATGGCTGCGGATGCAGCAGCCAGCTGGGCGGCGGAACGGAGAAAACCACGGCGACTGTTGGAGGTCATGTTCTCGTCCTGATGTCTGTCTATTGGGGGTGGGGGGGGGTTGGGGACAACACGGGTCAGTGCCCGACTGAACGCGAGCAACGAAGTCAGTCGACGGTATGGATCACAGGGGGCGCCAATCCGTCGTGCGAGGCAACGGCCTGGGGCGGCGACGCAGGCGGAGCAAAAGCCGGCGCGCGCACCACGGCCGGCACATGCGGATCAGCGGCATCGCAACCGCTCAGCACGAGCGCAGACAGCGCAGCGACGCACGCAGAAGCCGTGGACACTCGACGGATAGCGCTGGCCTTTGGGTTGGCAGACACAGATGACCTCCTGATGACATCAGCGAGCCGGACTGTGCAGCGCGCGCCGTCAACTCACCACGCGCTAAGGTAGAAAGGATTCATGTCGGTTACGTGAAGACGGCACGCGCCGGCTCCGTCACCCGACCTGCCTAGATTGATGGAATAGTGTTGCAAGTGCGAATGATTCTCACCTACACTGCAGCGCACCAAATGGCGCCTTGGCGCAGCGGACCAGGCTGGTCACTGCGCGCATACCTAGAAGAACGAGCCTCTCTTGCAGCTTCCACTCGGGAACGCTGCATGCCCGCCTGCCTCTGAAGCGGCCCCTACATCTGGACCCCCTGTGCTGCAGGGCCGAGCCCCCGCTCGCCTGCTCACGCTCATGTCCCGTAGGAGCCCTCGTGCAACGTCGATCTGATACCGCCGCCCAAACCCAAACGGCATCCGCTGCCGCAATCGCAACCGCCGGCAACCTCCGCCTTGAATCCATTCCCGCGCTGCTCGAAGCCGGCGTGCAGGCTGAGCATTGGTCGGCGGCACAGCAACTGGCGCGACGGCGGGTGTTGTCGCGCCTGCTGCAGGCACTGTTTCGTGAAGCGCTGCTCAACGCAGACCAACTGATCGCCGATACACGCGCCGATGTGACGTTGCTGCCGATCTGGCAGCAGCGCGTGCTGCTGCGCTTCACCGGTTTACGACCGGGCGCACTCGGTAGCTGGACATTGACGGGCGACGTCGCCGTCCTTGCACACGATCGCCCGCCAACGCCCATTGAGCGCCCATCCGCCCTGCTCCACTGGCTCACGCTCATGCTGGATATTGGCGATGCCGCCGAAGCTCCTCGCCTGGCCGCCATTGCACGGCTCGCGACAGAACTGGACAACAGCCAGGACAACGACACGCTGTGCCAAGCCTATCGGCTCGCCTGGGGCGAGCGTTTGGCCGCCGAGCACCGCACCGCGGCGTCGCAAGACGCGCTCGCGCTGCTCTGCGGCGAGGGCACTGCGCACGCGCTCGCCCGTACCGAGCAGTGGGGCACCGGCGGCCATCCGTGGCATCCGGCCTACAAGACACGGCTGGGACTCGCGCCCGAGCAGGTGATCGCGCTATCGCCGGAGTTCGAGGCGCAGGTGCCCATCGGCGTGGTGGCCGTCGCGGCGCATCGCCTGCAGGTCACCACGATGGAAGGCGTGCCGCCTTACGGCAGCTGGTTCGCGGCGACCTTTCCCCACGCCATGGCGGCGTTTCGTAAAGCCTTGCTGGCACGCCAGCTCGCGCCCGAAGCGTGGCTGCCGCTGCCCGTTCACCCGTGGCAGCGCGACACGACACTCGGCGAGAACTTCGCCGCTGAATTTGCCGCAGGCGAACTGATCCACCTGCCGGACATCAGCATTGCCGCCCGGCCAACGATGTCATTCCGCACCGTGGCCGCGACCGACGCGCCGGGCGGCCCGATGCTCAAGCTGCCGGTCAGCATGCGGCTGACCAGCGTCGAACGCACCGTGTCGCCCAAATCGGCAGTCATGGGGCCGCGCGTGAGCGCCCTGCTGGAACGCATCCTCGCGAACGACGCAGGATTGGCGAACGTCCTGTCGATCGTGCCGGAACGCCACGGCATCCACGTGGCCGGCACCGACGATGACCGCGCCCGGCATCTGTCGATGATCGTGCGCGACAACCCCACCACGCGCATTGCCGGCAACGAGCGGCTGCTGCCGGTGGGCGCCCTCTTCACGCCGGACTTCACCGCCGACATGACGCACCCATCGGCGCCCATGCTGCTCGACACCGTGCTGGCGCGCCAGGCCGATGGCACACGCGCGGAGCGGGCCACGCGCTTTTTCGAGGCGTACCTTCGCGTGGCGATGCCGGCCATCGTCGGCCTCTATCTGCGCTACGGCATTGCGCTGGAGGCTCATCAGCAGAACACCTTCGTCGTCATCAACGAGGCCGGCATGCCAGTGCGGCTGGTGGTGCGTGACTTTGGCGACGTGAAGATCGCGATGCCGACGCTGCAGGCACAGGGCTTCTCGATCGAGCCGTTCCGAGCCGGCCACACCACGTATCCGGATCGGGACGTCCCGCGCAAGAAGCTGATCCACGCCTTCCTGCTATGTCATATCGGTGAACTGGCGCTGGCACTGTTTCCGGACCACGGCAGCACGGACGGACTGCGCCAATGGCATGACGCCATGCAGGCCGCGTTCGAGGCGAGCCGCACCGTCATGGATGCCGACACGTGGGCACACGAGCGTCACGCGCTGCTCGAAGCGCCATGGACGTTCAAGACCTTTGTCCGCATGCGTCTGCGCGATCAGTCTGACGACATGCACGCCGCGCTGTCCAACCCGCTGGCCGCAGCGGCTCGAGCATGAGCCCGGGAGCGCCCGTGGACGCTTGGCGTGGCGCCATCCGCTGGCTCCTCGTCATCCAGGCCCTTTCGATGGGGGCGATGGAAATGACAGGCCCGTTCTGGCCGTTGTTTCTGCGTGAACTGACGCCGTTGCCCGGTGTGCCGTTCGCGTGGGTGGCCAGCGCGGCGTACTTTGCGCCGATGGCCGCCACGCTGGTCACCGCGCCCTGGTGGGGCCGCCTGGCCGACCGCGTCGGGCCCAAGCCGATGATCCTGCGGGCGCTGGTCGCGCTGGCGGCGTCACAGCTGTGGTCGGTCTATGCAGACTCGGCGGCCAGCGTGCTGCTGGCGCGCACGGTGCAAGGGGGCCTGGCAGGCTTCCTGGCGGCCGCACAGATCTACGCCATGCGCGTGGCGCCGCCCGACATGCGCCGACGCGTCTTCGCCGATCTACAAACCGTCACGGCATGCGGCAGCTTCATGGCGCCACCGGTCGGCGCGTGGCTTGTCGCGTGGATGGGCTTCCGGATGGCCAACACGGCGGGCGCGGTGGTGATCCTGGCGTGCCTTCCGCTGGCGATGTTCTGCTTGCCGCGCATCGACCCGGCCCCGCGCAGCACATCGAAGCGGACTGCCGATACGCTGCACGCGCGGCATGCCCCGTTGGGTGGCCTGGTGATCGGCTTGCTGTTCGGCATGGTGGCGGTGCAGGCGGCGCGCATCATGCCGCAGGGCTTTCTCGCGCCGTATATCACCGAGACGCTGCATGGATCGGTGATGCTGGCAGGCCTGGCCTACAGCGCCACGGCCGCGACACTGGCGCTGTCTGCGCGCTGGTGGGCAAAGCGTTTTGCGGGCCTGCCCGTGCACGTCACGCTGGGGCGCGTCTGCGCGTTGACCGCCGTCTGCGGCTTCACTGCACTCTGGCAAGGCGTTGCACAAGGGGAGGTCGCATTCATCGCTGCGCGACTGGCCTGGGGCGCGTGCCTGGGCGGCCTCCTGCCGGTGCTCAACAGCCTCGTGGCGGAAACCAGCCCGGAAGATCGCCAAGGTTTTGCCTTGGGGTTGTGCAGCAGCGCAGCCAAGGGCGGCGCGCTCATCGGCCTGGGCGTGGCCGCGTTGTCGACGGGCCTGTTCGGGTGGCGCGCAGGTTTTGTCGCCATGGCCGCGATGTACCTGGCGGCACTGGCGGCACTGCTTGCGGTACGCCGGGTGGCGGCACCACCCACCGCATCCGCCACGGCGCGCGCTCAACGCGCCTGACGTCCGGCGCGCCGCTGCAGTTGGGTCTGCTCGGCGCGCCAGGCGAGGTAGCCGAGACCGAGAAACGGCCACAACCAGCCGATCCATTGCGACAGGCTGTTGAAATGGACGAAGCGCCCCAGCCGCCAGCTCTGCGCCGATACCCATGAATACGGGCTCGGCGGCAGCACGTTGGACAGGATGATCAGCGCGACCAGCAGGGTCATGGCAAGCGCACCGCGCAGCCAGCGCGGCAGGCGCACCAGCAGCACCAGCATCAGCGAGCCGACGACCAGCCCGAAACGCGCGCCGGATGAAAGCCAATCCCATGCGCCGCCCAGCGGAAACTGCAGCTCCGTCGCCCCCGCCTTCACCACGAGCGCACCGGCCAGCAGCGCAGCCAGCAGGCGCAGCATGGGCGCACCACGGCGCATAGCCACGCTGGCCAGCAGCCCCGTGCCGATCCAGCTGCAAGCGGTGATGAGCGCTTCCAGCAGTTCCTGGCGCTGCAGCGCTTCCGGGTGCGCCGTCAGTTTGTCCTGCCAGTCGAACAGCTCCGGAAACCAGCCGTTGAGAAGGTTGACCACAAACGCATCCGGCGATGGATCGAGCAGGATGCTGCGGATCACTCCGCCCATGCTGAAGAGGAATTCCTGCGGAAAAATCTGTGCGAACGGCCACACCAGCATCAGCAGGATCGCAAAGGTCGCATGCGGCTCGAACCAGCGGCGGCGCAGGCGGCGCAGCCCGCCCCGGTCGATCAGCCGCGCTGCAAACGGCAACATGACAATGCCGCCCAGCAGGGCGCCCAGCGTATTCGTCGCAAGATCGACGTTGGAGGACACGCGCGTGGGCAGATAGGTCTGGATCGCCTCCATGGCGCCCGAGAGCAGCAGCCCGGCCAGCAGCGACAGCAACACCGCGCGCCAGCCGGTGATGCGCGGATGCAGCGACAGCACCGTCAGCATGCCAAGCGGCATGTAGCCCCACACGTTGGTGACCATGTCGAAGCCGGTGTTGTAGCGCGGCAGCGGTGCGCTCAGGAAGGCAAACGGCGACACGCCGGTATCCGTCCAGCCGGCAAACGGATACAGGCTTGCGTAGACGACCAGCAGCACGAACCATCCCAGCCCGGCGCGTGCAAGCGGCGAGTGGCGATGCGGGGTGGGTGCAGCGGGTTGCGAGTGGAAGTCCGTCACCGGAGGGAGCTATCTAGAAGGAGGAGCGGACGTGCCCGGAAGAAACCGACCATGATAGCGTCCGATGCCGCTCATCACGGATGGTTCCTCCATCCGGTTGAGAGGTTGGGATATCAGCGCCGGCGCGTACTAAATCCAGCGCCGGACGTTGCGGGCACGGTCGGGGTTGACGTCGCCAGCGGCAAGCCCGCCACCCAGTCGAGCACCTCGCCGATGGCCTTGTCGGACGCCTGCGTGAGCGCCGTCACCCCACCCGCTGCGTCGGGGCTGGGCGCGGGCACGTCGGCCTGCACCACGCGCTGGTCGATCACGTCGCGCGCCCGGGATACCGTTGCCCGCAAGCGCACCACGCCCCGGCTGGCTTCGGGCCTGTCGAACACCTGCGAGAAGTCGACCAGCTCGACACGCAGGCTCGGCACATCGGGCGTGGGATAGCCGATCACATGGCCGCGCGCGGCCGCCGCGTTGCGCAAACGCGCGTCGAACAGGCTCACGGGCGATTCCACCCAGCGGCTGTTGGCGTAGGCGTCGGTGCGCTGGCTTTGCGCATAGGCGAGGCGGTAGTAGATGGCGTTGCCGTCCATCCACCCGGGGCCGGCCACATCAGCCACGCGCAAGGCGGTGGGCAGGCGCGCGCCAGCGCTGGCGGCCGGCGCGAGCCCAAAGTCATACTGGGCGGCGGGCGCCACGGGCGCGCTGGAGCATGCGGCCAGGAGCGACAGCACCATCAGACCGGACAGCGCGTGCGTGCGGCGGAACACAGCAGACAACATCGACATGGAATCTCCTCAGGGCTGGGCCGAAGCGCGGGCGGCCGGCGCGGCAAAGCCAGTCTCACCAGGGCCGGGGACGCCGGGCGCTGGGCCAAACAGCACACTCTGCGGCCGGGCGTTGAAGTCGGTCACGGCATGGTCGAAGCCGCGCACGGCCTGGCGCGCCTCACGTGCAAAGCCATTGAGCTGCGGCAGCGTTTCGTAGGTCAGCACATTGGCGGCGGATTGCATCGACTGCGTAGCCGCCGTCAGATCGGTCCCAGCGCCGGAAAGCGTCGTCATCAACGGCCCCTGCGGGTCAGCCAACGACTGCGTGAGCTTGCGCGTGGCCACCAGCGTGGAATCGAGGTTGTCGGCAATCTGCGGCAGGCGGCGCATTGTGGGCTCAGCCTGCTGCGCGAGCGCGCTGTAGGCATCCATCGTCTTCTGGAACGATTGCAGCGATGTCGTGATCTGCTGGCGGTGCTCGTCGTCAAACATGATCGACAGCGAGTTCAGGGTCTGATCGAGCTTGGAGAGCATCTGGTCGCCGCGTTTATCCAGCTCATCCAGGAAGCCCGCTTCCATGCGGATGCGCGCGGGATCCTTGTCCGACGTGGCCAGGCGCATCGGGCTGGGCACACGCTTGCTGTTGTCGAAACCGCGGTCGTCGAGTTGCACATAGGCGAGACCCGTCACGCCCTGGTACGCCAAGCGCCCATACGTGGTGGTGGTGATGGGCGCATCCTTGTCGACCAGCACGCGCACCACGATCTGCCCCGGCACCTTGTCGTCAAAGCGGATGCTGTCGACCTTGCCGACGTCCAGGCCGCGGTATTTCACGGAAGCCTGTGGGTTCAGCCCGTTGACGGTCGAACGCGTGACCACTTCGTAGGGCACGCGCACGGTCTGGTCGCGGTTGAACCACATGACGGCCAGCCCGATGAAGATGGCCAGCCCGATCGTAAACAGCCCGGCCAGGAATGCGTGGGCTTTGTTTTCCATCAATCCTCCTGCATCGAAAGCGAGGCCGCGGCCACCGCCTCCGTCATCTGCGGGCCCAGCGCCATCAGGGCCCGTTTGCCCCGTTCACCCAGGAAGTATTCCTTGATGAACGGATGGTCGATCTGGATGATCTGCTCCACCGGCTTGGCGGCCAGCACCTTGCGGTCCGCCAGCACGGCAATGCGGTCGGACAGCGCCACCAGGGTGTCGAGATCGTGCGTCACCATCACCACGGTCAGGCCCAGTTCCTGACGCAACTCGCGGATGAGTGCGACGTAATCGTCGGACGCGCGCGGGTCCAGCCCGGCGGTCGGCTCATCAAGAAACACCAACTCCGGCTCCAGCGACAACGCCCGTGCCAGCGCCACGCGCTTGATCATGCCGCCCGACAGGTCCGACGGCATCTTGTCGGCATCGGTGGATTTGAGCCCCACCATCTGCAGCTTGAGCATTGCCACGCGTTGGATGAATGCGTCGGGCAGGGTGCGCAATTCGCGCATCGGCAACGCCACGTTGTCGATCACGGACAGCGCCGAGAACAGCGCGCCGTGCTGGAATTGCATGCCCCAGCGGTTGCGCATCGACTGCAGATCGTTGCCCACCTGGCAAGTCAGCTCTTCGCCAAAGATGTGGATCGTGCCCGAGGTGGGTTTCTCCAGCCCCACCACCTGGCGCAGCAGCGTCGTCTTGCCGCTGCCCGAACCGCCGACGATGGAAAGCACCTCGCCGCGAAACACGTCCAGATCGATGCTCTCCAGCACGGTCACCTTGCCGTACCGCTTGGTGACGTTGCGCACCTCGATCACGCGTTCGCGCGCGGGCGTGAGAGCCTCCGGCGGCACCGCGGCGTGCTCGATATGGGGATGGCGGGGCCGCGTCATATCCCGACGTCCTTGAAGAGGATGGCGAACACCGCATCCGCAAGGATGACGATGGTGATCGAAACCACCACCGAGGTCGTCGTGCCTTCGCCCAGGCTCTGGGTGTTGGGCTGGATGCGCAGGCCGAAGTGGCAGGCGACCAGCCCGATCAGCATGCCGAACACCACGCCCTTGCCGATGCCCAGCCACAGGTTGGCCACCGGCACCGCATCGGGCAACGACGTGATGAAATACGTCGGACTGATATCGAGCTGGAACTTGGCCGCCAGAATGCCGCCCGCCAGCGCGAGCAGATCCGTCCACGCCACCAGCAGCGGCATGGCGATCGCCAGCGCGATCACCTTGGGCAGGATCAACCGGAAACCGTGGGAGATGCCCATCACGCGCATCGCGTCCAGCTCTTCGGTCACCCGCATCACCCCGATCTGCGCAGTGATGGCCGACCCCGAACGCCCGGCCACCAGAATCGCCGCCAGCACCGGCCCCAGCTCGCGGATGATGGCCATCCCCAAAATGTTGACGATGAAGATGCTGGCCCCAAACACGCGCAACTGGTTGGCCGACAGATAGCTCAGCACGATGCCGATCAGGAAGCCCACCAGCGCCGTGATGCCCAGCGCCTTGTAGCCCGTGCTGTAGATGTTGGCGGAGATCTCGCGCCACGGCCCGCGATGCGGCGCACGCATGAACCTGCCGAAGTCGAACACCAACTGACCGACCATGGCGATGCCGTCACGGGCGTGATCGAAAAAATCGAGCATGCCCTCGCCGAGGATCACCACCGGGTTCATGCGCGGCGCGAGGCGCTGTTTCCAGCCGCCGGGATCGAGCTTGGCAACGCGATCGAGCATGCGGCGCTGGTCCGGCCGGGCATCCAGGTGTTCGGGCCACTGGTTGCCCCAGGCGCGCCAGAGCAGTTGCGCGCCAAAGTGGTCGATACGGCCAACTTCGGTCAGACACCATGCGTTGGCGTTGTCCAGACCGGCGCGGATCTGCTGGCGCGCGCCGCGCACGCCGGCGCGCTCGGCCAGGGCAAGCGTGGTCCAGTCGCCAGAGAGAAAGGCGACGGAGCGTCCATCGACAACGCGTACTTCAAGCTGCGGTGTACGGCAGGTGATCAAACGGTTCTCCGTAAGCGGTGATGCCCGACATCGGTCGAATTGTAGCCAACGCGCCGCCAAACGCTGTCACACTGGCTCCCACACTGTGAGGCCTTCACGTCGCTTGAAGCAAGCGCCAGGCCCGTGTTTGCAGCCTCGCTCGTACAATGCGCGCATTCTTAGCGCGAACTTGATCGCCCGTCTTTTATGTCTCTTGCCGAACCCTCTGCGCGGTGGCGCCTTGCGCGCGAGCGTATCCAGCCCAGCGGCCCGGCTGCAAGCTGGCCCGTCGATGTGGTCGAGGCCACCGGCTCCACCAGCGCCGATCTGATGGCCGCTGTGCGTGATGCCGCCTGGCCTGCCAACACGGCGATTCCGGCCCACGCGGGCGCCGCGCCGCTGCTGGGCGCCCGCGTGCTGGCCGCCCAGCGCCAGACCGCCGGACGCGGCCGACAGGGCCGCCCATGGGGTGGCGACCACGGCTTGACCTTCTCCATCGCCTGCGCCTTTGCGGGAGAGCCCGCGCAGCTTGGCGGCCTGAGCCTGGCCGTGGGTGTGGCCGTGGCCGACGCCGTGGCCGGGTACGCGGAAGCCCGGGGCGGCAGCGCGCAGGCCCTCGGCCTCAAATGGCCCAACGATGTGCAAATCGCCGGGCGCAAGCTGGCCGGCATCCTGGTCGAAACCGTGCGGAAGGAGCCGGGCCAGACGTGGGCCGTCATCGGCATCGGCCTGAACCTGGAACGACCGCGCGTACTGGAGGCCACGCTCGGCCGCAGCCTGTCGGGCGTGGAAGAACTGGTGGATGCGCCGGAACCGAACGCCGTGTTCTCGGCGCTGCTCACGTCGCTGGGTGAACACCTGCAGCGCTTCGGTGCAGAGGGCCTGGTGCCGTTCGTTGGGCCGTTTGCCGCTCGCGATGCCTTTGCCGGCGAGCGCGTGCGCCTGTGGCAGGACGGCACCGTGGTGCTCGAAGGCGTGGCACATGGCATCGACGCACAAGGCCGCCTGGCGATTGAATCGGGCGGACGTGTGCAGTGGATTCACAGCGGCGAGCTGTCCTTGCGCGGCGCAGACGCGGAGCAGCCATGACGCGCTTGAAGGTCTCCGCTGCACACGCCGCCCCCGCCCGCCCGCTGTTGCTGATCGACGCGGGCAATACGCGCATCAAATGGGCGTGGATCGCGGGGGGTGCCGATGCCGAACTCGCGCTGCCCGAAGAACCCGGCGGCACGCCCTGGCAGCATGCCGGCGCCCGCGCGCATGATCGATTGGCTGAACTGGTGGAAGACTGGCGCGATTGCCACGCCTCCGGCGTTGCCCCGCCCGAGGTCTGGATCAGCGCCGTGGCCGGCCCGGCGCTGCGCGATGCGCTCACCGCGCGCATCGCCCGCGTGTTCGACGGGGCACGCGTACGCATTGCTGCATCGGAAGAGGCCACTGCCGGCCTGCGCAATGGGTATCGCGACCCGACACAGCTTGGCACTGACCGGTGGGTCGGCGCGGTCGGCGCACGCCATTTGTGGCCCGACACCGCCCTGCTGCTGGTGACGGCAGGCACCGCCACCACCCTCGACATCGTCTCGCCCGATGGCCTGTTTGCCGGCGGCTTGATCCTGCCCGGCCTCACGTTGATGATGCGCGCGCTGTCACGCAACACGGCGCAGTTGCCCGAAGTGGATGTCAGCTACCTGAGCGCGGGCGACGTCGTTGCGCCGCCCTGGGCCGACAACACGCAGGACGCCATCGCGCTGGGCTGCGTCATCGCCCAGGCGGGCGCGATTGCGCAGACGTGGATGGCACTGCAGAAGCAATACCCCGGCCCGGCACGCTGCGTGCTGAGCGGCGGAGCACGCGCCGCGCTGGGGCCGCATCTGCGCATGCCGTTCCAGATGCACGATAATCTCGTGCTGCTCGGCCTGCAGGTGCTGGCGCGCGCGCGCCGGGAAGGCGCCGCGACGCTGGCCTAGTCGCAGTCGACCGGGCTGCAGTTTTCGTCTGACGTCTTACCGTTGTTGCTGCCGTGTTCCTGCATTCCGAGCCACCGTCCGAATCCACGTCCGTTCGCACCATGACGCTTCGCCTCGCCCTGTTGCTCCTGCTGCTCGTCAACGGCGTTCTGCTCGCGGCCAATACCGGCGTGTTCGGGCCAGAAGTATCCAAGGCGTGGTTCGAGAGCGAGCGCGAGCCCGATCGCATGCGCCGCCAGATCCGCGTCGAAGCGATCCGCATTCTCGAACCGGCACCCTCTTCTGCACCGGCCACCGCCGTACCCAAATCGGCGCCAGGCTCGACGCCGGCGGCTTCATCGCCTGCCGCGTCGGGCCCAGGAGCCCACATCGAGCAAACGGCTCTGACCGCCGCCACCACCGCCGACAGCGGTGGCAGTTGCACCGAACTCGGCGGCCTGACCGAAGCACAGGCCACGCGCGGCCTCGACCAGCTCAAGCAACTGGCCGGCGTGCAAGTTGAGCGCATCACGCGCCAGGAAGACAACCGCTGGTGGGTCCACATGCCGGCCCGCGACACGCGCGACGACGCCGAGCGCAAGGTGGCCGAACTCAAGCGTCGCAACGTGGCGGATTCAGCCATCGTGCAGGAAGGCAATACGTTTGTGGTGTCGCTGGGTCTGTTCCGTGACAAGGAGCGCGCGCAGCAGCTTATGGACGAACTGCGCGCCAAGGACGTGCGCACCGCCGTGGTCACGCAAACCCGCCGCCTCGGCTCGCAGACGTCGCTGCGGGTCACCGCCACCGCCGATGCGGCTTCGGGCGTCGCAGCCCAACTGGCCGCCCTCAAGAAGACGCTGAACGCCGAGGACCTGCACGCTTGCGCGGCGGTCACGGCATCGCGCTAGGCGCTCAGGACGTCGCGCGCACGCGCTTGATCAGGGCCGTCGTCGAGCGGTCGTGCTCAAACGGAATCGCCAGCGCCGTGCCGCCCCAGCTACGCACGACACGCGTTTCTTCAAGTGCATCGATGTCATAGTCGCCGCCCTTGACGTAGATGTCAGGACGCACGCGCCGGATGAGTTCAACCGGGGTGCGCTCGGCAAACAACACCACCAGACTCACCGCTTCCAGCGCAGCCAGCACGGCCAGGCGATCTTCCTGCGTGTTGAGCGGGCGGTCATCGCCCTTGCCCAGCATGCGCACCGACGCATCGGTGTTCACACCCACCACCAGCGAAGCGCCCAGCGCACGGGCCTGCGCCAGATACGTGGCGTGACCGCGATGCAGGATGTCGAACACGCCGTTGGTGAAGACCAGTGGGCGCGGCAAGGCGCGCACGCGGGCTTCCACGTCGGCGAAGTCGCAGATCTTCTGTTCGAAGGCGGGTGCGGGCTGGCGAGCGGTCATGGCAAAAGCGGAATCGGAGTGGAAAACAAAACGGCCCATCGAATCGATGGGCCGCTTACTGCCAGTGGCAAGGATCAGGCAGCTTGTTCGGCCGAGCCGAGCAGACGTGCGTTCAGTTCCTTGCGGTAGCGGTTCAGGTCCTGCACGGTTTCGAAGGTGCGCTCGAACAGCAGACCCATGTTGTGCAGGATGCGTTCAATGACCTTCTTTTCCCAGCCGGCGTCGAACTTGATTTGCTCGTCCAGCCAGTGCTCCAGCCAATCCGGGTTCGGCAGGCGCGACTGCACCGTGTCTTGCGGGAACAGCGCCTTGTTCACGTGCAGGTTGGTCGGGTGGAGCGGCTTTTCGGTGCGGCGGGCCGAGGCCATCAGCACGCCGATCTTGGCGAATGCGCTGCGCGCGCTGTCGCCGAACTGGCCGAGGTATTTCTTCATGTAGCGCAGGTAGGCGCCGCCGTGGCGGGCTTCGTCCTGCGACAGATGCTTGTAGATTGCCTTGATGACCGGCTCGGTGTGCCATTCGGAGGCACGGCGGTACCAGTGGTTCAGGCGGATTTCGCCGCAGAAGTGCAGCATCAACGTTTCCAGCGGCGGAGCCGGATCGAATTCGAAGCGCACGTTGTGCAGCTCTTCTTCAGTCGGCACGAGCTCCGGGCGGAAGCGGCGCAGATATTCCATCAGCACCAGCGAGTGCTTCTGCTCTTCAAAGAACCACACGCTCATGAACGCTGAAAAATCGGAGTCATGGCGATTGTCACGCAGGAACATCTCGGTGGCCGGCAGGGCTGACCACTCGGTGATGGCATTCATCTTGATGGTCTGCGCTTGCGCGTCGGTCAGCAGCGACGCATCGAACGTATCCCACGGAATATCCTTTTCCATATTCCAGCGGACCGCTTCCAACGACTTGAACAATTCGGGATAGAGCATGGTAAGCCTTTGAATTTGCAGGCGGATTCTAGCAGACATGCTTGACCGGCCCCTGTTTTTCGTGGTTGCCGGAGCAAAGTTCCGTGTCTGCCCGTTTCCTCGTGACAACAGGCCTGCCGGTGCCACAGCTGCAACGTGGCTTGGCGACCCCCTGGTGCGCGATGCGGTTGCGCGTTGTCTCGCGGTTCGCCGCGATGTGATCGGCAGCACGCC
This sequence comes from Ralstonia psammae, assembly GCF_958405935.1. Classification (NCBI taxonomy): domain Bacteria; kingdom Pseudomonadati; phylum Pseudomonadota; class Betaproteobacteria; order Burkholderiales; family Burkholderiaceae; genus Ralstonia; species Ralstonia psammae. The sequence goes on from NZ_CATZBU010000001.1 coordinate 525,570, forward strand.
GGCCGTCGTCTTTTGTGTCGGACCGGGCCCACCGCCCGGCGAGGTCTTCCGTTCAGTATAGGAAGCGCTGCAATCCGTGCGGCGAATCGCGCGCCACGCATACCGCACATTCTGCAATGGTGCGTCCTCGGGGCGTTATACCCTAGACTGAAGACAAACTCCGGCTCGTCGCCTGAGTGCCCGCTTTTGGAGATTCGCCATGTTGTTTTCTGCCACCGATTCCGCGCGTCGGTCGCGTCTGCAAGTGCACGCGTCGGGTGTGCTGCGTGGGCACCATCTGCTGATGATCGCCATAGCGATTGCCATTGCCATCATCGCGCTGCTGCTGCCGCGCACGGGGCATGCTGCTACGGCTGGCGTCGCGCCTGCCGCACAAGCCCCTGCTGCCGCAGGCGCCTGCCCCGCCAGCCTGAACTTTCGTGTTAAGCGCCTGCAGGATGATGCGCCGCAAGACCTGTGCCAGTACGCCGGCCGCGTCGTGCTGGTCGTCAACACCGCCAGCTATTGCGGCTACACGCATCAATATGAAGGACTCGAAGCGCTGTACGCGAAGTACCGCGACAAAGGCCTGACGGTGCTCGGCTTTCCGTCCAACGACTTTCAGCAGGAGCCCGGCAACAGCAAGCAGATCGCCGATTTCTGCTTTAACACGTACGGCGTGAAATTCCCGATGTTCTCGAAGACGGCAGTGGTTGGCGGGGGTGCATCGCCGCTGTATTCGTGGCTGGCGACGCAAACGGGGCAGCCGCCCAAGTGGAACTTCCACAAATACCTGCTGGACCGCACCGGCCGCGTGGCAGCAGTGTTCCCGAGCAGCGTCGAGCCGAGCGACCCGGCGCTCATCAAGCGCATCGATGCGCTGCTGGCTGAACCATCGACACACTCGTCGCGCTGATCAGGCTGCGCGCATCGTGTCCGGAATCGCGCCGTACAGGAATGCGGCCAGCTCGTCGCGGCGGGCCTGCACATCGCGCTCGCCCAGGTCGATCAGTTCCTGCGTGAACTCCGGTTCGAAGAGCAGATAGCTCGCGAACGCCGCGCCGCGCGCTTCGGTGCCGCCCAGCGGCTTGAGCAGTGCACGCACCGTGCCCGGCAGGCGCTGTACGTGGCGCGAGGCAATGAGTTCGATGCGCTCGGAAGGCGCCATCACCAGCACTTCGATCTTCCGCCAGCCGTCGCGGGCGTCAGCAATCTCGGGGTTGCGAGCCACCATGCCGTTAACGTGCTGCACCCGCTCGATATCGGCGGAGAGCCCGTCGAGAAAGATGCTCGCCAGCGCCTGCCCCGCAATCTGCGCAAGCGACGGATAGCCGGACGCCGGTACCGTGTCGTACCAGCCCGGCTGCGAGCGCGACGCGGCGCCCACTACCAGAATGCGATTCGCGCCCAGATGAATGGCTGGGCTCAACGGCGACATCTGGCGCATCGTACCGTCGCCGAACCATTCGTCGTTGCCTTCGAGCGGCACAGGCTCGGCCGGAAAGACGAACGGGATGCTCGACGACGCGAGCATGTGCGACACGCCGATCTGGTCTGACACCGCTATCCGCTGCGACCGCCGCCACGGCAGCACCACGTGCGGCGATTGATAGAACGTGACGTGGCGCCCGGTGGTGTACGACAGCGCGGTAATGGCCAGCGCGCGCAGCGCACCGGCGTCGAACGCGGCCTGCACCTGTTGACCGTCGTGTTGCGATTCAAGCAGCTCGCGCAGCGGCGTGTTGTCGAACAGCGCGCGCGGCGTGTGGCCTGTCATCCAGCCGAACGCCAGCGCGGTCAGCCAGCGCGCGCCGCTGGAACCCACGCGGCCGACGTCCGTGCGATAGACACGATCGGCATGCAGGTTGCCCCAGAGCTGGGAGAGCGCCTCCGTGGCGAGCGTGAAATCCTGTGCGCCGCGTGCGAGGCCCAAGCTGTTGATCGCCCCCGCCGACGTGCCGCAAATGACGTCGAACGGCGTACGCGTCACACCCGGCGCATACTCGCGCGCCAACCCCGCGATACCCCGCAGCACACCGACCTGATAGGCGGCACGCGCGCCACCGCCCATCATCAAGAGTGCAGTGCAGTCTGTCGACATCGATCAGGGCGTGTGGTTGGTGGGCTTGCGTGGCGCAGCTTTCGCCGGCGCTTTCTTGGCAGCCGCCTTCTTGGTGGCCGGCTTGGTGGTGTTGCCTGCATGCGCCTTGTCGGCCGGCTTCGTTACCGGCTTGGCAGCAGCGCGCTTCGGCTTGGCCGGCGCGGTCTTTTCTTCGATGTCTTCCGGCGCTGCATCCAGCCCCTCCGCGCCCGGAGCGCCTGCAAACCCGGGGAAACCGTCCGGGAAGCCCGGCATCAGGTTCTGTGGCATCGGCATGGCGGCGGCAGCGGAGCTGGCGATCTGACTAAACTGCTGCTGCAGCATGTTCCACCACGGCGAGGGGTCCAGCGCGGCCGCGGCGGCGCGTGCAGCAGCCTGTGCCTGGGCAGCGGCCTGGGCCTGGGCATTCTCGGCACGAGCCTCGGCTTGGTCGTCGTCAGTGTCTTCTTCCGCATCGGCCTCGTCTTCGGGCGGCGGTTCATCTTCAGCTGGCTTGGCCGTGGCGGCAGTGTGCGGCCAGGCGCGCCTGGATGGCTCGTCGGAAGAGGACGAAGACGCTGACGAGGACGCGCTCGGCGTCAGGCCATCGAATGCGGACTTCATGGCATCGGGCGACAGCGCAGAGCCGAAGGTCTGCAAGGCCACCAGCGTAGCGCGCTGCACCTCCAGGCCCTGGATGGCCGTGCGCAGCAGGCTGGCGTTCAGTTGCAGCCAGCTCTCCACGGCGCGCAGGTCGTGGATGCGCTTGTCGATTTCCTCGAGGTCCATCGGCGGTGCGGCAAAGCTGGCCATGTTGGGCATGCCGCCACCCGCCATCCCGGCAAAGCCGCCGCCCCACAGCTTGCGCAGAAAATCGAAACCGCCTTCGGCAAAATTGGGCATCTGGGTGAACATGGTGGTCTCCTACAAATCGGTCTGGGGTCGGGCGCGCTTGCGTGGCTTCAATCAGGCGCCATCAAAGGTGGGCGGACGCTTCTGGCGCAAGCTCGCAATGCCCTCGCGCACGTCGGGGCCCGCAAACCCCATGAATTCAAGCGCCAACGAAGTATCAAAACTTGGGCCGGCCAGGCGCAACCAGTTGTTCAGCGCGTACTTGGTCCAGCGGATGGCCGTCTGCGAACCCGCAGCCAGACGCTCGGCGATTTCGAACGCGCGGTTGACGAGTTCCGACTCTGGCACGGCCAGCGAAACCAGCCCGATGCGCTCAGCCTCATCGCCCGTCATGGACTCGCACAGCAGCAGGTAGTACTTGGCCTTGGCCATGCCGCACAACAACGGCCAGACAATGGCCGCATGGTCGCCCGCTGCCACGCCCAGGCGCGTGTGGCCATCGACGATGCGTGCGTCCTTGGCGGCGATCGAAATATCGGCCAGCAATCCGGCAACCAGCCCTGCCCCCACAGCGGGGCCGTGCATGGCGCTGACAATGGGCTTGTCGCAGTTGATGACGTTGTAGACGAGATCGCGCGCCTCGTGCCAGACGCGGGTGCGCACATCGAAGTCATCGGCCATCTGCTCGACGAGGTGCAGATCGCCGCCGGCCGAGAAGCCCTTGCCCTCTCCACGGATGAGCGCGACGCGCACCGAGGGCTCGGCGGACACATCGCGCCAGATCTCCGCCAGTTCGCGGTGCAGGCCGGCATCGGCAGTGGACAGCTTGCGGTTGGCCGACTGCGCCGCGCCCATCACGATTTCGAGGATGGGGCCGTGCTGGACGAGCGTCAGCGCCTGGTAGCGGGCGAAGCGGGGTGCGAGCGAGGTCATGGCGTCTGAGTTAATGGATCAAGCATAGCGGATGAGATCGCGCGCGCAACGCGGGATGTGCGCCATCGTCACTTCGCGGTATCGGCCAAGTGCCATTGGCCGCGGCGGATCTGCGCCATCACGCGGGCACGCTGGTCCAGGCCCACGTGGTCTTGCGGGCTCATGTTGACCACCCCGGTGCTGGTGGGCAGGTCGCGCACTTGCTCCAGCGCGTCGCGCAGCGCCTCGCGAAAGGCCGGCGTGCCCGGCTTGGCGCGCTTGAGCGCCACCGGCACCGCCCGCTGCAACAGCACGCCGATGTCGCCCGTGTAGGCGGCGAAGATCGACACGCTGCCCTTGCCGAAGGCGGCCTCGTAGCGGCGCGCGAAATCCAGCGCCTGCTGCTTGGCCGGATTGGTGTCGGGCAATTCGGCGGCAACCATCACGGGGCCGGTCGGCACGTAGGCGCCTTCACAATCCTTGCCGCACAGCCTGACGAAATCGTTGTTGGACACGCCGTGGTTGAAGTAGATCTTGCCCATGTAGCCGCGCTCGGCGAGCGCGCGGGCCGGCAGTGCGGCGGGCGTTCCGGAGCCGCCGATCACCACCGCGTCGGGCTTGTTGGCCAGCAGATGCAGCACCTGCGCGGTCACGCTGTTGTCGGTGGGCGAAAAACGCTCGGTATCGGTGATGCGGATGTGCTTGAGATCGGCAAAGCGCTGCACCTCCGCCAGGAAAGCCTCGCCCAGCGCGTTCGCAAAACCGATGTAGGCAATGGTCTTCACACCGTGGGCGGCAGCGTGCTCGGCAATGAGCGACGCCATGTGCGAATCCGAATGCGGCGTCTTGAAGATCCAGCGCTGCCGCGCATCCATCGGCTCGATCAACCGGGCGGATGAGGCCAGCGAGATCACCGGCGTCTTGCCCTCGGCCGCCGCGTCGATCATCGCCAGCGTATTCGGCGTAGTGGAGGAGCCGACGATCACGTCGACGTTGGACTCGCTCATCAGCTTGCGCGTGTTGGTGACAGCGCGCGTGGTGTCGGACGCATCGTCAAGGACGATCACGTCGACCCGCTCACCACCAATCGCACCGCCGATCTCGCGCGGCCACAGCGTGGTGGCGTTCTTCTCGGGCTGCCCCAGCGAGGCCTGCGGCCCGGTGGCCGATACCGTGACCCCGATACGGATGTCCGCCAGCGCGGCGGAAGACAGCAAAGCCAAACCAGCCAGTACGCCCGCATGTCGCCAATTCGGTCGCTGCATTGGGGGTCTCCTCCCGTGGTTTGGCAAAGAGCGTAGCGGTTTTGCGGCGGTTTGGCGATGCGGAGTCGCCCAGGCTAGACAGGTTCAGGCAGCGAGCGCAGTGATGCCGGCACGCGGCAACGCATCCTCCACCAACCCGCGCATCGATTCCAGCACGGCCGATTGCGGCATCAGCCCGAAGTTGTGCAGCGCCATCACGTGATCAACCCCCATCTCGGACAGCCGCGCGAGCTTCTCGGCAACCGCGTCGGGCGTGCCGAACAACGACAGGCCGCTGGCCAGCACATCGTCGTACGTCTGGCGGCGCGCATAGAGCCGCGTGGCGACGTACAGGTCGAACGCGTCGGCGGCAGTTGCGCGCACGGCAGCGTCGGTCGGGCCCACGTGCGTGTGCAGAGCGACGGCCGCCATGCCGCGCGTGTCGGCAATGCCCGCTTCGGCCAGGCCGTGCCGGTAGTCGTCCATCAACGTGCGGATGTCGTCGAAGCGCTCGACCGAGGCATACGGCACGAACAACATGCGCCGCCCCTGCCGGCCAATGTGATACGCCGCCTCGCGCCGCAGGATCGCCACGTGGATCGGCACGCGGACCTGCACCGGCAGGACGTTCAGGCGCACGTCGCGAAGCGTGTGGAACCGGCCCGCGTGGTGCACACGTTCGCCGGCGAGCAAGCGCTCGACGAGCATCAGCGCCTCGTCAAAGCGTTCGCGCTTGAGGGTGGGGTCAACGTCGTAGCCCTCGAACTCGTGCTTGAGGTAGCCGGAGCCCACGCCCAGCGACAACCGCCCGCCCGAGAGCGCGTCGACCATCGCGTAGTTCTCCGCCACGGTGGCCGGATGATGGAAGGTGAGGATCGAGATGGCCGTGCCCAGCCGCAGCCGCTGCGTCTGCGCGGCCAGATGCGACAGAAAGACCGCAGGGTTGGGTACGGCGCCGTACTCGTGGAAGTGATGTTCGGCCACCCAGAAGGTGTCGTAGCCGAGCGCTTCGGCGTGGCGCGCCTGGGCGATGACGTCTGCGTAGAGTTGCGGCAGACTGCGGGGCCGGTCGGGGTAGTGATCCTGCACGGAAAAGATCGACAGCTTCATGGCGTCTCCCGGGTCTTCGAGGTCTTTTCCAGCGCGCAGGCCGCCGCGCCGGTTGTATCTTTTTACGTAACGCGTATCTTATAAAGCGACACCCGAGACTTCAAGATGCCCATCGACGCTCCCCTGCCGCCGGATACATCGCCCGACGAACTGCCCGCAGAAGACACCGCGCCTGAACGTACCAGCGCCGGCATTCAGTCCGCCGAGATCGCGCTGAGCGTGCTTTCGGCAATGGCGCATGCCGGTGGCGCACACGCCGTCTCCGAACTGGGTCGGCAGCTCGGCATGCCGCGCGCGAAGGTGCACCGCTACCTGGTGTCGCTGGAGCGCATGGGTTTTGTGGAGCAGGATCCCGCCTCGGCCCGCTACCGGCTGGGTGCGCAGGCGCTGCAGGTGGGGCTGTCAGCGCTGTCCGACGTGGATTTCGTGCGTGAGGGCAGCAACCTGCTGCCCAAGCTGGCCGAACGGCTGAACGAAAGCGTGTTTCTGTCGATCTGGACCCCTCGCGGCCCGGTCATCGTGCGCTGGGAAGACAGCGGCCGGCCGGTGGCGGTCAATGTGCGGGTGGGCTCGGTCATGCCGCTGCTGAACTCGGCAACGGGCCAGGCGTGCGCCGCATGGATGCCCGAAATCCAGATCGTCTCGCTCATCGATCGCGAACTGCGCGGGCCGGGCGCCGGCACGGCCGGTCTGACCGACTGGCTGAACTGCCGCGCGCGCTGGCAGGCGGTACGGCAGGAAGGCGTGGCACGCATCGGCGGGACGCTGGTGCACGGCATCGATTCGGTGGCCGTGCCGGTGCTCGATTCACAAGGCAAGCTGGCCGGGGCGATCACGGCGCTAGGCCTGTCCAGCGTCTTCGATTCCAGCCTGGAGGGGCCTGCCTCGCGGCTGCTGCGCGAGGCCGGGCGGACGCTGTCGCTGCGCCTGGGGTATCACGGGCAGGCGCTGGCAGCAGGTGCCGTGGCGCCAAAGCGGGGGCGCCGTCCGAAGACAGCGCCCGAATCCGCGTAAGTCTTACGCTTGCGTGCCAGGCGCGACGACTTCCTGGTCGATCGCCCCAAAAATCGACACGCCATTGGCGTCGAACATCTCGATCTTCACGGTGTCGCCGTAGCGCATGTATTCGGTGACGGGCGCACCGGATTCGATGGTTTCCAGCATGCGTTTCTCGGCGATGCAGGCGTACCCCTTGCTGCGGTCCACGTTGGAAATCGTGCCCGAGCCGACGATGCTGCCCGCACGCACGTTGCGTGTCTTGCAGATGTGCGCGATCAGTTGGCCGAAGTCGAACACCATATCGGTGCCGCATTCGGGCTGGCCGACCTTCTTGTTGTTCCAGCGCACGGTCATCGGCAGATGCACCTTGCGGTCGCGCCAGGCCTCGCCCAACTCATCGGGCGTGACGGCCACGGGTGAAAACGCCGTCGCCGGCTTGCTCTGGAAGAAGCCGAAACCCTTGCCCAACTCCGCCGGAATCAGGTTGCGCAGCGACACATCGTTGGCCAGCACGATCAGGCGGATGCCCTCGGCGGCGGCGGCCGGCTCGGTGCCCATCGGCACGTCGCCGGTGATGACGGCCACCTCTGCCTCGAAATCGATGCCGAACGCTTCGCTGCGGCAGACGATGGGGTCATGCGCGCCGGCCAGGTCATCCGAGCCGCCCTGGTACATCAGCGGGTCGGTCCAGAACTCGGGGGGCATCTCAGCGCCGCGCGCCTTGCGCACCAATTCAACGTGGTTCACATAGGCTGAGCCGTCGGCCCATTGGTACGCGCGGGGCAGCGGCGCCATGCAGGTGCCCGCGTCGAACGCAAACGGGTGGCGGGCGCGGCCCGCGTTGAGCTGGTCGTACAGATCCTGCAACTGCGGCGCGTGGAAGGTCCAGTCGTCCAGCGCGCGCTGCAGCGTGCCGGCGATGTGCGTGGCGAAGTGAGCGGTCTTCAGGTCGCGCGAGACCACGGCCAGTTGGCCGTCGCGCGAGCCATCCTTGAGGGTGGCGAGTTTCATGTGCGTTGTGTGGAGAAAGGCTGCGCGGATGGTACACCGTGCATCGGCTAAACTGGCCCGAACTGATCCATCCCCCCTCACCATGCCACCGCTGCCCGCCGACACCGATCTCGACCTGGAGTCCGATGCCGATGGCGAGTTGGATACCCCCGCGCGTTCGGGCATCCAGTCCATCGAAGTCGGCTTCCGGCTGCTGGAAGTGCTCACGCACACCCATGGCCCGATGATGCTGCGCGACCTGGCGCGTGCCGCGCCCATGAATCCCGCCAAGGCGCACCGTTATCTGGTGAGCTTTGCGCGCCTCGGGCTGGTCACGCAAACGCCCGAAGGCCGTTACGACCTGGGCCCCTTCGCGCTGGAAATGGGGCTGGTGAGCCTGAACCGGCAGGACCCGATGCGCCGTGCCCGGCCCGCTGCCGCCGCGCTGCGCGACGAAATCGATCACACGATCGGCCTGGCTGTCTGGGGCAACCAGGGCCCGGCCATCGTCCACTGGGAAGAAGCCAGCCATCCCGTGACGGTCAGCCTGCGCCTGGGCGACGTGATGCCGATGCTGAACTCGGCCACGGGCCGCGTATTCGGCGCCTACTTGCCGCGCGCGCAGACACGCCCGTTCATCCAGCGCGAACTCGACCGCATTGCGGCCAAGGGGGAGCCCCCCAGCGGCGAGAACCCCGAGCTGCCGCAAACGCTCGAAGCCTACGACGCCGTTTGCGCCGACGTGCGCCTGCATGGCGCCTCGCGCATCCATGGCGGCGTGCTGCCCGGCATCAACGCGATGTCGCTGCCGGTGTTCGACGCCAACGGCCAACTCTGTCTCGTGCTGATCGCACTGGGCGCACAAAGCACGTTCGACACCACCTGGAGCAGCCCGCTGGAGCGGCGCTTGCGGCTGGCCGCACAACAGCTTTCCGCCGATCTTGGATACGTTGCACCCAACGCCCCGCAATCCTGACGAACTCGAGGCCGACCGCGCGCCCCCGCGCAGGCGTCGCTTCCATCGGCTTGGCCGGTTCGGGTTCGTGCTGTTGGCGGTGCTCGTACTGCACATCATTGCCGTCGTGTGGATCGCGCGCAGCCGTCAGGTGACGTGGCCGCCGGCGCCGGAGCAGATCATCCCGGCGCTGCTGCTGCATCCCGAGCCGGTGCAGCCGCCACCATCCCCGGCGGCAGCGGCCAAGCCACGGCCGGCGGCACCTCATCCGCATCCTCAGGCCGCACCCACGCCGGCGCCGACACCCACGCCGCTCGCGCCCGATTTGGCGAGCATGGACCCTTCCGAGTTCACCAGCGCTGGCGCTCAAGCCTCGGCCAATACCGGCGTGGTCGCGGATCTCAGCGGCGAAGGCCCAGGAGGGCCGCCTGCGTCGTCCGGCGACGGCTTCTCGCTACCGCCCTCGGCCACGCTGCGGTATGCCACCTATGTCAACGGCGTGCGCAACGAAGACGGCGTCATCCGCTGGGTCACCGATGGCAAAACTTACACGCTTGCCGTGGAAATTCCGTTGCCGCTGTTCTTCGGCTCGCTCGCCTTTCGCAGCGCCGGCACCGTCGGCCCGTATGGCTTGACCCCCAGGCGCTACGAAGAAGTGCGCGGGCGCCGACAGCCCGACGTCACGACGTTCCACTACGCGGCCGACGCCACACCGGCCTCGGGGGCGCAGAGCGCACCCACGGTCACTTTCACCCGCACGCCCACCGTGCTGCCGTTGCCCGAGGGCACGCAAGACCGCTTCAGCGTCTTCCTGCAATTGACCGGATTGGCGCGTGGCGGCCCCGAGCGCATCGCCAGCCCCGGCCTCACGCTGGAATTCCCGGTCGCCGATACCGACAGCGTGGAAGTTGCCCGCGTGCAGCACGTCGGCGAGGAGGCCATCGACACCCCGAACGGCACGATTCGTGCGCAACACTTCATACGGCTGCCGCGCCGTGCAGATGACAAACGGCGTGTAGAAATCTGGCTGTCCGCCGATCACGGTTGGCTGCCGGTACGCCTGCGCCAGACCGAACCCAACGGCATGCAGTTCGATCTGGTCTACCAGTCCCAGGAAGGAGGCTGACATGGAAGCCAACGCCCTCTCCAGTTCGGGCACGGTGCGCGCCAACGGCATCGACATCCACTACCGCACCGAGGGCGCAGATGGCCCATGGGTCGTACTTGCGCATGCCCTGGGCGTGGACCATCAGTTGTGGGACAGCATCGCTCAACGCCTGGCCAGCCGCTACCGCGTGCTGCGCTACGATGCACGCGGCCACGGCAAGACCAGCGCCCCGCACGGCGCTTACACCTTGTTCCAGATGGCAGACGATGTGGCCGGCCTGCTCGATGCGTTGTCGATTGGGCAGGTGCATTTCGTCGGCCTGTCGATGGGCGGCATGGTCGGACAGGTTCTCGGGGTGCGGCACGCGCAGCGGCTGCTCTCGCTCACGCTGTGCGACACCGTGTGCCACACGCCGGTATCAGCGCACCCGATGTGGGACGAACGCATCGGCCAGGTCGAAGCGCACGGCATGAGCGGCATTGTCGAACCCACGATACAGCGCTGGCTGACCACGCCGTTTCGTGAAACCCATCCTGACCTTGTGGAACGCATCCGCGCGTTGCTGCGCGCCACGCCACCCCACGGCTATGTCGGTGCGTGCCTGGCCATCAAGGCGCTCGACTCGCGCAGCGCGTTGGCACGCATCGCTTGCCCCGCACTCGTCATGACAGGTGAACACGATACCGGTGCGCCAGTGGAAGCGGCGCGCGAGATCGCCTCGCACATTCCGGGCGCACGCCTGAAAGTGATTCCGCACGCAGCGCACCTGTCCCCCATCGAACAGGAGGAGGCCTTTCTCGCCGATCTGGATGAGTTCCTCGGGCACGCAGGATGCGGAAGCCAATGTGACACGCCATGAGGCCTGCCTGCCTTGCCGATAGTTGCAAGCGCCCCGCACACCGCCCGTCGTCTACCCGCCGAATGGCCGAAGGGGGCTTGCTTCTTTCGATGCAGGAGCGGAAAGGTCTTGTTACGCGATCACAACGCACGTCACACATTTCACCTCGCGTTCGCGAACTTTGTGACCGATCATGAAGCCCAAGGGGTAGATGAGGCAGAACGATCATGAGGCGGGAGTTGATCGGCCCTTGAAGTCACGACGGGGGGCCCCATGTACCCGGTGCAGCAGTAGAGCAGTCCCCACAACAGCAAGACGATTGACGCCTCGGAGGTGCACCATGCAAATGATCTACAACAGCGACAACTACTGTGTTGTTGAGTTCGGTGTAGACGGCCAACACGCCATGCTGGCAGCGGGCGGCTACGAGATCGTGGACAAAAACCTCAAACGTGAAATCTTCCTCGGCGGCGAGCTGGCCGAGCATTTCCGCGAGGATGTCAAGAAGCTCATCGCGAGCGAACCCACCGTTGAAGAAGTCGACGACTTTCTCGGCAAATTCGACACGGTGATGACGCAGCCGGTCACGATGCACTGAAGTCCCGCGCGGGCAAAACCGCCCGCCAGACGCATCAACGAAAAACGCCCGGAGCATGGCGCTGCCGGGCGTTTTTTCATGTGTCGATCGACTATCGGATCGATCGTTTCCCTCTAGCATTGCTCCCACGGCAGGCCGGCATGACGCCAGCCATTGAGCGTGTTGCGATGGCGCGTGCCGTCCAGGTCGCCCTCGAAACCGTGGCGCACGACGTAGACATCACGGAAACCCGCCTCTTCCAGTGCATGCGCCGCCGCCGCCGAGCGATTGCCGCTACGGCAGATCAGTACGACCGGGCGCTCGATGCCATGGCCGGTCAGTTTGCGCACGGCCGGCACGAACTCCGGGTTCACTTCCCAATGCGGGCCGTCGTTCCACGAGACGTGGTGGGCGCCGGCCGGGTGGCCCACAAACAGGTGTTCCATTTCGCTGCGGCAGTCGACAAAAAGCGCGGCGGGCGTGCGCTCCAGGAAGGCGTGGGCGTCTGTGGGATCAAGCAATTGCATGGCGGGCGTCAGGGCGGGCAAATGGCGTGATGTCGATTATAGGAGTGCAATTGCCCATAACGGCGGCAAGTCATTGATGCGACTGGTAAAATTCTCCTTTGGCCGCAAATTTTGAATATTGACCGGCCGCTGCACCCCGGAGTCCCTCCCCATGACCGCGCCCCTGCCCTACACCCGTGCCGCCAACCTGCCCGCGCTGCTGCGCGAGCGCATTCTGATCCTGGACGGCGCGATGGGCACCATGATCCAGCGCTACAAGCTGACCGAGGCGCAATACCGGGGCGAGCGCTTTGCCGACCACCCGATCGATGTGAAGGGCAACAACGAGCTGCTGCTGCTCACCCGCCCCGACGTCATCCGTGAAATCCACGAGCAGTACCTAGCCGCCGGCGCGGACCTGATCGAAACCAACACCTTCGGTGCGACGACCATCGCGCAGGAAGACTACAAGATGGCGGAGTTGGCTTACGAGATGAACGTCGTCGCCGCTCGCCTGGCGCGCGAAGCCTGCGACAAATACAGCACGCCCGAAAAGCCGCGCTTCGTGGCCGGCGCCTTTGGCCCGACGCCCAAGACCGCCAGCATCTCGCCCGACGTGAACGACCCGGGCGCCCGCAACGTCAGCTTCGACCAGCTGCGCGACGCGTACTACGAGCAAGGCAAGGCACTGCTGGAAGGCGGCGCGGACGTGTTCCTCGTCGAGACGATTTTCGACACGCTCAACGCCAAGGCGGCGCTGTTCGCTATCGACCAGCTTTTCGAAGACACCGGCGAGTGCGTGCCCGTGATGATCTCCGGCACGGTGACCGATGCCTCGGGCCGCATTCTCTCGGGCCAAACCGTCGAGGCCTTCTGGAACAGCCTGCGCCACGCCAAGCCGATCACCTTCGGCCTGAACTGCGCGCTGGGTGCCGCGCTGATGCGTCCGTACATCGCCGAGCTGGCGAAGATCTGCGACACGGCCGTCTCGTGCTACCCCAACGCCGGCCTGCCCAACCCGATGAGCGACACGGGCTTCGATGAAACGCCTGAGGTCACCTCCAGCCTGGTCGACGAGTTTGCATCGGCCGGCCTGGTGAACCTGGTGGGCGGTTGCTGCGGCACCACGCCCGAGCACATCAAGGCGATTGCCGAGCGCGTGGCCAATCGCAAGCCGCGCGCCTGGCCCGGCCAGTACAAGGAAGCCGCTTGAGCCCAGGCACCCCGCCTGCACCCGCCGTCCCCATTTGCATCCTAAGAACATGACCGACCACCCCATGCGCCTCTCTGGCCTCGAGCCGTTCAACATCGGCGAGAGCACGCTGTTCGTCAACGTCGGCGAGCGCACCAACGTCACCGGGTCCAAGGCGTTCGCGCGCATGATCCTGAACAGCCAGTTCGACGAGGCGCTGGCCGTGGCGCGCCAGCAGGTTGAAAACGGCGCGCAGGTCATCGACATCAACATGGACGAGGCGATGCTCGATTCCAAGGCGGCGATGGTTCGCTTCCTGAATCTGATCGCCTCGGAGCCCGACATCGCGCGTGTGCCGATCATGATCGACTCGTCCAAGTGGGAGGTGATCGAGGCGGGCCTGAAGTGCGTGCAGGGCAAGGCGATCGTCAACTCGATCTCACTCAAGGAAGGCGAAGAACAGTTCGCGCACCACGCCAAGCTCATCAAGCGCTACGGCGCAGCCGCCGTGGTGATGGCCTTCGATGAGCAAGGCCAGGCCGACACATACGCGCGCAAGACCGAGATCTGCAAGCGCAGCTACGACTTCCTGGTGAACCAGGTCGGCTTTGCGCCGGAAGACATCATCTTCGACCCGAACATCTTCGCGGTGGCCACCGGGATCGAAGAACACAACAACTACGCCGTGGACTTCATCGAAGCCACGCGCTGGATCAAGCAGAACCTGCCGTATGCCAAGGTGAGCGGCGGCGTATCGAACGTGTCGTTCTCATTCCGCGGCAACGACGTGGTGCGCGAGGCGATCCATACCGTGTTCCTGTACTACGCGATTCAGGCGGGCATGGACATGGGCATCGTCAATGCGGGCCAGTTGGGCGTGTACGAGAACCTCGACCCCGAGCTGCGCGATCGCGTGGAAGACGTGGTGCTGAACCGCCGCCCGGATGCGACTGACCGCCTGCTGGAAATTGCCGACCGGTACAAGGGGGGCGGCACCAAGCGCGAGGAGAACCTCGCCTGGCGCCAGGAGCCGGTGGAAAAGCGCCTGGCGCATGCGCTCGTGCATGGCATCAACGACTACGTGGTCGAAGACACCGAAGAGGTGCGCCAGAAGATCTTTGCCGCCGGCGGCCGTCCGATCCAGGTGATCGAGGGCCCGCTGATGGACGGCATGAACATCGTCGGCGACCTGTTTGGCGCCGGCAAGATGTTCCTGCCGCAGGTGGTGAAATCCGCCCGCGTGATGAAGCAGGCAGTCGCCCACCTGATTCCGTTCATCGAAGAAGAGAAACGTCAGATTGCCGCGGCCGGCGGCGACGTGCGCTCGCGCGGCAAGATCGTCATCGCCACAGTCAAGGGCGACGTGCATGACATCGGCAAGAACATCGTCACCGTCGTGCTCCAGTGCAACAACTTCGAAGTCGTGAACATGGGCGTGATGGTGCCTTGCAACGACATCCTGGCGAAGGCCAAGGTGGAAGGCGCGGACATCATCGGCCTGTCGGGTCTGATTACGCCTTCGCTCGAAGAGATGGCCTACGTGGCGTCGGAAATGCAGCGCGACGAATACTTCCGCGTGAAGAAGATCCCGCTGCTGATCGGCGGCGCGACGACGAGCCGCGTGCACACCGCCGTGAAGATCGCCCCGAATTACGAAGGACCGGTCGTCTACGTGCCGGACGCCTCGCGCTCAGTGAGCGTGGCGTCGAGCCTGCTCTCCGACGAAGGCGCCGCGCGTTATGTCGAAGAACTGCACGCCGACTACGATCGCATCCGCACCCAGCACGCCAACAAGAAAGCCACGCCGATGGTGTCGCTGGCCGCCGCGCGCGCCAACAAGACGAAGATCGACTGGAGCAATTACACGCCGCCCAAGCCCAAATTCATCGGCCGCCGCGTGTTCCGCAACTACGACCTGAACGAACTCGCGCAGTACATCGACTGGGGCCCGTTCTTCCAGACGTGGGATCTGGCCGGCAAATTCCCGGACATCCTCAACGACGAGATCGTGGGGGAGTCAGCCCGTCGCGTGTTCTCCGATGGCAAAAGCATGCTCGCGCGCCTGATCGCCGGACGCTGGCTCACGGCCAACGGCGTAATCGCGCTGCTGCCGGCCAACACCGTCAACGATGACGATATCGAGATCTACACCGACGAATCGCGCTCGGAAGTCGCCCTCACCTGGCGCAACATCCGCCAGCAGAGCGAGCGCCCGATCATCGACGGCGTGATGCGCCCGAACCGCTGCCTGGCCGATTTCATCGCGCCCAAGAGCACCGGCATTGCCGACTACATCGGCCTGTTTGCCGTCACCGGCGGCATCGGGGTGGAAAAGCGCGAGAAGCAGTTCGAAGCCGACAACGACGACTACAGCGCGATCATGCTCAAGGCCCTGGCGGATCGCTTTGCCGAAGCCTTTGCCGAATGCCTGCACGCCCGCGTGCGCCGCGACCTGTGGGGCTATGCACCCGAAGAGACGCTCGACAACGACGCGCTCATCCGCGAGGAGTACAAGGGCATCCGCCCCGCACCCGGCTACCCGGCCTGCCCCGAGCACACCGTCAAGCGCGACATGTTCCGCGTGCTCGACGCGCAGGAGATCGGCATGAACCTGACCGAAGCGCTGGCGATGACACCCGCTGCGTCGGTATCGGGCTTCTACCTGTCGCACCCGGACAGCACGTACTTCACGCTGGGCAAGATCGGTCAGGACCAGGTGGACGACATGATCGCCCGCAGCGGCGAAGACCGCGCCTTTGTGGAACGCGCCCTCGCGCCGAATCTCTGATTCTGTGACAAGACGTTTAAGACATAGTGTGATCCACACGATGTCTTACGCCCGCAAACCCTTACCGGCATTGGCGTTGTCGGGGTTTCAAGAGGGGCGATCCTTACATTACAAAGGCTTACACCCCCTAACAGTCGTAACCGGAAGGGCTCCATAGACTGAACCCATTCACTCAACACACACAGAGTGATGCCGCGACGAATCCCTCGCGTGGCCGTTCAGAACGAAAGGAGTCTCTTCCATGAACAAGCTGCTGATCTCCCTGTCCGCCATCGCCATCGCTGCTGCTTCGGCTTACGCCAACGCGCAAACCCCGTCGGCCAACGCCGGCGTGCAAGCCAACGGCACGGCAGCTGTCGCACCGGCCCAGACCAACATCGGCACCGGTCTGAAGGCCGACACCGGCGCCAAGCTGGACACCGAGTCCGCCAAGAGCCAACTGAACACGAAGGCCGAGCACGGCGCCAAGGCCGCACACGAACACAAGGCCAAGACGGAAGCCGGCGTCGACAAGACCGCCGACAAGGTCGGCAAGTCGGTCAGCAAGACGGAAAAGTCGGCAGAGAAGTCGGGCAAGGCTGCCAAGGCTGATACCACTTCTGGGCTGAGCGCCGACGCCGGCGCCAACGCCGCCGCCACGACGCAAACCAAGTAACGCGTCACGACGCCGGGCTCGCCCGGTGCATCTGGCCATCCCGGGGCGGAACTCTTCCGCCCCGTTTTCTTTGGCAGCACGCGCACAGGCACACGGATTGCTCGTCGGCAGGCACCAGCATGTTGCGACTCATGCACATTCCCGAGGTCTTTCATGGAAACGCAGACAACCCCGCCTGAACCCGCCAGCAAGAGGAGCCCCGGTTTAGCGCGACAGTCCGATACAATTGCTGTCGTATCGAACCAACAAGCGCAGCGCGCGGAGTCGGACAGCCCGCCCAGCGCGCTCATAAGGAGCAGCATGATTCGCGTCCTGATTGCGGACGACCACGAGATCGTCCGTGCCGGCCTTCGACAGTTCCTGTCCGAAGAGCGGGACATCGAAGTCGCGGGGGAAGCGGCCAGCGGGGAAGAGGTGATGGAGCAACTCCGCACCGGCGCCTTCGACGTCGTGGTGCTCGACATTTCCATGCCCGATCGCAATGGCATCGACACCCTCAAGCTGGCTCGCCAGCGCCATCCCGATCTGCCGGTGCTGATCCTGTCGACCTTTCCGGAAGACCAGTACGCCATCAACCTGATCCGCGCAGGCGCATCGGGCTATCTGACCAAGGAAAGCGCGCCGGATGAGCTGGTGAAGGCCATTCGTACCGTGTCGCAAGGCCGCCGCTATGTCAGCCCGACCGTGGCCGAACTGCTGATTGGCGGGCTGGAAAAGCCGACCGACCAGCCACTGCACCAGACGCTGTCCAAGCGCGAATTCCAGATCTTCTGCAAGCTGGCGCGCGGGCAATCGGTATCGATCATCGCGGAAGAGCTGTTCCTAAGCGTCAAGACAGTCAGCACGTACCGCACGCGGATTCTGGAAAAGATGGGCATGAAATCCAATGCCGATCTCACGTATTACGCGATCAAGAACGGCCTGGTTGAGTAATGCCCGGTGGGGCGCCAAAACCCCTCGGCGCGCCGCAAACCCAACTGGCATGTAGGACAACGCCTGATACCACCTCGGCAACCCGCTGGCTAACATCAACCCATGCTGGATCAAGCCGTCACCCTCTCCACCCGTGGCCTGCGTGTCCTCCTGATCGAGGACTCCCCCGTGCTTCGCGGCATGGTTCTGGAATACCTCAAGGCTTCCGCCTTCGTGGCGACGGTCGAATGGGCAGACACCGAAGATTTGGCGCTAGGCCTTCTCGGGCAAGGCCATTACGACGTCGTGATCGTCGACCTGCAATTGCGGCAGGGCAATGGCTTCAAGGTCCTTCAAACGTTGCGCGATCAAGCGTCGCCCAGCGTGCGCATCGTCTACACCAACCACGCGCAAGTGCCGACCTACCGGCAGCGCTGTTTTGAAGCCGGCGCCAATTATTTCTTCGACAAATCGCTCGAACTCGACAAGGTGTTCGAGGTGATCGAAGAGCGCGCCGGCGTCGGCCGCCCCCGCCAACAGCTCGCGCAGCATTTCCACCCCTGAGATTTTTCGCGCCCGCCGCGTCTGCTGTCGTGCCGCGCGACCAACGCCATTTCTCACCCCCAAGGAGCGTTCGATGAAGACCTTGTGTGCCGCACTTGCACTGACGTGTGTGTTCCTGGCTGGCTGCAACACCATGGCCGGCGCCGGCAAGGACATCCAGACCGGTGGTCAGAAACTGGAGAATTCGGCCGACAGCGTCAAGCAGAAGATGTAACGCCAGCGTCAGCTACACCGGTATCAAAGACAAAAAAGCCCCGCGATGGGGCTTTTTGTTTGGGCGGCGCCATTACGCTGGGCGGCTTACACAGTCGCCCCGCCGTGGCCCGGCGCGGGCGTCATACCGCCGGTCAGCGCCTGCATGCCCGACGGTTCGTTGGCGGCACCCCGATCGAACACGGCATCGCTTGGAGGCAGCTCGACGATGATCGTCACCCCGCCGCCCGGCATTGAGTCGATGACGAGCGTGCCGCCCAGCGCAATGGCGCGCTGCTCCATCCCCAGCAGGCCGTGATGGCCGACCATGCGGCGCCGCTCGATGTCGGCAGGGAAGCCCCGGCCGTTGTCGCGCACGCGCAGGCGCACGCCCTCCTCACTCACATCGAGCGCCACCGACACCGTGGTCGCATGCGCGTATTTCGATGCGTTGGTCAGCGATTCCTGCACGATGCGATACAGCGCGATGGCCGCATCATCGGTCAGCTTGGGCATGTCGTCGGGCAGGCTCACTTCCGTGTGCCAGCCGTTGCGCGTGCCGACGTCCTCCGTCAATTGCGAAAGCGCTTCCACCAAGCCAAGGTTGAGCAGAATCGTCGGGCGCAGGTCTTCGATCAGGCGGCGCTTGATCTGGATGCCCTGATCCACGTGGGCCATCACGCGCGTGATCTTTTCGCTCACGGCGGGCTCGCTGGCGTGAATGCGTGAACGCAGCCAGTGCAGGTCCATCTTGGTGGCGGTGAGGATGGCGCCCAACTCGTCGTGCAGCTCGCGCGCGAGGCGTGTCTTCTCGTCTTCGGTCACGCGCTGCAAATGGGCGGCCAGGTCGGACAACTGCCGCGTGCGCTCACGCACCATGCGGTCGAGTTTCTGGCTTTCTTCTTCCGCCATGTCGCGTTCGCGCTCCGTCACGGCAAGGCGCTTGGCGTGCTGCATGCCGAGCACCACCAGCAGGATGATGTTGACCGCCGTGATGAGTGCAATGCCGTAACGCGACAGCGCCAGATCGCGCTCGGCGTGTTCCAGGCTGCGCGCCACCGTGGCGATCTCGCGCTGACGCAGGCGGTCCAGGCCCTGCCGCACCGCTTCCATGGATGCTTTGCCGAAATCGGTGCGCACGAGATCGAGCGCTACTTCCAGGTCTCGCTTGCCGTAGATGAGCGTGAGTTCCATCTCGGTGAGCTTGCGACTGACCTGGAGCGCCGTCTCCGAGAACAGCTTGAGCGCGTCCGGATCGTTGGCGTAGTGATCGCGAATTTCTGCCATCAACGCGTGGATGTGCGGGATGGCCTTGTTGTACGGATCGAGGTATTCGTCCTTGCCCGTGAGCAGGAAACCGCGCTGGCCGGCCTCGGCGTTGACCAGCTCGGCAAGCAGTTCGTTGATGGCGGTTTCAGCCTGCTGCGACTGAATCACCTGCCGATAGCCCTGGCTCAGGCGGATGTTGCCTGTCTCCGAGGCAATCAGCACCCCGAGCGTCAGCAGAATGCCGCCGGCGAGCAGCAGAGTGGAGCGCAAGGATGACCGCATGGCATGCAGACCCATAGGAAACGCGTCAAACCGCCCGACGCGGCGCGCGTTGCGTTTGTGTTTTTTTGGCAATTCGGATGATACCGCGTGGGCGCCCCGGGCGACACTTGGGGCACACCCCGGTCAGGCACGCGATGTGCGTGGGAGTACGCCGCAGGGTGGCGGCTTCACGCAATGTGCCGCTGCCCTGCACCCCATCCATCCGAACTGGAGACGACAACATGCTGAAATGGGCACTCATCTTCGCCATCATTTCCCTGGTGGCGGGCGTCTTGGGCTTTACCGGCGTTGCCGCAGGAGCGGCGAGCATCGCCAAGGTCCTGTTCTTCATTTTCGTGGTGCTGTGCGTGCTGTTTCTGGTGCTGGGCGTCACGGTCTTCAAGGCCGTCGATTAGCGCAGACAACCCGGGCGAGGGCGCGGCCCGTGTCTTGCTAGATGGTTTTACATGCGGCCCGCTTTCGCCAAAACCGAAACCGCACCCAAACCCACCGCGCCGCCGATGCGTGCGTCCCGCGGCGCCACGATGAGGAACTTCACCATGTCACTCTTTGCCAGCCAACGCGTCCGCAGCCGAATTGATGACGTTAATGATCGCGCGCACCGCGCCATGGACAGCGCCAGCGACGCCGTCGACCAAGCCCGCTACGCCGCTCGCCCCGCCGTGGAAGACGTACAGAGCTTGCTGCGCTCTCTCGAAAACGCCATCCATACCCTGACCGACGAAGGCAGCGCCGAAGCCAACCGTGCCAGCCGCACCCTGCATGCGCGCGCCGACCAACTGCGCCGCGCCGCCAACGACCGCGCCCAACAAGCCCGCGAACGCATGGACTGGGCGCTCGATCGCACGGAAGAAACCATTACCGGCGCACCGTTCAAGTCGGTGGGTGTGGCCGTGGCGATTGGCGCGGCGATCGGGCTGGTTGTGGCGCTGGCCGGCAGCAGCAGCCGGCGCGACGCCAGCGAATAAAACCACCCACGCCAATCACCCCGCAGGAGCATTCACATGAGCCGGACCAACGTCGCCGCCCCCTTGGAAAGCAGCTTCCTCTCCGACATCAAGACCTTGCGCGAACGTGCCCGCAAGCACATCGAGGAAGGCGCCGTGACCGCAGACTACAAAGCCGACCGAGAGACTGTGCTGCGACTGCTGAACGAGGCGCTGGCCACGGAATTGATTTGCGTGCTGCGCTACTGGCGCCACCACTTCATGGCCAAGGGCATCAACGCCGAGCCGATCGCCGCAGAGTTTCTGGTGCACGCCAACGAAGAGCAGCAGCACGCCGACAGCATCGCCACGCGCATCGTGCAACTGGGCGGCGAGCCCAACTTCAACCCCGAGGGCCTGTCCGCGCGCAGCCATTCCGAATACGTGGAAGCCCGCGGCCTGGTCGACATGATCAAGGAGAACCTGGTGGCTGAGCGGATTGCGATCGAGAGCTACCTGGAGATGATCCGGTACATCGGGGACCGGGACCCCACCACGCGTCGCGTGCTGGAAGAGATCCTGGCAGTGGAGGAAGAGCACGCGGACGAGCTGTCCGACATGCTGCACGACCAATAACGCAACAGCGGCCAGGCAAGACACCGCCCGGCACGCCAGCCCCTCCCCCGCTCCCGGCCCCTGTGGCCGGATGCCCGGACCGCCCCGTTTGGCGGCCGGGCATTTTTTTGGCCTGCGCCCGAACTCAGACCCCCCAGAGCACGCTGGATTGCTCAACCAGCGATTCTTCCAGCATGTGCAGCAGCGGATAGGCGCGCTGGCCGAGGTGCGGCGGCTCTTCTTCGCCGTTTTCGTCCAGCTGGGGCGGCGACAGCTCGTCCACCTGGATATGTGCCTGGTGCGTGTCATCCTTGATGGCGCGCTTGAGGCGATCGATGGCGTGGGGCATCTCTTCGGGCGTGATGACACCACGCTCGCCCAGCGTCTTGCCGATCACGCCCAGCAGCACCATGGCGAGATCCTTCTGCATGGAGAACTTTTGCGAAGCGTGCGAAGTAAAGGTGATCATGATTTCTTGGTTTCCCTTGGTTGGGTGGGGGCCGCAGATTGCCACGGCGGGGGCAGGATACGGCTGAGACCGCGGCTCACCTGATAAAATTTCGTACTTTTCCCCGAACAACGCAACTGGCGGCGCCAGAACTGGATTTCAATCCATTTCAGCACTGCCGGCGTCATGGTTTCTTTATGCTGCCCTCCCACAAACAGACGATCGCCCAATTGTTGTCCGACGCCGTCGGCTCCCTGCTGCCCGAGGGCCAAGCCCGACCGGAGATCGTCCTGGAGCGCCCCAAGCAGGCCGCGCACGGCGACATCGCTTGCAACGTCGCGCTGCAGCTCGCCAAGCCGCTGGGCACCAACCCGCGCGAGCTGGCCGGCAAGATCGCCGATGCCATCCGTGCCGACGCCCGCGGCCAGCGCCTGGTGTGCGCCGTGGAAATCGCCGGTCCCGGCTTCATCAACCTGCGTCTGTCGGCTGCCGCGCGTGCCGACGTGATTGCCGCCGTGTTTGCAGAAGGCGACCGCTATGGCGCCGCCAACACGCATGACGGCGCGCCGGTGCTGGTGGAATTCGTCTCGGCCAACCCGACCGGTCCGCTGCACGTCGGCCACGGCCGCCAGGCCGCACTGGGCGATGCGCTGGCGAGCCTGCTCGACTGGCAGGGCCACAAGGTTCACCGCGAGTTCTATTACAACGACGCCGGTGTGCAGATCCAGAACCTGGCAGTCTCGGTGCAGGCCCGCGCGCGCGGCCTCAAGCCGGGTGACGCCAACTGGCCTGAAGCCGCCTACAACGGCGACTACATCGCCGACATCGCCGCCGATTACCTCGCCGGCAAGACCGTACGCGCCTCCGATGGCGAGCCCGTGACGGGCGAGCGCGATGTCGAGAACATCGAAGCCATCCGCCGCTTTGCGGTCACGTATCTGCGCAACGAGCAGGACATCGACCTGCAAGCCTTCGGCGTGAAGTTCGACCGCTACTACCTGGAGTCGTCGCTCTACACCGAAGGCAAGGTGCAGCAGACGGTGGACGCGCTGGTTGCCGCCGGCAAGACGTACGAGCAGGAAGGCGCGCTGTGGCTGCGCACCACCGACGACGGCGACGACAAGGACCGCGTCATGCGCAAGTCCGACGGCGCCTACACCTACTTCGTGCCCGACGTTGCGTACCACACGACCAAGTGGGGCCGCGGCTTCACGCAGGTCATCAACGTGCAGGGCAGCGACCACCACGGCACCATCGCCCGCGTGCGCGCCGGCCTGCAGGGCCTGAACATCGGCATCCCGAAGGGCTATCCGGATTACGTCCTGCACAAGATGGTCACGGTGATGAAGGACGGCGCCGAGGTCAAGATCTCCAAGCGCGCCGGCTCGTACGTGACCGTGCGCGACCTGATCGAATGGTCCAACGGCGACGCCGAGAGCGAAGCCGGCGTCGACACCATCCGCGCCTGCGTGGACGCCGGCGAACCGAACTGGCCCTCGCGCTTCACGCGCGGCCGCGACGCCGTGCGCTTCTTCCTGCTGTCGCGCAAGGCCGATACCGAATTCGTCTTCGACGTCGATCTGGCACTGAAGCAGAGCGACGAGAACCCGGTGTACTACGTGCAGTACGCGCACGCGCGTATCTGCTCGGTATTCGAGCGCGCAGGCGTTGACCCCGCCTCGCTCACGAACGCCGATCTGGCTGCGGTGACGGGCCCGGACGTCAGCCCGCAGGCGACGGCGCTGGTGCAACGCCTGGCCGCATTTCCCGACATGCTGGCCGACGCCGCACGCGAACTCGCCCCGCACGCCGTAGCCTTCTACCTGCGCGACCTGGCGGGCGATTTCCACGCGTTCTACAACGCCGATCGCGTGCTGGTCGACGACGAGGCCGTCAAGCGTGCTCGTCTGGCGCTCCTGGCCGCCACGCGCCAGGTGCTGCGCAACGGGTTGGCGGTGATTGGCGTGTCCGCGCCGCAAAAGATGTAAATGCGCACGATTTGGCATCACACGGCGCTCTTATAATCGGGCGCTTCTAGAAGGATCGACATGGCACGCAATACGCAATCTTCCCGTGCCCGCTCGCAACGGGGCGGCACGTTTCTGGGTCTGGTGCTGGGCTTGATCGTCGGTTTGGCGATCGCCGTGGTGGTGGCGGTGTACATCACCAAGGCGCCGGTGCCCTTCGTGTCGCGTGGCGGCGCGCAACCCAAGCCGAGCGAAGCGGGCAACGTGGTCAACACGCTGCCGACGCCGGCGCAGCCCGCACCGCAAGCCAGCGCCCCGCAGGCAGCCGACCCGAACGCGCCGTTGTGGAGCCGCGTGCCGGCCAAGCCGGTCGATCAGGCCGCCGAGCAGAACAATCCGCCGCCGGGCATCACCATCCATCCGGCCCAGCCTGCCTCGGCCCCGCAGGTGGCAAGCGCACCCGGCGCCAAGCCGCCCAAGGCGCCGGTCACGGCCTCCAACGAGAAGCCGGTGACTGACCCGATTGCCGAGATCGCCCGTCAGGATGCCGCCAAGACGGGCTATTTCCTGCAAGTTGGCGCTTACAAATCCTCCGAGGACGCCGAGCGCCAGAAGGGCAATCTGGCCATGCAGGGCTTTGAAGCCAAGGTGACCCAGCGCGAAGTCAATGGCACCACCATGTACCGCGTGCGCCTGGGGCCGTTCAACTCGCTCGACGAGATGACCACCGTGCGCAGCCGCCTGCAGTCGACGGGCGTGGAATCGTCGGTCATCCGCTTCGCCCGCCAGTAACGTGAAGTCATGCGGCCCGCTTTGAACCCGGCGGGCTGTGATCGGTCAGAAACCTGAGATTCAGTTACGCTGACACCCGCGTCGGGCGGTTCGGCACTCGATTTCGCTGGTTTTCCCGTTGCTTCGTCCAATTCGTTGTCCATTCACCATGAAAAAACTCGCTGCTTTCCTGATCGCCCTCGCTACCGGCGCCGGCTTCCTGATGACCGCGCCGGCCAATGCCGCACCCACCGCCGGCAAGGAATACAAAGTGCTGCAAACGCCGCAGCCGGTGCCCGCAGGCAAGATCGAAGTGACGGAGTTCTTCTGGTACGGCTGCCCGCACTGCTACGACTTTGAAAACACCTGGACGGCGTGGGTCGCCAAGCAAGGCAAGGACGTGGTGATCAAGCGCGTGCCGGTGGCCTTCAACGCCAAGCTGGAGCCGCACACCCGCATTTTTTACACGCTGGAAGCGCTGGGCAAGCTCGACGCCAAGGACGCCAGCGGCAAGACGCTGCATGACCGCGTGTTCGACCAGCTGCACAAGAACTACCGCTCGATGTCCGAACTGGATGACATTGCCAAGTTCATGGCCGCCAACGGCGTCGACGAAAAGCAGTTCCGCGATACCTACAACTCGTTCAGTGTGAACGCCAATACCAAACGCGCCGCGCAACTGGCCGATCAGTACAAGATCGAGGGTGTGCCGACCGTGGTCGTGCAGGGTAAGTACACCACGTCGCCGGCCGATGCCGGCAGCAACGTTGGCGCCGCCCAAACGCTCGACTACCTCGTCGACCAGGTACGCAACCGCAAGATGTGACGGATTGCCGCGTTTCCGGGCATGCGCCCGGGCGTGACACACCGCCATCGACGCCCGCCCCTGTGCGGGCGTTTTTTGTGCGTCGGCCTTCTTCACACCAACAGGACATCGACATGAGCGAGATCGTCTTCATCACCGGCGCTTCCAGCGGGATCGGCCAGGCATTGGCACGTCAGTACGCAGCGCAGGGCGCCACGATCGGGCTGGTCGCGCGGCGTGTCGACGTGCTCCATGAGTTTGTGCAGACGCTGCCGGCCAGTATCCAGAGCCGTTGCCATTGCTACGCCGCCGACGTGCGCAACGCCGAGTCGATGCGCGGCGCGGCCAACGCGTTTATCGCCACGGCTGGGCTGCCCGATGTGGTGATCGCCAACGCCGGCATCTCGGTTGGCACGGACTTGCGGGAAGCCGGCGACCTGAAAGCCTTTGCCACTGTGATGGACACCAACTGGATGGGCGTGCTCAACACGTTCCAGCCGTTCGTCGCGCCGATGCTGGCGCGTGCCAAGCCTGGGCGGCCCGGCGGCACGCTGGTCGGCGTTGCCAGCGTGGCTGGCGTGCGCGGGCTGCCGGGTGCGGCGGCGTACAGCGCCTCCAAATCGGCGGTGATCAAGCTGATGGAGAGCCTGCGCGTGGAGTTCAGCCCGCTTGGCCTGCGCGTGGTGACGATCGCCCCAGGCTACATCCGCACGCCGATGACCGAACACAATCCGTATCCGATGCCCTTCCTGATGCCGGTCGACCGCTTCGCGCAGAAAGCCGTGAATGCGATCCATCGCGGCGCGCGCTTCACGGTGCTGCCATGGCAGATGGGCATCGTCGCGAAGCTGCTGCACGTGCTGCCGCGCGGGCTCTATGACTTTGCGTTTGCGCGCGCCGGGCGCAAACCCCGCAACCCCGAGATTTCGTCATGACTTACACCGATGCGGCTGGCCTCGCGCACGCCCCCGTCGACACCACACCGCGCATCGCCAGCCTGGTGCCTTCGATTACCGATCTGCTGTTCTCGCTGGGCCTCGGCGATCAGCTGGTCGCCCGCACCGGCTTCTGCATCCACCCGCGCGAAGCGGTGCGCAACGTACCCAAGGTGGGCGGCACCAAGACCGTCAAAGTCGACAAGCTGCGCGAGCTGGCGCCCACGCACGTCATCGTCAACATTGACGAGAACACGCGCCCCACCGTCGACAAGCTGCGCGAGTTCATCCCGAACATCATCGTCACGCATCCTTGCTCGCCGGAAGACAACCTCACGCTATACCAACTGCTGGGCGGCATCTTCCGCCGCGAGGCGCAGGCCCAGAAGCTGTCGGACGCGCTCACACACGAGCTGGAGGCGCTGCGCGGCCGCCACTTCCTGCCGCACCGCGTGCTGTACGCCATCTGGCAAGACCCGTGGATGACGGTGTCGCGCGACACTTACATCTCGCGCATGCTCAAGCTCGTCAACTGCCATACGTGGCCGGATGATCCGGCGCCCGTGCAATGCGGCACCGAGAAGAGCGGCGATTGCGCCCGCCCCAACCGACCCGACACGCGGTACCCGACGTTCCGCTGGAGCGATGACGTGGTGCGCAACATCGACTGCGTGCTGCTCTCCACCGAGCCTTACAGCTTTACCGAAGAGCATGTCGACGCGCTGGAAAAGCAGATCGGCAAGCCGGTCTATCTGGTGGATGGCGAGATGGTGTCGTGGTACGGTAGCCGCGCGATCGAGGGCGTGCGGTACCTGGGGCAGTTTGCAAAGACGCTGCGCTAGATCTTCAGGCCGCAGCCCAAAAAAGAACCCACCGGTTGGCGGGTTTTTTGTTGAGCCGGAGCGCGGTGCGCTATCGCTCGAAACCGTAGTCGTACTCCACCTTGGCAATGCGCAGGTGGTACGACGCATACCACTGCTCGCGCCCCAGCTTCTGCGCGGCAAGGTGGTCGCTCTGGTTCTTCCACTCGCGAATGGCCTCCAGCGACGACCAGTACGACACGGTGATGCCCGGGCGCCCCTGCCCGCCGGCCAGTTCGTCGCGTACGGATTCGATGCCGAGGAAACCCGGCATGCTGCGCGCCAACTCAACCATGCGGTCAGCCATGGCGCCATAGCCGTTGTCGCCGTCGGTGCGCGTGGAGGCGAAGATCACCGCGTAATACGGCGCAGTCGGCGTCTGCGCGGGAAACGGCAGGACGACGGCGCTGTCGTCGAGAACGTCATGCTGGTCAGCCATGGTCGGCTCCGGTGGAAAGCACGGGTTGTACAGTTTATGCAGCTACGTGGAATCGGACGATACCGTCAGCGCCGGTTTCGCGCACCAGCTCGCCGCGATGCCACAGCGCATGCAAGTGGGCGAGCGCCTCGCCCATCGCGAAGGTCATCTGGTGCACGTCGAACTGGCGCTTGAAGATGACGTTGACAATGTCGCGTGCGGATTGCGGTGCGGCCTTGCACGCAGCCAATGTTTCGGCCAGCCGATCCGCATGGTGATCGCGCAGCTGCTGGATGCGCGTATGCAACCCGCGGAACGGCCGTCCATGCGAGGGCAGGATCAGCACATCCGCCGGCAGCGGCTCGTACTTGCCAAGCGAATCCAGATACAGCGTGAGCGAATCCGCTTCGGGCTCCAGATCGAACACGCTCACATTGGTGGAAATGCGCGGCAAGACCATGTCGCCGGAAATCAGCACGTTGGCATCCTCACTGTAAAGCGCGACGTGCTCGGGCGCATGACCGAAGCCGGTGATGACGCGCCATTTGTGCTCGCCGATGGTGACGACGTTGCCATCCATCAGGCGGCGGTACTGGCTGGGCACGCCCGGCACGAGCGTGCTGTAGTAATCCTTGCGGTTACGGATGCCTTCGATGGAGGTTGGGTCCGTCAAGCCGTGGCGCTCGAAATGGCGCGCGGCAAATTCGCCGCCGGCGTTCGATGCCCCCGTGCCGCCCACCAGCATGCGCGCGAAGGCGTAGTCGCCCAGGCTCATCCACAGGCGCACGTTCCAACGTTTTTCGTCGCCGCCTTCGCACAGCCAGTTCGAGAGGCCAACGTGGTCCGGATGGCAATGCGTGACCAGCACGCGCAGCACCGGCAGGCCGTCGAGGTGGTTCGCGAAGATGCGCTCCCAATACCCGCGGATCGCTTCGTGGTTGATGCCGCAATCGATGATCGTCCAGCCGTCCTGCCCGTCCTGCCGATCGCGCAACAGCCAGAGGTTGATGTGATCGAGCGCAAACGGCAGCGGCATGCGCAGCCAGTAGAAGCCGGGGGCGACTTCAAACCGCGTGCCGCCTTCGGGCAGCGTGTCGCCAAAGGGATAGTCGAGTTGGTGTTCGAGCGCGTTCATGAGGATGTGGTCTCGGTCGCCGCCTTTCGGTGCTTCAAGGCGGTCTCTGCGATTGCGGTTTGGCGCCATTGACGCTAACGTAAACGTCAATTCGCCGCCGGTCATCCATCTTAAGCGAAAACTTAATGTCGCTGCCCGGCGTGCACGTGTCATCACACCTCTGCCGTTACTCCGTTCCCCGCCGTATGTCTGCCTCCACTCCGTCTGCCGCCGCCGCGCTTGCCGCCGATCTTGAATCGGGCGATGCCGGCGAGCTTGCCGACGCAAGCTTCACCATCACCGATCTTGCCCGCGAGTTCGACATCACGCCGCGCGCCATCCGCTTCTACGAAGACCAGGGTCTGCTGGCGCCGGATCGCCAAGGCCCGGGCGGGCGTCGCCGGGTGTATTCGGCCGGCGAGCGCACGCGCCTGAAGCTGACCTTGCGCGGCAAGCGGCTCGGGCTGTCGCTGGGCGAGATCAAGGAAATCCTGGATCTGTATGAATCCCCGCGCGATACGGTGCCGCAACTGGAGCGCTTCCTGGCGTCGCTGGCGCAGCACCGTGCGGTGCTCACGCAGCAACTGGAAGACCTGAATGCCCAGCTGGCCGAGATCGACCAGCACGAGCGCCAGTGCCGCCGCCTGCTCGATGATGCCCAGGCAAGCACGGGCAAGCCGCCCAAGCGCCGCAAGGCCGCCTGATTCCGCAAATCTACGTAATGACGGGTCATTGACGTTTACGTAAACGTCAATACAATACGCAACACCTTGCAACGCCCTCCCGGCACCGGTGCGCCCGCCACAAGCGGCGTGCACCTCACGGCGCCAGACTACTCACCAGAGACACCAGCGGCTTGAGCCGCGCCCAAGGAGACCACCATGATTGATCTGCCCGGCCTGAAATTCGACTTGGGCGAAGACATCGAGATGCTGCGATCGGCCGTGCGCGACTGGGCGCAGGGCGAGCTGGCACCGCGTGCCGGCGAGATCGACCGCACCGACCAGTTCCCGATGGACGCGTGGCGCAAGATGGGCGAACTGGGCGTGCTCGGCATCACGGTGGCCGAGGAGTACGGCGGCGCCAACATGGGCTACCTGGCGCACATGATCGCCATGGAAGAAATCAGCCGCGCCTCGGCATCGGTCGGCCTGTCGTATGGCGCGCACTCCAATCTGTGCGTGAACCAGATCCACCGCAACGGCACGGCGGCCCAGAAGGCCAAGTACTTGCCCAAGCTGGTTTCGGGTGAATGGGTCGGCGCGCTGGCGATGAGCGAGCCGAATGCCGGCTCCGACGTCGTCAGCATGAAGCTGCGCGCGGAACTCAAAGGCGACCGCTACGTGCTCAACGGCACCAAGATGTGGATCACCAACGGCCCGGACTGCGACGTGCTGGTCGTCTACGCCAAGACCGAGCCCGAACTGGGCGCGCGCGGCATGACGGCGTTCATCGTCGAGAAGGGCATGAAGGGTTTCTCGGTCGCGCAGAAGCTGGACAAGCTCGGCATGCGCGGCTCGCACACGGGCGAGCTGGTGTTCGAGAACGTGGAAGTGCCGGTGGAAAACATCCTCGGCCAGGAAAACGGCGGCACGAAGGTGCTGATGAGCGGCCTGGATTACGAGCGCGCGGTGCTCTCCGGCGGCCCGATCGGCATCATGCAGGCCTGCATGGACGTGGTCACGCCGTACATCCACGACCGCAAGCAGTTCGGCCAGAGCATCGGGGAATTCCAGCTCATCCAGGGCAAGATGGCCGACATGTACACCACGCTGCAGGCGTGCCGGGCGTACCTGTACACGGTCGGCAAGAACCTCGACTCGCTGGGCCGCGACCACGTGCGCCAGGTGCGCAAGGATTGCGCCGGCGTCATCCTCTACACGGCCGAAAAGGCCACCTGGATGGCCGGCGAAGCCATCCAGATCCTGGGCGGCAACGGCTACATCAACGAATTCCCGGTCGGCCGCCTGTGGCGCGACGCCAAGCTGTATGAGATTGGCGCCGGCACCTCGGAAATCCGCCGCATGCTGATCGGTCGGGAGCTGTACGCGGAGACGATGTAACGCGCGAGAGCAGGCCGGCTGGTGGCACGGGGCCATCAGCCAAACGGATAAGGAGGCGCAACGGTTTCAGGACGCGAACACCGCACCGAAGACCATACAATCTAGGTCTGCCTGGTTTGCTGGTTTTGCCGCTTCCCTACCCCTCCCCCGCGCACACGCCATGTCCCATTTCCCCAAGCTCCTCTCGTCGCAGATCGCCTTTGACGTCGCCCGCACGATGCTCGACGGCTTCGACAAGCACTACCGCTTGTTCCGGGAAGTCAGCGTACAGGCCAAGACCGCGTTCGAGACCGGGGACTGGGCCGGTCTGCAGCAACTGCAGCGCGACCGCATCGCCTACTACGACGAGCGCGTGCGTGAAGCGTCGGTCATCCTCGAAGACGAATACGACGCCGAGAATATCGACGACGAGATCTGGCGCCAGATCAAGCTGCACTTCATCGGCCTGCTGACCAACCATCACCAGCCCGAGTGCGCCGAGACCTTCTTCAACTCGGTGTGCACGCGCATCCTGCATCGTTCGTACTTCAATAACGACTTCATCTTCGTGCGCCCGGCCATCTCGACGGAATACATCGAGAATGAAGAGTCACCCACCAAGCCCACGTATCGCGCCTACTACCCCGGCACGCGCGACGGCCTGGGCGCCTGCTTCGAGCGCATCGTCCACAACTTTCAGATCAACGCGCCGTTTGAAGATCTGGAGCGCGACATCGGCTACGTCGTGCGCGCAGTGGGCGAGCACTTCGGCGATTTCCGCATCGCGCCGAATTTCCAGATCCACGTGCTGTCGTCGCTGTTCTTCCGCAACAAGGCGGCGTACATCATCGGGCGCGTGATCAACGGCGACAAGACGTTCCCGCTGGCCGTACCGATCCTGCGCAATGCCGCGGGCCAGCTCTCGCTCGACACGGTGCTGCTGCGGCAAGAGCAACTGCTGATCCTGTTCTCGTTCACGCACTCGTATTTCATGGTGGACATGGAGATTCCGTCTGCCTACGTGACCTTCCTGCGTGACCTCATGCCGCGCAAGCCGCGCGCCGAGATTTACACCTCGCTCGGGCTGCAGAAGCAGGGCAAGAACCTCTTCTATCGCGACTTCCTGCATCACCTGCAGCACTCGTCGGACAAGTTCATCATCGCGCCCGGCATCAAGGGCCTGGTGATGCTGGTGTTCACGCTGCCCTCCTACCCGTACGTGTTCAAGGTCATCAAGGACTACTTCCCGCCGCCGAAGGAAACCACGCGCGAGCTGATCAAGAGCAAGTACCAGCTTGTGAAGCGCCACGATCGCGTGGGGCGCATGGCCGATACGCTGGAGTATTCCGACGTGGCCTTCCCCCTTTCGCGCTTTGACGACGACCTCATCAAGGAGCTGGAGAAGCACGCGCCCTCGATGGTCGAATACCAGCGCAGCGAAGACGGCGGCGAAGAGATCGTCATCCGCCACGTCTACATCGAGCGCCGCATGACGCCGCTGAACATCTGGCTGCACGAAGGCACCGATGCGCAGGTCGAGCACGGCATCATCGAATACGGCAACGCCATCAAGGAACTCATCGCCGCGAACATCTTCCCGGGCGACATGCTGTACAAGAACTTTGGCGTGACACGCCACGGCCGCGTGGTGTTCTACGACTACGACGAGATCGAATATCTCACCGACTGCAACATCCGCACCGTGCCCGAACCGCGCACGGAAGAAGAGGAAATGTCCGGCGAAGTCTGGTACAGCGTCGGCCCGCACGACATCTTTCCGGAGACGTACCGCACGTTCCTGCTGGGTGACCCGCGCGTGCGCGAAGCCTTCCTCAAGCACCATGCGGACTTTTTCGAAGCCTCCATGTGGCAGGGCTACAAGGAGCGCCTGCTCTCCGGGCAGATGCACGATTTCTACGCGTATGACGCGGCCGAGCGCTTCGTCAATCGCTATGGGGCGAGCGCACCCGACAACGACAACGCAGCGCAAGACAACACGACGCTGCAGCGCGCCGCCGCTTAACTCTCTCAACACGACGGGAAACCATGCCACATCGCATCAAGGAACTTTTCGAGAACAACCGCAAGTGGGTCGAGCGCGTCAACGCTGAAGACCCGGCTTTCTTCTCCAACCTGGCCAACCAGCAGAACCCTGAATACCTGTGGATCGGCTGCTCGGATTCGCGCGTGCCAGCCAACCAGATCATCGGTCTGCCGCCGGGCGAGGTGTTCGTCCATCGCAACATCGCCAACGTGGTGGTGCACTCGGACTTGAACTGCCTGTCGGTGCTGCAGTTTGCGGTGGAAGTGCTGAAGATCCGCCACATCACGGTGGTCGGTCACTACGGCTGTTCGGGTGTGAAGGCCGCGCTGACCAAGCAACGTTTCGGGCTGGCGGACAACTGGATTCGTCACGTGCGTGACGTGGCCGAGCAGCACGAAACGTATCTCGGCACGGTGATCCGCGAGCAGGATCAGCATGACCGGCTGTGTGAGCTGAACGTGATCCACCAGGTCAACAACGTGTGCCTGACGACGATCGTGCAGGACGCCTGGGATCGTGGGCAGCCGTTGACTGTTCACGGTTGGATCTACGGCGTGAAGGACGGGATGTTGCGCAATCTGGGGATGGCGGCGAGTTCCAATGAGGAACTGCATGCTCAGCTTGGTGAAGCTTGGCTGAATTATGGGAAGGAAGGGAGTACGCCTAGTCCGGTGGGGTTCTGATTTTTTGTTTTGGATTTTTGGATTGTGGTTCACCCCTGTTTCATCCCCTGCCGGGGCTGACTCACTTTCTTTGTCTTGCCAAAGAAAGTCAGCAAAGAAAGGCGCGCCCGAGATGGCGACTTCCCCTTGAATTTATGTCGCAGAGAGGGGAAGGGGAAAACTCGCTTCGCTCAGACAGTTCCCCTTCCTTTTTCCTCTCTGCAACAGAAATTCAAGGCGCCATCTAGGGCATCAACGGCTACACCATCGCAGTACAAACGCAGTAGTGGGTACGCGGCAAGACGCGGAGCGAAGCAAACGGCAACACACAACACACAACACACAACACGCAACACGCAACACGCAACACGCAACACGCAACACGCAAGGGCCTGACAGAGCATGCACACCAACGGTTCGGCCGTTGACGTTCCTGCCCTTGATAGCGCCTTGAATTTTTGTAAGCGGGCGGAAACAAGACGGGAAACTGTCTGAGCGAAGCGAGTTTTTCCCGTCTCCGCCCGGTTACACAAATTCAAGGAAGGGGTCGCCATCTCGGGCGCGCCTTTCTTTTGCTGACTTTCTTTGGCAAGACAAAGAAAGTGAGTCGGCCCCGGCAGGGGACGAAACGGAGATGGACCAACAAGGCCCACCCAAACGCAAGAGACACATACCCCCTGCACCACAAGTGCAGAAACATGTCGAAGCACACCAGGAGATTGCAATGTCCGACCGCATCATCATCGCCTCCGCCGCCCGCACGCCGATGGGCGCCTTCCAGGGCGAACTCGCTAGCCTGACCGCCCCGCAACTCGGCGCCGCTGCCATCCGCGCGGCCGTCGAGCGCGCCGGCCTGAAGCCTGAGCAGATCGAGGAAGTCATCATGGGTTGCGTGCTGCCCGCCGGCCAGGGCCAGGCCCCGGCGCGTCAGGCAGCCCTCGGCGCCGGCCTGCCGCTGTCGGTCGGCTGCACCACGGTCAACAAGATGTGCGGCTCGGGCATGCGCGCGGCCATGAACGCTTTCGACGCGTTGCTGGCCGGCTCGGTGGACGTGGTCGTCGCAGGCGGCATGGAAAGCATGACCAACGCGCCGTACCTGATCCCGAAGGGCCGCAGTGGCTACCGCATCGGCCACGGCATGATCTACGACCACATGATGCTCGATGGCCTGGAAGACGCCTACGACAAAGGCCGCGCCATGGGCACCTTCGGCGAAGACTGCGCCGAGAAGTACGGCTTCACGCGCGAGGCCCAGGACCACTTCGCAATGACCTCCGTGCGCCGCGCGCAAGAGGCCACCGAATCCGGCGCGTTCCGCTGGGAGATCACGCCCGTCACCGTGTCGAGCAAAGCTGGCGATACCGTCATCGACACCGATGAGGGCCCGCGCCGCATCAAGGTCGACAAGATCCCCTCGCTCAAGCCCGCGTTCAAGAAAGACGGCACGGTGACGGCCGCGTCGTCTTCGTCGATCAACGATGGTGCGGCTGCGCTGGTGATGATGCGCGAGTCGACTGCCAAGCAGCTCGGCATCACGCCGCTCGCAGTGATGCTGGGCCACACCACGCACGCGCAGGCACCGGGCTGGTTCACCACGGCGCCGGTCACGGCCATCGACAAGCTGTTCAAGAAGCTCAACTGGAGCGCGGCCAACGTCGATCTGTTCGAGATCAACGAGGCGTTTGCCGTGGTGCCGATGGCCGCGATGCACGACCTGCACATCCCGCACGAGAAGGTGAACGTGAACGGCGGCGCGTGTGCGCTGGGCCACCCCATCGGTGCATCGGGTGCGCGCGTGATCGCGACGCTGCTGGGCGCGCTGCAACACCGTGGCGGCAAGCGCGGCGTGGCGAGCCTGTGCATCGGCGGCGGCGAGGCCACGGCTGTGGGCATCGAACTCTACTAAGGCACGCGCATGACGAACGCAACGTCCCGCCGCGCGCGCACCGCGCTCATCCTGGGCGCATCGCGCGGCATCGGCCTGGAAACCGTCAAGCAGTACCGTGCCGATGGCTGGCGCGTCATCGCCACCGTCCGCTCGCAAAATGCCGCAGAAGAATTGCAGGCGCTGGGCGCGGAAACGCACGTGCTGGACCTGACCGACGCCAACGCCGTCGCCGGCCTTGCTTGGAAGCTCGACGGCGAAGCGCTGGACGTGGCGATCTACGTGGCGGGCATCTACGGCCCGCGCACGCAGGGCGCGGTACCGGTCAGCCAGGCGGACTTCGATGCCGTGATGCACACGAACGTGTGGGCGCCGATGGGCGTGCTGCCCGCCGTGCTGCCGCTGGTGGAAGCCGGCCATCATGGTGCTGGGGGCGCGGACGAGTCCGGCGGCGTGCTGGCCGTCATCTCCAGCCGCATGGGCAGCATTGGCGACATGTCCGGCAACGGGGGCTGGCTGTACCGCGCCAGCAAGGCGGCGGTGAATGCCGTGCTGCGCGGCGTGTCGATCGACGCGAAGAACGCCACGTGCCTGACCCTCCACCCCGGCTGGGTACAGACCGACATGGGCGGTGCGGGCGCGGCCATCACGCCGCAGGAGAGCGTGGCCGGCATCCGCCGCGTCATCGCCGGCGCCACGCGCGCCGACAACGGCGGGTTCCGCAACTACGACGGCAGCGTCATTGAATGGTGAGGCCAGAACCATGCTGCTGACCCAAGAACAAGAGATGATTCGCGACGCCATCCGCACGTTCGTGCGCGAGGCGATCACACCGCACGCGGCCGCGTGGGACCGCGACGGGACGTTCCCGAAAGACGTGCACCGCCAGCTCGGCGAGCTGGGCGCCTATGGCGTGGCCGTGCCGGAAGAACTGGGCGGCGCGGGGCTCGACTACCTGTCGCTCGCGCTGATCCTGGAGGAAATTGCTGCCGGGGACGGTGGCACCTCCACCGTCATCAGCGTGAACAACTGCCCCGTGTGCAGCATGCTGATGGCGTTTGCGAATGATGCACAGAAGCAGCGGTGGCTTGTGCCGCTGGCGCGCGGCGAGATGCTTGGCGCGTTCTGCCTGACCGAGCCGCACGTCGGCTCCGACGCTTCGGCGCTGCGCACCACGGCCACGCGAGACGGCGACCACTGGGTGCTCAACGGCGTGAAGCAGTTCATCACCAGCGGCAAGCATGCCGACGTGGCCATCGTCATGGCCGTGACGGACAAGGCCGCAGGCAAGCGCGGCATCAGCGCGTTCCTGGTGCCCACCAACACGCCCGGCTACATCGTCGCGCGGCTGGAAGACAAGCTCGGCCAGCATTCTTCCGACACGGCGCAGATCGTGTTCGAAGACTGCCGCATCCCCGGCGATTGCCTGCTGGGTGACGAAGGCGCGGGCTACAAGATGGCGCTGTCGGGGCTGGAAGGCGGGCGCATCGGCATTGCCGCGCAGAGCGTAGGGATGGCGCGCGCGGCCTTTGAAGCAGCGCTGGTGTATGCCAAGGAGCGCGAGAGCTTCGGCCAGCCGCTGTTTGCCCACCAGGCCGTGCAGTTTCGGCTGGCCGAGATGGCCATGCGCGTGGATGTGGCGCGACAGATGGTCTGGCATGCCGCCAGCCTGAAAGACGCCGGGCGGCCGTGCCTGAAAGAGGCGGCCATGGCCAAGCTCAACGCCAGCGAGATGGCTGAGCGCGTGTGCTCCGATGCCATCCAGGTCTTCGGCGGTTACGGCTACGTCAGCGACTTCCCGGTGGAACGCATCTACCGCGACGTGCGCGTATGCCAGATCTACGAAGGCACCAGCGATATCCAGAAGATCTTGATCGCCCGCGCCCTGGCGTAGGCATGTTTAGGGAAGGCGCAGCGCGACACGGGGTGCACATCATGAACGGGGCTATCGATTTCTACTTCGACTTCTCATCGCCGTACGGCTACTTCGCCAGCACGCGCGTGGAAGAACTCGCCCAGCGGTACAACCGGGCGACGGCATGGCATCCGATCCTGCTGGGGGTGGTCTTCAAGACCACCGGCGGCGCCCCACTGCCGCAGGTGCCGCTCAAAGGCGACTACGCGTGGCGCGATTTCGAGCGCACCGCGCGCTTCAATGGCATCGAATACCGCAAGCCCACGCACTTCCCGCTGCCCACCCAATACGCCGCGCGCGCCACGTTGTGCGTGCATGACCACCACGGCGGCGACCGCGCCATCGACTTTGCGCGCGCGGTCTACCGCGCACTGTTTGTCGATGACATCAACATCGGCGAGCCAAGCGAGGTGATGAAGATTGCCGACGCCATGGGCATCGACGGTGCCGCACTCAACGCCGGCGCAAGCAGCCAGCAGATCAAGGATCAGCTCAAGGCCGAGATCGACCTGGCAATGTCGCGCGGCGTGTTCGGCTCGCCCTACGTGATCGTCGACGGCGAAGCGTTCTGGGGCTTCGACCGCTTTGACCAGATTGAAGCGTTGCTGCGCGACGGACGCATATAAGGCCACCTCCATAAGGGCGGCGGATGTCAGAGCCGCCGCTGACGAACCACCAACGAAGAGAGCATGACTGCAGTGACCTCCTCTGTATCGAACCACCCGCGCTTTGACGCGATCCTCTTCGATTGCGACGGCGTGCTGGTCGACAGCGAACCCATCGTCAACCGACTGATCTGGCAGATGCTGACCGAGCTTGGCATCAACATCAGCCAGGAAGATTCCATCAAGCGCTTCCTCGGCAAGGCCATCCGCGAAGAGCTGGATGCCATTGCCGAGATGCGCGGCGCACCGCTGCCGCCGAACTGGCTGTCTACCTTCCACGCGCGCCGCAACGAGCTGCTCGAAGCCGAGGTGGAAGCGGTGCCGCATATCGCGCACGCCATTGACGTGCTCTCCAGGCTTGGCCTGCCGATGGCCGTGGCCTCCGGCGCCGATCGCACGAAGGTCGAGCTGCAACTCAACCGCACCGGGCTGATCGAGCACTTCCAGCCGACGGACATCCGTATCTTTTCGGCCACCGAGGTCGCACGCAGCAAGCCCGCGCCCGACGTGTACCTGCTGGCAGCCAGCAGCCTGGGGGTATCCCCATCACGTTGCCTGGTGATCGAAGACAGCCCCACGGGCGTCACCGCGGGGCACGCCGCCGGCATGACGGTGCTGGCGTATGCCGGCCGCAATGCGCCGGGCCCGCTGATCTCGGCTGGTGCCACCCGCACCTTCACCGACATGCGTGAACTGCCGGAGCTGCTGGCCTGATGCCTGCCGCACAAACCAAGCCCATCGGCCCGGCCGACGCCTGCCCTTGCGGCAACGGCGCTTATGGGCGCTGCTGCGGCCCGTTCCACGCAGGCGAGGCCGTGCCGGTCACGGCCGAGCAACTCATGCGCTCGCGCTACAGCGCCTATGTGCTGAGCGACACGGCATACCTGCGCCGTACGTGGCATCCGTCCACCTGCCCTGCCGACCTGGAAACCAGCGAAGCAGATGCCGCCGCCACGCGCTGGCTCGGCCTGGACGTCAAGCGCCACACACCGCAAGACGCCACGCATGCGACGGTGGAATTCGTCGCGCGCTACAAGGTGGGCGGCCGCGCGCATCGCCTGCATGAAACCAGCCGCTTCGTCCGCCAGGACGCCAGCGGCGCTGAATCCGCCGATGGCCGTTGGCTGTACCTCGACGGCACTTTCCCTGACTGAACCGCACCGACCTTCTTGCACTGCTGCCATGCCGACGCTAGAGACCAAGCTGAACCCCCGCGCCGAAGACTTCAAGGCCAACGCCGATGCCATGCGCGCGCTCGTCGCCGACTTGCGCGACAAGGTTGCGCGCATCGCCCAGGGTGGCGGTGAAGACGCCCGCGCCAAGCACCTCGCACGTGGCAAGCTGCTGCCGCGCGACCGCGTGCAGCAACTGCTCGACCCCGGCACGCCATTCCTGGAGTTCTCACAACTGGCGGCGTACGGCATGTACGACGACGCGGCACCGGGCGCCGGCATCATCACCGGCATCGGCCGCATCTCGGGGCAGGAGTGTGTGATCGTCTGCAACGACGCCACGGTCAAGGGCGGGACGTATTACCCGATGACGGTGAAGAAGCACCTGCGCGCGCAGGAAATTGCCGAGCAGAACCACCTGCCCTGTGTGTACCTCGTCGATTCTGGCGGCGCGAACCTGCCGAATCAGGACGATGTCTTCCCCGATCGGGATCACTTCGGCCGTATCTTCTACAACCAGGCCAATCTGTCGTCGAAAGGCATCCCGCAGATTGCGGTGGTGATGGGCTCGTGCACGGCAGGCGGCGCGTATGTGCCGGCCATGAGCGACGAATCGATCATCGTCAAGGAACAGGGCACGATCTTTCTGGCGGGCCCGCCGCTGGTGAAGGCGGCCACGGGTGAAGTGGTGAGCGCCGAAGACCTGGGCGGTGCCGATGTGCACACGCGCCTGTCGGGCGTGGCCGACTACTTTGCCAACAACGATTCGCACGCGCTGGCACAAGCCCGCAGCATCGTCGCGCACCTGAACCGCCGCAAGCCGGACCAGGTACAGATCCATGCGCCCGTCGAGCCGCGCTTTCCCGCTGAAGAACTCTATGGCGTGATCCCGACCGATACGCGCAAGCCGTTCGACGTGCGCGAAGTCATTGCCCGCATCGTCGACGATTCCGCCTTCGATGAATTCAAGGCGCGCTATGGCACGACGCTGGTCTGCGGCTTTGCGCGCATCTGGGGTTACCCGGTCGGCATCATCGCCAACAACGGCATCCTGTTCTCGGAAGCGGCGTTGAAAGGCGCGCACTTCATCGAGCTGTGCTGCCAGCGCAAGATCCCGCTGGTGTTCCTGCAGAACATCACCGGCTTCATGGTCGGCCGCAAGTATGAAAACGAAGGCATCGCCAAGAACGGTGCAAAGATGGTGACCGCCGTGGCGACGGCGCAGGTGCCCAAGTTCACGGTCATCATCGGCGGCTCGTTTGGCGCGGGCAACTACGGCATGTGCGGGCGCGCGTATTCGCCGCGCTTCCTGTGGATGTGGCCGAATGCGCGCATCTCGGTGATGGGCGGGGAGCAGGCCGCAAGCGTGCTCGCCACCGTGCGCCGCGACGGCATCGAGGCCAAGGGCGGCCAGTGGAGCGCGGATGAGGAAGCCGCCTTCAAGGCGCCGATCCGCGACCAATACGAACGCCAGGGCCATCCGTACTACGCCAGCGCCCGCCTGTGGGACGATGGCGTGATCGACCCGGCCGACACGCGCAGCGTGCTGGGCCTCGGGTTGTCGGCCAGCCTGAACGCGCCGATTGGCGACATGAACTTCGGCGTGTTCCGCATGTAAGCGGGCCGCCCATCGAACAGGGACTTTGCAGTGGACAGCAACACCGCGCGAACGTGGCGCAGCGCCTGGGCAGCCGTTGGCTGCGCGCTGCTGCTTGCGGGCGCGCATGCGAGCGAGACCGCGCCGGCTGACGTCAGCGAGACCATAGTGGACGTGCCCAAGTCTGCGGGCATCTTCACCCTCAAGCTGGAGACCACCGTCTACAAGCCGGCCGGCGACGGCCCCTTCCCGCTTATCGTGCTCAATCACGGCAAGGCGCGCGGCAAGGCGGCATTCCAATCGCGTGCCCGTTACAGCGAGCAGGCAGCGGCGCTGGTCGCGCGCGGCTACGTGGTGGCCATCCCGATGCGGCAAGGGTTTTCCAAATCGGGCGGCGCGTACATCGGCAGTGGTTGCAACGTGGAAGCCAACGGCATCCTCCAGGCCGAAGACGTGGTGGCCGCGCTCGACTACATGACCGCGCAGCCGTACGTGGACCGCAACCGCATCGTCGTCATGGGCCAGTCGCATGGCGGGCTGACCACGCTGGCCTTCGGCACCATCGCCTACCCCGGCGTACGCGGGTTGGTGAACTTTGCCGGCGGCCTGCGCAACGACACCTGCGTCGATTGGGAGGGCAACCTCGTGCGCGCCTTTGAAACGTACGGCCGCCAGTCACGCTACCCCTCGCTCTGGTTTTATGGCGACAACGACAGTTACTGGCCCAAGCCGATGCCCGACAAGATGTTCGCGGCCTACACCAGTGCCGGCGGGAAAGGCAGGCTGGTGGATTTCGGCAACTTCAAGAGCGACTCCCACGGCATGTTTGCCAGCCATGCAGGGTTGAGCATCTGGCTGCCGCAGGTGGATGCCTTCCTGCGCGAACTCGGCTTGCCCGCGGGCCCCGTCAGCCCCGCCGCCGAAGCCTCCGGCGCAGACGACCCCAAGTCCGACACCAACAAGGACCCCGAATGAACGCCTTCGAGACCCTCGCCTTCGCACAGCACGGCGCCGTCGCTACCCTCACGCTGAACCGGCCTGACGTACGCAATGCCTTCAACGAGACCGTCATCGCCGAGCTGACCGGTGCGTTCCGCGCGCTGGCCGATGCGCCCGGCGTGCGCGCCATCGTCCTGTCCGGCAACGGCCCGGCCTTCTGTGCGGGCGCCGACCTGAACTGGATGAAAAAGATGGCCGGCTACTCGGATGACGAGAACCGCGCCGACGCCCTGCGCCTGGCCGAAATGCTGCGCACCATCTACACCTGCCCCAAGCCCGTGATCGCGCGCGTGCAGGGCGACACGTATGCCGGCGGCGTTGGCCTGGTCGCCGCGTGCGACATCGTCGTCGCCGTCGA
Source organism: Ralstonia psammae (assembly GCF_958405935.1). Lineage (NCBI taxonomy): Bacteria > Pseudomonadati > Pseudomonadota > Betaproteobacteria > Burkholderiales > Burkholderiaceae > Ralstonia > Ralstonia psammae. The sequence continues at coordinate 567,772 of NZ_CATZBU010000001.1, forward strand.
CACGGCCAATTTCTGCCTGTCGGAAGCCAAGCTCGGACTGATTCCGGCCACCATCAGCCCGTACGTGATCCGCGCACTGGGCGAGCAGGCTTCGCGCCGCTACTTCGTCACCGCCGAGCGTTTCTCCGCGGCGCAGGCGCATCGCTTGGGCCTCGTGCATGAACTGGTGAACGCAGACGCCCTCGACGCCAAGGTGGACGACATCACCGCCGCACTCGTCGCCAACAGCCCCAACGCCGTGCGCGAGAGCAAGCGCCTCGTGCGCGAGGTGTCTGGCGCCGCCATCACCGACGCATTGCTGGCGGATACCGCTGAACGCATCGCCGCCATCCGCGCCTCGGAAGAGGGCCGCGAAGGCGTGCAGAGTTTTCTGGGCAAGCGCAAGCCGAACTGGCTGCTGCAGGCCTGACCCGCATAACAACGAAACAACGCATCACTTGAAGGAAGTCCTCATGCAATCCACCCCGCTCAATTTCGTTCCGAACGCCGCCAAAGCGCCTGTCACCCCGGGCCGGGCGCCCGACGCGCGCTGGAGCCGCGAAGCCATCGAAGCGCTGTTCGCGCTGCCGTTCAACGATCTGCTGTTCCAGGCACAGCAGGTGCACCGCGCCAACTTTGATGCGAACGCCGTGCAGCTCTCGACGCTGCTGTCCATCAAGACCGGCGGCTGCCCCGAGGATTGCTCGTACTGCCCGCAATCGGCACGCTACGACACCGGTGTTGAGGCGGAAAAGCTGATGCCGATCGACGCCGTACTGGAAGCCGCATCGCGCGCCAAGCAGAACGGTGCGAGCCGCTTCTGCATGGGTGCCGCGTGGCGCAACCCGAAACCCCATCAGCTCGATGCCGTGGCCGACATGGTGCGCGGCGTGAAAGCGATGGGGCTGGAGACGTGCGTGACGCTGGGCATGCTCAAGCAGGAACAGGCTACGCAACTGAAAGAGGCGGGCCTGGACTACTACAACCACAACCTCGACACCGCGCCCGAGTTCTACGGCGAGATCATCACCACGCGCACGTACCAGGACCGGCTCGACACACTCGAGCACGTGCGTGATGCAGGCATCAACGTGTGCTGCGGTGGCATCGTCGGGCTGGGGGAATCGGTGCACGAGCGTGCGGGCCTGATCGCCGAGCTGGCGAACATGGAGCCGTACCCGGATTCGGTGCCGATCAACAACCTCGTGAAGGTGGAAGGCACACCGTTGGCGGGTAACGAGGAACTGGATCCGTTTGATTTTGTGCGCACGATTGCGGTAGCACGGATCACGATGCCCAAGGCGATGGTGCGGCTCTCCGCCGGCCGCGAGGCGATGGACGATGCGTTGCAGGCGCTGTGCTTCATGGCGGGTGCCAACTCGATCTTCTATGGCGAGAAGCTGCTGACGACAGATAACCCGGAGGCGGATGCGGATCGGAAGCTGCTGGCGCGGCTGGGGATGCGGGTGGAGATGCAGGATCACATGCACCATGAATCGCATGCGGGGGTGCAGTCTTCGCATTGTCATATCGACATTACGCCGGCGGACTGATGCTTTTAGTTTTGGGGATGGTTTTTTGTTGGTGGTCCATCCCCAGTTTCATCCCCTGCCGGGGCTGACTCACTTTTCTTTGTCTTGCCAAAGAAAAGTAAGCAAAAGAAAGGCGCGCCCGAGATGGCGAAAGACTCCTTGAATTTATGTCGCAGGGAGGGAGGAGAGGCAAACTCGCTTCGCTCAAACAGCCTCCCCTCTTTTTCCTCCCTGCAACAGAAATTCAAGGCGCCATCTAGGGCATCAACGGCCACACCATCGCAGTGCAAACGCAGTGGTAGGTACGCGGCAAGACGCGGAGCGAAGCAAACGGCAATACAGCAACAAGCAACAAGCAACAAGCAACAAGCAACAAGCAACAAGCAACAAGCAACAAGCAACAAGCAAGAGCCTGACAGAGCATGCCCGCCAACGGTTTGGCCGTTGACGTTCCTGCCCTAGATGGCGCCTTGAATTTGTGTAAGCGGGCGGAAAAAAGAGGGAGGCTTGTCTGAGCGAAGCGAGTTTGCCTCCCTCTCCGCCCGGTTACACAAATTCAAGGAGGGTGTCGCCATCTCGGGCGCGCCTTTCTTTGGTTACTTTCTTTGGCAAGACAAAGAAAGTGACTCAGCCCCGGCAGGGGATGAAACAAAGGATGCACCACAAGTGCAAAAACAAACACAGGAGACGTAACAACACCATGATCACCAAGCTCCTCATCGCCAACCGAGGCGAAATCGCCTGCCGGGTCGCCGCCACCTGCCGCAAGCTCGGCATCCGCACGGTCGCGGTCTACTCCGATGCCGACGCCAACGCCCGCCACGTCGCGGCCTGCGACGAAGCCATCCACATCGGTGAACCCGCCGCCCGCGACAGCTACCTGCGCGCCGACCGCATCCTCGAAGCCGCACGCGCCACCGGCGCCCAGGCCATCCACCCCGGCTACGGCTTCCTGTCGGAGAACGAAGCCTTCGCCAAGGCGTGCGCCGATGCCGGCATTATCTTCGTCGGCCCGCCGGCCTCGGCCATCGAGGCGATGGGCAGCAAGAGCGCGGCCAAGGCACTGATGGAGAAAGCCGGTGTGCCGCTCGTGCCCGGCTACCACGGCGACAACCAGGACGCTGCCTTCCTGCGCACGCAGGCCGATCGCATCGGCTACCCCGTACTCATCAAGGCCAGCGCCGGCGGCGGCGGCAAGGGCATGCGCGTGGTGGAATCGGGCGACGCGTTCGAAGCCTCGCTGGCATCCGTCAAGCGCGAGGCCTCTTCCAGCTTCGGCGACGACCGCGTGCTGATCGAGAAGTACCTCACGCGTCCGCGCCACATCGAGATCCAGGTGTTCGCCGACAGCTTCGGCGGCGCCGTCTACCTGTTCGAGCGCGACTGCTCGGTGCAGCGCCGTCACCAGAAGGTATTGGAAGAAGCCCCGGCGCCGGGCATGACGCTGGACCGTCGCCGCGCGATGGGCGAAGCCGCTGTGGCCGCCGCGCGCGCCGTGGGCTACGTGGGTGCCGGCACGGTCGAGTTCATCGTCGATGAAGACGGCACGTTCTACTTCATGGAGATGAACACGCGCCTGCAGGTGGAACACCCCGTTACCGAAATGATCACGGGCGAAGACCTGGTCGAATGGCAATTGCGCGTCGCATCCGGCGAGCCGCTGCCGCGCACGCAGGACGAGCTGCATATCCACGGCCATGCGCTCGAAGCGCGCATCTATGCCGAGAACCCCGAGCGCGATTTCCTGCCCTCCATCGGCACACTGAAGGTGCTGCGTACGCCGGCGGCGGTGGAGTTCACCGTGGGCGCGCAAGTCAATGGCGAACCCGCTGGCGTGCGCATCGACGCTGGTGTGCGCGAGGGCGACGCCATCAGCCCCTACTACGACCCGATGATCGCCAAGCTGATCGTCTGGGGCCGTGACCGTGAAGAAGCGCTCGCGCGCATGCTGCAGGCGCTGGGCAGCTTCCACCTTGTCGGGTTGTCGTCCAACGTGGCGTTCCTGCGCCGCCTCGTGGCGTCGAAGCCGTTTGCCACCGCCGATCTGGATACCGGCCTGATCGCGCGCAACCAGGACACGCTGTTTCCGGCTGCTCCGGAAGTGCCGCAAGACGCCATCGCCCTGGCCGTGGCTGCGCTGCTCGCGCGCGAGGCACGCAGCCTGCGCACCGACACGCGCGATCCGCATTCGCCGTGGGCACGCGGCAGCGGCTGGCGCCTGAACGGCGCGGCCGAACGCACGCTGCGCTTCACGCATGGCGATCAGTCCGTCGACGCCACGCTCGTGTACGGGCGCGACGGCTCGCGCTTGAAAGCCAACGGCCACGAGGCGCCCTTCACCACGCAGCGCCACGCCGAAACCTTCACCGTCATGCTGGGGTCGCACAAGGCTACGGGTCAGGTGCATGCCGACGGCGATGCCTTCCACGTCTTCACCGGTGGCGCGCACTGGGCGCTGGAACGCCACGACCCGCTCGCCCACGCCGGCGAGGCCGACGACGAAGGCGGCAAGCTCACGGCGCCGATGCCCGGCAAGGTCATCGCCGTGCTGGCCGCACCCGGACAGACCGTTACCAAGGGCGCACCGCTCGTCGTCATGGAAGCCATGAAGATGGAGCACACGCTGACCGCACCTGCCGATGGCATCGTCGAATCCGTGCTGTATGGCGTGGGCGACCAGGTGACGGAAGGCGTGCAGTTGCTGGCGTTCAAGCCGGCGGAATGATGGCTGAATGACGCCCAAGCGGGCCGCCACGCGCGTCGGCGGCCCCTGCTACACTGCTTGACGTATACGTCAACCAAGCGTCAACCGAGCCTCAACCACGCATCTTGAAGTCGCCCCACATGCACATCCAGATCTACACGCCCGACGGCAAGCCCCAACCCTGGCTCGATGGTTTTGCGCAGGCGCTGCCCGAAGCGCGGCTGTCGGTGTGGGAGCAAGGTGCGGCGCAGGACGCAGACTACGCCGTGGTCTGGCAACCGCCCGCCGACATGCTCCGCAATCGCCGCGACTTGCGCGCGGTGTTCAACCTGGGCGCGGGCGTCGATGCCATCCTCGGGCTGCGCGCGCAATCGCCCGATGCCATTCCCGAAGGCCTACCGATCGTGCGTCTGGACGACGCCGGCATGGCCGCGCAGATGGGCGAGTACGTCACGCATGCCGTGCTGCGTTTCTTCCGACGCCTTGATGAATACGAGCGCCAGCAGCAAGCCAAGATGTGGCGCTTTCTCAAGCCATTCAACCGCGACGAGTTCGTCGTCGGCGTGCTGGGCCTGGGCGTGCTCGGCACGCACATCGCCAGGACGCTGGCAGGCTTCGGCTTTCCGGTGCGCGGCTGGAGCCGCTCTGCCAAGCACGTCGACGGCGTCGATTGCCGCGCGGGCAGCGAGGCGCTGTCCGGCTTCCTTGCCGGCACGCGCGTGCTGGTGAACGTGCTGCCGCTGACCGCCGACACCGAAAACGTGATCGACGCCAAGCTGCTCGACCAGCTCACACCGGGCGCGTTCATCATCAACGTAGCGCGCGGCAAGCATGTGGTGGAAGACGACTTGCTGGCCGCCGTGCGCAGCGGGCACATTGCCGGCGCCGCGCTCGACGTGTTCCGCACCGAGCCCCTGCCTGCCGACCACCCCTTCTGGACCGAACCGCGCATCCACATCACGCCGCACATTTCGGCGTTGACGCTGCGCGAGGTCAGCATTGCCCAGATCGCGCGCAAGATTCGCGCGCTGGAAGCTGGCGAGCCGATTGTCGGCATCGTCGATCTGCAACGAGGTTACTGAGATGAGCACTCCGCATTTTGTGAAGGTGGTCGAGGTCGGCCCGCGCGACGGTCTTCAGAACGAGAAGGCGCCGGTCTCGACGGACACCAAGGTCGAACTGGTGAACCGGCTTTCCGAGGCCGGCTTCGTGAACGTGGAAGCCGCGTCGTTCGTGTCGCCCAAGTGGGTGCCGGCGATGGCCGATGGCGCCGACGTGATGGCGCGCATCCAGCGCCGGGCGGGCACGCTGTACTCCGTCCTCACGCCCAACATGAAGGGCTTCGAAGGCGCCGCTGCAGCGGGCGCCGATGAGATCGTGATCTTCAGTGCCGCCAGCGAGGCCTTTGCGCAGAAGAACATCAACTGCTCGATTGCGGAGTCGATCGAACGCTTTGTGCCGGTGGCCAAGGCCGCCAAGGATGCGGGCATTCGCGTGCGCGGGTCGATCTCGTGTTCGCTGGGCTGCCCGTATCAGGGTGAGGTGCCGGTGTCGTCGGTGGTGGATGTGATCCAGCGCATGGCCGATCTGGGGTGCGACGAAATCGACATTGCCGACACCATCGGCGTGGGCACCGCCGGCCAAGTGAAAGCCGTGATGGAAGCCGCTGCGGCAACGTTCCCGATCGACCGGCTTTCCGGCCATTTCCATGACACGTACGGCCAGGCACTGGCGAACATCCTCGCCAGCCTGGAAGTCGGCATCCACATCTTCCACGCCTCGGTGGCGGGGCTGGGCGGCTGCCCGTATGCCAAGGGCGCGACCGGCAACGTGGCGACCGAAGACGTGCTGTACCTGCTGCACGGCCTGGGCATCCGCACCGGCATCGACCTGGACAAGGTGGTGCTCGCAGGTGACTTCATCTCGCAAGCCATCGGCCGCCCCACCGCTTCGCGTGCGGGCCGCGCGCTGCTGCTCAAGCTGCAGGACCAGATCGCCCAGGCCTGTATCTGATTCTCCACCCAGAACAACGACGATGACCGCAACCGATACGAACGCACCCCTGCCTGAATCTGCTCAACGCGTGGCCGACCACCTGCGCACGCTCGGCTACGAAAAAGCCATCGTGATGCTGCCGGCCACCGGTAAAACGTCTGCCGAAGCGGCTGCCGGCCTGGGCTGCTCGGTGGCGGAGATCGCCAAGTCGATCATCTTCCGCCGTGCGAAAGACGATGTGCCGGTGCTGGTGATCGCCAGCGGCACCAATCGTGTCGACGAGGCAAAGGTTTCCGCGCACGTGGGCGCACTCGCCAAGGCCGATGCCAAGTTCGTGCGCGAGAAAACCGGCTACGCCATCGGCGGCGTCTGCCCGGTGGGCCATGCGGTCAAGCCTGTGATGCTGCTCGACCAGGACCTGTTCCAGTACGACAGCGTATGGGCCGCTGCCGGCCACCCGCACGCCGTGTTCAACCTCACGCCCGCCGAGCTGGAAGCCATGACCGGCGCGCCCGTGGCCGACATCGCCCAGCGCGACTGATCGAACACGCATGGACGCCTGCACCCGCGCGCAACTAAAGCGCTCGCTTGGCAAGCTGCGCAACAGCCGCGCGCAGGCCGAACGCGCCCAGCCGGTGTCGTCGCCGTGCATCAGCGTGTGCAAGATGGACGACGCGCGGGGCCTGTGCATCGGCTGCCTGCGTACCATCGACGAGATTGCCGCGTGGTCGACCATGAACGACGCGGCACGCCTGGCCGTGTGGAAGACCTTGTCCGAGCGCGCCTGCGCCTGGCTCAACGAGACGCCCTGCGCCTGACCGCCGCTCACCATGGCCGAACACGACATCGTCACCCTTCCCGATTCGATGCGCGTGTTCGAGCGCGGTTGGCTGTCGTCCAACAACATCCTCTTCTTCGATGACGAAGCGCATGGCGGTTGCGCGCTGGTGGACACCGGCTATCTCACGCACGCCCCGCAAACTGTGGCGCTTGTGCAGCACGCACTGCAAGGCAGGCCGCTGCGCCGTCTGCTGAACACGCACCTGCACTCCGATCACTGCGGCGGCAACGCAGCGCTGCAGGCACTGCACGGCAGCCACACGCGCGTGCCGGCAGCGCAAATCGACGACGTGCGCCGCTGGGACATCGACGCCCTGAGCTACGGCCCCACGGGCCAGGAATGCGCACGCTTCTCGTTGCCCGACAGCGATGCCGACGCAGGGCTGGCGGACGGCATGACTGCACGGCTGGGCGGTCTCGACTGGCAGGTCATCAGTGCGCCGGGACATGACCCGCACGCGGTCATCCTCTTCAGCCCCGACACGCGCGTGCTGATATCTGCCGATGCCCTGTGGGAGCGCGGCTTTGGCGTGATCTTTCCCGAGCTGGAAGGCGAGAGTGGCTTTGCCGAGCAGCAGGCCATTCTTGAGCGCATCGCGCAGCTCGATGCGCGCGTGGTGATTCCGGGACATGGCCGGCCTTTCACGCAAGTCAACGCCGCCGTTGACGCGTCGCTCAGCCGGCTGGCCTATCTGCGCGCAGACCCGGAGCGCAACGCGCTGCACGCCATTCGCGTGCTGGTGAAGTTCAAGCTGCTGGAACAGCAGGCCCTCACCCATGACGCGCTGGCCGCGTGGTTCACGCAGACGACACTGATGCCGCGTTTGCAAGCGCGATTCTTTCCCAACGCGTCGCTCGCGCAGATGCTTGATGCGGCCATCTCCGCCCTCGTCAAGGCGGGAGCGGCAACGGTCGAGCACGGTCTCCTTCACAACCGCGACTGACACAGCACGTCGCCGCGGCGCCGTCAGGCGACGCCGGTACGCCGCCGCACAGTCGCGCGCTGCTGTTCCAGATGGATACGGAACTGCAGCGGCTGCGGGGGGAGGACGATCCGTCCTTGCGTTGATGGGGACGCATCAAACCTGCTGCGCGAGTGGCCGCAAGCGTAGGCCAGCGCCTCAGGCGAAGTACGCCCGCATGTCTTCAAGCAGCGCCTCCGGTGCCTCCTCCGGCACGTAGTGCCCACACGGCACCGTGCCTCCGCTCACCTCGTGCGCCACGGCACTCCACAGCTCCAGGGGATTGAAGCAGCGTTGGATCACGCCGTGCTCGCCCCACAGCACACGAAGCGGCACGCTCACGCGCTTGCCGGCAGCGCGGTCGGCGCGATCGTGTTCGAGGTCGATGGTGGCGGCGGCGCGGTAGTCCTCGCACATGGCATGCACGCAGGCGGGATCGCGCATGGCGGCAGCGTAGGTCGCCATCGCTTCCGGGGCGAACGGTTCGAGACCCGCGTGGCGCAGGCCCATCAGCTTGCTGATGTAGAAATCCGGCGTGGCGTTGATGAGCGTCTCGGGAAACGGCGACGGCTGGATCAGGAAGAACCAATGCCAGTACGCGGATGCAAACGCCATGTCGGTGTTCTCGTACATCGCCAGCGTGGGGGCGATGTCGAGCAGCATGGCGCGCTCCACGTGTACGGGGTGGTCGACACACAGGCGATGTGCCACACGCGCACCGCGGTCATGCGCACACAGCCGGAAGCGGCCGAAACCGAGTGCGCGCATCACCTCCACCTGGTCCTGTGCCATGGTGCGCTTGCTGTATTCCGCGTGCCTGGCGCTGCCGGCCGGTTTGGACGAAGCGCCATAGCCGCGCAGATCGGTCGCGACGACCGTGTAATCGCGCGCCAATGCATGCGCGACCTTGTGCCAGATCACATGGCTTTGCGGATGGCCGTGCAGCAACAGCAGCGGCGGGCCGCTCCCGCCGATCACCCCCGCGATCTCCACCCCGTTGGCCACCTGGCGAAACGGACGAAAGCCCGGAAACAGCGCGGCGTCTGCGGCAGCGGTGGCGGCATCGATGGAAAGCGGCGTGGTCATGCGAGTCTCCGGGTGGTCAGTGATGGGTGAAGTGATGCGTGGCGAATGCTCCGCATGCTAGCGCAGAGCGGGCATGCGCGTTGCGGAGCGATCCACTGCCGTTCTCTTCTTTCGATGTCCCCTCACAAGGAGTTCGCCATGACCCCACTGCATGACATGCACATCGCCATCCTCGTCCAGGACTTGTTCGAGCAGGCCGAGCTGGCCAGCCCCAAGCAGGCGCTGGAAGGCGCCGGTGCCAACGTCAGCATCATCGCGCCGAAAGGCCCCAGCGTGACCGGCCTGCACCACGCCACCCCGGGCGATACCTTCAAGGTGGACCTGACCCTGGATCAGGCCAAGGCTGACGACTTCGATGGCCTGGTGCTGCCCGGCGGCGTGTTCAACGCCGATGCGCTGCGCGTCGTGCCCGCTGCGCAGGCCTTTGTAAAAGCGTTCGAGCGCGCGCAAAAGCCGATCGCCGTGATCTGCCACGGGCCGTGGCTGATGGTGTCTGCCGGGCTGGTGCGCGGGCGCACGCTGACCAGTTGGCCGACGCTGCAGGACGACATCCGCAATGCCGGCGGCATGTGGGTGGACCGCGAGGTGGTGACCGACCGCAACTGGGTCAGCAGCCGCAAACCCGATGACCTAGCCGCCTTCAATCGCGCCTTCATCGAACTGGTGGTGCGGCATGCCCATGCCTGAGCCCGGTGGGTAGGCCGCATGGGCCGCATGAGCCGCTTGGGCCGCTTGGGCCGCTTGGGCCGCACAGGGCGGGGTGCCGGATCGTTCCTATAATCGAACGACAGGTTCTGCCCCTGTTGTGCCGGTTTGCCAAACCAGGAGACGCCATGCCCGCCGCCAAGCACCTGCCGCCCGTGCTGCAGCACCTGACGCTGCCCGTGATCGGTTCGCCGATGTTCATCGTCAGCTATCCGGAACTGGTGTTGGCGCAATGCAAGGCCGGCATTGTCGGGGCGTTTCCGGCCCTCAATGCGCGCCCGGCCGAAGCGCTGGACGAATGGCTCACGCAGATGAACGCGGACCTGGCGGCCTATCGCGCCGCGCATCCGCACGAGGTGATGGGGCCCATCGCGGTCAATCAAATCGTGCACCACTCAAACGCGCGGCTGGAGCAAGACGTGGCCACCTGCGTCAAGCACAAGGTACCGATCTTCATCACCTCGCTGCGCGCACCGGTCAAGGAGATCCTGGATGCGGTGCACAGCTATGGCGGCATCGTGCTGCACGACGTGATCAATCTGCGTCATGCGGAAAAGGCGCTTGAAGCCGGCGTGGACGGGCTGATCCTGGTGGCGGCGGGTGCGGGCGGCCATGCCGGCACGCTGTCGCCGTTTGCGCTGGTCGGCGAGGTGCGGCGCATCTTCGACGGGCCGATCGCACTCTCAGGTGCGATTGCCACGGGCGACGCCATCCTGGCCGCGCAGGCCATGGGCGCGGACCTCGCCTATATCGGCACGCGCTTCATCGCCAGCCAGGAAGCCCACGCTGCCGAGAGCTACAAGACCGCCATCGTGCGCGCGGCCGCGTCGGACATCATCTACACCAACCTCTTTACAGGCGTGCACGGCAACTACATCCGCGAGAGCATCGAATTGGCGGGCCTGGACCCCGCCGCCCTGCCCGAGGCCGATAAATCGAAGATGAATTTTGGCGATGGCAGCTCGCGCGCCAAGGCCTGGAAAGACATCTGGGGCGCGGGCCAGGGTGTCGGGCAGATTGCCGACCTGCCGCCCGCCGCCGAAATCGTGGCGCGCTTGAAGGCCGAATACGACGCGGCCAAGTTGCGCCTCGCGCTGCACCTGCGCCTCTAAGCCTGCCTGCGGCGAGCCATGCGTGCATGCCCCGCCGCACTTCAATTGACTTGCGTTGGCGGCGCTTCTACATTCCAAAGATTCAAGATACGACATGCGCGGCGCCATGGGATCGGCCACCGCGCAACCGTATGCGCAAGCATCCTTGGGGGGATGTTCGACAGGCGTCTGCTTTCCTGTTGCGCGCACCGACGACAAAAGGAGAACAAGATGACGCACTGCCCTGCGCCGGCGCGCCCGCTTCCCAAGCTGGTGGCCGTGGCGCTGAGCGTGGTGGCCTCGGCGATCACCCTGGGCCTGACCGGCTGCGCCACCCAGAACGCCGCGACCACGGCCCCCATCGAACAACGTCTGCCGAAGCCGAACGAAGCGCTCGTGCGCTCGGCCTATGTCTACGCTTTTCCGTTGATGATGACGGACGCGCTGCTGCAGACCACGTCTGCGCTGGCGCCCGCCGGCACGTTCATGCACCAGCGCACGCTGGAAGACGAAGCCCTGCCCACCGGTGTGCGCGCACGCGTGGACGTGCTCGCCAGCAGCGCCTTCGTCGATTTGCGTAACGGCCCGGTCGTCCTGAGTCTGCCCGACGCGGGGCGCCGCCACATCTGGGTGGCACTGCACGACGGGTGGAACGACGTGTTCGAATCGCTCGGCAACCGCACAACCGGGGCCCGCGCAGCGCACTACGCCATCACGCCGCCGGGCTGGGAAGGCACGCTGCCGGCCGGCGTCAAGCAGATGGCCGCGCCGACGAACCTCTTCTGGGTGGTGGCCCGCACGCAGGTGGCCGGCGCGCGCGACCTGGTCACCGCACGCCGTGTGCAGGACCGCTACCGCATCACCCCGCTGGACGCCTTCGGAAAAACCACCCTGCGCGAGGCTGAAGCCGAAACCAAGGTGAACACTGACAAGGCCACCGATCTAGACGTCAGCCTCGATGCTGCGCGCCGCCGCGTCACCGCGCTGGACGCGAACAGCTACTTCACACGGTTTGCCGAGCTGCTCAAGGACAATCCGCCGCACGCGGCCGATTCCACGATGCTGCAATCGCTGCGTGACCTGGGCATCGTGCCCGGTGCGCCGTTCGACGCCAAGACCGTGAGCGCCGCCAACCTGAAGGTGATGGATGGCGGGGTGGCGGCCGCGCGCGAGACACTGGCGCTGGCCGTCAAGCAGCCGCCCATCACGCAGAACGGCTGGTTCATCCCGCGCATGATCGGCGCCTATGGGCTGGACTATGCGCAGCGCGCCATCGTGGCGTGGAACGGCGGCGGCACCGACCTGCCGCAGGACATGCTCATCGCCACCGCCACGACCGACGCCAACGGCATGGCGCTGGACAGCACGCACCGCTACGTATTGCATTTCGAGCGCAACCAGCTCCCGCCCGAGAATGCCGGCTGGGCCGTCGCTGCCCTATCCACTGTCGGGCAGCCCCGCCGCGCGGCCGAACCCCCGGGCCTGCGCAACGTGCTGAGCGAGGCTGACCACCCGCGCCTGAACCGCGACGGCTCGCTCGACATCCTGATCCAGCGCGCGCCGCCCAAGGGCATGCGCAACAATTGGCTGCCACCGCCTCCCGGCCCGTTCCTGTTGCGCCTGCAGTTGACCTGGCCCAAGGAAGCGGCACTCGACGCGTCGTGGCTGCCGCCCGCCTTACAGCGCCGGGACGCCGCGACCCAATAGGCCAATAGGCCAACAGGCCAACAAGCCGGAGGGCCCGCCCCCGCGATCAAGCCTCGGCCACGCGCACTACGAGCTTGCCGGCGGCCACCCACGCCGTCATGTCACGCTGGAAGGCGTCGTAGCGACTGGCGTAGTGGTCGAGGATGATGAAGCCCTGCATGCGCACGCGCTTCTGCAGTACGGTCGCCGTCACCTTCGGCAGGCGGTCGGGCCCGGCAGCGGCCTCGTCGCTGTAGTGCGAAATGAAGCCGCACACCGGGACGCGCGCACCGATGTTCAGCAACGGCAGCACCGCGTCGAACACCTCGCCGCCCACGTTTTCGAAGTACACGTCGATGCCGTCTGGGCAGGCGTGCGCCAGGCGCTTCGCGGGGTCGGGTCGGCGGCGGTCCAGGCAAGCATCAAAGCCGAGCGTGTCGACGGCGTAGCGGCATTTGTCAGCGCCGCCCGCAATGCCGACCACACGTGCGCCTTTGAGCTTGGCAAGCTCCTGTAGACCGATCGTTTACAAAACAGCGAAAAGCATTTGCATGGCTGGGCAATCTAGCGGCAATCGCGACGTTCGGCCGGCGCCTCGGCAAGGCACTACCCATGGCAAGGCCAATCCGGCGGCACCTCAAATTCCAGTTTACTAGATAGGAATTTCCACTAAACTGGATTACATGAACATCCACCAACGTATCGCCCAACGCCTGCGCGAACTGCGCGACGCCCAGGGCCTCTCGCTCGACGCGCTGGCAGAACGCAGCCAGGTCAGCCGTTCGGCCATTTCCCTGATCGAGCGCGGCCAGAGCAGCCCGACCGCTGCGGTGCTCGATCGGCTCAGCTCCGCGCTGGGCGTGACGCTTGCCTCGCTGTTCGAGGAGAGTCCTGCGCCGGCCGTGGAACCTTCGCCCGTATCACGCGCGGCAAAGCAGCCCGAGTGGACCGACCCCGCCTCCGGCTACGTGCGCCGCAACCTGTCGCCGGCGGCGCGTTCGCCCCTGCAGCTTGTTGAGGTGCACTTTCCGCCCGGCGAGCGCGTGGCCTACGACACCGGCGCGCGCGATGCCGAAATCCACCAGCAGGTGTGGGTGATCGAAGGCACGATGGAAATGACCGTGGGCGACGCGCACTGGCGCCTCAATACAGGCGATTGCCTGACCATGCGGCTGGACTGCCCGATCGTCTATCACAACCCCACGCGGCGACCCGCCCGCTACCTCGTCGCGCTGACAACCGTATCCGCTGCCCACTGGAGACCCTGATGATCGACACCCTGACCATTCGGCGCGTGGGCGCCAACGAGGCAAGCGCGTGCGTTGATGCGTTGGCCGATGTGCTGATCGATTGCGTGGAGGGCGGCGCGTCGGTCAGCTTCATGGCGCCGTTGTCGCGTGACAAGGCGCGGGCATTCTGGCGCGGTGTGGCAGATGGCGTGGCGCGGGGCGAGCGTGCGCTGCTGATTGCCGAAGATGAGGCCCGCGCCATCCATGGCACCGTGCAACTGGTGCTCGCGCAGCCGGAAAACCAGCCGCACCGCGCAGATATCGCCAAGATGCTCGTGCACCGCCGCGCGCGCCGCCAGGGCGTGGCGCAACGGCTGATGGCCGCCATCGAAGACGAGGCGCGCGCCGAGGGCAAGACGGTGCTCGTGCTCGACACGGTGACGGGCGGCGATGCCGAGCGGCTATACGCACGCGCCGGCTGGCAGCGCGTGGGCGTGGTGCCCAACTACGCGCTGATGCCCGACGGCGCATTCTGCGGGACGACGTTCTTCTGCAAGCAGCTCACGCCGTCCGTCAGCGCCGCCTAGTTGGTCAAATCGTCAGTGTGCCGCGGCCGATTTCGATCACGCGGCCACCCACGTGGATCGTGCCGTCGGCATCCACACGCAGCGTGAGGTGGCAAGGCCGCCCCACTGCAGCGCCCTGTTCGATGCGGTAGCTTGCCGGCAACGCATGGCCCGTCGCGCGCAGCCAGCCGCCCAGGTTGGCACACGCCGAGCCGGTGCCCGGGTCTTCCCACAGGCCGGTGCCGTATTCGAAGAAGAAACGCGATATCACCGGATCATTGCTGCCCGGCGCGGGCATGGTGAACACGTAGGCGTTGCGCCCGTCGTTGCGGCTGCGCGGCCACGCATCGAACGCCGACGGATCGGGCCGGGCGCGCTCCACATCGGCGCGCGTCTTGACGGGCACCATCAGTTGCTCGATGCCTGCGTCGACCCACAGGGGCGGGCCCGCCAGCGCATCCGCGTCCAGCCCAAGCATCTTCGCAATGGCCGGATCGGCTTCGCGCGTATTCAGCGCGCCAGAACGCGGCGGCACCAGCGACCACCCCTCGTCCTGCGCCGTCAGCGACACGATGCCCGACTGGCAACGCAGCGTCAGTTCATTGCCGGGGCCATACAGCTCGCGCACCACCTGCGCAGTCCCCAGCGACGGGTGGCCGGCAAACGGCATCTCATAATCGGGCGTGAAGATGCGGAAACGCGCCGTGGCCCCATCGGCACCGTCCGGGAAGATGAAGGTGATCTCGGACAGGTTGAACTGGCGTCCGATGGCCTGCATGGTGGCGTCGTCCAGGCCGCGCCCGTCTTCAAACACGGCGAGCTGGTTGCCGCCAAAGGTGGATTCGGCAAAGACGTTGAGCAGGCGGAAGGCGTAGCGCGGCATGGTGGTGTCCGGAGTGTGGGGGGAAGGAAAAAAGACGGTGTGGCGATGCGTCATCATCAACGCACCCCCACACCGCCTCCATGCACACTTGCAGACAGTTCGCGCGAATCCGGCCTGACAGTTGGCGGACACCGCGAATGCCGCACAGGATCGCGGCTTACTTGCGATAGTCGTACACGCCACGCCCAGTCTTGCGGCCCAGGTAACCGGCAGCCACCATTTCGCGCATCAGCATGGCCGGGCGGTATTTCGGGTCGCCGAATTCGGTGTACAGCACTTCCATCACGGCCAGCATGGTATCCAGGCCGATCATGTCGGCCAGCGCCAGCGGCCCGATCGGGTGGTTGCAGCCGAGCTTCATGCCTTCATCGATCTCCTCCGGCGAGGCCAGGCCCTCGCCCAGCACGCAGAACGCCTCGTTGATCATCGGGCACAGGATGCGGTTGACGACAAAGCCCGGGCTGTTCTTGACCGTGATCGGCGTCTTGCCCAGCTGATGCGCCAGCGCCTCCACTGCCGCGTGCGTGGCATCGCTCGTCTGCAAGCCGCGGATGACTTCCACCAGTGCCATCATCGGTACCGGGTTGAAGAAATGCATGCCGATGAAGCGGCTGGCGTCCTGCAGCACGGCGGCCAGCTTGGTGATCGAGATGGACGACGTGTTCGACGCTACGATGGCGTGCGGCGCAGCGACAGCTTCGAGCTGCTTGAGGATCTTCACCTTCAGGTCGAAGTTCTCGGTGGCGGCTTCGATGACGAGGTCGGCGCGCTTGAGGTCATCGTACGAAGTGGAGCCCTGAATGCGTGCGAGCGCGGCGGCCTTGTCGGCTTCGGTCAGTTTTTCCTTCTTGATGAGGCGGTCCAGGCTGCCTGCCACGGTGGCAATGCCCTTTTGCACGGCAGCATCGCTGATGTCCACCATCACCACATCCAGCCCAACCACGGCGCACGCTTGCGCAATGCCGTTGCCCATTGTTCCGGCACCGACGATGCCGACGACTTGAATTGCCATGAACTGCTCCTCGCTTGGTATTGGATTGCGATAGGGGAATGAAACAGATTGCAGAGGATAAACGACGCGACGATGCCCAGAAAAGCCTTGCCGACGGTAACGTCACATTCCGCCCGATCGCCGTATGATGGCTGGCGTCGCGCCACCCTTTCAACTCAGGCGCCGGGGCGTTGGAAATGGACCGTTTTCTCAGTATTGAAGCCTTCGTGCGCGTGGCGGAAACGCGCAGCTTTGCCGAGGCGGCGCGCCAACTGGGCGTGACCAACTCGGTGGTCACCCACCGCGTGCAGCAACTGGAGCGCTTTATCGAAGCGCCGCTGTTTCACCGCAGCACGCGGCACGTGCGCCTTTCCGAAGTGGGTGAGACCTACTACAAGCAATGCGCTGAAGCCGTCTGCATGCTGACGGACCTCACCGACCAGATGCGCGGCCTGCGCGCTACGCCCGCCGGCAAACTGCGCATCCGCATGCTGCCCGGATACGCGCTCAGCCACTTTGCCGAGCCGCTGGCCAGGTTCGGTATGCAGTACCCCGATATCCAGCTCGACGTGGTGGTCGACGACAGCGTGGTCGACCCGATTGCCGAAGGGTTCGACGTGGTGTTCCAGATCTTTCCGCCGATCAACGATTCGCTGATCGAGCGACGCCTGTTCCCGCTGCGGCGCATGTTCTGCGCCACACCCGCGTATGTCGAGGAGTACGGCATGCCGCAGCAGCCGGCGGATCTGCTGCAGCATTCGCTGGCGCTGTACTCCGGCTACCCGACCCGCAAGCGCTGGGTGTTCTCGCACAACGGCGAAACCGGCCCGGCGATGGACCTGCCCGAGCAGGTGCGCTCCAACTCCGTGCATCTGCTGCGCGACTACGCACTGACCGGCGCCGGCATTGCCTGCCTGCCCACCCTCGTCGTCAGCGACGATCTGGTCGCTGGCCGCCTCGTGCCGGTGCTGGCCGACTACGACCTGACGCCGCTGCACTTTTCTGCCGTGTATCCGGCCACGCAGCGTCAAGCGGTCAAGGTGTGCGCACTGATCGACTGCCTGGCCAGCCACCACGCTGGCGAGCCGGCATGGGACGCGCCCTTGCTCGAGCGCGGCTGGGTGCGCTGAGGGTGGTGGTACATCCCCGCCCATGGCGAGCGGCGCGCAGTGCAGGGTACCGGTGAAATATTTCGGCAGGTCGCATCGATTGTTCGGCAATCGCAAAAACTGCACTTGCCGATTCTGCCGTTGTGCTCGGAGCGCAAGTTCCTATGATGGTTGGGCCCCATGGATTGCCGCCGCTTCGGAGCGGCACTCATGCCGCGGCCCTCTCTCATTTGCACCACGCTCCCATTGGATACGGCCATGACGAACCCGAAGCTCGAAGTCCTCACGCCCCAGAACTGTCAACTCATCTTCATCGACCACCAGCCGCAAATGGCCTTCGGCGTGCAGTCGATCGACCGCCAGGTCCTGAAGAACAACACCGTCGGCCTTGCCAAGGCTGCGAAGATCTTCAACATCCCCACCACCATTACCACCGTCGAATCGCAGAGCTTCTCCGGTTATACCTACCCGGAGCTGCTCGATGTGTTTCCGGACCAGGAACTGCTCGAACGCACCTCGATGAACTCCTGGGACGACCAGAAGGTCCGCGATGCCCTGGCAAAGAACGGCCGCAAGAAGGTGGTCGTCTCGGGCTTGTGGACGGAGGTGTGCAACTGCACCTTCGCGCTGTCGGCCATGCACGATGCCGACTACGAGATCTACATGGTCGCCGACGCCTCGGGCGGTACGTCCAAGGACGCGCACGACTACGCCATGCAGCGCATGGTCCAAGCCGGCGTGGTGCCCGTGACGTGGCAACAGGTGTTGCTGGAGTGGCAGCGTGACTGGGCCCACCGCGACACGTATGACGCCGTGATGAAGCTGGTGAAGGAACACTCCGGCGCCTACGGCATGGGCGTGGACTATGCCTACACGATGGTCCACAAGGCGCCGCAACGCACTGCCACGCCGCACGAGGCGCTGGCTGCCGTGGCTGCCAACTGATCGCGCCGTACAAAAGAAGAGAAGACGCTGCTCCAGCCGGGCGACGCATGCGCAGCCGAATGGCTGCCGCATGCGTTGCGCACTGGCCCATCCCATCAGCCATCACCCTCTCCCTCATTCCCATGCAAACGATCACCACCCAAGACGGTACGCGCATCTTTTACAAGGACTGGGGCAGCGGCAAGCCCGTCGTCTTCTCGCACGGCTGGCCGCTCAATGCCGACGCCTGGGACGCGCAGATGCTGTTCCTCGTGCAAAAGGGTTTTCGTGTCATTGCGCATGACCGGCGCGGCCACGGCCGTTCCGATCAGCCATCGCAGGGCAACGACATGGACACCTATGCCGACGACCTGGCGGCGCTGCTCAATGCGCTCGACATCCAGGGCGCTACGCTGGTCGGCCACTCCACCGGCGGCGGCGAAGTCGCGCACTACATCGGCCGACATGGCACCCAACGGGTCGCCCGCGCTGTCCTGATCGGCGCGGTGCCGCCCATCATGCTCAAGACGGCATCCAACCCGAAGGGCTTGCCGATGGACGTGTTCGACGGCATCCGCAAGGGGGTGGCCGACAACCGCTCGCAGTTCTACCGCGATCTCGCCACGCCGTTCTTCGGCTTCAACCGGCCGGGCGCGAAGGTCTCGCAGGGCACCATCGATGCCTTCTGGGCGCAGGGCATGACCGGCGGCATTCACGGCCAGTACCTGTGCATCAAAGCGTTCTCGGAGGTCGACTACACCGAAGACCTGAAGAAGATCGACGTGCCGGTGCTGTTCCTGCATGGCGACGATGACCAGATCGTTCCGATCGACGATTCGGCCAAGCTGGGCGTCGAGTTGGTGAAGGATGGGACGCTCAAGGTCTATCCGGGCGGCTCGCACGGCATGTGCGTGACCGAGGCGGACAAGGTCAACGCGGATCTGCTCGCGTTCCTCACCGCCTGACCTGCATGGGCGGCGCACCTCGCGCGCGCCGCCCTTCGCATTCTGGAGCCCTCCTCGTGAAGCCCTACCTCATCTCCATAGGCGTCGGCATGCTGGTCGGCGTGATCTATGCGTTGCTGCACGTCCGCTCACCCGCGCCGCCGGCGATCGCGCTGGTCGGGCTGCTCGGCATGTTGATCGGCGAACAGATCGTGCCGGCCGCGCAGCGCCTGCTGGCCGGCGAGCCGATCACCATGGCGTGGTTCCGCCACGAGTGCGTGCCGAAGATCACCGGAGCGCCAGCCCCAGTGCCACCCCAGACGCCACCCGCGGACCTTGCTGCCACCGGTGAATCCGGCAACACCGCACCACGCAACCCGGGCTGATGCCATGACACGCCTGTCGCTCGAAACCTCGCGCGCAGCGGTACCCGCCGACACCGCCCCGAATGTTGCCATTCATGCCGGCCTGCTGTTCCTGCGCCTGAGCGGCAGCGCGCTGCTGATTGCCGTGCATGGGCTGCCCAAGGTGCTGCACTACAGCCAGGAACTCACACGCATTGAAGACCCATTCCACATGGGCGCCGCCCCCACCCTGCTGCTCGCGATCCTGTCGGAAACCCTATGCCCGCTGCTGATTGCGCTTGGCGTGCTGACGCGCCTGGCGTGCCTGCCAATCGTCGCCACGTTGCTGGTGGCCATGCTGGTGGTGCATCCTGACTGGTCGCTTGCCGATGGCCAGTTCGGATGGATGCTGCTGATCATCTTCACCACCGTCCTGATTGCCGGACCCGGACGCTTTTCGATCTTCCCCAAATACTGACGCAATGACCGCCGACCTCATCCTGCACAACGGCCGCATCCACACGGTCGACCGCGAACGCCCCTCCGCCAGTGCCGTTGCCGTGCGTGACGGCCGCTTTGTTGCCGTGGGCGACGATGCCACCGTCATGGCCCAGCGCGGTGCCACCACCCAGGTCATCGACCTGCGCGGGCGCACCGTCATCCCCGGCCTGAACGATTCACACCTGCACCTGATCCGCGGCGGGCTGAACTACAACCTGGAGCTGCGCTGGGAAGGCGTGCCGTCCCTGGCCGACGCGATGCGCATGCTCAAGGAGCAGGCTGCGCGCACGCCGTCGCCGCAATGGGTGCGCGTGGTGGGCGGCTGGACGGAATTCCAGTTTGCCGAGCGCCGCATGCCCACGCTGGAAGAGCTGAACCAGGCCGCGCCCGACACGCCCGTGTTCGTGCTGCACCTGTACGACCGCGCGCTGCTCAACCGCGCGGCGCTGCGCCAGGTCGGCTACACGAAGGACACGCCGAACCCGCCCGGCGGCGAGATCCAGCGCGATGCCTCCGGCGAGCCCACCGGCATGCTGATCGCCAAGCCCAACGCGATGATCCTGTACGCGACGCTCGCCAAGGGGCCAAAGCTGCCGCCGGAATACCAGGTCAACTCCACGCGCCAGTTCATGCGCGAGCTGAACCGCCTGGGCGTGACGAGTGCCATCGACGCGGGCGGCGGCTTCCAGAACTATCCGGACGACTACGCGGTCATCCGCGAACTCTCGGCGCAGAACCAGCTCACCATCCGCATCGCCTACAACCTCTTCACGCAGAAGCCGAAAGAGGAACTGGCCGACTTCAAGAACTGGACCGGCAGCGTGCAATACCGCCAGGGCGATGACTTCTTCCGCCACAACGGCGCGGGCGAAATGCTGGTCTTCTCCGCAGCAGACTTTGAAGACTTCCTGCAACCGCGCCCCGACCTGCCGGAGACGATGGAGCAGGAGCTGGAAACCGTGGTGCGCCACCTCGTCGCGCAGCGCTGGCCATTTCGGCTGCACGCGACCTACGACGAATCGATCTCGCGCATGCTCGACGTGTTCGAGCGCGTGAACCGCGACATTCCGTTCGACGGCCTGCCGTGGTTCTTCGACCATGCCGAGACGATTTCGCCCAAGAACATCGAGCGCGTGCGCGCACTCGGCGGCGGCATCGCCATTCAGGATCGCATGGCCTTCCAGGGCGAATATTTTGTCGACCGCTACGGCGCGGCCGCGGCCGAACACACGCCGCCCATCAAGCGCATGCTGGCCGAAGGCGTACCGGTGGGCGCCGGCACCGACGCCACGCGCGTGTCGAGCTACAACCCGTGGACGTCGCTGTACTGGCTGGCGAGCGGGCGCACCGTGGGCGGCATGGCGCTGTATCCGGAAGGGCTTGCGCGCGAGGTGGCGCTGGAGCTGTACACGCACGGCAGCGCGTGGTTCTCGGCGGACCAGGGCAACAAGGGGCAGATCAAGGTCGGGCAACTCGCCGACCTGGCGGCGTTGTCGGCCGATTTCTTCAGCGTGCCCGAGGCCGATATCAAGACCATCGAATCGGTGCTGACGGTGGTGGGCGGTCGCACCGTCTATGGGGCGGCTGAGTTCACCGAGTTCGGCCCGCCGCCGATTCCGGTGCTGCCGGAGTGGTCGCCCGTGTCGCGCGTGCCGGGGCACTGGCGGCCGGCTGCACCATTGCAGCAGCAGGTGCACCACTGCGTTGGCTCATGTTCCGTGCACGGCCATGCGCACCAGAAAGCGCGCACGGCCAACGTGCCCACGACCGACTTCCGCGGTTTCTGGGGCGCCTTCGGGTGTTCGTGCTTTGCCTTCTGAAACCGTGGCGGTTCCGGCGGCCGCGCCGCAGTCGGCGCGTTTCCTGATCGCGCAGGGAACGCTGCTCGCGTTCGTCGCCGGCTATGTGGATGTGGTCGGCTTCGCGGCGTTGTTCGGGCTGTTCACTGCGCACGTCACGGGCAACTTCGTGATGATCGGTCTGGAGCTGGCGGGCTCCGGAGAAGGCGTGCTCGCCAAGCTGCTGGCGCTGCCGATGTTCGTGTTGGCCGTGGCATCGACCAAGGTGGCTGTGACGGCGCTCACGCGGCGAGGTGTGGCGCCCCTGCGGCCGCTGCTACTCGCGCAGGCCGTACTCCTGCTGGCCTTCATGGCGGCTGGGTTGCTGGCGCTGCCGATTCAATCGGCCGATGCACCGGCCACGATCATTGTCGGGCTGATCGGCGTCGCGGCGATGGGGGTGCAGAACGCCAAGGCGCGCATCGTGCTGTCGGAGCACGCACCCACCACCATCATGACGGGCAACACCACGCAGATCGTGATTGATGTGGTGGAACTGCTATCGCCCGGTGCTACGCAGAAGGATGTTGCGCGCACGCGATTGCGCAAGATGGTGCCACCGCTTGCGGGCTTTGCGACCGGGGCGATTCTGGGGGCGCTGGCGTTTGCAACGCTGTCCTTTTGGTGCGTGTTGCCGCCCGTGGGCATTCTGGTGGCCCTGGCCGTCATGCAGCACTAGCAGCACTAGGCCGCCGCGCTGTCAGAGCTTGACGCGGTGGAACAGCTTGGAAAAATCGATCGTCTCCACCTGCCGGGGCTCAAGCTCCAGTGCAGCGATGTATTCGCCAAGGTGTTCGCCCATCAGCCGCGCGGCGCGCGCGCCGTCGCGGCGCTCCACCGCATCGAGAATGGCCAGGTGTTCGTCGTGGCCGCAACTCGGGCGTGCGGGGGATTCATAGAGCCCGATCAGCAGCGAGGTGCGCGCCACCAGCGTGCGCAGCATCGCCGTGATGATGGGGTTGCCGTTCGCCTCGGCCAGTTGGATATGGAAATCGCCCGAGAGGCGGATCCAATCGCGCCAATTGCCGGATTCGCGGCTGGCATGTTCGGCAGCCGCTAGCGCGCGCAATCCGCTGAGTTGCTCCGCAGTCGCGTGCTGCGCCAATTCCCGCACCGAGCCGGTTTCCAGAATCAGCCGCGCACCAAAGACCTGGCGCGCTTCCGTCGCGTCGTGCACGGCGATCGTCGCGCCGCGGTTGGGCTGCAGCTCGACCACCCCCTCATGCGCCAGCTTCACCAGCACCCGGCGCAATGTCCCCCGCGTGATACCGAAGGCTTTGCATAGCTGCGCCTCGACCAGGCGCGTGCCCGGCGGCAGCTTCTGCTCAAGGATGGCGTCGTACACCGCATCTGAAATGCGGGCGTCGACTTCGGCGTTGTTGCGGCGTGGCGTGGTGGTCGTGGGCTCTGGCATCTCGCCATTCTAATCGAGCAAACAAGGCTTGGATTGCGCACAACCCTGAGGCCAACCTGGACGACGTTGGTGCGACATCCTCAGGAAATATCCCCGCACTCCCCGCGCTATTGCACCAGAAACAAGCGAAAACAGGCCATTTTGCTTGGCATGGATACTGCATAGGTACGCACGTGATTGTGCACAATCCAAACCAAGCTTGTACCCAACATAGAACGCAATGCCGGGAGCGGCCACGCAACGCGGTCGCGCCAATCCATTTAGGGGAACACCTGTCATGAGCACCACCATCAAGCTGGGCGCTGCCGCCCTGGCATTCGGGCTGTCCGGCGTGGCCGCTGCGCAATCGAGCGTGACGCTGTCGGGCATCATCGATACCGGCGTGAGCTGGACCAACCACGCAGGCAACGGCTCGCAAAGTCTGACCGGCGTGTCGGACAGCATCCTGGGCGTGTCCAACTTCGGGCTGAGCGGCAAGGAAGACCTGGGCGGCGGCATAAGCGCGCTGTTCAACCTGCAGGCAGGTTTCAATCCGAGCAACGGGCGCATGTCGTCCAACGGCACGCTGTTCTCCCGCAATTCGTATGTCGGGCTGAGTTCGTCATCGGGCACGCTCACGGCCGGCAAGCAGTGGAACTTCAACGACGACTGGCTGGTGGGCAGCATCTTCAAGGGCGGCTACAACTCGGGCTCGATCTTCAAGTTCAGCGAGTTCGACGCCGTGAGCGAGATCTACAACAACACGGTCAAGTACGTGTCGCCGACCCTGGGCGGTGCGCAGTTCGGCGCGATGTACGGCTTTGGCGAAGCCGCGGGCTCGCTCTCGCAGGGTTCCCTGTTCAACCTGGCGGGGCGCTATAGCGCGGGCCCGCTGTACCTGGCCGCCAGCTACGACCAGGAGCGCGATGGCAGCGGCACGGGATCGCTCTACAAGCTCATCACCGTGGGCGGCAGCTATACGTTTGGCGCAACCAAGCTGCGGCTGGGCGCGGCGCGCGCGGATGTGGGCGGCACGGGCGCGTTCCAGTCGATCCCGAGCATGTCGGCGCGCAAGGCCTACGCCGTGGAAGGCGGCGTCGACTATGCCTTCACCTCGGCCTTTACCGGCTCGGCCGACGTGCTGTACCGCCGTAACTCGACGCTGTCGAACAGTTCGATGGTCTACCGGCTGCTGGGCCTGTACAGCCTGTCCAAGCGCACCACGCTGGTGGCAAACGTGGCGTACCTGAAGAACTCGTCGAGCGCGACGGAAGCGCTGGTCAATACCACGTCGGGCGCCATCGGTGGCGGCGTGCCGGGCACGAGCCAGACCTCGGTGGCGCTGGGCGTGCGTCACAGCTTCTGACCCACGGGAAGCCAGTCGCGCCACCTGCCCCGGTATGTGGCGCCACTGCCCGCAGATGCGGCCACACGCACCACAACGACGCACGCCAAGCGCGCACGCCCCGAAATTGCCGCGCGCAGACAGGCACACCTATTGCACCAACCCGACATGACCCGCGCACCCACCGCCCCCGCCGACTCCCTCGAACTCGTTGCGCTGACCAAGCGTTACGCACACGACGCCGTGGCGGTCGACGCCATCAACCTACGCGTTCCCGCGGGCAGCTATTGCTGCTTGCTGGGGCCATCGGGCTGCGGCAAATCGTCGACGCTGCGCATGATTGCCGGCCACGAGCATGTGAGTGATGGCGACATCCTGCTAGGCCATCGCAACATCACCAACTTGCCGGCCGCCTCGCGCGGCACGGCCATGATGTTCCAGAGCTACGCGCTGTTTCCACACTTGAGCGCGCTCGACAACGTGGCCTTCAGCCTGAAGATGCGCGGCACCGGCACGCGCGAACGCCGCCAGCGCGCGCAGGCACTGCTGGAGCGCGTGGCAATGGGCCACCTGGCGCAGCGCCGACCGGGCGAACTGTCGGGTGGCCAGCAGCAACGCGTGGCGCTGGCGCGCGCGCTGATCATGGAGCCGCGCGTGCTGCTGCTGGACGAACCGCTCTCGGCGCTCGACCCGTTCCTGCGCACGCAGATGCGCGCCGAACTTCGGCGCTGGCAGCAGGAGCTGGGCCTGACCTTCGTGCACGTCACGCACTCGCAAGAAGAAGCGATGGCGCTGGCCGACCAGATGGTGGTGATGAACCACGGCCGCATCGAACAGGCCGGCAGCCCGCGCGAGGTCTACAACCAGCCGGCCAGCGCGTTTGTGGCCACCTTCATCGGCGGGCACAACCTGCTGGAAGACGCACATGGGCCCGTTGCGGTGCGTATCGACCGCATGGCGCTGCATGCCGATGAGGCCACCGCAGGGGATCGCCCGCGCGTGCGGGGCCGCATCTGCGACATCGAATACCAGGGCACACACGTGCTGGTGAGCGTGGAAGGCGTGGTGCTGTCGCCCTCGCAACGCGTGACGGTGAGCCTGCCGGAAACCGATGCCGCCATCGCGCACCTGGCGCTGCATCAACCCATCTGGGCCTCCTGGGATGCCGCACAGGCGCATCGCCTGCCGCCTGCCTAGACACCCGAGACCTGACATTCCTATCCGCAGCCTGACGGCTTCAGGCAATGCCTTCACCTTCATATCAGGGGTTGCAACATGTCTGACGATTCCAACGACTTCAAGGCGGGCCGCCGCACCGCACTCAAGGGCATGGCCGCCATTCTGGCCACCGGCGTCGTGCCCGCGATCCATGCACAAGAAAAGCTGACGCTGCGCTACCTGGGCACAGCGGTCAACCAGGACAAGCTGATCGCCGAGAAATTCGAGGCCGACACCGGCATCCGCGTGCAATACGTGGCCGTCACCACCGATGAGATTACGAAGCGCGCCGTGACTGCGCCGAGCAGCTTCGACCTGATCGACACGGAATATTTCTCGCTCAAGAAGATCGTGCCGACCGGTAACCTGCTGGGCATCGATGCACGCCGCATCAAGAACGCCGACAAGATCACGTCGCTCTTCACCAAGGGCGAGGTGGCCGGCAAGAAGGTGGGCGACCAGGGCACCGCGCCCAAGAAGGTCATGTACCTGCCGGGCGCCAATGCGACCACGTTTGCGGCCTCGCCCACGCAGTTCATGACGCTGATCCCGACCGTCTACAACGCCGACACGCTGGGCATCCGCCCCGATCTCATCAAGCGCCCCATCAGCTCGTGGGCCGAATTGCTGAACCCTGAATTCAAGGGGCGTGCGTCGATCCTGAACATTCCGTCCATCGGCATCATGGACGCGGCGATGGTGGTGGAAGCCAAGGGCCTGCACAAGTACGCCGACAAGGGCAACATGACCCGCGCCGAGATCGACCTGACCATCAAGACGCTGATCGAAGCCAAGAAGGCCGGGCAGTTCCGCGCGCTGTGGAAGGACTTCAACGAAAGCGTGAACCTGATGTCTTCGGGCGAGGTCGTGATCCAGTCGATGTGGAGCCCGGCGGTGACGGCGGTGCGCAGCAAGGGCATCGACTGCACGTTCCAGCCGCTCAAGGAAGGCTATCGCGCGTGGGCCGCCGGCTTTGGCATTCCCAAGACGGTGTCAGGCAAGAAGCTTGATGCGGCGTACGAATTCATCAACTGGTTCCTCGACGGCTGGGCCGGCGCGTACCTGAACCGCCAGGGCTACTACAGCGCCGTGCTGGAAACGGCCAAGGCCAAGATGGAGCCGTACGAGTGGGCCTACTGGATGGAAGGCAAACCCGCCGCGAAGGACATCAAGAGCCCGCACGGCGATCTGCTGGCCAAGGCCGGCAGCGTGCGCGACGGCGGTAGCTACGAACAGCGCATGGGCGGCATCGCCTGCTGGAACGCGGTCATGGACGAGAACGAGTACATGGTCCGCAAGTGGAACGAGTTCGTCGCCGCCTGACCACGTCGCCAACGTCATGACACCCACCACACCGTCCACTCCACCCGCGGCCGGCGCCCCGCGTCCAGCCGGGCCGGGCTTGCAGGCGCTGCCGTTTGCGGCGGTGTTCGTCGTGTTCTTTCTGATCCCGCTGGGGCTGGTCGCAATGGTCAGCTTCTGGGATTTCAACGAGTACGCGCTGCTGCCGACCTTCACCTTGCGCAACTACGCCAAGCTGTGGGAAGGCTGCGGCCATCTCAATGAATACGGTGACTTGTGCGTGACGGCGTCGACCTACCTGTCGACGCTGCGCTTTGCCGTGGCGACCTGGGCGCTCACGCTGGTGCTGGGCTTTGCACTGGCGTATTTCCTGGCGTTCCACGTGCGCTCGGCTACGATGCAGACGCTGCTGTTCGTGATCTGCACGGTGCCGTTCTGGACCTCCAACGTGATCCGCATGATTTCGTGGATTCCGCTGCTGGGCCGCAATGGCCTCGTCAACCAGACGCTGCAGGGCATGCACCTGATCGACCAGCCACAGGACTGGCTGCTGTATTCGAACTTCTCGGTGCTGCTGGCCTACGTGCACCTCTACACCATGTTCATGATCGTGCCGATCTTCAATTCGATGATGCGCATCGACCGCGCGTTGCTCGAGGCCGCGCGCGATGCGGGGGCGAGCGCCTGGCAAACGCTCTGGCACGTGATCGTGCCGCTGTCGCGCAGCGGCATCCTGATCGGCTCCATCTTCATCCTGACCATCGTGATGGGCGATTTCGTGACTGTAGGCGTGATGGGCGGCCAGCAGATCGCCTCGGTCGGCAAGATGATCCAGGTGCAGACCTCGTACCTGCAGTTTCCGCTGGCAGCAGCCAACGCCGTGGTACTGCTGCTGACAGTGCTGATGATCATCTGGGGCCTGACCCGCGTGGTCGACATCCGCAAGGAGCTTTGACATGCGAGCGCGTTTTCGTGAACCCCGCGCCCCCGGCTTCTGGCCGCTGGCGTGCCTCTTCGCGTTGTTTATGCTGTTCCTGTATGGGCCGATGCTGACGATCTTCGCGCTCAGTTTCCAGGGTCCGGAAGGCGGGCTGACGTTTCCGATGAATGGGCTGTCGTTGCATTGGTATCGGCAGCTTGCCGAGGGCCTGGGCGTGGTCGACATCGGCGCGGCGTTCCGGCGCTCGCTGGCGCTCGGTGCAGTCGTGATGGCGCTGACCATGGGGCTCTCGCTGCTGGCCGCGCTCGCCTTTCGCAAGCGGCTGCGCGGTGGCGGCGCGCTGTTCTACGTGACGGTGGCCAGCCTCATCATGCCGTCGATCGTGGTGTCGCTCGGCATCGGCCTGCAGTTCCGGCTCGTCGACACGGGAATCAAAGCGCTGCTGGCCGCACTGGGCGCGACCGAACAGAGCGACAGCTTCGGCACCACGCTCGGCCTGTGGACGTCTGCGCTCGGCGCGCACCTGACGTGGACGCTGCCCTTCGGCCTGCTCATCATGTTTGCGGTCTTCAACCGCTTCAACCCCGCCTACGAAGAAGCCGCTCGCGACCTGGGTGCCACGCCCTGGCAGACGTTCCGCCATGTCGTGCTGCCGTTGATCGCACCCTCGCTCATCGGCGTGGGCATGTTCGGCTTCACGCTCAGTTGGGACGAGATTGCACGCACCTCGCAGGCGATCGGCGACGTCAATACGCTCCCACTCGAGCTGCAAGGGTTGACCACCACCGTCACGACGCCAGCCATCTATGCGCTGGGCACGCTCACCACCGTGGTGTCGCTCATTGTCATGGGGCTGACGATGCTGGCCATCGTTCGACTGCGCCGCCGCCAGAGCGCCGGGCGTGTTGACTGAACGCGCGCCGATGACCCTCGCTACGGAGTCCGCCGGCCCGCGCCGGCTGCTGCTGATCAACCCGAATACCACGGGCGCGCTGACGCAGACCCTCACGCGCTTCGTGCAGGCCGCGTTGCCCGGCGACGTCATTGTGGAGTCCATCACGGCACGCTTTGGCGCGCCCTATATCGCCACCGAAGTTGGCTACGCGGTTGCCGCGCATGCCGCGCTCGATGCGTGGTCGACGGCACAACACCCCGCCCCCGACGCCGCCATCATCGGCTGCTTTGGCGACCCTGGGCTCTTCGCGCTGCGCGAGGTGGCACCGTGCCCGGTCACCGGCCTGGCGGAAGCCGCGTTGATGGAAGCCGCAGCGTACGGCACGTGCGCAGTCATCACGGGGGGCCATGCGTGGGGGCCGATCCTGGAGCGCTTGCTGCCCACGCTTGAAGACGGTCACACCGTGCGCGACATCCATACCGTCGAACTCGACGGGGCGGCGCTCTATGCCGCGCCGGATGCGGCCGAACAGATCCTGATTGGCGCCTGCACAACCGTCCTGCGCCGCCAGCCGGTGGACGCCATCGTGCTGGGCGGCGCTGGGCTGGCCGGCCTCGCACAGCGGCTGCAACCCCACGTTCCCGTACCGCTCGTCGATAGCGTGACAGCGGCAGCGCGCCAGGTGTGGCATGCCCCGCGCGGAGGGCATGGCGTGCTGCCGGCATGGATTGAACCCGCCGCGCACGCTTGAACCGGGTGCCGGCTACATGTTGCGCCGGTACTGCCCCCCGACCTCGAACAGCGCATGCGTAATCTGCCCGAGCGAGCAGACGCGCACCGCGTCCATCAGCACCGCAAACACGTTCTCATCCTCCATCACCGCCCGCTGCAGGCGCTGCAGCATGGCAGGCGCTTCCCCCGCATGCCGCGCATGAAACGCCGCTAAGCGCGCGAGCTGACTCCGCTTCTCCTCCTCGCTGGACCGCGCCAGTTCAATGTGCGGCGGCACCACGCTCTCCGCATCCGGATTCCGGAACGTATTCACACCAATGATCGGCAGCGAGCCGTCGTGCTTGCGCTGCTCATACAGCATTGACTCTTCCTGAATCTTGCCGCGCTGGTAGCCGGTTTCCATCGCACCCAGCACGCCGCCGCGCTCGGCAATGCACTCGAACTCCTGCAGCACGGCCTCTTCCACCAGGTCTGTCAGTTCGTCGATGATGAAGCTGCCCTGGTTCGGGTTCTCGCACTTGGCCAAGCCCCATTCGCGGTTGATGATGAGCTGGATCGCCAGCGCGCGCCGCACGGATTCGGCCGTGGGCGTGGTGATCGCCTCGTCGTAGGCATTCGTGTGCAGGCTGTTGCAGTTGTCGTAGATGGCGATCAGCGCCTGCAGTGTCGTGCGAATGTCGTTGAAGGCAATCTCCTGCGCGTGCAAGGAGCGGCCCGACGTCTGCACGTGGTACTTCAGCTTCTGGCTGCGCTCATTCGCGCCGTACTTGTCGCGCATGGTCACCGCCCAGATGCGGCGCGCGACGCGGCCGAGCACGCTGTACTCGGGGTCCATGCCGTTGGAGAAGAAGAACGACAGGTTCGGTGCGAAGTCGTCAATGTGCATGCCGCGCGCGAGGTACGCCTCCACATACGTGAAACCGTTGGCAAGCGTGAACGCGAGTTGCGAGATCGGGTTCGCCCCCGCCTCGGCAATGTGGTACCCCGAGATCGACACCGAGTAGAAATTGCGTACCTGCTGGTGCACGAAATATTCCTGGATATCGCCCATCACCTTGAGCGAAAACTCGGTCGAAAAGATGCAGGTGTTCTGCCCCTGGTCTTCCTTGAGGATGTCGGCCTGCACCGTGCCGCGCACGTTCTGCAGCACCCATGCGCGGATCTTCGCCTCTTCGTCCTGCGTCGGCTCGCGGTGGTTGTCTGCGCGGAACCTGGCGAGGTTCTGGTCGATGGCGGTGTTCATGAACATCGCCAGGATCGTCGGCGCCGGCCCGTTGATCGTCATGGAAACCGACGTGGCAGGGCTGGTCAGGTCAAAGCCGTCATACAGCACCTCCATGTCGCCGAGCGTGGCGATGGACACGCCCGAGTTGCCGACCTTGCCGTAGATGTCGGGGCGCAGCGCCGGGTCTTCGCCGTAGAGCGTGACGGAGTCGAACGCAGTGGACAGCCGCTTGGCATCCATGCCTTCCGAGACCAGCTTGAAGCGTCGATTGGTGCGCAAGGCATCGCCCTCGCCCGCGAACATGCGCGTGGGGTCTTCGTTCTCACGCTTGAACGCGAATACGCCGGCGGTGTACGGAAAGCTGCCCGGCACGTTCTCGCGCATCAGCCAGCGCAGCACTTCGCCGTCGTCTTCATACGGCGGCAGCACGACCTTGCGGATGGTGGTACCGGAGAGCGTGATGTGCGTGAGCTGCGTGCGGATTTCCTTGTCGCGGATTCTGACGACGTATTCGTCACCGGAATACGCACGGCGCAGGTCGGGCCACATGCCGAGCAGCTTGCGTTCGGTGGCGCCGAGTTGCGCGTCGCGCTCGGCCGCTTGCTTGTCGAGTGCGGACAGCGTCTGCACGGTGGCGCCGGCCTGCTCCAGCATGCGATGGCTGGCCTGCAATTGCTGACGCTCCCGCGCGAGGCGGCTTTGCGCATCGACGCGGTGGTGGTAGCTGCGCACGGCATCGGCCAGCTCCGCCAGGTAGCGCACGCGCGCGGGCGGCACGATGGCGCGGTGGCTCGTGGAACATTTGCCGCCCGGGCGCGGCAGCCTGCGCTCGGCCAGCGCCATGCCGCGCTCGGTCAGCCGATCGGCCAGCGTGTGATACAGCGCCGTCACGCCGTCGTCATTGAAGTGCGAGGCCTGTGTGCCGAACACCGGCATGTCTTCGGGCCGGGCGTGCCATTGCTCGCGGTTGCGCTGTACCTGCTTGGCGACGTCGCGCCACGCGTCCTGCGCGCCCTTGCGGTCGAACTTGTTGATAGCCACCAGATCGGCAAAGTCGAGCATGTCGATCTTCTCCAACTGGCTGGCGGCACCAAATTCGGGCGTCATGACGTACAGCGACAGATCGACATGCGGCACGATGGCCGCATCGCCCTGCCCGATGCCGGAGGTCTCGACGATGATCAGGTCGAAGCCGGCCGCGCGGCATGCGGCAATCACGTCGGGCAACGCATCGGAGATCTCGCGGCTGGCCTCGCGCGTGGCGAGCGATCGTACGAAGATGTTCGGATGGTTGATCGCGTTCATGCGGATGCGGTCGCCCAATAGCGCGCCACCCGACTTGCGCCGCGACGGATCGATCGAGATGACGGCGATGCGCAGCGCGTCTTGCTGGTCGAGCCGGAACCGGCGGATCAGCTCGTCGGTCAGCGACGACTTGCCCGCGCCACCTGTGCCGGTGATGCCGAGCACCGGAGTCGGCGTGGCGACCGCAGCCGCGTGTACGGCCTCGCGCAAGGCCGGATCGATGCGGCCCGATTCCAGTGCAGTGATCAGTTGTGCCAGGGCGCGGCGGTCGCCATTGGCAACGGGCTCCAGCGTGGCCGGTGCATACGTAGAGAGATCGATGTCGCAGCGCTGCACCATGTCGGCAATCATGCCGGCCAGCCCCATGCGCTGGCCGTCTTCGGGGCTGTAGATGCGCGCGATGCCGTAGTCCTGCAGTTCGCGGATCTCCGCAGGCACGATCACCCCGCCGCCGCCGCCGAACACCTGGATGTGCTCGCCGCCGCGTGCGCGCAGCGCGTCGATCATGTACTTGAAGTATTCGACGTGACCGCCTTGGTAGCTGGACACAGCAATGCCCTGCACGTCTTCCTGCAACGCCGCGTTGACCACCTCGTCCACCGAGCGGTTGTGGCCGAGGTGGATCACCTCGCAGCCCATCGATTGCAGGATGCGCCGCATGATGTTGATCGACGCGTCATGCCCATCGAACAACGATGCGGCCGTCACGAAGCGCACCTTGTTGCGTACCGGCGCGGGCTCGCTGGCAGGCGTGGGATCGGCCGCGCGGGCGGCGGAAAGATCGGTCATGTCTCCACCTTTGATAAGTGGGGCGCCGGCGTTGGATGTGTTGTACGACGCACAAGGCGTGGCGTGCCGGTCGGCGGGTCGAAGAGACAGTATTTTCGGGGTTGACGCGCGCGTCGACCGGCCGCACGGGCGCCGGGTTTCATGGCGCCGGTGCGCAGTCATTCAATCCAAATAAGCGCGCCGCCACCCCGGCCGGTTTGCGCAAACCAAGGGACCGGAACGGTCCGACCTCGGTGCAATACCCAGCTTGCACACAATCGATACAAATCGTTAGAGTCGGATTTTGGTCGGCAACGGGTCCGGCCACAGGGGAGATATTCCAAATGCCAAGCCGCGCAACGATGCGCTGGTGTCTGACCGCCTTGCTGGCGTGGTCCGGCCACGCCTTGGCGTGGGACTACACGCCCGGCGCCATCCCGGGGCTGATCAGCGTGCTTGGTTTCCTGACCGTGCAGACGCAGGCGCTCGACCGCGCCATCCAGCGCTTTCCCGGCCAGCGTGAAGAGCTGATACGCGCCCGTACCCAGTTCGACAACACCTTCCCGCAGGCGCTGGCCCGCACGCGCCGCCTGATCGCTGGCATCCCGCTGTCCGACGACGAGCGCCAACTGCTCATCGAGCGCGCGCTGGACATTCACCAGCCCAGCGTGGGTGTCGCCACCCAGACTGCCCAGACCGCCCACGCCCTTGCCGAACGCGTGGTTGCGCGTGCGCAAGGCAGCCAGGATCGCGCCACGCTGCAGACACTGCTGGCGGTGGTCTACGACGACCGCCCCGCCGATGAGCTGGGCAGCCGCTTTACCCAGGCCGTGACGTTGTCTGACTGGCCGAATGCGCGCGGCGCGAGCTTGAACCTGCGGCTGCCGTTCTCCTGGGAACGCGTGCCGCCCACGGCGCCGCGCAAACCCGACCCGGCGCGGGTGGCAATCGGCGCGTGGGCCAACCAGGGCGGCTCGGGGCTGTCGCGCCTTGAACTGATCGTGCGCCCCACTGAAGGCGACCTTGAAGCCGTACCCGACAGTCGGGAACCGCGCTGGATGCGCGATGCCGTCAAGCAAGCCGTGGCAGGCCCCTGCCGGCTGCTCGGCTGGGGCACGCAACCGTTCGGCGGGCGCACCGGCGTGTGGGCCAGCTACATCGGTGAATCGCCCGGCCCGCATGTCCCGCGCGCCACCGGCAACACGCTGGTCGGCCGCGTCTTCATGGTGCCGACCGACGGCGCGCTGCTGATGCTGCACATGCAGTCTCCCGCCACGTCGCCCGAGCAGGCCAGTGCGGTGCGCTGGCGGTACGAACCGCTGTGGAACGCCGTGGCCGCATCGTTCAGCGTGTCGGGCGCCAAGCCCTAGCCCGCCCCAGCGGGAAAGCACCATCACGGCGCATCCGGCGCGCCGAACGCACCAAATACAAGCCATTGCGCACCGATTTTGGGCCGCGGCCAACGCGCGGTCCGGTAGCGACCCCGCGCGCACGGCCATGGTGCGCCATGTCGCCTTTTTGCACAGCGTTGGAACAGGAATTGCATCAGTCGGCGCTTTTTGCGTCATTTGTGGGCACACACTGCACCCGGATGGCGCTGATCCTCAACCCGCACGACAACCGCAATGAACTCCATCAAAACCGGGGGCGACGCGCTCTTCATCCTGCTGGGCGCGATCATGGTGCTGGCCATGCATGCCGGCTTCGCGTTCCTTGAGCTGGGCACCGTCCGCAAAAAGAACCAGGTCAATGCGCTGGTCAAGATCCTGGTCGACTTTGCCGTGTCGACCATCGCGTACTTCTTCATCGGCTATTCGATCGCGTACGGCGTTAACTTCTTTACCGGTGCCGACGTGCTCGCCCAGCAGAACGGCTACGAGCTGGTGAAGTTCTTCTTCCTGCTGACCTTCGCGGCAGCCATCCCGGCCATCATCTCGGGCGGCATTGCCGAGCGCTCGCGCTTCGAGCCGCAACTGGCGGCGACCTTCGTGCTGGTGGGCTTCGTCTACCCGTTCTTTGAAGGCATTGCCTGGAACGAGCGCTTCGGCATCCAGCACTGGCTGCAGAGCGTGACGGGCGCCGAGTTCCACGACTTTGCGGGTTCGGTTGTGGTGCACGCAGTGGGCGGCTGGATCGCGCTGCCGGCCGTGCTGCTGCTGGGCGCACGCCACGGCCGTTACAAGGACGACGGCCGCATTGCCGCGCATCCGCCCTCGAACATCCCGTTCCTGGCAGCCGGCGCGTGGGTGCTGGCGGTGGGCTGGTTCGGCTTTAACGTGATGAGCGCGCAGACGCTGGACAAGATGAGTGGCCTCGTCGCCATCAATTCGCTGATGGCGATGGTGGGCGGCACGCTCACCGCGTGGTGGATGGGCAAGAACGATCCGGGCTTCTCGTACAACGGGCCGCTGGCCGGCCTGGTGGCCGTGTGCGCCGGCTCCGACGTGATGCACCCGCTGGGCGCGCTGGCCGTTGGCGGCATTGCCGGCGTGCTGTTTGTGTGGATGTTCACGCGCGTGCAGAACGTCTGGCGCATCGACGACGTGCTGGGCGTGTGGCCGCTGCATGGGTTGTGCGGCGCGTGGGGCGGCATTGCGGCCGGCATCTTCGGCCTGAAGGCACTCGGCGGCCTGGGCGGTGTGTCGTTCTGGGCGCAGTTGGCGGGCACGGCAGGTGGCATTGCCATTGCACTGATCGGCGGCACGGTGGTGTACGGCACGCTGCGCAAGTTCGTGGGGCTGCGGCTGGATCGTGAGGCCGAATTCATGGGCGCCGACCTGGCCATCCATCGCGTCTCGTCCACGCCGGAATCGGAAACGCACTGGTAAGCAAGGGCCGACGCAGGGCGCGCGCGGCGCTTGCTACAGTCAAGGGGTGTTCCCCCCGCCAACTGCAGGAGTGCCGCATGCCCGATATCGATCCGAATCATCCCATCACCGTGGAGTCGAACCCGCGCCGTGTGACAGTGAGCCTCAACGGTTTCACCATTGCCGACACGCGTCTGGCGCGCACGCTGCGCGAGGCGTCGTACCCGCCGGTGCAGTACATCCCGCGCGACGATGTGCGGATGAACAATCTGGAGCGCACGCAGCATCACACCCATTGCCCATACAAGGGTGAGGCGTCGTACTACACCATCGTGGCCGCTGATGTGCGCGCCGAAAACGCCGTCTGGACTTACGAACAGCCCAAGCCCGTCGCGCGCGAAGTCGCGGGCTATCTCGCGTTCTATCCGGACAAGGTGACGATCCAGGAGGCGTAAGTGCGCAGGCGCGGCTGACATGCCGCTGTCATGCAAGCCGCGCACGATATGCGTGTTCCTCTTCTCACGGATCCTCTTTCCGTGAACGTTCCAAGACCCGGCGCAGAATGATCTGTGGCCGGGCATTTTTTTGCCTCCCGTTTGCCCCCAGCGCGGTGCTATCCTCGACCGATCATGCTGGACTTCCGCACTTACGGCCTCGCCGCGCCCCCGCACTCGCACGACTTCATGCAGGTCGTGATGCCCGCACGCGGCATCCTGGAGATGGACGTGGACGGCCGCGGCGGCCGTGTCGACACGCATCACGCCGCACTCATCCCCGCCGGCGCCACGCATGCGTTTGAAGCCACGGGCGCCAACCGTTTCATCGTGCTCGACATTCCGGGGCAAACCGTGGACGCCCCCAGCCTGGGCGGCCTGGCCGATCGCGTGTTCTTTCCGCTCACGCCGGGCTTGCGCGCGCTGACGACGTGGCTGCAAGACGCGCCCATCGTCGATACCGTGCTGGCCAATGCGTGGTCATCACTCGCGCTGGCGACACTCGCCGCGCATCCGGCCAACCAGTCCGCGCAGATGCGCACACGCCCCGATGCGCGTGCCGAGCGCGTTTGGCATGCCATCGAACACCGCTACGCTGAGCCGCTCACCGTCGATGCGCTCGCCGCAGAAGCGGGCGTGAGCGCGCGCCGTCTGGCCACACTGTTCCGTGCCGCATACGGCACCACGCTGCACGCGCATCTTGCCGAGGTACGGCTGCGCCATGCATTGACGCTGCTGGAGACCACCGCCCTGCCTATCGCCGAGATTGCCGCGCGCACCGGCTACTACGACCAAAGCGCCCTCACGCGCCACCTCAAGGCCGCCCGCGGCATCACGCCTGCTGCTGTGCGGCGCTAAGCCCCGCCCATTTCCGTTTTTGCCAAAGCGCAGCCGTCTTCGCCAAGACGCGCGGCGCACGCACGCGCAGAGTGCCGGTTCGATTCCTCTTCCCGGGCAGACGCTCCATGGCTGTTGGCGACACCTCGACTGCAACGCATCTTCATCACGGCCAGCACGATGCACGGCGCGACCATCTGACGGGCATCGGCTACGGCGTCGCGGCCGGGGCGCTGTGGGGCGTCATCTTCGTCGCGCCGAAGATGCTGCCGCAGTTCTCGCCGCTGGCGCTTTCGGCGGCGCGGTATGTGTTGTATGGCGTGTTGTCGCTGGTGCTGGCGCTGCCGGTGTGGCGCACGCTGTGGCGCAAGACGACGCGGCGCGATTGGGCGGCGCTGCTGCTGTTATCGCTGCCGGGCAACATTCTGTACTACCTGTGCGTGGCGGGTGGAGTGCAGCGTGCGGGCGTGGCGCCGGTGTCGCTCATCGTCGGGTTGTTGCCGGTGACGGTCACGCTGGCCGGCGCGGCCGAACGGGGCAGCCTGCCCCTGCGGCGGTTGGCCCTGCCGCTGCTGATGGCCGTCGCGGGCGTGGTGTGCATCTACCTGGATGCGCCCGACGCACATTCGGACGCGGGCGGGAGAACCTATTTCATCGGTCTGCTGATGGCAGCGGGCGCGCTCGCGTGCTGGACGGTGTATGCGGTGTGCAATGCGAGGTACCTGCGCGCGCGTCCGCAGTTCACGAGCCGGGAGTGGTCGTTGTTGACTGGCGTTGCGACCGGGGTGTTGTCACTGGCACTGGCCGTACCGGCGTTTTTCATGCCCGGAATGGCGACGGCTTCTGCACAGCCCGCATCGGCCTGGGGAATGTTCTGGCTGGTGAATATGGGTGTGGCGCTGGGCGCGTCCGTGCTGGGGAACAGCCTGTGGAATGCGGCCAGCCGCAAGTTGCCGTTGACGCTGTCGGGGCAGTTGATTGTGTTTGAGACGGTGTTTGCGTTGTTGTACGGGTTTATCTATGAGGCTCGATGGCCTCATGGGCTTGAGGTGGCGGCTGCGGTTTTGTTGGTGAGTGGGGTGGGGTTGGCGGCGCGGAGGCACGGGTAGTTTTTTTTTGCGGATGGTTTTTTGTTGGTGATTCATCCCTTGTTTCATCCCCTGCCGGGGCTGACTCACTTTCTTTGGTCTTGCCCAAAGAAAGTAAGCAAAGAAATGCGCGCCCGAGATGGCGACCCCCTCCTTGAATTTATGTCGCAGGGAGGGAGGAGAGGCAAACTCGCTGCGCTCAGACAGCCTCCCCTCATTTTCCTCCCTGCAACAGAAATTCAAGGCGCCATCTGAGGCAGGAAAGTCAAAGGACAAACCCAAACCCTCGGGGCGCCGGCCCAAACGACAAGGCCAACCGCGCGATGGGTTGGCCTTTCTCTTTTGACGTTAGGCCCTTGATGGCGCCTTGAATTTTCGTAAGCGGGCGGAAAAAAGGTGGGGAACTGTCTGAGCGAAGCGAGTTTTCCCCGCCTCCGCCCGGTTACGCAAATTCAAGGAATCTTTCGCCATCTCGGGCACGCCTTTCTTTTGCTTACTTTTCTTTGGCAAGACAAAGAAAAGTGAGTCGCGCCCGGCAGGGTACGAAAAGGGGATGCACCACCCACACCAAAACCAAGAACAAAGAAAACCGCTCCTCCCCATTTGACGCCCCAATTTTTTCATGGATAACTGTGTCCCCTCCCCCAACAACACAGCGAGCCACCCCATGACCCTCCAAACCTGGCTGGCCTTCATCGGCGCCAGCATCATCATCCTGCTCATCCCCGGCCCGACCATCCTGTTGGTGATTGGTGATTCGCTGGCAAACCGTGGCCGCTCGGCGTGGAGCACCGTTGCCGGCGTGGCGGCGGGCGACACGACCGCCATGGCCGTCTCCCTTGCCGGTGCGGGCGCGCTGCTGGCCGCTTCGGCCGCGGCCTTCACGGCGCTCAAGCTCATCGGCGGGTCGTACCTCGTCTATCTCGGCATCAAGTCCATCCTCAGCGCCCGCCGCCTGCGCGACGACGCGCCCGAGGCCACCCTCCCCGTACAGCAGAAGTCCGCTGGCCGCCGCTTCCTGTCCGCCTGGACGGTCACCGCGCTGAACCCGAAGAGCATCGTCTTCTTCGTCGCATTCGTGCCGCAATTCATGTCGGCCGATCAGACCTTCCTCTCGCAGAGCGTGATCCTGCTGCCGACCTTCGTCGTCCTGGCCGCCGCCAACGCATCGATGTACGCGCTGGCCGCCAAGCTGCTCGCCAAGCGCCTGACCAGCGTGGCTGCGCAACGCCGTTTCGGCTACACGGGCGGCGCGGTGATGGTGGGGGCGGGCACGCTCACGCTGGGCATGCAGTCGGCCTGATCGCGGTCCAAGCCGCACCGAGGACACCCGATGCCCCGCAGTTACCTCCGCCCCGCGCCCGCCGGCGCTCACGGCCACCACCGCGTCACCAACATCGAACTGTTCTTCGATCTGGTGTTCGTGTTTGCGGTGACGCAGCTCTCGCACCTGCTGATCAGCAACTTCACGCTGCAAGGCGGCGCGCAGGCGCTGTTGCTGATGCTGGCCGTGTGGTGGGTGTGGATCTTCACGTCGTGGGTGACGAACTGGCTCGACCCCGAAAAACTCGCCATCCGCATGCTGATGCTCGTGCTGATGACGGCGGGGTTGCTGCTCTCGGCATCGCTGCCGCAGGCATTCGGCTCGCGCGGGCTGGCGTTTGCGCTGGCCTATGTGTTCATGCAGTTCGGGCGCACGCTGTTCTTTCTGTGGGCCGTGCGCGGCGAGTCGCTGCCCATGCGGCGCAACTTCCAGCGCATCGGCACGTGGCTCGGGGTCTCGGCGGTGCTGTGGCTGGCGGGCGGCCTGTCGGGTGATTCCGTGCGCTGGGCGTGCTGGATCATCGCGCTGGCCATCGAATGGCTCGGGCCCTCGATGGGGTTCTACACGCCGGGCCTGGGCCGTTCCACCACCAACGATTGGAACGTGGAAGGCGGCCACATGGCCGAGCGCTGCTCGCTGTTCATCATCATCGCGCTGGGCGAATCGGTACTGGTAACGGGCTCCACGTTCGCCGGGCTCGACTGGAACGCAGAAAACATCGCAGCGATGGCGATGTCGTTCATCGGCAGCCTGGCGATGTGGTGGCTGTACTTCGACACGATTGCCGAGCGCGGTGCGCACACCATGTCGCATTCGGCCGACCCGGGCCGGCTTGCACGCCTGGCCTACACCTACATCCACGTGGTGCTGGTGGCCGGCATCATCGTCGGGGCGGTGGCCGATGAGTTCGTGCTGGCGCATCCGGTGGGCCACGCCCATGCGGGGACAGCGTTGGCGGTGCTGGGCAGCGCGGCGCTGTACCTGCTGGGCAACCTGCTGTTCAAGTGGGCAATCTTCGGCCGGTTGCGCCCGGCGCATGTGGTCGGCCTGGTGGTGCTGGGCGGCGCGTGGCTGCCGGCGGTTGAACTGCCGGCGCTGGCCGTGTCCGCGCTGGCGACAGGCGTGCTGTGCGGCACCGCCGCGTGGGAATGGTACGCACGCTCCTGCGAGACAGCGGAACCCGCCCAGGCGCACGGCCAATAAGTGGTCACCTGAAAATTCCAGTTTCTGGACATTACCAAAGGCCACTCGCGCACCTAATCTGTCAACCAACATGACAGAACACGAGGGCCCCACCATGATCGACCTCTATTACTGCGCCACGCCCAACGGCCTGAAGATGGCGCTGTTCTTTGCCGAAACCGGCTTGCCGCACCGCGTCATCCCCGTCGATATCAGCCGGGGTGACCAGTTCAAGCCCGAATTCCTGGCCATCTCGCCCAACAACAAGA
This sequence comes from Ralstonia psammae, assembly GCF_958405935.1. Classification (NCBI taxonomy): domain Bacteria; kingdom Pseudomonadati; phylum Pseudomonadota; class Betaproteobacteria; order Burkholderiales; family Burkholderiaceae; genus Ralstonia; species Ralstonia psammae. The sequence goes on from NZ_CATZBU010000001.1 coordinate 608,805, forward strand.
TCCCGGCGATGGTCGACCACGACCCGGCCGAAGGGACCGACCCCGTGGTGCTGTTCGAATCGGGCGCCATGCTGCTTTACCTGGCCGAGAAAACCGGGCAACTGATGCCCGCTGACCTGCACGGCCGCATGGAAGTGCTCAAGTGGCTGTTCTGGCAGGTAGGGGGTCTGGGCCCGATGGCCGGGCAAATCGGCCACTTCAATGTGTATGCCCCGGAGCGCGTGCCCTACGCCATCGACCGCTACACGAAAGAGACCAACCGCCTGTACGGCGTGCTCGACCGCCGCCTGGCCGACCGCCCGTACATTGCCGGCAACGACTACACCATCGCCGACATCGCGGCCTATCCGTGGATCGTGCCGCACGCCGGGCACGGCCAGGACCTGAACGCCTTCCCGCACCTGCAGCGCTGGTTCGAAGCCGTTGGCGCACGTGCGGCCACGCGGCGCGCTTATGCCGGTGTCGAGCGCGCCTACTCGCGCCGCCGCGAAGACATTTCGGAAGACGAGCGCAGCGTGCTGTTCGGCCAGACCGCACGCGCCACCGCGCGTTGATTCTTGCGGAGCCTCGGCGCTCCGCCTCCCTTCCATTTGCTTTTCCTTTTCTGACAGGAGCCGACCATGCCGGCATCGCTGTGGTGGTTGTGCCTGGGCGCGTTCGCCATCGGCACCGAAGGATTCATGATCGCCGGCCTGCTGCCGGTACTGGCCGCAGACCTGGGCGTGAGCGTGCCGGCAGCGGGCCAGCTCGTCACCGTGTTTGCTGTCACGTACGCCGTGGGCTCGCCCGTGATGGCGACGCTGCTCGGCAATGTCGACCGGCGCCGCGTGCTGATCGGCGCGCTGGCGATCTTTGCGGCGGGCAATCTGCTGGCCGCCAGTGCGCACGGCTTCGGGCAGTTGATCGCGGCGCGCGTGCTGCTCGCGCTGGCGGCCGGCGTGTTCCTGCCGACGGCCAACGCGGTGGCGACCTCGCTGGTGCCGGCGGCGCGCAGCGGCTCGGCGCTCGCCATCATCACGGGTGGTGGCACAGTGGCAGTGGCGCTCGGCGTGCCGCTGGGTGCGTGGATCGCCGCCCAGGGCGATTGGCGCTCGACGTTCATCGCATGCGGTGTGTTGTCGGCACTGGCCACGGCAGGCCTGGCCTTCGGCCTGCCGCGCGCTCTGCCGCACAGCGTGACCACGCTGGCGCAACGCCTGAGCGTGGCGCGCAGGCCCGGCATGCTGGGCGCGCTGGCGGTGTCCGCGCTGTGGGCCGCGGGTGGCTTTACGTTCTATACCTACGTCGCGCCGTTCTTTGTGCAAGGGCTGGGGTTCGCGCCACAGCACGTGGGCATCGTGCTGTTCCTGGTCGGCAGCTTTGCGGCGCTGGGCACCGGCCTGGGCGGCCACATGACCGACCGCGCTGGCGTGGCACGCGTGCTGGCCGTCAGCAGCGCAGGGATCGTGCTGGCGTTCTCGCTCCTCTCGCTGTCAGTGCAGGTGCTGCACGGTGCCACGGCGGGCGCCATCGCCATCGGTGCGGTCGTGCTGTGGGGCATGGCGGGCTGGGGCTTCGGCCCGGCACAGGCCACGAGGCTGATCCGCCTCGCGCCGGAGGTGTCGCCAATCACGCTGTCGCTGCATGCGTCTGCGGTGTATGTGGGGATTGCGCTGGGGTCGAGCGTGGGCGCGCTGGCGCTGGCCCACGGCGGGCCCGGCATGCTCGGCTGGGCGGCAGCGGCGTGCCATGTGGTGGCCGTGGTGGTGTGGCGCTTGGGCGGCCGGCATGCACCGGCGCAAGCTGCCGAGCAGACAACTACGTCAGTTGCCCATTGAACACGGGCATCTGGCCCGCAAAACGTCACACGCCGCGCTCAACGCTCCACGTGCGGCGCTCAGATCGCGGCAGTCGGCGTGCCCCGATCATCGATCGAACGGCGCGCGCCGCGCCGATCCAGGTACGGCAGCGCAAACATATAGAGCCCCGTGAACAGCAGCAGCGCAAGCGGCAGCAGCGGCGCGTAGGTGATCCACGCAGGCGGCTGGGCGCCCTTGCCCACACCCATGGCGACAAAGTTTGCAATGACCGAGAGCGTGAAGGCCATCGACACCCAGCGGTGAAACTGGCGGATTCCGGAGCGCGCGTTCTGCATTGAGGTCATTTGGCACCTCCGGCAGCTTGGATCATCTTCCAGCCGTTGCCGGCCGGGTCACGAAAACCGGCATCCACGCTGCCGAAGCGCTCGACCGGCTCCTGCGTGCACTCCACGCCGCGCTCGCGCAGTTGTGCATAGGTCGCGCGGCAATCGGCAACGGTCAGCACCAGCGGCGGCATCGCGCCCTTGGCGACCATGGCGCGCAGCGTCTGGGCGGTGGCCTCGTCGTGAATAGGCGGTCCGGGCTGGAACAGGCCGAGCTGGAACGACGGCTGGTCCGGATGCTGCACCGTCAGCCACCGGTAGGGGCCATTGCGCACGTCGGTATGCACGCGAAACCCCAGCTTGTCGACATAGAACGCCAGCGCCGCGTCCTGGTCGTCCACATACAGCCCTACGACGTTGATCCCTTGGCTCATCACCGCTCCTTGTTGTTGGTGGGTGACGGATTTGTACCGTCCGCCAGCTGGCGGCGCTTCTCCGAAACTGCTGTGACGAGGTCGGGCCGTTGCGCGGCCTTCAGCACACAGGCCGGCACGCGGTCGAGTTGTTGCAGCGGCGCGCTGGCCTGCGCCTGCCGGCGCAGGGCGCTCGGGCTCTGCCCGGTGATGTCGCGGAAGATGCGGCCGAAGGTGCCGAGGCTTTCCCAGCCGGTGGCGTAGGCAATTTCAATGATGGGCAGGTCGGTGTCGCGCAGCAGGGAGGTAGCCTGCTCGATGCGGCGCGTGAGCAGGTAGCGGTGCGGCGGAATGCCGAACGCCTGCTTGAACGAGCGCGCAAAATGCGCCTCCGACACGCCGCTCACTTCGGCCAGCCGCTTGACGGGCCACGCCTCGTGCGAGGCGGCGTCCATGCGGTCTTTGGCGCGAAGCAGGCGGCGCAGTAGCGCGGGGTCTTGCTGCGCGTCTGTGTGTGCCTGTACCACCGCGTCCTGCGCCAGTGGGGTCAGTCCAGCTTGAACTCGCCGATGGCGCCTGCGAGCTTGCGCACGCCCTCTTCCACCTGCGCAAGCGACGAGGTGGCGTACGACAAGCGCAGCGTCGAACGATCCGGGTCTACGGGGTAGAACGCCGCACCGGGCACGAAGGCCACGCCGCGCTCGATGGCCACCTTGGCCACATCACCGGCATTGCGGCCCGGCAACGCACACCACAGGAACATGCCGCCGCGCGGGCGGTTGAAGGTCAGCTCGGCTTCGGGCAGCAGCGCACGCAGGCCGTTGGCCATGGCGTGGGCGCGTTCGGCATAGGCGGCACGCGTGCGCGGCAGCACCGTGTCCAGGCGATTGCTGCGCAGGTATGCGGCGGCCGTGGCCTGCGCAAAGGTGGAGGTGTGCGCATCGGCAAACTGCTTGACCATCACCGCGTTGCCCAGCAACGGCTGCGCGGCGATCATCCAGCCCACGCGCAGGCCCGGGGCCATCACCTTCGACAGGCTGCCCAGGTAGACCACACGGCCCTGTGCGCCGTCGGTCTGCTGCGAGAGCGCGTACAGCGACGGCGGCGGAGGGGCGTCGAAATACAGATCGCCGTAGGGGTCGTCTTCCACAATCAGCAGGTTGTGGCGCACCGCCACGTCCAGCAGGCGCTTGCGGCGCTCCAGGCTCATCAGCGCACCGCTCGGGTTGCCGAAGTTGGGAATCACGTAGAGGAATTTGGGGCGCGCGGTGGCAAGCACTTTTTCCAGCGCGTCGACATCCAGTCCGTCGCCATCGGTCGGCACGCCGGCCACCTTGGCGCCGTACAGCTTGAACGCCTGAATGGCGGCGAGGAAGGTGGGCGCTTCGGTCAGCACCGTGTCGCCTTCGCCGATCAGTACCTTGCCCAGCAGATCCAGCCCTTGCTGCGAACCGGTGGTGACGAGGATGTCGGTGTTGGCGACGTGGGCGCCGCGCCCCTTCATCAGCGTGACGATGGCCTCACGCAGCGGCTCGAAACCCTCGGTGGCGCCATATTGCAGCGCGCGGGCAGCGTCGGTGGTGAGTGCGCTGTCGGCGGCGGCCTTCAGGCCTTCCACGTCAAACAGGGCGGAATCAGGAAAGCCGCCGGCAAACGAGATCAGGCCCGGCTTGCCGAGCACCTTGAACAGCTCGCGGATGGCGGAGGTTTCAACGTTTTGCAGGCGGGGTGCCAGCAGCGATTGCAGGAATTCCATGGCGTGCGTGTCTCTGTAGTTCGAGTGCCCGCCACTTTACGTGATGTGCGCCGGGTGCGCATGCCAACACGACGTCACAGCCCTGACTAAAATGCCGCCACCGAACCGGTTAACAGGAGCACCAACAGGAGCACCGCATGGCCGTCCGACGCATCGTCCCGAACCTGCACGCTGCCGATCCGGCACGTGCCCGCGCGTTCTATGCCGAACTGCTCGATCTGGAAGCGGTGATGGACCACGGCTGGATCATCACCTTTGCCGAACCGGCCCACACGATGACGCCGCAGGTCAGCATCGCCAGTGAAGGCGGAAACGATACGCCGGTGCCGGCGCTGTCGGTGGAAGTCGACGATGTGGATGCCGTGCATGCGCGGGCCGTGTCGCTGGGCTTGGACATCGTCTACCCACTCGTTGACGAGCCGTGGGGCGTGCGCCGCTGTGCCGTTAGGCGATTCGTGGCCTGCGAATAAAGCATAAGCTGGCCACAACGCAGGGACTTATTCCGGCCGGTAGATGGGTGTGCAAAGCATAACCTGTCCTATCGGCACGGAATAAGGCATAACCTGTCCAAAATAAAATCTCTTCGCGCAACAACCCAGTATTTTTCTTGTCTCGGTCGCTGTACCTAGCGCTAGCATGGGATGGTGTTCAAGAGGAAGTGCCGCCGACCAATGGCGGCGCATTGAGACCATGTCAGAAGAGCCTCGGAAGTCTGGCCAGAACCCTCTGGCGAGAGAACTCCAGACATTGGGGCAGCTTGTACGCAGCCGGCGCCTGGGCAGCGAGTTGTCCGTCGACGACACGGCTGACTATTGCGGTATTGCACCCGAGACACTCTCCCGCCTCGAGAACGGAGAGCCGTCCAGAACAGACCAACTTTTCAAGGTATTGGAAGCGCTGGGTCTGGCCATGATGGTTTTGCCGAGGTCAGATGCAGATATAGCGCTCCGTGCACTTGGGCATGCCGTGAAATGGCATGCAACCTCGCTGACCGCAGCAGACACGCTCAACGTCACCCCACAGCCTGCGCTGGAGCATCGCTCCGCCACTCCAACGCTGTTCGTCGACTACGACGGTACGCTCCACGCTGGTCACGCGCTGCTCGATACGACAACTGGCGAAGTGACGCTTGAGTCGGGCAGACCATTGCTTGAGTACGCGCCGCTGCTAGCCGAAATGCTTGAGCCATACCCCGAGGTGGAAATCGTCCTCACGACCTCCTGGCTGCAGAAGCTACCTTTTGACCAGGTCGTTTCGTATCTACCTCAAGAGCTAGGTCGACGGGTTGTGGGCACAACCCTCGGCATTAAGCCGCGACTGAGTTACGTCCTGAACGGCTCCGAGCGAACCTACGTCATCACCAGCTACGTGTATGGCAAGGGCCTGAAGAACTGGATGGCGATAGACGATTCGGTGTATGGGGCCTTTCATTTTGGCCGTACACCAGGGGAGTTTGCCGACCGATTTGTCCTTCTCGACTCGTCACGTGGCATCAGTGATGAAGAAGCCCAGCGACGCATTCGGGGCTGGCTGTCCAGCATTCACGGAGACAGCACGAGGGGTGACTAATGTCGAACCGAACGATTCCTGCCGATTTCCCGCGCGGCAACCCAATCGCCTCTGTGCCAGGCGCTCAGTCGAAACTCTTGGTGCGGCTGGTCAACGGCCAGTACGTCTCGGGGCTCACCGACGAAGAATGGGCTGAGCGATATGAGTGCTGTGAGGATTTGGCGCAGCAGTGCGCCCCCTACTGCATGCGCAAGGTTACGGAGAATCCAGCATTGACCCAAGAGCGCTGCCTTGCAAACGTGCGTAAGGGGTTCTCCCTGAAAGTGCAGAGTGGCGAGTGGGATTTCTCAGAGGCGGAACAGGATTGGGTCATGAAACGAGCGCGGCAGCTTCTTGGCTGGTAGGTACAAATGACGCAGCGTCTGCAGGACATTCTCGGGAAGCTGTACAGGCCGCCGGCTGACGGGGGCCGCGAGGTGTTTGCGTTATCGAGGTCCGACGCGGAAAGGCTACCTCCACTGCCATCGATAGCCGTCATCTCCATCACCGCGCCAGAGCGTCCCCCGGCCACCATCGGTGACTTCGCTCACGTGCTGCGCCTCAGCTTTGCCGACGTCGACTTCCTCAATCCGGACTTGTCCGACAAAGCACGCGGCAAGCTCGCCCACGCATTCACCGACGAGCATGGGCAAGCCATTCGTTCTTTTGTTGAAGCGCTGCCTGGCGACATATCGTCGATAGTCGTCCACTGCGAGGGTGGGTTCTCGCGCTCGTGCGCGGTCGCCATTGCGCTGCATCGGCTTTACGGCTACCGCGTGGAGCCCCAGCATTTATCGAAGGCGAACCCCTCAATCGTGCGCATGATGGCAGGAGACGTCCTTGGACACGGCGCGCTGAAGAAAACCCGCCGCTAGTGTGGCGCCGTTATTCGTCACCCGATTGACTTAAGCAACCGATGCCCCATCACATGACAGGCCCCAACCCGATTCAGGTTTATCTCAGTGAGATTGGCCTGCAATGGCTCCTTCCCCGTGCGTTCCTTGTTAAGCGATATGGCGTCCGGCCGCACGCTGTCTATGACTGGGACGTGATTGAGTTTGAGACTCCGCGCCCGTTCGTGAAAGGCTTGCTTTGGCCGCTTTCAGCTCAGGTCTCCCCGCAGTTTTCCCCCAACGAGCCGGCTACCGAATTTTCGGGGATATCGTACGTCGATGACGATGCTGCTGAGAATCTTCGACGCACTGTTGACCAGTTGCAGCCTTTCCTCGGGGAGGGAACGGTACTGAGGAGTTCCAACTCTCTTGGGCACCGGTGGGTCTACAGTCTGGCGTCCGTTGAGTTGCATGTGTGGCCGCCCGAAATGCAACAAGGGCCAACGCTCAATCCCATTTACGAGAAGGAGCCCAGGCTCAAGGCGGGATGCTGGATTGGCATCACGACGGGATTTCGTCCATGGGTCAGCGAAACAGAAATAGCTCAACTCATGGCTTTCGAGCCGGTGGCCAGAATTCGCGAGGAATGGTTGGGGCCGGTACCTTCTTTCGCTCGGTCTGGCCTGCAGTACGAGTTAGAGTTCATTCGACCGCCTGACCCAGGCTTCGACCATTGCAAGGGGTGGATAGGATGTTCTGCCTACCGAACAGCATTCATCTTCTATGGCCGGGAGCTGTACTTTGTCCCTATGGAGGCTGTCATTCAGCTTCAGGTCGAACGTGTACTACCGGCAAAAGGTCCGGGTGGGTCATCCCTGCGTGTGCTTTGTCGCTGTGACTATGCTGGCCAGGAGACTAAGACACTTACGATTTGTAGCGCGAACGGCGTGGGCGACCTGGATGAGTTGGCCACCACGGTCAGCCGTGCCATTGCGAAGCCGCTTGTGTTTTCGCCCCTTTGGTACGACTGCTAGCAGGTGCTAAGTGCGTTGAGACAGATTGAACCGATAGTACCGAAATGAGCATCAGAGTGTACGAGTTCCTCGATGTTACGTTTGCAGTCGACCTGCTTTCGCGGACATATCGGCGTTCCGCCAGCAAATATGCAGAACCTGAAGGTTGCCGTGCAAACGGCAGCTGCGTCGCCCCACATTAGACGAAGCTATTTGCACGGCTATGTGGCGCGGAGACATTACACCGTACTCAAAACCTGGCCCAAAAACTCGCGTACTCGTGGATGTGCCGAGTCGGCGAAGAATTCGTCCGGCGGGGCGTCCACGACAATCCTCCCGCCGTCGATGAAGATGATGCGGTCTGCAACTCGCCGAGCGAACGACATCTCGTGAGTGACGCACAGCATCGTCATCCCTTCCGCGGCGAGCGTCACCATCGTATCCAGGACTTCCTTCACCATCTCCGGGTCAAGAGCTGAGGTCGGTTCGTCGAACAGCATGACCGAGGGGTTCATACAGAGGGCTCGAGCAATAGCCACGCGCTGCTGCTGTCCGCCTGAGAGCTGGGGAGGAAACTTGTCTGCTTGATTGCCGACCCGCACCTTGTTGAGAAGAGCCACTGCCGTCTTCTCTGCCTCTGCCGCGCTCATACCGCGCACCTTTACCGGAGCGAGCATGCAGTTCTTCAGAACGCTGTAGTTGGGAAAGAGATTGAAGCTTTGGAACACCATGCCGACATGACGACGCACATCGGACGCCTTGGCGTAGCGCTCGCCGCTTTGATGGCTGCGTACGATGACTTCGCCGCCATCGATGTCCTCGAGGCCGTTGATGCAACGGATAAGTGTCGATTTCCCAGAGCCTGATGGTCCGCAAATCACCACCTTTTGCCCGGCGTAGACCTTCAAGTTGATGTCATGCAGCACGGTGTGTGCTCCGAATTTCTTCGTCAGAGCAACGAGCTCCACGACGGGATTCTGAGTCGAGTTCAATTCAAGCTCCTAGCTTCCAATGCTATTCAGGCAGTGACGTTTGCCGCTACTGTGGACGGGACACGCAACGTTCCTCGCGCCTGCCGTCTATGGCGGAGGTAGTCCGCAAGCTCGGCTACAGCCGAGCAGATGATGAGATAGACCACTGCCGCGAACGTGTAGAACTCAATGAGCTTTCCATCGCGCTGAGCAACCTTGGAGGCTGCCCCGACGAAGTCGGTAAGGGAGAGCACATAAACCAGCGACGTGTCCTGGAACAGGATGACTGCCTGAGTCACCATGACGGGCACCATGGCCTTCAACGCCTGAGGAATGATGATGAGGGTGAACGTCTGCCAGGTTGAGAACCCGAGAGCCTTGGCACCTTCAAACTGCCCACGAGGTACCGACAGCAGACCCGAGCGAATGATTTCGCAGAAGTAGGCTGCTTCGAACAGCGTGTAGGTGACGAATGCCGACAGCTGCGGGCTCACCGATACCGACATTCCGCTGGGAGACATCGCTCGCAGGACGAGAGGTACCAGGAAAAAGAACCAGAACAACACCATGATGAGGGGGACAGACCTCATCACCGTAACGTACGCCCAGACTGTCTTGTCGAGAACGGGCACTCGAAGGTGGCGTATCACCGCGAGCACCGTGCCAATCAGCAGGCCACCAATGAACGCCACAGCTGTCAGCTGCAGCGTGAAGACCATGCCCATGCCCAAGTAGGGAAGCGCCGCGCGGATAGCATCGTAATCAAAAGACATCATGCGTTCTCCGGAGTCGATTTCGGGCCTGCGCGCCTATGAGAAATTGCGACGCCTCTGATAACGAGTTCGGCACAGCCGTAGACAAGCAGCGACAGTGCGAAGTAGACCAGCGTTACGTAGCTGAACGACTCGAAAGTTCTGAACGTGAATTCGTTCATCTGTTGCGCCTGCGCGGACAGTTCCATCAGGCCAATCGTCATGGCAACAGACGTGTTCTTCAGGAGCGCCAGTGCCTCGCTGGTGAGCGACGGTGCCATCGTGCGCAGCGCCTGGGGAACCAGGATGCACGCATAGGTGTTGAAGCTGGAAAGCCCAAGTGCGAATGCCGCCTCACGTTGGCCCTTCGGCAGTGACTGAATGCCCGCACGCACCTGTTCAGCTACGCGTGCTCCCGTGTACAGCCCAACCGCGACGAGCGCGGGCAAGAAGCTGCCCCAAATCGCCGGCATTTGTTTGATGGCGTTGCCGATGGGCGTTGGCAGAATCTCCGGGATGACGAAGTACCAGAGAAACGCTTGAACCAGGAGCGGTACGTTGCGGAAGACTTGCACATACGTGCGAGCGAGAATGCGGAAGGTCGCGCTCTGTGCCGTCCTACCGCAGCCGACTACAACTCCGAAGACGGTGGCGATTACGGCTCCGCCAACCCAGAGAAGTACCGTCCATCTCAGGCCGGACAGCAGCCAGTCGATGTACCGCCCGCCGTCGATAGTTGTTTCGAATAGCAATTGCATGACTGAAACGCTCGATGAGGGCAGCCGAAGGCTGCCCGTATTTGACTTCAGTTACGCCGGCACTTTGTCGCTCGGAGCCTTCACGCGCTCCTTGAGGTCCGGACTCATCGGGAAGTTCAGCTTGATGCCACGCGGCGGAATCGCACCTTCGAACCACTTCTTGTAAATCTGTTCGAACTCGCCAGACGCCATGAGCGATTTCAGCGTATCGTCGACGACCTTCTTGAAGGCTGGGTCGTCCTTCGCAATCATCAAGCCGTAGTACAGCGAGTTGTACGACTCGGGAAGGAACGTGTACGCATTCGGGTCCTTGGCGTCAGCCTTCTTCGCGGCGAGAAGGATGTCGTCCTCAATGAAGGCTGCAGCGCGGCCACTTTCCAGAACGAGCATCGATTCGCTGTGGTCATGAGCGGGGATGTACTGGAGATTGAGGTTGTTCTTCTCGCTGATTTCCTTTGCGAAGCCCAGGGCATTGGACCCTTGCGTGTACACGACAGTCTTGCCTTTCAGGTCCGCGGCAGACTTGAGGCCTGCGTTGGCCTTCACCAGCCAGCGCGTGTGGCTCACAAAGGTCGCAACGGAGAAGCCGACCTGCTTCTGTCGTTCCAGGCTATTCGCCGTGCTGGCACACTCGATGTCGACGTTGCCGTTGTTGACCAACGCAATGCGATTGGCTGAAGTCACGGGAACATTCGTCACCTTGAGCGATGGCATACCAAGCGTCTGCTTCACCTTGTCCACGACCTTCTGACAAAGGTCGATGGAGAACCCAACGTAATGCTGGTTCTGGTCGAGAAACGAGAACGGGACAGAAGCATCCCGGACGCCGAGGCGAATCTCACCTGCGTTCTTTATCTTCGCGAGCGTGTCTGCCGCATTTGCGTTGGTGAAAGACGCGAATGCGCATGCCGTGACAAGCAGCGCCGCCTGAGTAAATCGTTGCAACATACCCCGCACTCCTTCTAGTTGTGGTGCCAGCGACCGACAATGTTGACGAACACCCCGATGGGGCGTAAGGGCACTCTAGGCTGGCGAAAAATAGAAAAAAAGGCGGCGGTTTCTTTCCAAATACGAAAGAAAAGCTTTCCATCGGGGGGATGCGCAGCGACCAGCGACGGGGTCCGTGAAGAGAGACAGCTTCCCATGAACCCAGGCTACAGGCGCTTTTCTCGCTCAAGGCTTACGTGACGGCGCTACTGCAGCGTGACGTGAAACAGGTCCAGCTGGCGCAACAGCTTGGGCCGCCGGATTGGGGAATGTCCCTACACGAGAGAGTCGTGATTCGGCCCGGCAAGGAGACAGGCCGGCTTGTCGCAACTCAAGCTACGTCGACAGCAGCCATCTGGAGTGCGTCGAGTACGGCAGCAACGGCGGGGCGTTTCGCAATACCGCGCGCTAGTGCAACAAAGACTCGTCGATTGAGCACTGGGGCAATAGGAATAATGGAGAAGTCCGGGTCATTTTCGACCAGCTTGAGAGCCAATCGGGGGAGCACGGCAACTACTCCACCTCTTCGAACCATCTCAAGCGTTACAGCGGTATTCCGGCTGCTGGCGGTCACCTTGGGAGTGAAACCAGCAGCGTAGCAAGCGTTCAGCAGAAACGTGTGATAGGTGGATGCCGATTGATTCAGCGCCCACCGTTCGTGAGCCAAATCGGATAACTGAATCGACTTGCGCCCAGCAAGCTTGTGGTCGGCACCCACAACAGCGTCGAAATGGTCAACGCAGAGGGGGCTGAACTCGAGCGCTTCGGCCAGAGCTTCCGCGCTTACGAGGTCGTCGACGATGGCCAGGTCTGTTTGCTTTGCGGCGGCGGCTCGGAGCCCTTCTGACGGCTCCAACTCCATAAACAAGACGGTCAGCATGGGGTGCTGTTCCAGCAACCTAGACACCGCGCGCGGCACAACCGTACTTGCAAGTGAGCCGAACGCCGCCAGCCGCACTTCACCGGTCACCTCCACATTCGCAGCGGCGACTTCAGCTTCGATTTCCTCTGCCATCGCAAACAGGTCTGTCGCGCGTGCTACTAGCCGTCGGCCTGCCGGCGTGAGCTGCACACCTCGGCCTGAGCGCTCTATGAGCACCGTGTCCAGGTCATCTTCAAGTTGCGCCAGCTGCTGAGACACCGCTGGCCTGGTCAGATGCACAGCTTCGGCCACTGCTGAAATTGTCCCCAGCACCGAAAGTTCGTGCAGCAGCCTTAACCGCCCAAGATGAAGCATCCCACGCCTCCGCCAATGTGGATTCTCGAGGTGAATGGTAAGCAATAGTTACTCATACCGTCAAAAACTGTCGTCTTTTTTTTCTAAAAACCTCTCCCTATAGTTCTCTCCACCGACACGTATCCCTCGCTGACGCAGGGAAAGCCCTCGATGAGCGAAGGTTGGCGCGCGACACCGCCCACGTCATATCGGTCCAGATAACCAGGTCTTCGTTGGAGATAGTTGAAATGAAAGTTGCATTCATCGGTGTGGGACGTATGGGGGGCCGAATGGCTGCTCGTCTGGTCGCTGCGGGGTACGAAGTGCGCGTGTACGACCCGAGCCAGGCCGCGGTCGATGCGCTCGCATCGAAAGGTGCGATTGCATCCAAGAGCCCTGCAGAAGCCGCACAAGGTGCCGAGTACATCCTGCTCAGCCTTCCGAGCCCCAAGACGCTGCGCGATGCCGTACTGGGCGAAAGTGGTGTACTGAAAACGGCTACCGATGGTTCGATTGTTGTCGACTTCAGCACCGTCGACCCAGCCACCACCAAGGAAATCGCGGCAATCGCAGCTAAGCAAGGTATTCAATTCGTCGACTCCCCCGTCAGCGGCGGTGTCGCCGGTGCGGAGAACGGCAAGCTCGTGCTGATGGTCGGTTGTTCGGCAGACTTGCTGAAGAAGCTGCAGCCGGTTTTCGAAGTCCTTGCCGGCCGCGTGGTCCATTGCGGCCCGACCGGTGCCGGTCAGCTCACCAAGCTCAGCCACAACCTGCTAACGGCCATCAACACGGTGGCCCTGGGCGAAGTCCTCACAGCCAGCGTCAAGGCCGGCGCAAACCTCGAAGTTCTGTGCGAAGTGCTGACCGCAGGTTTGGCCGGCAGCAAGATGCTCGACTATCTGCCGAAGACGCTCTTTACCGCGGAACGTCCGGCGAACTTCGCCATCGACTTGATGCACAAGGACATCAAGTTGTGCCTCGACGAATTCTCCAATCTGCCGATGCCGCTGGGTCAACTGGTGCTGCAGACCTACAACGCTGCACGCGCCAAGGGCCTGGGTAGCAAGGATTCGACCAGCGTCAATGAAATCTACGAAGAGCTGCTCGGCGTGCGCCTCAGCCTGCCTTCGGCTCAGTAAATCCGGTAGAAATCAAAAGGAATCAACGTGAACACTCTCACTGACAATGTTGCCGCTGAAGTCGTCCTTCCGAGTGCAGGCATTACTGGTCTTCTGATTAACGGCGAATGGCGCACGCCCGCGAAGGGCAAGACACTGGATGTCGAGAACCCGTCGCGCCGCACCAAACTCGCCACGATTGGTGCGAGCGACGCAGACGACGTCAACGCTGCTGTTGCTGCAGCAAGTGCTGCGTTCCCGAAGTGGCGTCGTCTTGCGTCTCGCGCACGTGGCGCTCTGCTGACCGAGCTCGGCAACCGCGTCACTGCCAACGCGGAAGAGATTGCCCGTGTGCTCGCCGCCGAAAGCGGTAACGCACTGCGTACACAAAGCCGTCCGGAAGTCCTGGGCGCAGCTGAGGTGCTGCGCTACTACGGTGGTGTGATTGCGGAGCAGAAAGGCGAGACGCTCCCGCTTGGCCCAGGCATCTTCAGCTACTCGACTCGTGAGCCGCTTGGCGTGGTTGGCGCAATCATCCCCTGGAATTCGCCGGTTGTGCTGGCCGCTGTGAAAATCGGCATGGCTCTGGGTACCGGCAATACGCTGGTGCTCAAGCCGGCAGAAGACGCGCCGCTGGCGGTCATCAAAATCGCCGAGCTTGCCGCTGACCTGTTCCCCGCCGGGGTGTTCAATGTCGTTACCGGCACGGGTCTGGAAGCTGGCGCTCCGCTGTCGGCACATCCGAGCGTGGCCAAGGTGTCCTTCACAGGTTCGCTCGAAGTCGGCAAGCTCGTTGGCCATGCTGTCGCCGACCGTATTGCACGCTCCACGCTTGAGCTCGGTGGTAAAAGCCCGTGCATCGTGTATCCGGACGCGGCAACGCCCGAGCACATCGACGCCACAGTCACCGGCATCATCAATGCCATGCGCTTCGCTCGCCAAGGGCAGTCTTGCACCGCGGGTTCCCGCTTGTACGTTCACAAGAGCGTGTGGGAGCCGGTTATGGCGAAGGTCGTCGCGAAGGTTCAAGAAATGAAGATTGGTGACGCCCTCGATGAAGCCAACGACATCGGCGCCATCATCAACGCTGAACGCTACTCCGAAGTCCGCGCATTCATCGACGAGGCAATCAACAAAGGTGCAACGGTACTGACGGGCGCTCTGCCGCCGAAGGTCGAAGATGCCAAGGGCTTCTTCCCTGCACCGGTCATTTTCTCCGGCGTGGACAACAGCTGGCGCGTTACGCGCGAGGAAGTGTTCGGCCCTGTGCTGGTCGCCATCCCCTGGACTGACGAAGAAGAGGTCCTGAACTGGGCCAATGACACGGTCTACGGTCTCGCGGCATACGTGTTCACGAACGACCTGACCACAGCATTGCGTGCAACCGAACGTATCGATGCAGGCTGGCTTCAAGTGAACCGCGCCGGCGGCCAGATTCCGGGCATGTCGTACGGCGGTGCCAAGCAAAGCGGCATTGGCGCCGAGTATTCGATTGAAGGCGCACTTGAGGCTTACACATCCCGCAAGAGCGTGACCATCAACGTCTGACGAAAGAAGAAAAAGAGAACCCAAGCGGTCCGGCAACGACCCGGACCGCTGGAGAGACTTTGGCAAGAGGAGGTAACACGTGGCGGCAAATCTCAACATCGCAGCAACAGCGCATGCCGAAGGCGGGCACAAAGTGTCCAGTCGCGCTGCATTCAGTTCATTCATCGGCACGACGGTCGAATGGTACGACTACTTCCTTTATGGCACCGCCGCAGCGCTGGTCTTTCCGAAGGTCTTCTTCAATGACCTATCTCCGGAAATGGCAACGCTGGCGTCGATGGCAACTTTTGCGGTTGCATTCATCATTCGGCCCCTTGGAGGAATGGTCATCGGCCATTTCGGTGACCAGATGGGCCGGAAAAAGATGCTCGTCTTCACACTGTTGATGATGGGGCTGTGTACCGCGGCAATCGGCTTTCTTCCGACCCAAAACAGCATCGGTCACTGGAGCCCGGCTCTGCTCATCCTGTTGCGAGTCATCCAGGGTTTCGCCCTTGGCGGCGAATGGGGTGGTGCAGCATTGATGTCTGTCGAGCACGCTCCGGAAGGACGCAGAGGCTTGTTCGGTAGCACGATGCAAATGGGGGTGCCGGCAGGCTTGCTTGTTTCGAGCGGCGCATTTGCGTTGGTATCCACGTTGCCTGACGAGCAGTTCTTTGCTTGGGGATGGCGTATCCCGTTCATTCTCAGCCTGGCGTTGCTGGCCGTCGGTATGTACATCCGCCTGCAAGTCTCGGAGCCGCCCGCATTTGAGAAGGTGCGAAGCGAAGGCAATGTTTCTCGGGCACCGTTGCTCGAAGTGTGGCGCAACGAGAAGAAGAAAACGCTCATCATGGTTTTCTTCCAGACTGTCGCTAACGTCGGCTACTTCCTCATCACGGTCTACGCGCTCACGTACGTCACCAGCACCCTTCATCTGCCGCGGAGTGTTGCGACTACTGCGCTCTTGGTCGCTGCTGCAGTTGACCTCTTCATGCAACCTGTCTTCGGATGGTTGTCTGACCAGATTGGCCGACGTGCTGTGTATGCCATCGGGACCATCTTCTTCGCCTTGTACGCGTTTCCGATGTTCTGGCTGCTCGACACGGGCAATCCAGCACTCATCACCCTGGCCATCACGCTTGGGCTCGGCATCGGCCATGCAGCAACGGGCTCGCTGCACGGCGTTATCTACGCTGAACAGTACCCGACGCGCTATCGCTTCTCCGGCTCGTCGACTGCATACCAACTCTCGGGGATTGTATCGAGCGCCCCGACACCGCTGATTGCTGCATGGCTGGTCGCACGCACCGGTAGCTCGTCCGCTGTGTCCTGGTACGTAGTTGTTGCCGCAGCGATTTCGCTGATTTGCATCTTGCTGGTCAAAGAAACCTACCGCGCTCGCATTGACCAGTAACGAGATAAAAAGTGACTCCAATACCTGACCAAATTGCTGGAGACCGCATTGACCGTCTCATGACGGTCGAGATTCGGCCTCTTAACGGCGGCCTTCCGCCTGGCTATGTTGTTCCCATGTATTCGGTTTGCCGCGCTTATCACGGCGAGCCTCTCAGTTCCCTGGCGGCGCGACGACTGCGCGAAACCATTAGTCGAGGGGATGTCGTGTTTATCGCGACGGGCGCAGGAACCCCTCCCAAGCTACCGTATGGCGAGACGGATGGGCCGGTCGGCGCGGCGGTACTTGCACGCGCAATCATGCTTGGCTTGGGTGCTCGTGTCGTGATGGTTACGGAAGATGCGCACGTCGAGCCTGTGAATGCGGTGGCTCAGATTGTCAACGATGAGCTGACCGGCTACGCACCCATTCGCACGGAATGCTTTCCCCTGGGATTGCCGGACGGGGAAAGCTTCGCGGAGGCTCTCATGGAGAAGTACCGCCCGCGCGCTGTGATTTTTGTCGAGCGCGATGGACCGAATAAGGAGGGCTTCTTCCACGGCGTGCGTGGCGATTGCCGAAATCCTGAAGATGTCGGCCACGTGTATCTCTTGGCTGACCTTGCGCGAAAAGCGGGAGGACTCACCGTAGGTATCGGTGATGGGGGCAATGAAGTCGGCTTTGGGGCGGTGCGCGATGAAATTACTGCTGTGCATCCGTTCGGCGGCAAGTCCCACGCAGGACACCCGTCAGGAGTTGTGACGGTAACCGCGACGGACGTGGTGGTGAGCGCCTCCGTGTCGAACTGGGGCGCCTACGGCGTCGCAGCTGCTCTAGCGTGGCAAGAAAGAACGCCCTCGCTATTGCACCCTCCATCGATGGAGCGAGACCTCATCCAGGCAACCGTGAAAGCCGGCGCCCGCGATGGCGCCACGTCGAAAGCAGAAGACGCCGTCGACGGCATCCACTGGGAAGGTCACTCAGCGTTCATCAGCCTGATGCACCAAATCGTCTCGGTTGCTCGCTAAATCCTCAAGTCCTTTCGCTGCCGCAGGTCGCGGCAGCATCGCTAATAGCAGGTACACGTCATGAGTTCCGTCAAGCTAGCAGAAAAGCAAAGCCAGACGCCCGCAGTCAATACGGACAGTTTCGGAAACCCCATCGACCCCACCGTGGGTTTTGCGCGTGGCACGATTATTCGCTCGAGCATCGATGAAGCTCTTCGTCTGCGACGGGGACAGGAAATCGCGGCTCAGCGCGTGAGGCTGCTCGGCGCAGAGTCCATTGGCGTGTTCACCGGGAATCAACGCGACTTCCCCATCTTGCCCGAGGACATCGCGACGCTCTGCGAAGAGTGGGTCGGCCCTGGACTTGCGGCCGAGGAGCTGCGCCAGGTCGCCATTGGACACATGGGCGGCAAGAGCGACGACGCGGTTGCAACGTTCAACCGAACGAGCGCAGGCATCATCGCCACGATTGCCGCATTGGCAGATGGTGCGCCGGTCGTTTCTGTCGTACCTCCCGGCGGACGCTCACATGCCTCGGTTGTTCGCGGCGCGAAGATTGCCGGTGTCACGTTGGTCGAGGTTCAAGGCGACAAAGACTGGCAATCCGCCATCAAGACTCATCGGCCGCTGCTTGTCGTGATTACCACGGTGACCAGTAGCCTGGAGCGTCTCCAAGATGGAGTGACGACCGAGGTCATTCACTTTGCACATACCTTTGGTGCAAAAGTATTCCTGGACGAGGCATACGGCGCGCGCCTTCGAACGGTACTTCACGGCGGGCAACTGAGCTTGCAATTGGGTGCCGAAATCTCGATTACCAACTGCGATAAGGCAGGCCTGTCTGGTCCTCGCGCCGGCATCCTCGTGGGGCGCCCTGAGTTGGTTACCGCAGCGGCAGCCAAGGGGGCAGAGTTCGGCATGGAGGCACGTGCCCCAATCTCTGCGGCGGTGCTGCGCTCATTGAAAAAGTACGAGCCTGATGACCTCCGTAAAGAAGCGGAGGCCGGGCAGGAGCTCGCCACCGTCCTTGCGCGGACGCTCGGCAAAGACGTGGTCCAACGAAGCGACTTGGGTCCCATGGTTGATGAGGATTCAGTCCTCCGCGTGCTGCTGAAACTTGCTGGAAAGGAAAACACGAAGCCTGTGGTGGTGCCGTGTGAAGCGACGTCCGCACTGGGCATGGTTCTTCTACAAGACCACGGGGTATTGACCGTCAACACACATGGCCAACCTGGGGCTCGTGTCTCGCTGCGACTCAAGCCAACACTCGACGCACTCGGCCGTGTTGGGGGCTTTGACGCCGTGGTCAACGCCGTTATCGCATCCCTACAAAAGGTAGCCAAGGTCATTGACGACCGTGCTGCCATGTCGCAAATCATCACTGGGAAATGACGATGTCGCAAGCAAGCTTCGCCGCATTCGACGAACGTCTGGACGCGCTGATTTCTCTGGATTTGGGTGGTCGCGGTGTGGAGGGCCTTTACAAGGCGGCTCGCGAGCGCCAGGGGCAAGCCTTGGTGGGGGCAGCTGCAGATGCGCTGGCTTCCATTCCCGAGAAGGCGAATGTTTTCGTGACCACAGGCTCGGTCTCTCGCGCCTGGATTTCCCCAACTATCGGGGAGAACGATGGGCCCGCCGGCCTGGCGGTCATCGTTCGCGCGCTATCAATCGCGAAGAAGGCGCTGTGCATAGCGTTCGTCGAAGAAACGTTGATTGAATCGACGTCGGCAATCCTTACGTCGGCGGGCCTTACCGTGCTGCCCTACGAGCAAGCGAAGATTGCCCGCGATGATGGCAGCCTGGCCGTCGTCTGCGTCGAGCCGTTCCCCATTGAAGATACCGCAGCCAAAGAGGCGTCGAAGGCCTTGATTGCGAAGTACCAGCCTGCGCTGTTCTTTTCGACTGAGCGAGTCGGCCGCAACGCTGATGGCATCTACTGCAGCATGCGCGGTATTGACTACGGGATGGGGCGCGCCCGCATCGACTTCATGTTCGATGAGGCGCTTGCACAAGGTATCCCAACTGTCGCAGTTGGTGACGGCGGCAACGAAATCGGCATGGGCGTTGTCGCAGACGCGGTCAAGAAGTACGTGAAATTCGGCGACGCGCGTCCGGACGGAAGCCGCGGCATCGGCGCGGTTACCGGGACTGATGTCCTCGTCACTGCTGCCTGCTCGAACTGGGGTTGCTATGCAATCGCGGGAGCGTTCGCTGCCCGCCTCGGTAAGCCCGGTCTTGCTCATACGCCTGCCCTCGAGCAGACGCTGCTGCGTCGTGGCGTCGACGTGGGCCTCATCAACTCTGTCGCGAACATTGTCGACGGCAACGTTGATGGCATTCCTGAGGCGACGCATCTGGCAGTCGTCCAACTGATTGCGACCATCATCCAACCGGTGTTCAAATGACTTTCGCTGACAATCCCTATTGGCACGTGGCGCCCTCGCAGCCCGTCCAGCCATCTCCTTTCGGAGCAAAGACCGCCAAGCAAAAACCGCACTCTGCGTACGCGCTGCTGCAGCAAATGCCAGTAGCTGCATTGGCGGGGAATGTGATGGAGCGCCCAGACGTTTCTGGTATTGCCATCCTGGGCTACAACTAGCATCGTGGGTGCCCAGATGGCTACGACTCATCGCATTGTGATTATCGGCGGTGGCGCCGGTGGATTGGAACTGGCAACACGGCTCGGCGACACTTTAGGAAAATCCTCGCGTGCTCAGATAACGCTTGTTGACCGGTGCCCGACGCATGTCTGGAAGCCACTTCTCCATGAAGTTGCCGCCGGCAGTCTTGACACGAGTGCTCATCAAATCGAGTACGCTGCCCAGGCGCATTGGCATCATTTCGAGTTTTCTCAGGGTGAGCTTGTCGGGCTTGACCGCAATGCGAAAACGCTGCGTCTTGCGCCTGTCGTTGACGCTGACTCCGGTGACGAGATTCTTCCGTTGCGGGACTTGGCATATGACACGCTGGTACTTGCGCTCGGCAGCCAGACCAATTTCTTTGGCGTGCCGGGAGCGCAGGAGAATGCGATTCCGCTGGACACGTTGGAGCAGGCGGAAAAGCTGCGCCGCCGCCTCCTGCAGACGTGCATCAGGAAAGGGAAGGCAGCGACATCCACCGCTCGCCAAGGTGTGCACGTTGCAATCATCGGCGGTGGGGCGACAGGCGTGGAGCTTTCTGCTGAGCTGCGCCGTATGGAGAAGGTGTTCCGGCAGTTCGGACTGCACTCGCCAAATCAAGGCCGAGACATCAGCATCATCTTGCTCGAAGCAGGCCCTCGTTTGCTCCCGGCCCTTTCCCTTCGTGTGGCAACCGCTACGACGAATCTGCTACGCAAACTGGGCATTCAAGTCTCTGTTGGCGACCCCGTCACCAACGTAGGCGAAGCGGATGTGCGGACCCAGAGCGGGCGACTGCTGCCGGCGGACATCACCATCTGGGCTGCGGGCATCAAGGCGCCCGAGCTTTTGGCAAATCTTGACGGTATTGCGGTGAATCGTATCAACCAGGTGAAGGTGACACGCAGTCTGCAAAGCGAGTCGGACGAAAACGTCTTCGCGCTTGGTGACTGCGCCAGTTGCACTTGGAAGGGCGACCGGTTCGTGCCGCCCCGTGCGCAAGCGGCGCATCAGCAAGCAGCATTCCTCGCCAAAACACTGCGCGCGCGAATCGAAGGGAATCCGTTGCCTGCGTTCAAGTACACCGACCATGGTTCGCTTGTATCGCTGGGCGGTGCATCGGCGGTCGGCAGTCTGATGGGCGGCATCATCGGGGGGAGCATCCTGGTTGAGGGCCTCGTTGCCCGAATCATGTACGCCTCCCTCTATAGGAAGCACATCGCCACGGTTGCCGGGATGCGACGGATGCTGCTTGACTGTCTCGTCCACGGCTTGCGGAGAGTCGGAATGCCTCGCGTGAAGCTTCACTAGCGTTGAGTACACGGCCATCCCGGCCGTCCCTGAGTTTTGGTGTGCCGTCTCAACGTCACCGCGTCTTCTGTAAGCAGGTTTGCTTTGACGTCCCGCCTATCGGCTTCAAAATTCCATGACGAAAATCTTTGACAACACGGCCATTCGCTCCCAGTTTCCCGCTGCAAGCCGGATGCTCTACTTGGACTCAGCGCACCAAACTCCGCTATGCGCGCGAGTGCGCGCAGCGCTTGAGCATTTCTTCGACGAAGGCTACGAGACCGCAGGTCCGAAACCCGTCTGGCTCGAACGCATAGAAGTTGTCCGAGGACGGCTGGC
Organism: Ralstonia psammae; assembly: GCF_958405935.1. NCBI lineage: Bacteria > Pseudomonadati > Pseudomonadota > Betaproteobacteria > Burkholderiales > Burkholderiaceae > Ralstonia > Ralstonia psammae. The sequence goes on from NZ_CATZBU010000001.1 coordinate 630,469, forward strand.
GCGCTTCATCGGTGCGGGTGCAGATGAGATTGCGTACACGAAGAACACGTCGGAAGGGCTGAACATCGCAGCGAACGCTATTGACCTAAAGGCTGGTGACAACGTTCTGATGATTGAGGGTGACCACCCAAACAACGCGTACGCTTGGCTGAACCTCAAACGGAAGGGTATTGACGTCAGGTTTATCAAACTCGAGACGGACATTGCATCGGCGGATACCTTCACACCTCACATTGACAGCCGGACACGAGTCATCTCGCTCTCACACGTCACGTTTCATGCAGGTCAGCGGCACGACATCGCCTCTATTGGCGCTCTATGCAAAAGCCATGGCCTGTATCTTGTTGTTGATGCAATGCAGTCTGTTGGCGTTCTGCCCGTGGATGTGAAAGCAATGGGCGTTTCAATGCTGGCTGCGGGGTGTCACAAGGGCCTCCTCGTCCCACAGGGGCTTGGGTTCTTGTATGTAGACAAGGACCTCGATGCGCTGCAGCCGGCGTATCTCGCCACTGCTGGCTTGGCGCACCCTCCGGCGGATTTCATTGCCCGTCCGGACGATTTGACACTGCGCTCTGGCGCGGGCCGATTTGAACTGGGCAACTTCAATCTGCCGGACATCCATGCCCTGGGGGCGTCGCTTTCGATGATTGACGAAGTTGGTGCAGACAATGTCGAGGCTCACGTCCTACGCTTAGGCGATAGGCTTTTGGCAGGGCTCGATGAGCTTGGCATTGGAATTGCCGGACCACGAGAGCGAAAGCACCGTGCTCACATCTACGTGATGAAGATACCGCGCGACTGGCTGCCGTACTTCGAAGCGCACAACGTTCGAGTGTCACCTGAGAGAGATGGCATTCGCGTGTCATTCGGGCTCTTCAACAACGAGAACGACGTTGACGCACTTTTGGAGTTGCTGCGCACGCGCATGCAGTAAAGACGAGCGGGCTCAGAGCTGACAGCTATGGGGAAGTTGTTGGTTCCCGTGAGCGTGGCCGAGGCTGCCAGACGCCTCGATGTCGACGTGCGCCTGCTCTATCAGAGTGCCAACAAGGAGGCTCGTATCCTAGCCGAGCGCTGGCGGCAATATACGCGGCGCCGTGGTGAGCACAGTATTGCGAATGCGCGTGAGGCCATCGAAGTCGCCTGCCAGGACATCGTCAGTCAGGGCAAGGCAATCAACCTCCGAGAGGTGAAGGAACGAGTACCCCCAGAAGTCCTCGGGAGCGTGCGAAACGTTATCAGCCTAGTCCAGGGCGCAAGAGCGCGTATCGAGGCAGATTGACCACCTCAAACCAAAGAAAAAGCCGGCCAAGTGGCCGGCTTTTTTGCGTCCATCGTTCCCCCTGCGAGCAGGGAAAACCGGTCAGGCTAGCACCGTTTTTCGATAAAACATAATGTGGCCCAACGGGTAAACAACCATAACCTGTCCAAATGGCCACCTTATGCTTAACGGCACAGCCGCTTTTACGTGCGCGATCCGTTTGGCAACGTGGTCAACATCCTGGCGCACCGGTAACACGCCAACATCGCATAAAAAAACGCCCGCATGCCAATGGCGATGCGGGCGCGGCAGTGCCGGCGACCGGCTACCGGCTACCGGCTACCGGTGCTTGCCGTTGTGGGTGCGCTTATCCTGGTGTGCGTTCGCGTCTTTGTCCTTGTCGACCACGCGCGTGATGCCGCCCGTAGCGGGCGGATCACTGGCCGGGAAGCTGTCTTCCACAGCCTTTTCCACCAACTCCTCACGCTTGTGTGCGTGCGGATGCTTCTCTTTCTTGCCCTTCTCCATAACGCCCTCCTGTTTCAAGCATTGGCTGACGGCACGCGAGCGTACGGCGTGCCTGTGCGCTGTCAGTACTCTTCCCAATACGGACGCGAGCCGTAGTACTCGTGCACGGCCTGGGCCCAGATCGGGTCGGCCATCTTGGGCCAGTGGTCCTTGTGGAAGCCGGGAGCGGCCTCGAGGCGGTCCTTGTTGGCATCGAGCACGAAGCACTTGCGGTCAATGTCCAGGGACAGGGCGCTCCACGGCACGGCAAAGAGCTTGTCGCCGATGCCCAGGAAGCCGCCCACTGACATCACCGCATAGGCGACCCGGCCGCGCTGCACGTCGAGCATGATGTCGGTGATCTTGCCGATGTCCTCCCCGTTGAGGTTGACGACGCGATCGCCCTCCAGCGTATCTGCAGCCATCAGTTCGGGGCCGGGGCCGGCTGAATCGGTATCGGCGCGCCCGATGATGCGCATGCGTACGCCAGCGGTGGTTCCTATACCAGTGCCAGTGCCGGTGCCGAGCGGGGTGCCGGTTGTCGTGGTTTGCATAGCAGTTACCTCCCATCAATTGGCATTCAGGATGATGTGCGGCGGCCACGCATATGCGCGGCGTCTGTCGCACGCAGTCAACCTGTCAGCACGAAGCTTGCCTGCGACGCATCGCCCCGAAAGACACGCGTGCGGCACGGCGCTTGCTCGACGGTAGGGCGTATCAAAACAGGAACCCCCCTTACCGGAGAGCCTCATGAACAAAGCCGAAATCCCTGTGGCGCAACGCGCCGTGCTGTCAATGCTCCTGGACGATCACCGGGAGGTAAAAAAACTCTTCAAGACATTCCAGCAAGAGAAAGACAAAGACACCCGCGAGCAGCTCGTGCGCGAGGCGTGTGAAAAGTTGGCCGTGCACACGCAGCTTGAAGAAGAAGTGTTCTACCCGTTCGTACGGGACAACGGCGGCGAAGCATTCAAGGACCTCGTCGACGAAGCCGTGGTCGAGCATGCCACCGCAAAGGATCTGATTCAGCAGTTGAGCGGCATGGGCGCGGGCGACGATCTGTTCGCGGCCAAGTTCACCGTGTTGGCCGAGTACGTCTCGCACCACGTGGAAGAAGAGGAGACCGAACTCTTTCCGAAGCTGATCCATCAGCATGTCGACCTGGCACCGCTGCAGGAGCACATGACCGCACGCAAGGAGGCACTGCGGGCCGAGACCGCCACCTGACCCGCCCCACCACCTGCTACTGGACACACCATGCAAGCCACCGTTTGCGACTTCCTCGTCGGCCGCGGGGGTGTGCGGCGCATCTTTGGGTACCCCGGGGATGGCATCAACGGCATGTTCGGTGCCTTGCAACGTGGCCGGCGCGTTCGTGCACCAGGCCAGCATGCCGGCGCAGGTGCGGCATCTGGGCTCCGGTTTTCCTGATGCAGAATTCCTGCCCAAGGAAGGCCAGGCGCGCGGCGCACAGATCGACCTGGACCCCGGCAAGCTCGGGCTGCGCTATCCGATGGAGATCAACCTCGATGGCGACAGCGCACAGAAGCTGGGTGCGCTGCTGCCACACGTCACGCTGAAACAGGCACGTAATTTTGCAACGGCGCTTGCGAGCAGCGACCCGGACGCGAGCGGTGTGCTGCGCGGGACAGCACGGCAGGTGTTGTCGACGTTGTTTCCGGGGCATAAGGACAAGAAGTGAACCGGAACGCGTCGTGCTCAAGCCACGTCGATTTGGATGGCGCCTGGATGGCGCCTGGATGGCGGCCAGAAGAGGCAAAAGAAACACTACAACGATTCACTGATCTTCTTGTCTTGCGTGTCTCAATCGGTGGTGCTTGCTGCGAACACCCACAGCGTGGGGCATCGCGGGTTGTAAGCGGTCAGGCACCAGATGCCCAACGCCACGCTGAGAAGTGCGCTGCCCCTCATTGCCTTGCCCTATCGCACCGCTGCCTTTTGCCGCGGCATCAAACCTCGGCACTGCAACTGGCGTGGGCCGCATCGTGATGGTGCTCACGCAGCGCGCCCGGTATCCCCGTGCCCGCCAGACCATCGGCTGCCAGCCATACCGCGGTGGCGGCAGCCGCGCGGTCGATCAGCTCCGCGCATCGGGTGTAGTCGTAAGGTGAAATATCGAGCGGGCACAGCGGCGGCACCACGGCAATGGGCACCTGCCCAGCCCAGCGCTCCAGGTCTTGCACAAGCTGACGCGCGACCAGCAGTGACAAGGCGTTCAGCGCGTGCTCGATGGCGCTGCGCGGGGCGCGACGGTCTGCACACGCAAACCCCGCCGGCAATACGACAACACGGGTGGCGCCCAACCGGATGGCTGCAGAGAGGGGCGTGTTGTTGGCGACACCCCCGTCGATCAACAGGCGATCCCCAATGCGCACCGGTGGATACACGCCCGGAATGGCGGGGGGGGGGGGCCCCCCCGCCCCCCACGCGCCCGCACCCACCACCCCCCCCCCCCCCCCCCCCCCCCCCCCCCGGCACGATGGCGCCGGAAGACAGCACCACCTCGGCGCCAGTGCGCATGTCGGTGGCCACAACGTGCAGTGGCAGCGTGGCCGCCTCCAGCAGAGTCTGCGCGAAATGCCGCGTCAGCAGGCGCTGCAGGCCCGAAGCATCCACCAGATGCGCCCTGCGCCCGCCCAGCATGCCCAGCATCGCCCTCCATGACCATGGCATCACGTCGGCGCGCCGCACACTGCGCCACAGGGCTTCAAGCTGCGCTGTGCCCTTGGCGTGCGGGTTGCACGCAAAAAATGCGGCATTGATGGCGCCTGCCGAGGCACCGACCACCATATCCGGCACCACGCCCGAGGCTACCAACTCGCGCAGCATGCCAGCTTCAATGGCACCGAGACTGCCACCACCGGCAAAGACGAACGCCGTCCGCTCAGCTCTGTCCATGATCGATGCCGCATTGCAGCAGGAAGTCCGCTCTGGACGATTGGAACTAGAGTAGGCCGGTACGACGATGGCGGCCAGTGATGCCTCGCTGCTTGCGCTCAGCGGGTCCGCTGTACGGCGTCGGCCATCGGCTTCCAGTGCAGAAAGCCGAACAGCAAGGTCAGCAGCACGCTGTCGAGCAACGGGCCCTTGTGCAGCGCCACCTTACGGAAACACAACACCACCTCCAGCAGATGCACGGCCAGCAGCGCCAAAGCCACGATGCGCAGCCAGCCGATGGCGTCGGCCGACAGCGGCAGTGGCGTGGCATAGCTGGCCAGCGCAACACCATACACGGCGAGCAGGACGAGCTTGCAGAGGACGTTGAACATGCCGGGGTCTCCAGAGGGTCGGGGATTCAGGTGCCCTGCAGCATACCGGCCACCGCAGTCCCCCGGCCGCTTCAAACACCTGGATAGACGCCGCCCTCCACCCGGCCATGTCGGCGGCCGGGCACCTGTCAGGCCGCCGGGCCGAACCAGCGCTGCAATGCTTGCTGCAACCCCTGGGCCGTTCCGTCACCGACCCACGCCACATGACCGTCGGGGCGGATCAGCACCGCGGCGGGCGCGGGCACCGGGCCGATGACCGGCAGCGCCCACGTTCCTGCATAGCGGGCGTCGACCCGTCGCACGCGATCGGCCCATGGCGCAATGTCCAACGCGTCAGTCGGGCTCAAGTTGAGCAGCACCGGGCGGGCCTCGTGCAGCAGATGGAAGACGCGCACCGGGCCATCGGCGGTGCTCAGGTCGAGATCAGGCATGCGGCGTCCGAGCAGCGGGTGGCCCTCGCCGAGGTCGTAGCGAATGTCGAGCGCCGAGACCATCCCAACGAGCCGTCTGCGCGGCTCGTCCATGCGAAACAGCTCCGACGTGATCTCACCCAGCGCCTTGGAGCGCTCGTCCTGGCGAAGCAACACCACCTGCGCCAGCGTATTGCGCAGCATGCGGGCGGCAATGGGATGGCGCTCCGCGTGGTAGCTGTCGAGCAGGCTCGGGGGCGCCGTCCGTTTGATGACCTCCGCCAGCTTCCAGCCCAGATTCACGGCGTCCTGCATGCCCATGTTCAGGCCCTGTCCGCCCATGGGCGGATGCACGTGCGCAGCGTCGCCTGCCAGCAGCACGCGTTTGTCGCGGTAGGCCACGGCCTGGCGGGCCAGATCGGAGAACCGAGAGACCCAGTTCGAGCAATGAGCACCAAAGTCGGTGCCATAGACGGCGGTCAGCGCCTCGCTCACGTCGCGCAGCGTGGGCGCGTTGTCGCCGCCGAGTTGCCGCTCGGTTAGAACCACGCGGACCCATTTGCCATCTTCCATGGGCGCGATGGCGTGCCTGCCGATGGCGTCGTATTGGAAACCAAAGGGGGGCGTTTGCGTGGTTTGAATCTCGGCGATCAGCCAGCTCGTCGCTGCGTCCCAGCCGGCAAACTCAATGCCGGCCGCCTTGCGAACGGCGCTGCGTCCGCCATCGCATCCAACGAGGTATTGCGCCCGCAGCACCGAGCCGTCAGACAGGGTGACGTCGACACCCGTGTCGTCCTGCAAGAAGCCGGTCACTTCACGCTCGCGATAGAACGGCACGCCAAGCTCGCCCACCCACTGCGCCAGGAGGCGCTCGGTGTGGTGCTGCCACAGGCCGAGCACATAGTTGTGCCGGGTGGGAAAGTCGCTGATGTCGAGCGGGTTCTCGCCGAAATGCACGACGGGATAGGTCTTGCCCTGCGAGACAAACCGCTCGGCCACACCGCGCTGGTCGAGCACCTCGATCGAGCGCGAATGCAGCCCCAGTGCACGCACGCCCACGACGTCCTGATTGGCGCGGCGCTCGACAATGGCGACGTCAATGCCGGCCAGCGCCAGTTCGGCGGCCAGCATGAGCCCCGTCGGTCCACCGCCGGCAATCACCACCGCATGCCCGCTCATTTGGCACCTCCGGCCGGCAGCGCTACGGCACTCCACCGCGCTCCAAACGTCCATGGCATCACACGCATATCTCACCCTCCTTTCGGTCGGTTTCAAGATGGGTGGCGATGCTACTGCGGCCGGCGGGGCTTCCCGCAAGCCCCAGGGGCCTCGGTATACTTGAGGCAACGGTGGAGCGATGCCTTGCCTGGCAAGGCACACACCAACGAAAAAAGGCCGCCCCGAAGGACGGCCTTTTCTGTTGATGAGTTGCAATTATGTCTGCCCTACGAAATGCAGCGGAATCAATGCGTTACGCTGGACACCATAATTACGCAAGTTTGTCCTGAAGCATCAGTTTCGATCCAGTCCACGGTGGGGCGTTACAAACATGTTTGCCCCACCTCTGGCCAGATGGCCACGACAACCGAGCGCCATCAAGTTGCGCTAATCGTCGATCAGTTGCTTGTCCACCCTCTAAGCCATTGGTCACCTGCGCCGATTCTATCCACCTCATCCAGTCCCAGGATTGGTACCGCTGAGTCGCCAAGGTCGGGTATCCCAACTGACGAATGGTTGCCCTGACGCGCTTGCCGAGCTTGATGTAGAGCTCGACCGCGCGAATCCTGTCCTCGTACGAATACATGAACTCTACCTCCAGGTAGTCCAAGATTTTGTCCGCACCTCCCCTGAGTCAAGATTCCGTGCAAATCAACATTCGCTTGGCCTGTCCGGCCGAATGCGCGCCATTTCTCGCCATACCTTGAACTCGTACGGACAGACGGCGACCGCTAGTCAACTTTGAATTGCCCAATCGCCGAGACCAACGCAGCAGCCTGGCCTTGCAATGCGCTCGCTGCAGCGGCGGATTCCTCCACAAGTGCAGCATTCTGCTGCACCATCCCATCGAGCTGGGCGACAGCCCGGTTGACCTCCTGAATGCCTGCCATCTGCCCACTTGCTGAACGAGCGATATCGGAGACGATGGATTGGACATGGGCGACATTGGTCACAATCTCGCTCATCGTGGCGCCCGCCTGGCGCACCTGGGCAGCGCCCGCCGCGACGCTTGCAACAGTAGACTCCACCAACTGCTTGATTTCGCGAGCTGCTTGAGCGCTACGATGCGCAAGGCTACGGACCTCCTGTGCAACGACGGCAAAGCCGCGACCTTGCTCGCCGGCGCGCGCTGCCTCCACAGCGGCGTTTAGGGCGAGGATATTCGTCTGGAAGGCGATGCCATCGATCACGCCGATGATCGTGCCGATTCTGTCGGATGCTTCCTCGATCGTTGTCATTGTGCCAACCACGTTCGACATCGCTTCGCCCCCTTGCAAGGCGATCTGTGTCGCGGTCGCTGATCGGTCATCGGCCTCGCGCGCGGCTGCTCCCGACTGAACGACCGTGCCCGATATCTCGTCCATCGACGCGGCCGTCTGTTGCAGGTTCGCGGCAGCCGATTCCGTTCGGCAAGATAGATCATAGCTTGCCGCTGCGATCTCGTTTGCTGCGGCACGTACTAGTTCGCTCGTTCCACGAATCCCTAATATCACCGTCTGAAGTTTGGCGACGAACTGGTTGAAAGAGCGTGCAATGTTCGCCACTTCATCCTTGCCACCTTCTGGCAAACGCTGTGTCAAGTCGCCCGTGCCCGAACCGATCGCCGCCATTGCATGACAGACCTCTGCAAGGCGGCGAAATACCGTCGTTGTAATGGCGAAGCAGACGACGGTCGCGATACCTACGATGATGACCAGCGATATCAATGAAGCGGTCAATAGCGAACGGATTCCAGCAGTCGCCTCCGACTTGTCAAGGCTGACCACAACGTGCCAGTCCGTGCCCGCGACGGCCTGAGCGCGCACGAGCTTGGCCTTTCCGTCTACCGTTAGCTGCAGCGGCACCTTGCCTGTACTGCCCGATGTCGTGGTGACCTTGGCAAGATCGGGCGCAATGTCGGAAACGGGTTTAAATCGCAGTTTTGGGTCGGGATGCGCGATCACGCGGCCGCTTTGGTCCACCAGTACACCAAAACTCGCCGGCGTCGGATGAATCGACTTGACGCTTTCAACGACGCTGTCCAGTGCCACATCGCCTACCAACACCGCCTTCAATATGCCATCGCGAATCACCGGAACGGCCAACGCGACTAGCAACTGCCCGCTGGTGCTCACGTACGGAATGGCTACAGATTTACCGGCCTGCGCGGCTCCCTTGTACCAGGGGCGGCTGGTTGGATCGTAGCTCGCCGGAATGTTTGGCCAGTCAGTGAATTTTGCTGTGCGATCAGGGTAGCCGACGCCTACGTCAAAGAACCCACCTGCGACGGCGATCTGCTTGAGCATGGGGTCGGGGTTCGTTGTCAGTGCAGCGTCCTGCAGCGATGACACCATCAGTGTCTTTGCGGCGATCCAATCGCCGATCGCTTTGGCATGGTCGTCGGCGTAGGTGGTGAGATCGTGCGCGATTGCAGCCTCGTCGTTCGCCTTCGCAGTCGTGTAGTTCGCTACGGTGGTTGAGACGACGGAGAACGCTACAAGCGAAACGCAAGCGCAGACGACCCGTGCGCGGATGGATGACAGCATCGTATTGCCTATGCGGTGTGTGTGGCGGGCATTCGAGTCCACCTCAGAATGCAGCGAACCGGTTCCGGGTGAGGAGTACGGTCGCGCATGTAGAAGCGTTATCCAAAGTCCGCGCTGGGGCACCGACCTTCACGGGACGGCCGCGTCATTGGATCGCTTTGCGAGATTGCGCTGCTGTTGCAAAAAAAAGGGCCCCACCAAATCAGGGCCAACCCTCTTCTTATCGGCGCACCTTCACCGGACGCCCGCATCGTTGCGTCATGCCACCGCCCCTGCTCCGCCGGTGAGCGGGTCGGAGCCGTCAACACGGTGCGTTAGCACGTGGCGCAGAAACTCCCGCGTCCGCGCCTCGCGTGGGGCACTGAGGACCTCCTTCGCACAGCCCTCCTCGATGATGCGTCCCGCATGCAAGAAGCACACTCGATCTGCGACTTCACGGGCAAAGCCCATCTCATGCGTGACGACCAGCATCGTCATGCCTTCGCGCGCAAGCGTGCGCATCACGCTCAGCACCTCGCCCACGAGTTCGGGATCGAGTGCCGAAGTTGGCTCATCGAACAGAATGGCTTTCGGCTTCATTGCCAACGAACGAGCAATCGCGACTCGCTGTTGCTGCCCGCCCGAAAGCTGGTGCGGATATGCATGCGTCTTTTCGCCGAGTCCGACCTTATGGAGCAGGGCAATAGCCTCGGTGCGTGCCTGATCGGGCGGCTCTCGCTTGACGTGCACGGGGCCTTCCATGACGTTTTCCAGAGCCGTCCGGTGCGGGAAAAGATTGAAACGCTGAAACACCATGCCGACCTGGGTACGAAGCTGATTGATGTTTCGGCACCGCTGTTCCACGAGCTGATCCAGCAGCTTGATCTCCCCCGCATCGTAGGACTCGAGAGCGTTGATACATCGCAGAAGCGTGGACTTTCCCGAGCCAGAGGCGCCAATCAGGCACACCACTTCGCCTTGCTGAACATTCAGCGAAATACCGTTGAGCACGCGCACACCGCCAAAGCTCTTATGCAGATCTTTAATTTCGATCATGACAACCTCACTTCACCTTGTGTTTTCCAAAGCGTCTCTCGAGATGCCTCGTCAATCCCATCAATGGGAGACTCAATGCCAGATAGCCAATGGCCACAAGCGTGTAGACGGTCAGATTCTGGAAAGTCGCGGCGGCAATGAGTGAACCTTCGCGCGTCATTTCCGCAACGGTAATGGTGGACGCAAGAGAGGAATCCTTAAGCATGGAAACCAACGTGTTGCTATACGGTGGCAATGCAACCTTGATGGCCTGGGGCAGGATGACGCGCGTCATCGTCTTGACCTTTCCCATTCCGAGCGATTGCGCCGCCTCGTATTGACCTGGGTCGACAGACTCGATGCCCGATCGAATGATCTCGGCAACGTATGTCGAATAGCCGAACGCGAGGCCCACGATGCTCGCCTCGAGGGCGTCCAGCCGCAGGTGAATATCCGGGAAAACAAAATAGATATAGAAGAGAAGCACGATCATCGGCAAGCCGCGTACAACGTTGATCAACGTTGCGACAGCACGCCGGACCGCAGCAAACCGCGACATCTTCAGAAGCGCCCACACGAGGCCCAGCGCCGTACTCAGCAGCAAACAGCTGATCGTGATGAAAACGCTAATCCCTGCTCCTTTGAGCAATATCGGGACAAATTCAACTACGTCACTCCAACGCATGATCTACCTTCTAATAATAGTTCTATTCATGGCGGCTCAAAACATGCGCCGGAGTGACCGGGATCGACCACCTCGCTCCCTCGCCCGCACGTTCTGCAACTCGCCTGCCTCCAAAGCTCCCACGTACTAACCTGCGCGCCTCCCCTGCGGGGCCACCGACTCAAGACGGCCCGCACTCATCAAGAAAAAAAGTGCCTGCGATACATTACGTGGCACTCCCGTTCAATCCCCGAAGTTCCACTTTTTGAGTATCTTGTCGAGCGTGCCGTCAGCCTTGATCTTGCCTAGTCCGCTGTTAATCTTGGACAGCAAGGCGGTGTTCCCTTTCTTCACACCGAATGCAATCGGCACCCTTCGCAGCGGCTGAAAACCGTCCACGACGCGAACACCATCCAATCGTCCTGCGGCCTCCTGAGCCTTTAGGACCGGGTAGTCGTTGAACGCTGCCGTAATGCGGCCCAGTGCAACGTCGCGAGCCATATCCGCGCCGTTGTTGTAGAGCTTGACTTCCTTGAAGATGCCGAGCTTGACGAGTTCGTCCGAGGTCTCTTCGCCAGCGCCCGCACCCACGATGGTGCCCTTCAGATCGTCGATCGTCCGATAGGCGTTCTTGTCGGTTGCGTTGACGATGATCCCTTTTCCGAACTGCGCCACGGGTTGGGAGAAGTCAATCACTTCTGCCCGCTTGGGTGTGGGTGTCATGCCGGCCACGATAAGGTCGATCTTGTCCGAGACCACTGACTGGATCAGTGCCGAGAATGGGATGACGTTAAAAGAAACGTCGAACCCTTCGCGCTTGCCGATTTCCCGGATCACATCAGGCATGACGCCCTGTATTTCGTGCGTCTTCAGATCAAGAAATGCATTCGGGATACTGGAAGGCGTCGTTCCCGCAGAAATCTTGACGGTGTCTGCCCGTACATGGCTCGCGCCAAGAGCCATTGAGATAGCAACGGCAGCAGTGACAAGAATGCTCCTAGCGAAACCTTCATGCGTACCGGCACCCCGTTGCGACGTATAGAGATACATGACAGATCCTTAACGAAAGTTCTTCAGACAATCGCGGGAAAAAGCACACAGGCGATGCTTGATCAGCCCCAACCGCGATGGGAATCAGCAGGCAACAGCAGCCCTGCTCAACAACAAAACAAGTGCAAACCGGATCAGTTGTAGAAAGCGGCGAAACACATCGCCGGAAGTCGACGGTAGTTCGCATCATGACGACAGCCCTGCCCGAAGACCCACGACGATCACAACTTCGTCGACACCGCAAAGCTCTCATCATCTTTACTCCGCCTGCAATGCCCTCCACCAGACTCGAACGCAACGAAGTCGCATAACCTCATGCGGCAAACTATAGAGAAGAATGTTTTTTTGGTGCTTAACATCCAATAAATTGTTCGTTAAATTCTGGTTAATGCTCAGGCTATCAATGCAATGGAGTCCGCATGGTGAGCGCTCTTGCCGATAGCAAGAGCGCCTGCGGCGGCAATCCGGGAGCAGCTTTGAGCCCGGCGAACCCATAACGACAGCATCAGCTACATACGGTCTGACTTGGCGCGGCGTCGGTGCATTCGTCCTTACCGGCCAGGTACTCAAGGGCGTTACCCATGAAGTTGCCCAGGCATTCGATAGTGCTTAACGATCAATTTATCGGCCATTAAGCACAAGTTCGCGGCTCACTCCTATAGTGGCGCTTCCTCAAGCGCAAGAACGGTACAAAAGGCCGGTCGCGCAAAGTGCCGCAAGGAGCCGCAGATGAATTTGGAGTCGTTGAACACGCCGGCCGCATTAATCGATGTCGCCCGCATGAACCGCAACATTGATCGGATGCAGCGCCGCATGAACGCGCTTGGCGTCACGTTTCGGCCGCACGTCAAGACAACGAAATGCCAACAAGTGGTGAAGGCGCAGGTTGCCGCAGGCGCTCGCGGTATCACGGTCTCTACGCTGAAGGAAGCCGAGCAGTTCTTCGCAAGCGGAACCCGTGACATCGTCTATGCGGTCGGCATGGCTCCGGCCAAGCTGCCGCAGGCACTTGCGCTCAGGCGACAAGGCTGCGACCTCAAGATCGTCGCCGACAGCATCGCCTGCGCCGAAGCCATCGTTGCCTTTGGCAACGAACACCAGGAACGATTCGAGGTTTGGATCGAGATCGACGTGGACGGGCATCGCTCGGGCATCGCGCCTGACGACAACGTGCTGCTGGATGTTGGAAGAACGCTGGCTGACGGCGGCATGCATCTGGGCGGCGTGCTCGCGCATGCAGGCTCCAGTTACGACTACGACACACACGATGCATTGGTCCGTGTGGCCGAACAGGAGCGCTCTGGCTGCGTACGTGCGGCCGAACGCCTGCGCTCCACTGGGCTTCCGTGTGAGACCGTAAGCATCGGGTCAACGCCGACTGCGCTGACCGCCGAGCACCTGGAAGGCGTCACGGAAGTTCGCGCGGGCGTCTACGTCATGTTCGATCTCGTCATGCACAACGTGGGCGTCAATGACATCTCGGAGATCGCGTTGAGCGTACTGACAACCGTGATCGGACACCAGAGAGAGAAAGGCTGGGCCATTGTCGACGCGGGCTGGATGGCAATGAGCCGCGACCGCGGCACACAGAACCAAAAACACGATTTCGGCTACGGCATCGTCTGCCGCGAGAGCGGCGAGGTTCTGAACGGGTACGTGATGAGTGCAGCAAACCAGGAGCACGGCATCATTTCACGGTCAGGCGCACCGGACCACGAGATCGAGCAACGGCTTCCTATCGGAACGCGTCTGCGAATCCTGCCTAACCATGCGTGTGCAACAGGAGCGCAGCATCCCGCCTATCAAGCTGTCGACGCTGACGGCACCGTACAGACCTGGCCTCGCTTCTACGGCTGGTAAGGCGTTCCGAGCACTGGGCGTAGCAAACCGGAACGCTAAAGAAGCCATTCATGATTGTGGGATGCATACGCCAGAAAGAATCATGAACGACCAAAATGAACTCGATGCTGGGAACCTCACTGGGATCATCCGCCAACGCCTACTGCGCGGCGAGGTCGAGCGAAACCCGCATCGTAGTACGCGAGCGTCCGTCAATGGCATTCCTGTTTAAGTCTGACACTCGCCGGGGCGAGGTTTGGCGCAAGCGCCTGCGGAGCGAGTTCCCGAGCCTTGATTTCCGTGTTTGGCCAGACGTAGGCGATCCGTCGGAAATCAAATACATCGCCTGCTGGGTTCCGCCCCCGGATCTGGGGGAAGCTTTCCCAAACCTTGAATTGGTGTTCTCCGTCGGCGCAGGTGTAGATCAGATCGACCTTAACCTTCTTCCGCCAGGCGTGAAGTTATTGCGCATGACCGAACCAGGCCTGGCGGCCGGGATGAACGAATACGCTACGCTGGCTGTATTGGCGGCACACCGGAATTTGCCTGCTTACCTCGATCTTCAGCGTGCTGGCGCTTGGAAGCAGTTGCCCACCGTTGCGGCGAAGCATCGGAGGGTTGGAGTCATGGGCCTTGGCGTCTTGGGAACAGGACTGCTCGAGAGTCTGAAGCCCTTCGGCTTCAAGCTTCACGGATGGAGCCGCTCTTCGAAGCAGATTGAAGGCGTCACAACATTTACCGGGTCTGATGAACTAGCGCGGTTTCTCTCTCAGACCGACATCCTCGTTTGCCTCCTCCCACTAACTGAAGATACTCGCGGCATCCTCAATACGAGGACATTCGACGCACTGCCCAACGACTCCTGCTTGATCAACGTTGGCCGCGGAGGCCATCTGGTTGAGAAAGATCTCCTTGGAGCCCTGGCATCGAACAAGCTGCGTTGCGCCATCCTGGACGTCACGTCTACCGAACCGCTGCCCGCTAATCACCCGTTTTGGTCGCACCCGAAGATCATTCTGACGCCCCACGTCGCGAGCGTTACGGATGCCGAAGGCAGTGCGGACTTCGTGGCGACCAGCCTTCGAAGGCATTTCGCCAAAGAAGCATTGGTGGGCGTCGTCGATACGTCCCGCGGTTATTAAGTCTGTCTTGGTTGTTTTCCGAGCCAACAATGGAAGTTTGAAATGCTCAGAGTTGAAGAGGTATACGACACGCCGGGATTTGTGGGTGAAGCGGATGTTGTCGTGATTGGGGCGGGAATCATCGGGACATCCGCGGCCTATGAATTAGCACGGCGCGGTGTATCTGTGGCTCTGCTCGACAAAGGCATTGTTGGCGCGGAGCAGTCCGGGCGCAATTGGGGCTGGGTCCGCCAGCAGAACCGCGACATCTTCGAACTGCCGCTTGCCATGCGCAGCGTTCGACGTTGGAGCGAATTGCGCGATGAACTCCAGATCGACCTGGGCTTTCGCCGTGACGGCATTCTGTATGCCTCCAATGACGCGAAGAGCATCGCCCGGTGGGAGGCGTGGTGCAAGCGTGCTCGCGACATCGGATTCATCAGCCACGTGCTCACTTCAGCGGAGGTGAACAGTCGTGTCCCTGCTGGGGGTCCCCAATATGCTGGGGGCGTCTGGTCTCCTGACGATGGGTGCGCTGAGCCTTCGCGCGCAGCACCTGCCTTGGCGGAGGGCGCGAAGCGCCGTGGCGCCCTGCTCTACCAGAACTGCGCTGTACGTGGCCTCGAGTTCAGCGCTGGACGCGTGAGTGGTGTGTGGACTGAGCGCGGCCTGATCAAAGCGAGCACAGTGGTCTGCGCCGGCGGCGCGTGGAGTTCACGTTTTTGCAACCGTCACGGCATTGACCTCCCGGCGGTCAATGTCGTAGGCACCGTGATGCGTACGTCCGTCGCTCCTGCCGCCATCAACGGCTGCTTCAGCGGCCCCGGGTTCGCGCTTCGCCGCCGCCTGGATGGTGCATACACGCTGGCGGTGCCTGGTTTCGGGCGTATCGACCTAGCGCCGCTCGGTGTGAAGCACGCCTTGAGGTACTACCGCAATTATCGAAACGATATCGGAAAGAAACTCAAGTACCGATTCTCAACGCCCTGGTTTGAAGGTCCAGAGGCCGGGGCAAGCTGGCAATTCGATCAGGTGTCGCCATTCGAACGGTGCCGTGTGCTCGACCCGCGCCCCGATCTCGACTTCGTCAAAGTTGCCCTCGAGAACGTCAAACGAGCGATTCCGCAGTTGGCCGATCTGCAGGTGGTGCACGCGTGGGCCGGCGCAATCGACACGACGCCGGACCTCATTCCCATCATCTCTGATGTCGCCCAAGTTCCCGGGTTCTACGTCGCGACTGGATTCAGCGGCCACGGCTTTGCGTTGGGCCCGGCGGCCGGCGAGCTTGTCGCAGACATGGTGACGGGCGCGAAGCCCATGATGGACATATCGCCTTACCGTCTGAGCCGTTTCAGCGACGGCACCACCATCAAGGTGCCGGAAATGATGTGACAGCAAAGTTGGCGTGCGTGGTCTGAGCGAAAGCTTGCGCCACGCGTCCGCTGCGTAACGGCGAGGTTCGCCATCACGCGTACGGCTCTCGAAGGAACCGCGTCGCTCCCCGCACCGCCGAAGCGGACGGGATGGCGCCGCTCAACCGATTGACTATGGTGTTCCGCAGTGACCGGTTCCCACCTTATTCAAAGTCATGAGCAGGAGTGTTGTTATGAGGTATGTCTCGACCCGGGGCGGCAGTGTTAACCGTCGGTTCTCAGAGATTTTGCTGGAAGGACTCGCGCCCGACGGTGGTCTGTATATGCCCACCGCCTATCCCAAGATCGATGACGCTACGCTACGTCGCTGGCGCGGCCTATCGTACGCCGAGCTCGCGTTCGAGATTCTCTCGCTGTATATCGACGACATTCCTGCCGATGCGCTTCGCACCATCATTGCGAACACCTACACACCGGAAATCTTCGGATCGACGCAGATTACCCCACTAAGAAAGCTCGACGATTCGATCAGTTTGCTCAACCTGTCCGATGGCCCCACATTCGCCTTCAAGGACATGGCCATGCAGCTCCTGGGCAATCTGTTCGAAGTGGAGTTGGAGCGCCGGGGATTACAGCTCAATATCCTTGGCGCCACATCGGGCGATACCGGCAGTGCGGCAGAGTACGCCATGCGAGGCAAGCGGAATGTCCAGGTCTTCATGTTGAGCCCGCATGGCCGCATGAGTCCATTCCAGCAGGCGCAGATGTTCAGCCTGCAGGACGAAAACATCCACAACCTTGCCGTTGAAGGCAGCTTTGACACGTGTCAGGACATCGTCAAGGCTGTCTCCGCTGACCTGGGTTTCAAGCGGCAATACAGCATCGGCACGGTCAACTCCATCAACTGGGCACGTTTGCTGGCCCAGGTGGTTTATTACTTCGCTGGCTACTTCCAAGCGACGACTGACAATAGCGAGCGCGTCTCGTTCTGCGTTCCGTCGGGCAACTTCGGCAACATCTGCGCCGGCCATGTCGCCCGCATGATGGGGCTGCCGATCGAGAACCTGGTACTGGCAACCAATGAGAACGATGTTCTCAATGAGTTCTTCAAGACGGGGCGGTACCGTGTGCGCACCAGCCGCGAGACCATGATTACCTCCAGCCCGTCGATGGATATCTCGAAGGCATCGAACTTCGAGCGTTTTGTCTTCGACCTGCTTGGCCGCGATGCGCAGCGCGTGGCGCAGATGTTTGGTACGGAGCTTCCACGGTACGGCCAGTTCACGCTTGAAGAACACGCGTTCGCCCAGATCGCCAGCTATGGCTTTGTCTCAGGCAAGAGCACACACGCAGACCGGTTGCAGACGATTTCCGACACGTGGGAACGTCATCGCATGATGATCGATCCGCACACCGCGGATGGCGTCAAGGTGGCGCGCGAACACCTGCGCCCCGGCACGCGCACCATCGTGCTGGAGACTGCGCAGCCGCTAAAGTTTGACGAGATCGTGCGCCAGGCGACGGGTCAAGACGCCCCGCGCCCTCCTTCAGTGGCCGACCTGGAACAGCGCCCGCGGCGTTGCCGGGTGATTGAGCCCTCCGCTGACAAGGTGATGGCATACATCGCACAGCACTGCAATTGCTGAGCTTGCCGGGGGACTCAACATGGCTGTGTTCACGCCTGTCTCCGAGGAACAAGCGGCCGGCTTCATCGCGTCGCTGACACCGGGAAAGCTGACCTCACTGCGCGGCATACCAAGCGGAATCGAAAACACCAACTATTTCGTTACCACCACCGCTGGCGAATTCGTGCTGACCCTCTTCGAGCGGCTGCGCGAAGATGAACTGTCGTTCTACCTGAAGCTAATGCTCCACCTAGCTGGAAAGGGAATACCCGTTCCGGAGCCCAAAACCGATCGCAATGGGCAGATTGTCTTCAGACTGAACGGGAAACCGGCTTGCCTTGTGACGAGGCTGGAGGGACAGCATTGCCCGGCACCGACGCCGCACCATTGCGCGCAAGTCGGAGCAATGCTTGCACGCATGCACTTGGCTGGTCGGGATTTTGGGCTGGAGCAGTTCCCAACGCGCGGCTACGGTTGGTGGTTTCACGCCGCAGATCAGATCCTGCCGTTTCTCGACGGCAGCAAACGCGAAACGCTCCTTGACGAGTTGCGGTTCCAGCAGACCCTGGCCAACGATCACCTGTACCAGAACTTGCCTCGTGGCCCAGTCCACGGCGACTTGTTTCGCGACAACGTGTTGTTCGCCGATGGATCTAAGTCGAACGACAAAGCTGGCGCACAGACGCTGTCGGGTTTCTTTGATTTCTACTTTGCTGGAACCGACACATTCATCTTCGACGTAGCAGTGTGTCTAAACGACTGGTGCATCGATCATCCATCTGGAGCACTGCTGCCGGCGGCGGCCAACGCCTTCGTCAAGGCTTACGAAGTGGTTCGGCCGTTGACTCCACAGGAGCATCGCCACTTGCCTGCCGTGCTCCGAGCGGCAGCCTTGCGATTCTGGCTTTCGCGCCTAATGGATCTGCATTTCCCCCGCGAATCGACACTACTCCACGCACACAATCCGGAGCATTTCTTCCGTGTGTTGTGTCTTCACCGCTGTTCATCTCCTTTTTTGACACGAAACCAACGTTGATCCCATGACAAAATCATATTCACTGCGCGATCTGATTCGTGCCGATAATTTCATCGACGGCCAGTGGGTTCCTGCAGCGAGCGGCAAGCGCTTTCCCGTGACCGATCCCGCAACGGGCAAGGTCATCACAGAAGTCGCGGACAGCGGCCCCGATGATGCCCGCGCCGCAACTGACGCCGCCGCGCGCGCCTTCCCTGGCTGGCGAGATACCTTGCCGAAGGACCGTGCCACTGTTTTGCGTCGCTGGTACGCCCTCATCCTCGAGCACACTGATTCGCTGGCTCGGCTCATCTCGCTAGAGCAGGGTAAACCGCTCGCAGAAGGTCGCGGTGAGGTCATGTACGGTGCATCCTACGTCGCTTGGTTCGCTGATGAGGCCACGCGCATCTACGGCGATGTCATCCCCCAGCAGCAGCGCGGCAAACGCATGACAGCCATCAAGGAGCCGGTGGGGATTGTCGCGGCAATCACGCCGTGGAACTTTCCGCTCGCGATGATCGCGCGCAAGATCGCGCCGGCACTCGCGGCCGGCTGCACCGTGGTCGGCAAGCCCGCGGAAGACACTCCCCTCACTGCGCTGGCGTTGGTGCTCCTGGCGCACGAAGCCGGCGTTCCTGCTGGTGTGTTGAATCTCATCAGCGCGTCGCGCGACAACGCAGTCGGCTCGGTCAAAGCGTGGTTGGACGACGGCCGCGTACGCAAGATCACGTTCACCGGCTCGACGCCGGTGGGCAAATATCTCGCGCAGGAGTCAGCTGGCACGTTAAAAAAGCTGTCGCTCGAGCTGGGAGGCAATGCACCTTTTATCGTGTTCGAGGATGCCGACCTCGAAGCTGCGGTGACGGGGCTCATGGCGGCCAAGTTCCGCAACGGCGGTCAGACATGCGTATCGCCGAATCGCGTCTATGTACAAGCGCCGGTCTACGAGAAGTTTGCCGACCTCCTCGCAACGCGCGTTGCCGCGCTGAAGGTTGCGCCAGCAACCGATCCGAATGCACTCATCGGGCCCATGATCAATGCGCGCGCCGTCGAGAAGATCGAAAGTCATGTCAAGGACGCAATAGACCACGGCGCCCGGGTACTCACTGGTGGCAAGCGGTTACCAGAGCTTGGCAAGAACTACTACGCGCCCACCGTGCTAGCAGACGCCACGCCCAATATGCGGTTGAGCTGCGAGGAAACCTTCGGCCCGGTGGTTCCGCTGTTCCGCTTCGATGACGAAGCGCAGGCAATCCACGCCGCCAACGACACACCGTTCGGGCTGGCAACCTATTTCTACAGCCAGGATCTCCGCCGTATAGAGCGTATTGCTCGTCTGCTGGAAGCGGGGCTGGTCGGCATCAACGAAGGTGTGCTTTCGAGCGAAGCGGCACCCTTCGGCGGTGTGAAAGAGTCCGGCTACGGGCGTGAAGGGTCGAAGTACGGCCTCGATGATTACCTGTCGATCAAGTACCTGTGCCAGGGCAATCTCGAATGAAGAGCCGGGTGTGCTCATCGCGGCCGACGTCTGAGGGGTGCAACTCCCTGGATGCACGCCTCGAGCACGTCCAGCGACTGCGTCAGTGCCTGGCTATCCATATGCCCGTATCCAAGCAGAAAGCCGCCGGGGTCTGACCTACGCGCGGTGAAATCCCGAACATCATTGAAGACGACGCCATGGGAGCGCAATGCGGCTCGCAAGACCTGATCCCACGCAGGGTTTCGGCCCGAGATGACCACGTGCAGCCCGCCCTCGTCGCCAGCCAATGTCACCACGTCGGCGTAGGGCGCCAGCCGCTCGCGTATGGCATTCCGCATATCCCCATAGTGCCGCCGCACCCTGCGTAGGTGTCGATCTAGCTCTCCAGACACCAGCAGGGTTTCAACGACCTTCTGCACCGGCCACGACACATGTGCACGCTCCCGTTCGACAAGCCCAGCCAGCGCTGCGGCGGCGGCGGGAGGCGCGACGATGAAGCCCAGCCGTAGCGAGGGGCTGACAGCCTTGGCGAATGTGTTCAGCAACAGCGTGCTTTCCGGCGCGTGGCTGAAAATCGGTGGATGGTTCGTTCCTGCGTAATGGAACTCGCAGTCGTATTCGTTCTCCAGGATGAGCATCCGGTGCGCACGCGCAAGTTCGACGAGCGCTCTGCGCCTCGGCCCCGACAGCCGCCCTCCCATCGGGTACTGATGCGCCGGTGTTACGTGGGCAAGGACAGGCACGGCGCCGTCTCCCGCAATCCTCTCAACCAGAACGCCTTCAGCATCCACTTGCACGTAGCGCAGCGATGCACCGCAGCGAAGGAAGGCCGACGTCGAACCGGCGTAACCTGGATCCTCAGTCGCGCACAGGTCACCCGGCTTGAGAAGTGCATGCGCCGCAAGCTGCAGGGCATGACCTGTGCCATGCGTCACGACAATCTGTTCCGCCCCAACGTTGACGGATCGGTGTTCGCCCAGCCATTCCGCGATCGCGCGTCTAAGCCCCGGTTCTCCGCGCGGATCGCCATAGCTCTGGGGCGGCAAATGGCGCCCGGCTTCACGGCAGGCGTTGCGCCATACCTCAAGCGGCAGGGTCCGCGCGTTGGCCTGTCCAGGCCGCCAGTCATGCCCGGAACCCTCCGGCGGTTCAGGCTCCCTCCGCAGGACCTCGCCTATTCGTGCCAGCAGTAAGGGAGTCGAAGCCGGCTGTATCGCCGTGGCAGGGACAGAAGACACGCTTGTGGCAACGAAGGTGCCGTGACGTCCGCGCCCCTCCAGGATGCCCTCGGCGATTAGTTCGTCGTATGCATCGACAACGCAGTTGCGGGCCACCGTCAGCTGGGTCGCGAGGTCGCGGCTCGGGGGTAGCCGGGTGCCTGCCGGCACCACATGGCTGGCGATCTTTTCGCGCAATTGCCGTGCAATCTGGCGGGAAACCGGCCCACCTGAAACCCGGTCCAGTTCGAGGGCGACGAGCGCAGGCAGCGGCTGCCTCGACGAGTGATTTGCAACCATAAACGCGCCAAATTGCTCCGATTTTGGTTCTTAAAAATTCTGTACAAATCGTCAGAATTGATGAACCAAAGATAACACGGGATCGCCATGCGCATCCGCATCATTACTGACGATTTCACCAGCGCGCTGGACGGAACAGCTTGCTTTGCCGAGCGGGGCTGGAACACCGCAGTCCTCGTCCGACCCGACGGCTGCGATAGTGCGGAGGTCGTCAGCCTTGACACCGATTCGCGCGAATCACCTCTTTCGAGCGACCACGACGGCGTCACGCGCGCAGCAACGGCATGGCGCGATGCCGAGGTGCTGACGCTGCAATTCGACTCGACGCTGCGGGGTCGCGTGGCACATGACTGCGTGCGCGCGCTTGCCGCTTCCGGCAGGCGCAAGCTTCTGCTCGCGCCCGCCTTCCCCTCCGCTGGACGCACGCTCGAAGCAGGACGGGTGCTGGTGGACGGCGTGCCCGTCCACGAAACCGCATTCGGGCGTGACCCCACGCTGCCGGTGCGCGAGTCCAGCATCCCCGTGCTGTTCCAGGCGCACGGCGTCAACGTACAGATCGCAAATGACGCAGCGCATGCTCGGGCGCTGCTGGACGTGCATGACGCTGTGGTCGTGGATGCACGTACTGAAGCGGAACTGGATGCGATCGTTGCTCGATTCGCGGGAGCACCTGATGTGCTCCTCGCCGGTTCAACAGGCTTGCTGCGCGGGCTTGCCCGCGTCCTCCCCAACTCGCGATGGACACCGGCCGATCGCCGCAACAGCGGCAGCTCTGCAGGAGCGTCAGATGTGCCGTCGGCACGCCATCCGTGGCTCGTCGTCGGAAGCATGAATCCGCGGTCACGCAGGCAACTCGCCGTCGCGCGAACAGCGTGCAAAGTCCACGTGCTTACAACTAGCGAAGCCCGTCTGCCTATCGGCACTCCGCCACAGGCTGCATTGCGTGAGCTGGTACAGCAAGTTGCGGATGGCATTACCAGCGGTCAATGCGACGGGCTCGTCGTAACCGGCGGCGAGACCGCGCGCCGCATTATCGATGCGTTGCCGGCCGTATCGTTGCACGTGTGCCGCGAGGTCATGCCTGGGGTGCCCCTAGCCGTGGTCCAAACCGCTGACCGCACATTCCCCATGATCACAAAGGCAGGGGGCTTCGGAGACGACGAAGCCCTGCTGACCTGCATCCACTTACTGGCCGGGACAAAGTCATGAAGCAGAAACTGATCGCCGTCACGATGGGCGATGCGGCCGGCATCGGGCCGGAAATCATCGTCAAGACGTTTGCCAATGCGGCGCTCTGCGTTGAGCAGCCCTCATTCGTGATCGGCGATGCAGGTGTGTTACGCCGACAGGCCGCCGCACTTGACGTCCAACTCACCATACGCGAGGTCAATTCGGTAGCAGAGGTCGCACCAGAGCCCGGCGTGCTGGAAGTCTTGCAGGTGCCTGGCGCGGCCGCACTGCCAGAGGACCTTGCCGTTGGCGCTGTCAGTGCCGCTGCAGGAGAGGCCGCGTTCAATGCAATCCGTATGGCCATCGAGCTCGCGGTCGGGGGCGACATCGCAGGCATCTGTACGGCCCCAATTCACAAGGAAGCACTTGGGGCGGCACACGTGCCGTATCCCGGACACACCGAAATGCTGGCGGACCTGTCGGGCACCCGCGATTACGCAATGATGCTCGTCAATCCGACGCTGCGCACGATTCTCGTGACGGTCCACTGCTCAATGCTGGACGCCATCGCAAAACTCTCGGTCGAGAGTGAACTACGCATCATCCGCCTCGCACACCGAGCCATGCGCGATCTCGGTATCGAACGCCCACGCGTGGCGGTCGCCGGATTGAATCCGCATGCGGGCGAAGGCGGCCTGTTCGGCCGCGAAGACCTCGACATCATCGCCCCCGCGATCCGGCTCGCGCAAGCCGAAGGCATTGATGCCAGCGGGCCGTGGCCCGGCGACACCGTATTCATGAACGCCAGCCGTGGGCGCTTCGACATCGTGGTTGCGCAGTATCACGACCAGGGTCTGATTCCCGTCAAGCTTGCAGGTGTCGAGGACGGCGTGAACATCACTGTCGGTCTGCCCTTCGTGCGCACGAGCCCAGACCATGGCACCGCTTTCGATATAGCAGGAAAGGGCATTGCCGACCCGGCCAGCCTGCAACTTGCCTTGCGCACCGCTCACCAGTTCGTTCGCCCGCAAGCGGGCCACACTTTTTCTACCGGAGCCTGATGTGTCCCACTTCATCCTGATGCTGACCGAAAACGACGCTACCGTCAGCGACGCGATTGCCACTTACGACAACCTGCGCGACAGCCCCCTACACTACGTCGGCTTCAAGGACGTCGGCTTGCCCATCACCGCGCTGAAGGAACTCGCGCAGCGAATCCGCGCGGATGGCCGCAAAGTCATGCTGGAAGTCGTCGCAACCAGCCGCGCGGCGGAGCTGGAATCGATCACTGCCGCACTCGAGATCGGCGTGGACTACCTGCTGGGTGGGCGGCACGTCGAAGACGGGCTGTCGCTGCTGCGCGGGTCGGCAATTCAGTACTTTCCGTTCGCCGGCCACACGGTTGGCCATCCCACTGTGCTCCAGGGCACGATGGACGAGATCGTCGAGGACGCTCGCCGCATTGCATCAATGCCCGGCGTACACGGCCTGGACCTGCTCGCATATCGCTTTGCTGGTGAAGGCGATCCGGCCGAACTGACCAAGCGTGTTGTTCAGGCGGTCGGCGTACCGGTCATTGCCGCAGGCAGTATCGACCGCGAAGCCCGCGTGAAGGCCATGATCCAAGCAAACACGTGGGGTTTCACTGTGGGCAGCGCACTGTTCCAGGAAGCGTTTGTCGATCGCCGTCTGTCAGCCCAGATCAATACGATCTTCAATATCGAAGGTGTGACTGCGTGATGCCGATGTGTCGGTCAAGCATCGACCATCGGTTGCCCGGCAGATACGGGGCGGACTCATCACGCAACGTCACGTACCTACGCTAAACGCCCTCGCCCATCCGCCGGTGGCTGAAGCCATGCCGGCGGACGTTGCCGGTAAGCAAGCAGCACATCAGCTTTCGGCTGATTTCAATCAGCCGCGACCCTGCATTTCGTTCTCCTCGAGGTTGTGTGTCTCCATGCCCGGGCGACATCCCGGCCAGCACGCACCCTGAAATCAGAGCCTCCACAAAAAGGGGCCACGCTTTCCAGTTGTATTCCACAACTATTAAGGGCCACAAAATGAGAATCACGCAGTGTGCAATTGCATCGACGCTGCTTTGCGCCGCCGGGAGCAGCCTGGCGCAGAGCTCCGTCACGCTTTATGGGGTCATCGACACTTCCATTCGTTACACGACCAACCAGCCTAGCGCGAACGGGCCAAGGAGCCAGATCGCGCTGAGCGACGGCGCCTTCAATGGACCGCGATGGGGCCTGCGCGGCGCAGAAGACCTCGGCTCCGGAAACAAGGCCATCTTCACGCTCGAAAGCGGCTTCGCCAGCGATACGGGCAAGAGCGGTCAACAAGGTCAGTTGTTCGGCCGGCAGGCCTGGGTCGGCCTTTCCAACAGCACCTTGGGCACCCTCAAGCTCGGGCGGCAATATGGCGCGACCTACTCGTTCGTCAGCGATGTCGACCCGATCGGCGTGGGCAACTATTCCGAAGACAGCTGGGAGAGCGGACTGACCGGTCTACGCTATGACAACACGCTGGACTACTCGAACCAGTGGGGTGGCTTCAAGGTGAATGGGCAATACTCGCTTGGGGAGCAAGCGGGCAACGCGAGTCGCGGCCGGACGATGCAGTTGGCGGCAACGTACGACGTTGGCGGTCTGAAGATCGGTGGCGCTGGCCAACAGTCTCGTGACGCGAACGGCAATGACCTGGTGCTCTGGACAGCCGGTGCGAAGTATACGTTCGGCAGCATCACGCTGCACGGTTACTACATCGACTCGCGCCGTGATGCGGGCTTTGCCATCGGTGCGGGCGGAACCTCAACGCCGCTTGCCAACACCAGCATTGGCAGCAATGCCAATACCGTCTTGGGTGCCAACACGCAAACGTCGCGTCGCCACGATCGGCTCGGTGCGGTGGGCGTGACGTATCAGGCAACACCTGCGATGCGGTTCATCGCCACGTACATGCGTGACAACGTTGAGGGCGTGGCGCAGGGCAATTCGGGCATCGTGCAGACGGGTTACCTGGTGGCGATGTACAGCTTGTCCAAACGCACGGATGTGTATGTTGAGGCGGACTACAGCCGGCTGAGCGCTGCGTCCATTACCGATCCGAACAGTCCTCTGGGAACGTTTGGCGGGGCAAACAACCGGACAGGTGTAGGAGTGGGGATGCGCACGCGCTTCTGACAGCCACGCATCGGCATGATCGTTGCGCCGCCCTCTCGCACAAAGGCCGAGAGGGCGGCGCTTCCTTTTTGTATTCGCAGGCAAGCGGATGCGGTGCTCTGCTCCAATTGAGAAGATGCCTGGCTCCATCGGTTTATTTCCGATGGAACCATGTTGGTGACGCAATCAGAACGATGCAGTCGCCTTGATAGCGCGCTCGACATCTGCGCTGCTCACATCGAGGTGTGTGACCCAGCGGATGCGGCGCATGGCGCCTTCTTCACCACGATAGACACCGCTTTTCACCTTGATGTCGCTCGCTTCAAGATGAGCAAAAAAGTCGTCAGCGATAGTCGGATCGATGTCGGTGAACAGGATATTGGTTTGCGCCGGATGCGCCCTGAAGCGGCCGCGCAATCGAGCATTGCCCTCTGCAGCTTCGGCCAGCCCGCGCGACAGCATGGCCGCATTGGCATGGTCGTCGGCCAAGCGATGCACGTGGTGCTGCAGCGCGTGCAAGCCAGCCGCGGCGAGCAATCCGGCCTGACGCATGGAGCCGCCCAGCATCTTGCGAACGCGCGTCGCCTGGCGGACGAAATCGTGCGAGCCCAGCAGCAGCGATCCCACCGGCGCACCGAGTCCCTTTGAGAGGCACAGCGATACCGAGTCGAAACCTTCGCAGAGTTCACGCGCACGCTGCAGCGGATCGCCGCCATCGGCGAGCGCCACCGCGGCGTTGCAGAGACGTGCCCCATCGATGTGCGAACGCAATCCGTGACGCTTCGCCAAGGCAGCGACGTCGTGCATGTACTGCATGGGCAGTACTCTGCCGCCAAACGTGTTTTCAACCACGACGAGGCGCGTGCGAGCGAAATGCGGGTCGTCAGGCTTGATGGCGGCTTCGATGTCGTGCAGGGCGATGGTGCCGTCGGGCTGGTGCTCCAGTGGCTGCGGCTGAATGGAGCCGAGCACCGCCATACCGCCGGCTTCCCAGCGATTGGTATGCCACTGCTGGCCTACGATGGCTTCGTCGCCGCGTTGGCAATGCGTCATCATCGCGATCAGGTTAGTTTGCGTGCCGCTGGGCGCGAACAGTGCCGCTTCGAAGCCAAGCATCGCAGCAGCAGTTTCCTGTAGGAGGTTGACAGTCGGATCCTCCCCTACTACGTCGTCACCGAGCGGCGCTTCCATCATTGCCTGCTTCATAGCAGGAGTGGGCAGGGTGACGGTGTCACTGCGAAAATCGCTCATGGGTTCCTCAACAGTCAATCGTGAACTTGCCTCTCATCGGCGAAGGAACGACGGGTCGCCAGCCCCCCCGCACATCCTGCCGCTAACTGGAGGCGTCAACGGTGAGGGAGAAAGCTCACCGTTGGGTACCTTTATTGCGGAATGACGCCTGCGCTCAATGCGCAAGCATCGCTTAGAAATCGGCGACCTTTCCCCAAGCGGATTTACCGAATCTGGAGGGCTGATACGGCCGCGGGTCGACGATCGGATTCGCACCGGTGGCAAGATCGGCAACCAAGTGACCCGCGCCAGGACCGATGCCAAAACCGTGACCGGAGAATCCGGCTGCCAAAATCAAGCCCGGGATACCGGGGACTTCACCAATGCCTGGAACACCATCGGGCGTGCTATCGACGAAACCGGCCCAGGCATGAGTGACCTTCGCATCGCGGAGCTGGGGTAGCAGCTTGACAGCGCGCCGGTGCGTTTCCCGGATCGTGGCCGGATCGGGCTTCGGATCAAGAATCCGCACCTGCTCCATGGGTGTCGGCGCATCAAGCCGCCATCGCTTCAGCGTCTCATGCCCGCCGCGGACGCCTTCCAGCCCACCGGGCAGGAGGCTCCGCCACCGCTTGGCAAACATCGGCACGAACTGGGGTGCAAACCGCAAAAACTGCGGCGTCACGTCCACGCGCGCGCGGCCGCTGATGGCGAGGGCATAGCGGCCATCGTTCCTGCGTGTAACGGATATCCCCGCTGTAAACAGCGCGTCCGGCAAGGGATCGTCCACAGGAGATACGCTCAGGATGGACTGGCGAATCGATGCCTGAGGGAAACGGACACCGAGTTGCCGGCAGAACGCCGACGCCCAGGCGCCACCTGCAAGCACAACGGTTTTGGTCTTGATGACCCCCGCTTCCGTAACCACCCCGCTAACGTGCCCGCCCTGCAGTTCGATGCCACGGGCCGCACACTGCTGATTGACGCTGCCGCCGAGCTTCATAAGTGCCGTTGCCACAGCGGGCGCAGCCTTCCCCGGGTCGGCTGTTCCGTCGGTAGGCGAGAAGACCCCGCCTTTCCAGGACTTGCCGGTCGCTCGACCCCTTTCAGCAGCCTGCCGGCCGTCGAGCATGTATGTTGTCACGCCTGCGGTCTTTGCAAACTCACCCCAACTCGCCCAACGTGCCAACTCTTCGTCATCGTTGCTGAGATACAGGAGCCCGCAGCGATGAAACCCGGCGTCTTCGCCAGACTCGATGGAGAACTGTTCCCACAGATCAAGGCTCTTGCTTGCCAGAGGCAACTCGCGAGCATCGCGGTTTTGTTGCCGGCACCAGCCCCAGTTGCGACTCGACTGCTCGGCGCCGATGCGTCCCTTTTCGACCAAGGCGACTGAGACTCCTCGCTTGGCCATGTAGTAGGCAGCAAATACGCCGATGATGCCCCCGCCGATCACGACCACATCTGCGGCTGTCGGCAGCGTAGGGGAAGACTCTATGAAGAGCAGCGGAGGGGACATGATTATGCTCGCTCGATTAAGGCCTGGACGTTCTGTGTCACGTAGAACTTGGCCACGCGATCGCTGCTTTCCCACCCGATCGCTGCACCTTGCGGCACGAACAGCGCGTCGCCAGCGCTCAGCGACAGAACGCTGCCGTCAGGCGAGGCGAACCGCACACCACCGGCAAGAAGTTGCATGAACTCGTTCTGACGATGTGGACGAATGATCCGATGGTACGGCGTCGAATCCCACGTACCCGCACGGTACTCCATACCCTCATCGGTGAAGACGTTGTCGCTGCGGCATTGCGGCGCCGGACCGAGAAGCACCTCCGCTGGTAGTGACGATGACGGCTTGAAATCCGCATCGACGCGAAGCGGAAAAAGACCCGGCAGCGCTGGCCCCTTGCTGGCGGCCGCACAGAATACGAACTGCGCAGGCGACTGCGCCTTGACGCGCAGCGCCGTACCTGCGCCGATGACCGCCCCGCCTTGCGGACCGAGTACCAGCGAGGTACCACCAGCCACTTCAAGCGTCAGCTCCCCCTCTACGACAACAATCGTTTCAATGTGAGGAAAGCTATGTACATCCAGCTCGCCCACAAAGCTGATACGGCCAGCGGCCATCGAATCGGCACCGCTCCACGCGATTTCGCGCTGCTGCGCGAAAGGGTCATTTTCGCCAAAGGCTGCCTTGCTGAAGGACGTGGAAAAAGGCTCGCCTCCGGCACGGTGCAGCACGATTGCTCTGGTCATGTTGTTCCTCCTATGTGGTGTATTGGTTTTGCAAATACCCCGCTGGGACCTGCCGGAAACGCAGGCCCCTTCACGGGCAAATGTGACACCGAGCGCCTGGGCTCCAGTGCATGGCAGTCCAGTCGCGAACGGACGTTTTCCTTCGCTATTCCTCGCGCAGTCCTTGGTGCCCCGGCGTGCCGAAGTAACGCTGCGCCAGAGCAACCCAATACAGCACACCGGCAGGAATGATGTCGTCGTTGAAGTCGTATTGCGGGTGGTGTAGGCCCGGCGCAGCGCATCCCCTCGAGGCGTTGCCGATCAGCACGTATGTGCCCGGTCGCTCCTCGAGCATGAAACCGAAGTCTTCGGACGTCATGTTGGGCGGCACGTCGCGGTGCAGGCGTGCCCCGCCAAACGTCTCGCGTATGACCGCCTCGCAAAGCGCCGTCTCGTCCGGCGTATTAATGGTGGCGGGGTAGTACTGGAAGAATGTGACTTCGACCTGCGCGCCATAGGCAGCGGCCAGCCCATTGCACATCTGCTCGATGTCACTTTGCAGCCGTTGCAGCAAGTCCGACGACAGCGTGCGGATCGTGCCCCGCAACTCGGCGCGGCTGGGTATGACGTTGTCCGTGTCGCCCGCGTTGAACATGCAGACCGAGATGACGGCCGGATCTGCAGGATCCTTCTGCCGCGCAGCGATGGTCTGACATTGCAGCACCATGGAACACGCCAGCGGTATCGGGTCGAGGCCCAGGTGCGGCTGTGCGGCGTGGGCGCCCTTGCCCGTGACGGTGATCCTGAATCGCGAGCCAGCGGCCATGATGGGGCCCGTGCGCAATCCGAATTGCCCGGCCGGCAAGCCAGGCCAATTGTGCATGCCGAAGACCGCTTCCGTCGGGCATCGCTCAAACAGCCCATCGTCGATCATCTTCCGCGCGCCTGCGCCGCCTTCTTCTCCGGGCTGAAACACAAAATGAACCGTGCCGGGCAGTTGTGGCATTTCCTTCAGGATACGAGCCGCCCCCAGCAACATCACGGTATGGCCGTCATGCCCGCAGGCATGCATGACACCTTCCTGGACGGATGCATGAGCAAAGGCATTGGCCTCGCGAATGGGCAACGCATCCAGATCTGCCCGCAGGACGATTCCTCGCTCCGGTGTAGCGCCCGGCAGGCTCGCTACCACGCCCGTGCCACCCAGGCCCCGCACAACCTTATAGCCGATATCCTCAAGCTCACGCGCGACGACATCCGCCGTTCGGTGCTCTTCAAAGCGCAGCTCGGGATGGGCATGCAGGTCGCGTCGCAGTTTCGCCCAGTGCGAATGATGCTGTCGTAGTAACGGCTCAAGGGTTGTAGGGGTTTCCAATCTCAACACCTGTGTCATGCAAGCTGCTTCACGTCTGCGCCGTCACAGCGTCAGGCGTGGCCGCTGTTCTAATCGTAGAAGCCGAGGATCGACTTGACTTCCATGTACTCTTCCATGCCCTCGACGCCATACTCGCGGCCGTTGCCCGATTGCTTGTAGCCGCCGAACGGCGCCTGCGGATCCCACGCCGGATAGTTCAGATGCACCTGCCCCGACCGGATGCGCGCGGCTACTGCACGCATCACCTCCTTGTCCGTGCCTTGCACATGCGCACCCAGTCCGTAGACCGTGTCGTTCGCAATGGTGATGGCTTCTTCGACCGTGTCGTAAGGAAGGATGGCAAGAACGGGCCCAAAGATCTCCTGCTGGGCGATCGTCATATCGGTGCGAACTTCGGAGAAGATCGTCGGTCGCGCATAGAAGCCCGCGCCGAATCCCGATGGCCTGCCCGGGCCGCCCGTGAGTAGCTTTGCCTGCTCGTCGATGCCCGCTTCGATCATGTGCTGCACCCGGTCAAACTGGGCACGATTGGCGAGCGGACCATGCGTCGTGGTTTGGGTGAACGGGTCTCCGACAACCATCTGCTCCGTTGCTGCAACGGCCAGCGCCTCCACCTCGTGCAAGGCCGCGCGCGGCACGATCATGCGGGTCGGCGCACTGCAAGACTGACCCATGTTCCGGAACGCCCCGGCCACGCCCATTGAGACGGCACGCGGCAGATCGGCATCAGGCAGCACAATATTGGGTGATTTGCCGCCCAACTCCTGCGCCACTCGCTTGACGGTCGGCGCGGCGGCCTGTGCGACCAGCACGCCAGCGCGCGTCGAACCTGTGATCGACACCATGTCGACTTCAGGGTGCGAAGCGAGTGATGCGCCGACTTCCGCGCCGCTGCCACTCACGAGGTTAAAAACGCCGGCAGGAATGCCAGCATCCGCGATGACCTCTGCGAAAAGCAAGGCGCTCAGTGGCGACAGCTCACTCGGCTTCAGGACGACGGTACAGCCGGCGGCCAATGCTGGGCCGACCTTCGCCGTGATCTGATAGATCGGCCAGTTCCAGGGCGTAATAAGTCCGCACACGCCAATGGGTTCGCGCGTGATCGCTGTGGTTCCGCGCTGGGTCCGGAACGGATAACTCGCGAGGTTGTCGCGCGCCACCCTGATATGTTCCGCCGCCAACGGCACGTGCGCGGCGCGCGCGTAGCTGATCGGTGCACCCATTTCCGCTGCGAGCGCTGTGGCGAACAGTTCGGCCCGCTCCAGCAGCAAGGCATGAACGTTGTTCAGTAGCGCTGCGCGCGCCTGCGGCGAGGTCGCCGACCACGTCTGGAACGCGATGCGGGCGGCGTGCACCGCCCGATCGACATCATGCGCGTTGCCGAGCGGAATCTCGCAGAGCGCCGTTTCGGTAGACGGCGAGATGACAGCAATTCGATCACTGCCCTGAGGCACAACCCATTTGCCGCCAATAAAGAACCGATCCAACCTTCCGGCTTGCGCCAGGTGACGTACAGGTGAACTCATCTCAGTGTGTCCATAAGTCGGTACCACGTGCCAACGAACGGCAAAAACCACGGCTTGCCAAAGTGGCCAGGGATGGCAGGCCACTCAAAGTCCTTCCATGGATTCAGATCGGCATGTCCTTCCATGATTTCAGCCATCAGCGTGCCCATCAGCGTGGCCATGTGGGTGCCGTGACCGCTATATCCCATCGAGTAGTACACGCCTTCCCGCTGACCAGCGCGCGGCAGCCGGTTGGCCGTCATATCGACCATGCCGCCCCAGCAGTAGTCGATGCGCACACGGGCCAGTTCGGGAAACACCGTGGCCATCTGCTGGCGCAGGATCAGACCGCTCTTCTCGTCCGACGTCGGATTGGATGTTGCGAACCGCGCGCGGCCACCAAACAGCAGCCGATGGTCGGGCGTGACACGAAAGAAGTTGACGAAATTCTTGGTGTCGGTCGCCATGCGCCGGGCCGGCATCAACCGGGCCAGTTGGTCATACGGCAGAGGCTCCGTGACGATGATGAAAGCGCCGACAGGCACGATCCGGCGTCGAATCCAACCGAATGGCCCGACTTGAGAAACCCCGCTGGCCAGCAATACCTGTTGCGCGCGAATTTGCCCGCGCGGGGTGCGCACCACGTATGCGTTGCCTGACGTCTTTTCTAAAGCCAGGACCGGCGTATGCTCGAGAACGTGTGCCCCGCGCGCTTGCGCGGCGTTGGCAAGACCTCGCACGTAGCGACCGACATGCATTCCGGCACTCTTCTCGAAAATCAGTCCGCCGTGATAACGGTCTGAGCCGATCTCATCTCGAAGCTCGGCCTTCGTCACAATGCGTGTGTCGGGGTCAACGCTCGCCGCCAGCAACGCCTGGCTTCGTGCGAGCTTGTCGAAGTGCTCTGGCTTGGCGGCGAGCTTGATCTTTCCGTGGCGGGCGAAATCGCAATCAATCGACTCCTCCCTGACCAGACGCTCGACCGTGTCGACACCCGCGTCGAACGCCACATACAACCGGTTGGCTAGCTCCGTGCCAATACGCTGCGACAGCGAAGCGTAGTCCTGCGCGAAGCCGTTGTTGCACATGCCACCATTGCGCCCTGATGCGGCCTGTCCTACGGTTCCCGCCTCGCACACAACGACGCGTGCGCCTTTTTTACTGAGCGCCAGTGCGGCCGCCGTGCCTGTGATACCGCCACCGACCACAACCACATCGCAGTTCCCGCTTGGTAGCTCAGTGGAATGGCTAACGAACGACTCCGACGTATCAAGCCAGTAAGAACGGAGATGCATCACAAGCCTCGAGCACGCAAGCGGAAAGAACTCGTCGTAATAACCGGCAGCCGTGTCCCGCAACGATTCATTGGACCCAGCCTAAAACATAGCTTGACTGATAACCGCGTAATACCGGCCAGCCCGATCGGGTAGGCCACTAGTTGCATCGGCAGGGGCGTTGCGGACCATCTTTGGAACAACATCGACTCGGTGCAATCCTTGTTCGCTGAGCCAGCCCCCAAAAGTAGCTCCGGAAGGGACGTCGATACGAATGAATTCCCCGGCTTGTCCCGCAAGCCAATGACTGATCAGTGCCATGGCGCGAACGTCTTCATTCGAATGCGGCGCGACCACGGGGCCAATGACGTAACCCCGGCCAAAGCGGCGGAGCACCGAGAATCCAATAATCTCGCCACCACGTTCGAGTACTACGCTGTCCCCAAGCTTGAACAAGGCGCACAAAATCGCACGGCGCTCCAGGCCGGAGGCGCGTGAAGCCATGTCGGCAAGGTGGGGGAAGTCCTCAGGCGTTGCCAGCCGAATCCGCTCACCGTCGGGCAAAACGACAGGCGTCGCATTGACGACGGTCCCCTGATACTGCTCCAGCGAACCGCACTCGGTGAAACCCAACTTTTCGTAGAGTGGTCGGCCCGCCTGTGTCGCATGCAAAAAAATTTCTCGTGATCCCAACTCTCCGATGAGCATCTCCACCAACTTGCGGCCAATGCCTCTGCCATGGTGGTTTGGGGACACGATGACGTTGCCGATAGACGCGCGGTCCGTTCCGAACTTCCAGCACAACGCTGTACCAACGACAACACCACCTTCTTCCGCGACGACGCCCGTCGCGCAGTCTACGGAAAATTGCCAATCTTCCGGCCTATGTGCCCAGCCGAACGCCTTTGAAAGCGCATGGGCTGCAGGTATATCGGACCGTGCGAACACTCGATATCGAAGAGTCGTCGCGGAAGAAGGTGCCCTTACAAAGCATTCCTGTTTCATTGAGCCTACCCATGTTATGCCTCGCCAGTCAGCGCAGCCGCTATACGCGGGGCGTGGATCGAGCCAGAATTTCTATGCCAATGCGATGGCTTCGACCTCTACTTGCAGACCGAAGTGGAGTGCCGGAACTGGCACGACTGCGCGAGCGGGCCTGGTATCGCCGGCCCAGCGTGCGTAGATCTCGTTGAAGGTCGCCCATTGCCCAATATCGACGATATAGACACGGACTTGGACGAGCTTCGTTACATCGCTGCCGGCACCTGAGAGTGCAGCCGCCAAATTTGACAGCACCTGCTCAACCTGGACCTCAAACGGCTTGTCCGTGAGCTTTGTACCCGCTGCGTCGATCGGCAGTTGGCCCGACACGAACACCAGCCCATTGGCAATCGAAACATGGCTGTAGTGGCCGCCGGGAGATGCCATTCCGGAAGGATTTACTGTCCGACGCGCTTGAGCGCCAGTGTCTTGCTGATCCATGGAAACCCTTGATGTAGAGGGACCGTCGCCAAATTGCGTCGGCAAGCCTGAGAACCGTCCAATTGCAGTCCCCCGCCAAGCCGCCCCCGGGGGCCTTGGATATCGAGCGCTGCTGCCGAGCTCATGCGCCAAACTATAGAAAAATTTCTTTTTGTCGTGTTTAATATCCAATGAATACTTCATTAATGAGGACTTAATGCTGCAGCTGGAAGATATGCAGTTGCTTCGCGCATTGGGGGTGTCACAGTCACTCGCTGCGGCCGCGAGGTTGCTGGACCTGACGCCGCCCGCGGTCACAGTGCGCCTTCAGCGGATCGAAGAACGCATGGGATTGCGCCTCGCCACGCGGGCCGCGAGAGGCATTTCGCTAACGGATGAAGGCCAGCGTCTTGTTCAGGAGGCGATCGATATCCTAGAGAGGATCGAATCCATTCCGTCACGCGTGTCCGGAGAGTCCAGCGGCGTCAGTGGCCATTTGCGCGTCGTGGCACCGTTCGGATTCGGTCGCGAATATATAGGGCCGCTCGTCCGTGACTTGCACCGCTCGCATCCCAACCTCGCGATCTCCCTGATCCTGGTCGAAAGCCCGCTTGCAGCAGCGTCCGGTGCCGATGCCGTCGTATCCATCGGGCACGTCAAAGGGTCATCCTGGGTGGGACACTTCCTGGCCCCCAACGACCGTATTCTTTGTGCGAGCCCTGCGCTGGCGCGCAGTCTGTCGAAGCTCAAGCATCCATCGGAACTGACGCGGCACGACTACCTGACGTTGCGGGAGAACGACGAAGACGTGACCCGTCTGCGTTTCACTCAACACGACGCGGCTGGCAAACGCCTAAGCAAAGCGGTAACGGTTCGATTGAACAGCGCGCTGTCGTCGAACGACGGCACTGTAGTGAGGGACTGGGCGGTCAACGGGCTCGGCGTCGTAGCGCGATCGGAGTGGGATTGCGCACGGCTCATTGCGGAGGGAAAACTGGTCAAGGTGCTACCGGCGTGGCACTTGGAACCCGCGCCCGTTATGGCGCTGACGCCTACACGCCAAGGGCTAACGATCCGTCAACGCGTATTTCTTGAAGCCGCGAAACAGGCCTTCAGTCCTGCACCTTGGCGCCGTTGAGCCAAGTCTGCGCCAGAGTGCGCAAGCATATCTATTCATGCCTCGGATGTCGGTATAGCAGTTCCCTAGAGCGGAGACCGGGTGCCATACTGCACATGTCTATGCTTCAATGCCTAACAGCGCCCACGAATCCCGAGAACTCAGCAATTGAACGCCGGCGTTATAAAGACGCGCGGCCGCGCCATAGGAGCCCTGCAATGATCAACTTTGCCGTCTTGCCTTATTTTTTGCTAACGGTGGCACTGGTTGTCGCCATACCTGGGCCCAATACCATCTATGTGTCGACGGCAAGCGCCAACCAGGGCTTCAAGTTTGGTCTTGCGTCGTGCTTCGGCATCATGCTGGGAACACTCGTTCATGTGTCCTTTGCCGCAGTAGGCATCACCGCGCTGCTGATGGCGTCACCAACCCTCTTAGGCGTGACCAAATTGCTCGGGGCCTCTTACCTCGTCTATTTGGGGGTCAAGTCGATCACCAAAACGGTCACCGATACCGATGCCGTTCGTCAAACCTCTCTCGGCCTGGGCGAATCCATCAAGAAGGGGTTCCTCGTCAATTTGCTGAACCCAAAGACTGCCCTTTTCATCGCCGCTTTCCTGCCCCAGTTTGTTGATCCGGGCTCTCGAAACATCCCCCTTCAAATCTTCTCTCTGGGCGTCATCCTGATCGTGATTGGCGGCCTCAGCGACATCCTTTACGCCGCAGCGGCCAGCAAGATTGGAAAGATGGTCGCCAACTCTCGCAGGACGCGCAGCGCTGGAAAGTACGTGACGGGGGCCATCTACATTGGGTTAGGCATCGTGGCCGCCACAACTTCGAACGGATCAACGAAGTAGCAACGACGGGAGCGGGGCATGTGCTACTCCGCTCAGATCGAGGCCGACTATCGACGGTTCGTACACGAGTACCGCGCCATCATGTCGATTGACGACTTCACACGGATAGAGATTGCGTTCTTCGCCAACCCAACGGTGCGCGCCCCGAAGGCAATGACCGTGCATTTCCTCAAATCGCCCGAGACCGACGAAGAAAAGAAAATCGCCGGGGTCACCTGAACTCGTGACCCTTACAATCGGCCGCCCCTCCGTGCCTTGCTGTTGGGGGGTGCGGCAGAAATCTTGGACTGGTTAAGCAAAGATTCCCAGGCTCCTGCGGTATTCGACTGGCTCAGAGAGCCCAGTGAAATCTTGATCCGCTTTTCGTTGTAACAGCGGATATATCTGGTCGACCGGAACGGTTACCCCATCTCAACACGTCACGCACGTTCAGGAGCACAAAAGCAATCGAGGTCACCCCATTGGTGACCTCGATTCGTCGAACTTAGAACTGCCACGCGCGACGTAGCACACGTTCCAGTAATTCCGCCTCTCGCTCCGATGCTCTCTTTCGCTCCCGGTCAGCGGCGCTTGGCAAATGCAGAATGTCTGCAGTCCTTACGGCGTTCGGCAGATGCTGACCGGCAGAGTGTTGCCCAAGAGCCCCAACCGTAACAGGCTCTTGAGGTGGTCCGAAATTGAGCGGCAGTTGCTTATCTCGATCCATGTTAACCCCGCAAGTGCTCACTTATCTTCGTCTGAGCCATCATTCTGGCCGGCGCTAGCGCCGACAGCAGGAGTGGCCTGTGGCTGGCGGGATTGTAGACTACGGACCGCCAAAGCCTCAAGCGTTGGAATCGCCTCGAGGGTGATGGCGGTTACAGGATACGCCGCTCGCACCCTCATCTTTCCGCTAACTGGGTCCTTTCGCCCTCCATCATGCGTGGAGAAAAATTTCAGAAAGCGAGAAGGCGCTACGCCATCGAAGGGCAAGATCCGGACTTTTGTGCTGTCGCCTTCACGCTCCGTGATCGCGTCGGCATGCAACTTGGTCGCCAAGCTCTTTCGATATGGTTCGAGGAAGTACACCTCTGTAATTCCGGCCGCGACAATATGGCGCGCACATGAGTGGCATGGGTAAGTGGTCACAAACAGCTTGCCGCCACGCACTTGTGAACCATGTACTGCGCCCGCGTTGAGCAATGCGTGCATCTCGGCATGGACCGCCCTCGAAAATTCGATCAGCCCACGCAGTTGGCTGTCCCGGCGAATTATTTTGAAGGCGTCTTCTCGCTTGGCGTCATCGATGATCCCGCCGACGACCATGCGATCCACCACGGCACTCGCGATGAGGTCCTTCTCCTCATCATTGAAGCAGTGACCTCCGTCTATGTTCCAGCATCGGTGATCTCCATCAACAGAGTCAGCAACATCTTGGGCTTCGTAGAGGCCGCCAAACGGGCGAGGAACATCGTTCCAACCCACAGACAAGACTTCTCCTTTCTCGCCGATGAGCGCTGCTCCCACTTGGCGAGATAGGCATGCTGAGTTGCGCGCCGCAGAGTACGCCGCGTACATCGCACGCTCATTTGGTGTGGGCGTTGCAATACGTGTTCCAAGCATTAAATCAAGGAAGCGCTTGACCCTGGCGTGCAACTGCGAGTCTGTACCTGCGTCGGCACGAAGGAAGAAATCGGATTGAGGAAACGTGTCTCCCACTTGCTGCCCATAGTCGACCTCCTCTCCAGAATCACGATCGATTAATTGGTGGACGTGATCCCCCCTGTTGGTACGTTTCGACAACTTCTCGATACGCATCTCAATAGGTGTGTAGACACCAATAACATGCAGCATGTCGCCATACACCGATCGCAGAAGTCGAAGTTCGTCAACGTTCTTGATGGAATCGATGATGTGGCAACTCGGGATGGAGAAAATGGGCCTCAGATCCTCATCGGAGTCGGTTTCGTCGAAAAGACTAGCTTGCTCCTTACTGTGGTCTACGTTCAGACCTTCGCGCGCGATAGTGATCTGGTTGATTGCGATCCGAGCAAGGTATGCATTGCCATGCTTCTTTCGCAACTCATTCCCTGCTTCGATTAGTTGCCTTGTTGAGCAGTTCTGGTTTTCAAGGCCAGCGAGTTCTCTGATCTCGTCGCTGAGGCGGATGATAGAGACATGCTCGTAGTTGTAATCCGTACCTTTGAGTAGCTTCTCGAATGTTTTTGCCACCTCATGCAGCGGCGTACCCATTGGCCCACACAGAGCAATCACAATCTCGGCGGTGCGAGATTTGTCTATCGCATTCTGGTCATCAAATGCTCCTGTGTTGCGAGGTGCCCTTTTCGACGTAAGCTCAACCAGGTTCGATTTCGACATGCCCCCCCCTTTAGGACTGATTTTTGAGGTTAAGCATAGCCTGAATCTGCTCGCCCTAGCGTGTGGTGATGGGGCGCCGCCGCGCAAGCCATTGCACCACTAGGCATGGGAACAGACTCACCCCCTCAGAAATTCAGAACAAGCCCCGCATCAAATTCGAGATTTTCAGCACCCCTTCCTTTGGGGGCATAACCTCTCGGGTTGCAGACGACCCGACATTCCCCCACGGTGTAGTCAAAACTGTCATGCATATGACCATGGATCCATAGGTTCGCTAGCTGGACAACGCTTTCCATACGACTGGCGTACGCTGGCGTGAGAGGGTCATCCTGGTACTGGGGCGCTACGCTTTGCCTTGATGGCGCGTGGTGAGTGATAACAACGCGCTTACGCTGCGCAGGAGCCATCAGTTCATTGTTCAACCACTGTCGCGCAGCGATATGCATCTGAATCGTGTCCCTCGGCTGGAGCTTTCGGAACACGCCACGCGCCTCAAAGCGGATCGAACCCGTGAAGTCACTCATGCCCCTCGCGGCATAGCCCTCTGCCGAAAGTACGCTCTGTTCTGTGCCACGGTACAGCGCGAAATCTGTCCAAAGTGTCGCACCTAGAAACTCCACATCCCCGATCGTAATCTTGTCCATGTCGAGCAGATGAACGTTCGGCGTCGCCGCGCATGCCACACGCAGGTCGCGAAGCACTCGACTGTGCTCGCCTTTGTAGAACTCATGGTTGCCGGGCACATAGATGACGGGAAGGCCTTTGCTCTGAGCTTCGATCCACGGGATGCCCCGGGTACCGAGGTGAATATCGCCAGCAAGCACGATGACATCGACACCAGTGGTGTCGATGTTGAGCAACGAGAACTCAAGATGGAGGTCACTCAGGATCAGGAGGTTCATTGTTGACGACTCCTAGTTCCCTGCATTAGATCGGCTGCCCGCTACGAAACCGATCGATTGTGCCCCGACACGCTTTGGCATCATCGGCACGGCGATGAGCTTGCCTGACGCCATCGCTGTAGCGAACGCATCTTGTACCAAACGATGTGTCTTGCGAAGATCAAGATCACTCCGTTCGGCAAGGGCATCAGCAGCGTGGATATCCAACTCGATGCGACGGCCCGTTGCGCGTTGCAACCGCTGAGCCTCGGCCAGAATGATCTGCAGCCTTTGTTCGGGGTCAGGCGCGCGGATATCGAACACCTCCACTCGACTTAGGAGAGCGGGCGGCACGGCGTCGACATCATTGGCTGTTAGGACACAGATGATCCGGCTCGCGTCAAACGGCATGCGTAGAAACGCGTCCTGGAACGCGCACGCCGTTTCAGTATCCAGCAAATCGAGTAGCACCGGAGTGACCGGGTAGCGGCCATCATCGCCAATCTTGTCCACCTCATCCAGGACGAGAACGGGTGTCGCAGAGCTTCCTTTTGCCAGCATGTCGAAGATCATCCCTGGCCGAGCGCTCCGCCAAGCGCTGTCGCCGCCGGTCAGTTGGAAATTGGCCTGCGCGCTTCCAGCCGACCACTTCTGCATGGGCACCCCCAAGATCTCGGCCAACTGCAACGCGAACTGGGTCTTGCCAACTCCAGGCTCACCCGTCAGCAGAATCGGTCGAACACGAAAGTCTTTCGCCCGCATGGCAGCGGCAAGCGTCAGATCAATCGTTAACTTCTGGATTGGCTCACGCAGATTGCCCAGCGAGCTGTGGGCTTCTTTGAGCTTCTTCAGGGCTGGGTGGATGCGAGGCAGTTCACGGTATCCATCGTTGGCAGCAGCCTGCTCCAACAATGCCTTTGCGTGCTTCTGCTGATAGCGGTCAGCCGTTTGCAGGTTTGCGCTGGCTTGCTCGAGCGCCTCCTGTGCAAAGACGTGAATATGCCTGCCCCTGGTCCGGCGGCGCGCCGGCACTACTTCTGTCGCCGCGACTGTAGGTGGTTGTGGCGAGCGGGATTCGGGCTCATCCTCCTTGACCTCAGCAAGATCCACTTTGGCTTGTTCGGCAGCATCAAGGACCGTGTACGTGGTCGACGGGACGAGTAGCGCCCACGATGCCGGGCTGCGCAGTACGGCAAGCTCCCTCAAGGGAACAAATCCGGGCGGGTACTCCGGTGACTTTCGGGGAACGTTCAAGATGTTTCTCCATACGCGAACTGGCGGCGTGTCGCCGCAGATGTCTAGCCGGCTCTATGCCGGGACAAATAGGGGCTGGGGATCAGCCTGCTATTCGCGTGCTGGTTCGCTCACGATGAGCGAACGCGCGGCTGCCGAAACCGACCGCTAGGATTGATTGGTGACGGTGGATACGCTGGGCAGCCATGGAGAATTGCGTGCGAGATGGAATCTGCGTTGCTATGTTCTTCAACCATACAACATCAACCGGGTTGGGTCTATTGAAAAATCATGGCAACCGACTAGGCAACCTTTTCCAAACTAGAAATCAACAATCCCGAGAAAATCC
Source organism: Ralstonia psammae (assembly GCF_958405935.1). NCBI lineage: Bacteria > Pseudomonadati > Pseudomonadota > Betaproteobacteria > Burkholderiales > Burkholderiaceae > Ralstonia > Ralstonia psammae. The sequence goes on from NZ_CATZBU010000001.1 coordinate 672,590, forward strand.
GGACTTTAATGATGAATAGATATCAAAAATGATACAAAAAAATATAAGCACCTTTTTTTTGCATATTTAATCCGATCGGGATACGCTTTTAGAAAGTGAGAAGCGAGCTCTCTGCGCACAAGGCGCCATCAGAAATAGACGTGTCGAGTCAACTCGACGATGCAGCTTGGACACATGGCGACTACTGCTGAGCGAGTTGCCTCTCAGGGTCGAGGATTGCCGTTAGACGTAAGACCCTGCGACAACCGCCGTAGCCAAGTAGAACTAGCCTGATCAAGCAATGAAAAAACGTCGCAACATCACGACTATCGATGTAGAGCGATGGCGGGACGCTGGGCTTGGCACGGGAACAGGCCCCGGCTATCGACCGTGGCTCACGATCCGAGACGTGCCATCCAGCGGCCGCAAGAGTCGACCGTGGGGTTTCACCACCAGCCGCCTCCATCATCTACTGTCTGACATCGAACTCCATTTCTTCCTTTACGCCGATTTCGCCGAGGAGGTGCTGGACATACGCGAACAGTTCCCACTGTTCCCGCAAGAAAAAACCGCGGGTCTCGCAGAAATGCTTGGCATACGACATCCCCAGTACCCCGGCACTTCAACGCTAACGGTTATCACGACCGACTTTCTTCTGACCCTTCGAGGGCCTTCGGGAAAAATCGAGCACCGCGCATACAGCATCAAATCGTCAAGTGAGCTTCAGAGCAGGAAACGAAAACGCGTCCTCGAAAAACTGCGACTCGAACAGGAGTACTGGCTTTCTCGCGGAATACCGTGGACCTTGGTTACCGAACGTGAGTTTGATCGCGTTCGGATCATGAATCTCGAATGGCTAAGCTACCTTGCGTATCCCGAACCGGTATGCCTTACACCCCTCATCCCCCGATTCTTACGGTTCGTACAGCATCGCTGGATGAAAGATATCCCGCTGCAGGTGTTGCTTGAGGCAACAGCGAACGAACTGCGGCTCACCCGGCATGACGCCGACCGACTGTTTCGTCACTGCGTTTGGCAACATCTCATCGAGATCGATATGACCGCAGACATCGGACCACGTCATCCCGTCATCGTGCGTCATGTGCGCCACTTTGCCTCGGAGATAGATGATGGCGACACCACAAAGCTTAGCGCTTAACCAAGTCTTAGTTTCAACCCCAAGCATTGGCTCTCCTACGTTCACGCATCCTCAAAGAATACTCTGGCTGGATGCACCGGCCGATCTCATCGTCATGATCGGCATCGAACCGAAGCTCAAGCAGCCTCGCGCATTCTGTTACGGCAAGATCAAAGAGGCCTTGGATTCAGGGCTGTTGGCTATTGTGCAGATGCGGCCACGCCCATTTGCATTGAGAGACCTAGACGCCATCCCCGCCAGGTATGTCGAGATGCGAGACCGGTTATGGTCGATCATCGCTCCGTTGGTCGATGAGCAATACATCCCAGACATTTTTGACGACGAAGCTCGTGGTCGCATTATCAGCCTGCGGGCAAGGCAACTTGGCATTGCCGCAAAATCGGTACGGCGACCACTCTATCGCTACTGGGCGCACGGGAACAGCAAGGCTGCACTCATCCCTTTCTATGATCTCTGCGGACCACAGGGAACGCGACAAGAACGCAAGCAGAAAGCAGGATCTGCAAAACGTGGACGGCGCCCCGATCGATTGCTGTCAACCGACGATGCAAGCCTTCTCGGTGTTGCCGTGGCCGATGTCCGGGAACGGATTGTCGCCGGCATTACTCAGTTCTATAAGGGGGGTACATCGCGCATGAAAGCGTGGCGCGACACCAAAACGAAGTACTTCAGTGCCGGCTACGTTCAACAAGGCAGTATCTCTGTACCAATCGAACCCGCTCCTCATCAAGCGCCATCGTATCGGCAGTTCAACCGCGTTATTGAAGAGCTGAATCTGGACCTATCTATCGCCAAACGCAATGTTGACACGTCCACCTGGAATCTCCGCATGCGTGGTGTGATGGGTTCATCGCGGCGGCACGTTTTCGGACCGTGTGCACGGTTTGAGATCGACGCCACTCTGATGGACATCTATCTCGTTTCTGTGTTCAACCGTGCCTGGATAATCGGCCGCCCTGTTCTATACGTCGTTGTTGATGTCTTCTCCGGAATGGTCGTCGGGTTCTATCTTGGCCTTGAGGGACCGAGCTGGGAAGGTGCCCGCCTAGCCCTCTTTAACGCGTTCACTGACAAGGTCACCTTCTGCAAGGACTTCGGTGTTGAGATCACGCAGGAAATGTGGCCCTGCCACCATCTGCCACGATATCTGTTGGGAGACAACGGAGAGCTGTGCGGCCTGGCAGCCGACGATCTTTCGGGCACCCTCGGCATTTGCCCGCAAAACGCCGCAGTGCAACGAGGCGACTGGAAGCCGAACGTCGAGCAACAGTTCCGCCTGACAAATCTTGAGCAAGTTAATTTTCTGCCAGGAGCCATCAATGCGAGGGAGAGGTTAAGAAGCGCGGATATGCAATGGATGCTTGCCTAAATCTTCCCGAACTCACTAGCATTCTGATTCGCCGATTTATCCGGTTCAATCACTCCAATTACAACGCCGGCCGTTTGCCGGAAGCAATGCTTGGCCAGAACCTCACTGACGCCACACCGACGGCAGTGTGGAACTGGGGGCTATCGAACCTGACTGGTGGCGCCAACATACGGAGTCGCCACGAGGTTTGGACAAATCTGCTACCCAAAGGAACCGCGTCGGTTCGGCCGAATGGACTTCGCTTCGAATCCCGACACTATACGAATGCTCGCTTGGAGCGCGAAGAGCAGTTCGCGCGCGTACGTATAAGGGGACGATACGGTCACGTGGAAGTTCGACACCTGCCGTACGCGCCATCGACGATCTGGATTCGAAATGAAGAAGAAGGAGAGTGGGAAGCTTGCTACCTCGTCGATCGCGAAGAGCAGTTCAAAATTGCTCGTATCGAAGAGCTTTGGGACCGAATCAAGTTGCTGAATGCTGCCTCGGAGCGCAAGGCAAATGACACGCGCTCACGGAATGCGCAATACAGCGCGGAATGCGAGGAGATTGTTTCGAACGCAAAACAGGAGGCCAGTGCGGCGCGTAAAGGCATGACAAAGTCCGAGGCCCTGCGCAACATTGGCGGGAACCGTGCCTTCGAAAAATCAGGACAGCGTATCGACAGGACGCGAGAGGAAATACTCTCACGGCAAACGGCGCTCGATGCTCGGCGAAAGCCGGCCAATGTGGTCCCCATCAAGAACGCCCGGCGCGGAGCCGATCCGCTGGACGACATTTGGACGGTGGAATCATGAGTCACCTTGCTGGCACCCTCGCGACTTACCGTGAACAGGCGATTGAGGAGTATCGCAACAACCCGCTGATCGCAGCACTTCCGGACATCTATTCGGAGCGGGATGCAACCGTTGCAATGCTTGTCCGTCCGAAATTTGACCCTGCTGAGCGGCAGCTTCCGGCAGAACAGCGCTGGCACCTGCTCGCACGCTTGAAGCACGTTGTGGTGCCGCGACCAAAGTACTATGAAATCGAGCGAACGGTATCGCGACTCATCCGGGCTGGGTACGTCATGCGTAACCCTTTGCAAGCGGATACTTGGCGCCGCGTTTACCACGCCAACACTCATACCGAAGGCCGTTCAAGAAAATCGAGTTCATCCGACCAACTCATGGCTGCTGACTCGAAGGCCACCATCGTCGGTCTTAGTGGAATTGGGAAGACCACTGCGATCGACGCAGTGCTACGCACTTACCCCGATCAAGTCGTCCGCCACGAGCTCTATCACGGATCGCGCCTTCCAATTACGCAGATCGTTTGGCTGAAAGTGACCTGCCCCGAGAATGGATCGATTTCAAGCTTCTGCAGAGAGTTCGCACGACAACTAGATCATGCGCTTGCTATAGATAAGTACGAACGCATGTACTCGCGCAGCAAGCTCACTCGTGATGAGCTTGAGGGCATGATGCGTCAGCACTCGGCAACCTATTTTTTGGGACTGCTTGTCATTGATGAAATCCAACGATTGGATCTCGCCAAAACACAAGGCGCTGCGCCGTTGCTTGATTTCATTCAGGACTTACGTGAGCAATTGAAGGTACCGACTGTCCTTGTCGGTACCTACAAGGCTATACGACTCTTTAAGCGCGAATTGAAAGATGCTCGCCGCGCGTCGGAAAGTGGTCTGATAGATATTGAGGCCCCAAGTTCGCATGACGATGCCGACTGGGTCAAGTTCGTCAGGCGCTTGTGGACGTATCAGTGGACGCAAAAACCAACGGAACTCGATGAAGAGTTGTTCTACACCTTCTACGATCTCACGCAAGGTATCACGGACATCCTAGTTATCTTGTTCAAGCTAGCGCAGCAACGCGCCATGCTCGACGGTTCAGAAACGCTGACGGTCGAATGCGTCCGTGCCACATACAACGAGCAGCTCGTGCTACTGCATCCGGCGATAGATGCGTTGCGTAGCAATACGGACGAGTCGCTGACAAAGTTTGAGGATCTCCTTCCACCCAGTCGTAGTGTGATCGAGCGTGCGACAGCCACTTCGCTAGCAGCGAATATCGATGCACGCCTTGACGAGTTGATGGGAGTACGGAGCCACGAGATGGCTACACCTATTTCGCCGGAAGATACCCGCAAGAGTGGAAAGCGACGCCCACAGCCAGAGCTTCATGAGAACGACCTTCGGAGCGCCGCACAGTCCGATGATGTATATGGGACCCTAAAGCGAGCCGGAGCTATCGCAGACATAACACTGTTTGGGGAAGCGCCTCCGTCTGCTGACCCGGAGTAGTTCAATGCGGTTTCTCGACATCATTACTGCGCCCGACGAAACGGTATTCGGCATCGCGGCGCGACAGCACCGTCTAAGTGGCAATCGTTCGTCAAACGACTCCCTGCTCGAGCTGTTCGGGTCGGATCGCGTTATTCCTGCCAGTCTGCTGCCAGGCCATCTCGGGCGGCTGTTCGACTACCTGGGCATGGCTGATCGTTCGCCATATTCCTCGATAGTCGACCGGCATACCGTCCTTCCCTACTGGAGATTGTTTGTTCCAGTCGATCGCTACGGAGCCGTGCAGTCATCAATGTGGCTGACAGCCGCAACTGGCTTGAAACTCTCGCTCGGGCTCATCAGCAGCCGACTCGGTGGCGCAAGTACGCTGCGATACTGTGACGGCTGTGCCGAAGCAGATCTCGCAAACCTAGGGGTAGCGACCTGGCACCGAATACACCAACTGCCCGGGGTACTGATGTGCCCGAATCATGTACTAGCGTTGAATGAATGCCATCACCTGTCGCAGCACATTCATCGCCACACGCTATTTCTGCCTGACGAGCGACTGGTTCCGTTCAATCGTCCGGCACATGACCTGCCAGAGGCCACCAAAGCCCAGCTAGTTCGTCTGGCCTCGCTTGGCACTGAACTACTGAACTCGCCCTCAGAAACTGCACTGCAGGCACTTGCCCTACGTGAGCGATACCTCGTTTGGCTGGGCAACTACGGCCTGCTCACATCTGGAAAGAGAGTATGTATCGTAGCATTGCAGCGGCACGTTATGGATTACTGGGAACCAGTTTCCGGTACCGAGCCGTTTGCCACTCTATTCGCTTCGATTCGTGATGACCACAGTTGGTTGACCACCCTCGTCCGGAAGCAACGCGCGATACATCACCCGCTGAAGCATCTCTTACTGATCGGATCGCTCGCTCCATCGGTTGATGCGTTTCTTTACGAAAGAGTATCCACGAGTGCACCATCTGGGGTATGGCGCCAGCCGGCGGCCCTCAATGATTCTTCCGTAGTAGCCGATGCGCTCCGGCTTATGGAAAGCGAAGGATATTCCGCACGCCATACCGCTCATGAGTTGAGTGTCGGTATCCATACAATCCTCACGATCGCCCACCGCCACGGCGTTAGGGTTGCTCGGCGCAGTAAGCGGGTCTTTGCTGCTCAGCGCGACGCAATAAGACTATTGCTCCGCAAAGGTACCCCGTTGGCTGAGACCGCACATCGACTGGGAATATCCGTATCTACGGCCAGTCGCGTCCTCGCCGAAGATTGCGACCTTCAACGCGTTCGCAGGAAGGTTCAGCGGTCTTTGCGACGCGATGAAAGTAGGCATTGCATGATCGCTGCGCTCGAGAACCACCCCATTCCTTCACCAAGCGAGCTACGCCGGCGAATACCGGCTTGCTACATGTGGCTGTACCGGAATGATCATGCGTGGCTTATTGAGCGCTTGCTGGATTTGCCTCCCGCAACAAGAGCGCCGAAGAGCTGTGTCGACTGGAATATGCGGGATGCTCACTTAGCGAAAGCCATTCGATCGACGGTGCAAGCGATACGTGTCTCCGAAGAGGCGCCGGTCAGAATTACGCTGCGTGAGTTGGGACGACGTACTGGCCATGTGTCCTGGCTGGAAAAGCATCGTGCCAAGCTGCCAATCTGCAACATCCTCCTTGAGGACGTGCTTGAGTCCGTTCCCGAGTTTCAAGCTAGACGCCTGGAATGGTGGAACCAACAGCTAACCAATGAGGAAGGAATCTCGCCTCCGCCGTCACGGCTGCGCCGTCTCGCGGGCATCCCTAGCCGTCACCGTGTGTACGACGTTGGTAACCGCGTCCCACACTAGAAAAGACGCGCTCTGGGCATGGCCCCTCCCAGCTCAAACCGATCTGCCAATCCCGAAGTATCCGCATCACGTCTGACGGGCCGGCTACTTCTGGAACAACTTTTAGCGCACAGTAGTCCATTAGAACCTGCCCCTTGCGCACCTCCACCCCGGATATCTTGCAAACCTTGCTCCTTGACCACGCGCGAGCGGACGGCTGAGTCAAAGCCCATAGGATTCTACGAATATAGAAATGCCAGGGCGATTCACACGCAGCCGCCAGCTCCTTTCTCAACAGAGGGAATCTCGGCAGATCTGAAGTGGGATTGTGTTTCCAGCCAATTCGCCTCAGCAACAGTTGTCGAGTGCCTCGCTCGGGATACTCGGCTCCGTTGTAGAAACGAGGCGCGAATTGCATGAGTTCCTTTGCCCAGAATGCGTCGTTTGGATGTGAGTTGGGTGTGTTGTCCCCTGAGGACTTGTAGTCTCGCTGGCTGCCACGCTCCAGCTCCTTCCGCAGGTCATCGAGCGCACCGGGATTCTGCCGAACAAGACGCTTCATCAGGCCGTAGTGCTCTCGCCACAGCGTATCGAGATCACAGTTCGGAATTGCTTTTGAAGCTGCGACAACTTGCCCAATTAGGTCGCCTGATAGCGGCGGCTGGTCAGGAACCTCCGTTCGAGCAAGGCGCTTAGTCAATCGCGCACGGGGATGCAGTGCAATCTCACGGTACCGAGTTAGAAATCGTTCGGCCTCCTCGTAGAGGAAGAACGAAAGTAGCAAATGCCTGCCGAGGTGGACCTCCCATGTCGCGCTCTCGATCAGGATATGAAGCCACGCTGAGAGTCGATCAGTGCGAAACGCGGGATCAACTCGTTTGACGAACTTCTCGCCATATCGATCCACAATCTGCCGAATCAACTCTTTTCGATTGACTGCGCCTCTATGCGTCACCCCTAGCTCGTGGATGCCGGCCCGGTAAAGTTGGACAATTCCCTCACGCGAGGCGCCGCGGAGGCCTGATATCAACAACTGAGCAGCAAAGCGAGCGAAGGCGATAGCGTGGTCGCCCTCGTCCGCGAGGAGCCCCTCGACTTGTTGGTCACTCGGCTTTCTTCCACAAGCAGAACAGCCACGCCACGGGGTCAATACCAAGTCTGCCTTTCGCTCAAAGGGGCACCGACATGTGGGGCATTGCTCTAAGAGTGGAATGCCATGGCGGAAGCATACGGAAACGCCGGGTATCTGATGTGCATTCAGAATAGCTGGCGTGCCGTACCTGTCTTCATTTTCCGTCAGACATTGAGGGCAAAGACGCGTCCGATTAAATGCGCCGGCTGTGTGTTTTGGAAGCCCCTGGAGCACCGCGTCGATATGGCTTTGCTCGTCCCGCGCAGCGAACTCAGCGCCAGTAAACATTTCCAATAGCGGAAACATGGTGCTCTCTCGCAGGAGGCACTGAATCGTCTGACTTGGTCGTGTGAAAAAACGATCACCTAGGGCTCCGACATATGACGGAACCCAGGCTGTGAGTTGGAACGGCAAACGCCGGAAGAGCTCTGCGTACGTATCCCGCGTAGTTAGGTTTCCACTGGTAACGTGATACCGCCCAACCTGGGAAATCAAGCTTTCCCCTGGGATAGGCGGGGCACACAAAGCTAGCGGTTCGCGATAGGCCTGTGCGAGCAACGCAGCGGCGTCGAGCTGCTCGTCCCGGCCATCAAAGCAATCGTATGCTGCCTCAACTACCTCAACGGCTGGTACCAAACCTCGACCACCTCATGTGGAACTCTGGGCCGAAACGCCCCAGGACAAACATATTTTTCAGAACCCAAACATATTTGCGCTGGGGCCAACATATTTGTAAATGATCATCTGTTTCTGCGCCTACCGAACTTTATTCGACAGTCACCGATTTCGCGAGGTTACGTGGCTTGTCGACGTCTGTGCCGCGCGCCAGTGCCGTGTGATATGCCAGCAACTGCAGCGGTACCACGTGCAGGATCGGCGAGAGCTGGCCGTAGTGCTCCGGCATGCGGATCACCTGGATGCCGTCGCTCGACTGGATCTGCGTATCGGCGTCGGCAAACACGTACAGCTTGCCGCCGCGCGCGCGCACTTCCTGGATGTTCGACTTGAGCTTTTCAAGCAGCGCGTCGTTCGGGGCGACGGTTACGACCGGCATCTGCTCGGTCACCAGCGCCAGCGGGCCGTGCTTGAGTTCGCCGGCCGGGTAGGCCTCGGCGTGGATGTACGAGATTTCCTTGAGCTTGAGCGCGCCTTCCAGGGCGATCGGGTAATGCAGACCGCGACCGAGGAACAGCGCGTTCTCGCGGCGGGCAAACTCTTCCGACCACGCGATGATCTGCGGCTCCAGCGCCAGCACGGCGTTCAGCGCCGACGGCAGGTGGCGGAGATGACGCAGCGCATCTTCTTCCTGATCCGCATTCAGATGGCCGCGCAGCTTGGCAAACGTCAGCGCCAGCATGTACAGCGCGGCCAGCTGCGTGGTGAATGCCTTGGTGGACGCCACGCCAATCTCGGTGCCGGCACGCGTGAGGAACTTGAGCTGCGTCTCGCGCACCATGGCGCTGGTCGCCACGTTGCAGATGGCCAGCGTGTGCGTGTGGCCCAGTTCGCGTGCGTGGCGCAGCGCGGCCAGCGTGTCGGCGGTTTCGCCCGATTGCGAGATCACGACGACCAGCGCATTCGGGTTGGGCACCGTCTCGCGGTAGCGGTATTCGCTGGCAACTTCCACCTGGGTCGGGATCTTGGCGATCGACTCCAGCCAGTACTTGGCCGTGCAGCCCGAGTAGTAGCTCGTGCCGCAGGCCAGGATCAGCACGCTGTCGACCTTGGGCAACACTTGGGCCGCCTCGGGGCCGAACAGGTCGGGCGCAAAGCCTTGCACGCCTTCGAGCGTATCGCCCAGGGCACGCGGCTGCTCGAAGATTTCCTTCTGCATGAAGTGGCGGAACGGGCCGAGTTCCACGGCGGCCGCGTAGGTGCCGACTTCCTTCACTTCGCGCTCGACGATCTTGTCGTGCGCATCGGCCACGGTGAAGCCGTTGCGGGTGAGTTCCACCACGTCGCCTTCTTCCAGGTAGGCCATGCGGCTGGCGGTGCCGGCCACGGCCAGCGCGTCGGATGCGAGGAACGATTCGTTATCGCCAATCGCCACCACCAGCGGCGAGCCAGCGCGCGCGCCCACGACCACGTCCGGGTTGTCGCGGGCAAACACGGCAATCGCATAGGCGCCGTGCAAGCGCTTGACCGACGCACGCACCGAGGCGAACAGGTCGCCGCGCGTGGCGCTGCTCGGGTACGTGTAGGCCTGGTGGATCAGGTGCGCAACGACTTCAGTGTCGGTCTGCGATTCAAACCCGTAGCCGACGGCCTTGAGTTCTTCGCGCAACGCTTCGTAGTTCTCGATGATGCCGTTGTGCACCAGGGCGATGGTGTCGCCCGAGAAGTGCGGGTGGGCGTTGACCGTGTCCGGCCGGCCATGCGTGGCCCAGCGCGTATGTGCGATGCCAATGGCGCCGTCCAGGTGGCTCGTCTGTGCCTGGGCATCGAGATCGGCCACGCGCGACACGGTGCGTGCGCGCTCAAGCTGGCCGTCACGCTGAACGGCCACGCCGCACGAGTCATAGCCGCGGTATTCCAGGCGGCGCAGGCCTTCGATCAGGACGGGAACGATATTGCGCGTGGAAACCGCGCCAACGATACCGCACATGTTGATTTCTCCAGTTGGGGTGTAGCGGTACCGTGAAGGTGCGCCGCACTCGGTAATTCAGTATCGATGCTCGTGCGCCGAAGCGGCATCCGCTGTTCGGCGCAGGAGAAACCCTGTCAGCCTTCCTTCTTCTGCTTGACCGGGCGCTGCCAGCTTTGGACAGTGGTCTGGCGCGCACGCGAAACCGTCAGCTTGCCCTCGGGCGCGTCTTTGGTCAGCGTGGTACCGGCGCCCAGCGTCGCACCCTTGCCCACGCGCACCGGCGCCACGAGCTGCGTATCGGAACCGATGAAGGCATCGTCTTCGATGATGGTGCGGAATTTGTTCGCGCCGTCGTAGTTGCAGGTGATTGTGCCAGCGCCGATGTTGACGCGCGAGCCGACCGTGGCATCGCCCACGTAGGCGAGGTGGTTGGCCTTGCTGTGCGCTGCGACCTGGCTGTTCTTCACTTCGACAAAGTTGCCGATATGCACGTCTTCGGCCAGTTCGGTGCCCGGGCGCAGGCGCGCGTACGGGCCGATGCGCGAGTCGGCGCCCACCTTGGCGCTCTCGATGTGGCAGAACGGCAGGATCTCGGCGCCGGCTTCGATCACCGCATCGCGGATCACCGCATTGGCACCGATGCGCACACCATCAGCCAGCGTGACGTTGCCCTCGAAGATGCAGTTGACGTCAATCACCACGTCGCGGCCGCAGGTGAGCTTGCCACGCACGTCGATGCGCGCCGGGTCGACGAGCGTCACGCCGTCTTCCAGCAGTTGCTGCGCGAGATTGCGCTGGTGAATGCGCTCCAGCTCCGCCAGCTGCACCTTGCTGTTCACGCCCAGCGTTTCCCACTCGGCCAGCGGATGCGCGGAGGTGATGGGCACGCCTTCGCTTGCGGCGCGCTCGATGACGTCGGTCAGGTAGTACTCGCCCTGCGCGTTGTCGTTGGACAGCGTAGCGAGCCAATTCTTGAGCTTGGCCGTCGGGCAGACCAGGATGCCGGTGTTCACTTCGTGAATGGCAAGCTGCGTTTCGTTGGCGTCTTTCTGCTCGACGATTCGGGTAATGCGGCCGGCGGCGTCGCGCACGATACGGCCATAGCCGGTCGGGTCGCTCAGGTGCACGGTCAGCACACCCAGGTGATCGTTGCCGGCGGCACCCACCAGCGCGCCCAGCGTTTCGGCGCGGGTGAGCGGCACATCACCGTAGAGCACCAGGGTGGGCACGCTCTCGTCGAGCTGGTCCACGGCCTGCATGACAGCGTGGCCCGTGCCAAGCTGCTTGTCTTGCGTGGCGAAAGCGACGTCGGGCGCGCCGACCATCTCGCGCACCCGGTCACCGCCATGGCCAACCACCACCACCAGCCGCGTCGGCGACATGGTGCGCGCGGTTTCAATGACGTGCGCCAGCAGCGATTTGCCGGCCAGGGGGTGCAGCACTTTCGGCAGGGCGGAGCGCATGCGTTTGCCCATGCCTGCAGCAAGGATGACGATATTCACAAGGAGGTTCCTAGAGTGACTCGAAGCGATAGCCTGCGACGGGTTGCCGGCACCGAGAATGGCTACCTCAAACCCACGCCCGCCACCTCCCCTCGGGATGGCCGGACCGCCTGCAAACCCTTCTGCGGGGCGCTTTTGCGGCGTATAAGACACAGATGTAAAAATTCTAGCATGGGGCCCACCCTCCCCCTGAACCGGTCAAACGGTGGAATTGTTGCAACCGCGCCATGACCAAGACGGTTAGCCCGCCGGCAGGTCAGGCGGATGGCGCACGCTCGGCACGGCCCCGCTGGGAGCCTGTACGCAACGTGTGCCACCCGCGTGACGCGGGCCGCGCTCAGCTTGCGGCCGCCTCGCCGGGCACCGCCGTGTCGGCTGGCTTCTCGCCCGGTTTGCGCTCAAACCGCACAAACTCGATGCGATCGTCGTGCGAGCCGGCAAACACCAGCGGTGCCTGGTCGTAGGCGGTCTGGCCGAACAGCGCGTCTTCGCCGATCTTCGCCAGGCCCGTGGTCAGGCCATTGAAGTCGAACAGCTCGGTATCGGCCAGGTGCGACGGCACCACGTTCTGCAGCGACGCGAAAATGTTGTCGATGCGGCCCGGCGTCTGGCGCTCCCACTCCAGCAGCATCTCCTTGACCTTCTTGCGCTGCAGGTTTTCCTGCGAGCCGCACAGGTTGCACGGAATGATCGGGAATTCCATCGCACGGGCGTAGGAGGCGATGTCCTTCTCGGCGCAGTAGGCCAGCGGGCGGATGACGATGTGGTCGCCATTGTCGGTAGCCAGCTTGGGCGGCATCGCCTTCATCTTGCCGCCGAAGAACATGTTCAGGAAGAACGTGTTGACGATGTCGTCGCGGTGGTGGCCCAGCGCAATCTTGTTGGCCCCCAGTTCCTTGGCCGTGCGGTAGATCACGCCGCGGCGCAGGCGCGAACACAGCGAACACGTGGTCTTGCCCTCGGGCACCTTCTCCTTGACGATCGAATACGTGTCCGCCTCAACGATCACATACTCCACGCCCAGCTTCTTCAAGTAGTTGGGCAGCACCTCTTCCGGAAAGCCGGGCTGCTTCTGATCGAGGTTCATCGCGATCAGCTTGAAATCGACCGGCGCGCGCTTCTGTAGCGCCATCAGCACCGACAGCATCGTGTACGAATCCTTGCCGCCGGACAGGCACACGAGGACGGTGTCGCCCTCTTCGATCATCTTGAAGTCGCCGATGGCGCGGCCGACCTGCGACTGCAGACGGGTTTCGAGGCGGTGGAAGTTATTGGAAAACGTCATGGCATGTCGACCCCGCCAGCGCTGAATAATGGCCGAACGGGCGTCAAATCGTGAGGAAAATCAGCATTTTAGCGCGCGCGGGGCGCCGTCTGCAGGGTCGGGCGAACAAGCCTAGAATCGTTTGCCTATCTTCTGCTCGATGGAAACGAACCCAATGACGACAGCAATGCGAATTCTGGTGCTTGGCGCCGGTGGCACCGGCGGTTATTTCGGCGGGCGGCTCGCCCAGGCGGGTGCGGACGTGACCTTCCTGGTGCGCCCCGCGCGTGCGGCGCGGTTGCGCGAACACGGCCTCGTGATCCGCAGCCCGCGTGGCGATGCGCAATTGCCCGTGCAAACCATTACCGCAGACCAGGCCGCCGCTTGGGGCCGCGCCGATCTGGTGCTGCTCAGCTGCAAGGCCTATGACCTGGAAGACGCCATCACCGCGATCCGCCCTGCGGTGGGCGAGCGCACCGTGGTGCTGCCGGTGCTCAACGGGCTGGCGCATCTGGAACGGCTTGATGCGGCGTTTGGTGAATCGCGCGTGCTGGGTGGGCTGTGCCACATCAGTGCGACGAGTGCGCCGGACGGCGCGGTGCTGCATCTGAGCAACGGCCAAGGCCCCGCCGTGCACTCGATCACCTTTGGCGAGCGCACGCCGCATGCGCCGCGCGAGCGCACCGAGGCGATTCGCGACGTTTTTGCCACGGCCAACTTTGACTCCGTGCTGGCCGAGAACGTCATGCAGGACATGTGGGAGAAGTTCACCTTCCTGACCTCGCTGGCGGCAATGACTTGCCTGATGCGGGCGACGGTGGGCGAGATCGTTGCCACCGATGAGGGCGCGGCGTTGAACGAGGCGATGTTCACTGCGTGCGAGCGCGTGGCTGCGGCGTCGGGGTATCCGAATCGGCAACCGGCGCGCGAGCGGGGGTTGAATGTGCTGACGCAGGTGGGGTCGCCGCTGACGGCGTCGATGCTGCGCGATCTGGAGAGCGGTGCGCGGGTTGAGGCAGACCACATCGTGGGCGACATGCTGCGTCGTGGGCGGGCGTTGGGGACGGATGTGTCGTTGCTGCGGGTGGCGTTTGCGCATTTGCAGGCGTACCAACAACGTTTGTTGCGGCCGGCGGTTGGCTGATTATTTTCGCTTTCGGTTCACCCCTGTTTCATCCCCTGTCGGGGCTGACTCACTTTCTTTGTCTTGCCAAAGAAAGCAAGCAAAGAAAGCCGCGCCCAAGATGGCGAAAGATTCCTTGAATTTCCGTGACCGTGCAGGGAAGGAGGCAAACTCGCTGCGCTCAAACAGGCCTCCTTCCTTTATCCGCCCGCTCACAAAAATTCAAGGCGCCATTTAGGGCAGGGGGACGGCCAAACCGTCTGAATGTGCGGGTTGTCGATTAGATTTTCTCGTCGCCGTTTGCCTACTGCCAACCGCCGCCCAGTGCTTGCAAGAGTGCTGCGGAATCCAGCAGACGATCCGCCCTGCTCTGCACCTGCTGCAGCGCGGCCTGGTCGACCTGGCGCTGGGCGTCCAGCAACGTTAGCGTGCTGATGCCACCGGCGGCGTGGCGGGCTTCGGCGGTGCGTAGGGTCCGTTGTGCCTGGTCGGTTGCAAGTGCTCTGGCCTGCAGCGTTTGGGCATCGTTGTTGACGGCATGCAAGGCGTCGGCCACTTCTTGCAGGCCTTGCAGTACGGTTTGCTTGTAAGCAGCGCCCGCTGCGTCGTAGGCGGCTTCGGCCTCGCGCTTCTTGGCGCGCAGGGTGCCACCGTGGAAGATCGGCTGCGTGAGCCCGGCGCCGAGGTTCCAGATGCTGGATCCGGCGCCCAGCAGGTTGCGAAAGCCCGTGGTTTCCGAACCCAGCCCTGCGGACAGGGTGATGCGCGGGAACAGGTTGGCCGTGGCCACGCCCACGTTGGCGCTGGCCTCGTGCCACATGGCTTCGGCGGCGCGGATGTCGGGGCGGCGCTGTGCGAGCGTGGACGGAAGCGACACCGGCAGCGGGTCGGGCAGGTGCAGCGCGTCGAGCGTCGGCAAATTGGGCAACCCGGCCCCCGGTTCGCGCCCCAGCAACACCGACAGACGATGCCGCTGCTGGGCGGCCTGCTGCATGAGCGGCGGCAACGTGGCGTCGGTCTGCGCGACGAGCGTGCGCTGCGAGAACACATCGACCTGCGCGACGCCACCCAGGCTCAGCCTGCGCTCGGTGATCTCCAGCTGCTTGCGCTGGTCGGCGGCCAATCGCTGCGTGGCAGCGATCTGCGCATCCAACGCGGCAATCCGCACGGCCGCCGTCACCACATTGCCCGCCAGCGACAGGCGCGCCGCTTCCAGTTCATAGCGCTGGGTATCGACCTGCGCGCGCGATGCTTCCAGCGCCCGGCGCACGCCGCCAAAAATGTCCAGCGCATACGACACCGACAGCGACGCGGAATACAACGTGAACGGCCCCGGCTTGGGCGTGTTGAACCCGAACGCCTCGGGGTTGATCTGCTGACGCACGGCAGACACGGTGCCATCCACCGACGGCATCGCATAGCCGAATTGCGCCTCGGCTTCGGCCTGCGCCTGGCGCAAGCGCGCCTCCGCCTGCACGACAGACGGGCTCGCACGCAGCGCCTCGTCCACCAACGCATCGAGCGTGGGCGATTGGAACAGGTGCCACCAGTCGGCCGGCACGTTGGCATCGGCCAGATGCTGCACCTCGCCGCCAACAACGGGCGCGGATACGGTTTCCCGCGACACAGGCTGTGCTGAATAGCCGGCGGCCGCAGGCCCGGCGGGTGTCTTGAAATCGGGACCAACGGCACAGCCGCTCAAAGACAAGGCGGTAGCAATCACAACACCGAGCAACCACTCACCACCCACCAACGCGCGCCCCAGCGCTGGCAGGCGCCCCCAGTCGGTTTGGCCGGTCCCTGCCCTAAATGGCGCCTTGAATTTCTGTTGCAGAGAGGAAAAAGGAAGGGAAACTGTCTGAGCGCAGCGAGTTTTTCCCCTCCCCTCTCTGCGACATAAATTCAAGGGGAAGTCTCCATCTCGGGCGCGCCTTTCTTTGCTTACCTTTCTTTGGCAAGACAAAGAAAGGGAGTCGGCCCCGGCAGGGGACGAAACAAGGGATGCACCACCGCCATCATCACAGCAAAAGAACATCCGCATAGCCCCACCTCAATCCAGCGTCTTGCGATAAAACCGCAACGCGATGCCCAGCACCACCACCGTAAAGACCATCAACGGCCAAATGCTCGGCCACAGCTCAAACCAGCCATTGCCCTTAAGCAGGATGCCGCGCGTGAGCCGATTGAAGTACGTCATCGGCAGCAGGTTGCCGATCGCCTGCGCCCACTTGGGCATACCCACGAACGGAAACATGAAGCCCGAGAGCAGGATGTTCGGCAGGAAGTAGAAGAACGTCAGTTGCGTCGCCTGCAGCTGGTTCTGCGCGAGCGACGACAGCGTGATCCCCACCGTCAGACTCGCCACGATAAACAGCAGCGCCGACACGTAGACCATCCACACGCTGCCGACGAACGGCACGTGGAAAACGAAGAACGCCATCAGCAGGATGATGGTCACCTGCACCAGCCCGATGAAGATGTACGGCACGATCTTGCCCGTCATCACCTCCAGGGGATGCACCGGCGTGGCGAGCAGGTTTTCCATCGTGCCGCGCTCGCGCTCGCGCGTCATGGCCAGGCCCGTCATCATCACCATGGTCATCGTCAGGATGGTGCCCATCAGGCCGGGGATGATGTTGTACTGCGTGATGCCTTCCGGGTTGTAGAGCTTGTGGATGCGCACATCGAATGGCGGCGCGGCACGGCCGGTGCCAGCACCTGCGGCCAGTGGCGATAACGCGCCCTTCATATCCTTGCTGACGACGCCCTGCACCAGTTGCGAGAGCGAAGCCACGGCCAGACCGGTGGCAGCGGGGTCAGTGGCATCGGCCTCCACGAGCAGCGAGGGCTTCTCGCCGCGCACGAGCTTGCGCGTGAAGTCTGGCGGAATCGACACGACAAACTGAAGCTGCCCCTTGGCCAAGGCCTCGTGCCCGGCGGTTTCGTCGGTCAGCGTGGTCGCCAAGTCGAAGTAGTCGGAGTTGCGCATGCTGGCCAGGAAGCTGCGCGTGAACTCGCTCTGGTCTGCCGCAATCACGCCGGTCAGCAGGTGCTTCGGGTCGGCGTTGATGGCAAAGCCGAACAGGAACAGTTGCATGATCGGAATGCCGATCATCATGGCGAACGTCACACGGTCGCGCCGCAGTTGCAGAAACTCCTTGAGCACCACGCTCCACCAGCGCACGAACGAAAAGGGATTGCCGTCTGGTTTCATGGCTGCGCCCCGTAGTTGTCGGAGGAGCGCTTCATCATGTGGATGAACACGTCTTCCAGGCCGGTGTTGATCGGTTCGGCGCGCACGTCGGATCCTCCCGTGAGCTTGCGCAGCGTGCCTTCCAGTGCTTGCGCATCCGCGCCCGTTACGTGCAGTACCGAACCAAAGGCGACAGTCTGATCCACGCCCGGTTGCCCTTCGAGCTTGCGGCCCAGCTCGACCAGATTGCCGCCCGAGATCGACCACGTCGACAGGTGCTGCCCGGCGATCACCTCCTCGGCAGTGCCTTGCGCGAGCAGCTCGCCATACGCGATGTAGGCGAGCTTGTGGCAGCGCTCGGCCTCGTCCATGTAGTGCGTGCTGACGAGCACCGAAATGCCCTCCGCCGCCAGCCGGTGCAGTTCTTCCCAGAAGTCGCGGCGCGCTTTCGGGTCGACACCGGCGGTGGGTTCATCGAGCAGCAGCAGTTCGGGCTTGTGGAGCATGCATGCGGCCAGCGCCAAGCGCTGCTTCCAGCCGCCTGACAGCGAGCCCGCCAATTGCTTGGCGCGCGAGGCCAGCCCGAGGTGCTCCAGCGCGTGGTCAACCGCCTCGCGCCGATTGGGCATCTCGTACAGGCGCGCGACGAAGTCCAGGTTTTCGCGAATGGAAAGGTCATCCCAGTACGAGAACCGCTGCGTCATGTAGCCGACGCGCCGCTTGATCTGCGCCGACTGCTTGAGGATGTCGTAACCCAGGCACGAGCCACTGCCGCTATCGGGCGTTAGCAGCCCGCACATCATGCGGATCGACGTGGTCTTGCCGCTGCCATTGGGGCCGAGGAAGCCAAAGATCTCGCCCCGCGCGACGCGCATGGAGAGGTCTTTCACAACGTGCTTGTCGCCGAAGTACTTGTTCAGGCCATGCACGTCGATGGCGTAGTCGCCGTTGCCTGCGTGGGGCTGGCTGGCGGGGCTGGCAGCGCTCATGGCAGCGTCACCTCGACGGGTTGGCCAGGGTGCAACTTTGGCCCATCGGCCGCAGCGGGCCGCGCTTCCACCATGAAGACGAGCTTGTCTCGCGTCGTGTTGCTGTAGATGACGGGCGGTGTGTACTCGGCTTCCGTGGCGATGTAGGTGACGGTGGCATTGATGTCGGCCGCGCAGCCATCGCAGTGCAGGCGCGCGGCTTGCCCAGGCCTGAGCACACCCATCACGCCTTGCGGCACGAAAAAGCGCACCTTCACGTTGGCGGGCGGCAGCATGCGCACTACGGGGCTGCCGGCACCGACCCACTCGCCTTCGCGATACAGCGTGTCGAACACGAGGCCGCCCTGCGTCGCCTTCTGCGCTTTCTGATCGAGCCGCCATTGGGCTTGCGCCACCGCCGCACGCGCGGCTTCCACCTGTGCGGATTGCGCGCGAATCTGATCATTGCGCGCCGGCAACTGGGCAATGCGCAACTGATTGGTCAGTTCACGCACGCGCTGCACGTTGGTCTGCGCGGTCGAGCGGCTTGCGTCGAGCTGCGATTGCGCGATGCCACCCGCGCGGAATTGCGCCTCGTCTCGCACAAGCTGCGTCGACGCGAGCCTGTCCGCCGCCACGGCCTGCGCCAGTTGCGCGCGCACCGCATCCACCTCCGGCACACGCCTGCCGATGTTCAGATCGGCGAGTTGGGCTTCGGCGCCTTGCAGTTGCGCGGCAGCCTGCTGGCGGGCCGCAGTCTCGTCCACCGACTCCAGCGCGAACAGCGGCGCTCCCGCATTGACGGTCTGTCCACGCTGCACGCCCAGGTGTTCGAGCCGCCCACCCACGGGCGAGGCCACGTAGACGAACTCACCTTCCACATAGCCCTGGTAGGTGTGGTTGTCTTGTTTATCGCAGCCCGCCAAGGCCATCGCAGCAGCCGATGCCGCCGCCAAACACCCTGCCCTGCCGATGCACAACGCTTGCCGCATGCCACCCTCCGCGGGATTCGATTGATGCGATTGATGCGATTGATCTGTCGTATTCGCCTACTTGCGCCCCGTGCTCGTTGGCTGGGGCTTGGGCTTGGGCTTCGGCTTCGCTTTCTTGCCGCCCCCTTCCTCAGGTGCCGCCACGGGGCCGATGCCGTGCAGGAGCAGCGCGGCCACGTGCCGGCCGATGTCCTCGTCGGTCACTCGATCCGCCAGCGGCAGGCGCCCCCACAGCGCGCGCGTCGCCAGCGGCAGCATCGCCAGGCCGATCACCGACACCATCACCAGCGGCGGCTGCAGTGCCGCGTTGACCGCGCCCGCCGTTTGCGCGTGGGCAATGCGGTCGACCAGCAACGTGGCGCGCTCCAGCGCGATGCGTGCGAACACACGCTCGCGCAGTTGGCCGCCTTCGCTGGCGATTTCGCGAATCCACAACGTCGGAAACCACGGCGTGGCCGTGGCCACCGCCACCATGCGCTGCGCCACGCCTGCCACGGTCTGCGCAAGGTCGGGGAGGTGGGCGTCATCCGCGATGATCGCCAGCGCCGGCCCCGTCACCTGGTCGACCAGCGGGCGGATGCGCCCCTCCACCACGGCGTCCAGCAATTGATCGCGCGTCTTGAAGTGGTAATGCACCATTGGCGCCGTCACTCCGGCTTCGCGCGCAATGGCGGCAAGCGTGGTCGGGCCGACACCGTCGCGTGCAAACAAGGTGACAGCGATGTCGAGCAGGCGGTCGCGAAGGTCGTCCGGCGTTGCGCCGCCTAGACGGCGGGGGCGGCCCGGGCCACGAGAGGAAGGTTTGCGGATTGCCATGCCAGAAATATTAATTGTCGAATTAATTAATTTCAAGGCGACATACCGCCCCTTGCATCGGCCGGGAGGAATGTGACTGCGCGGCTAAACGCGCGCCGCCGCATCCAGCTGCGCGAGCCTCACAAGCAATCGGTCTTGCGCTTCGCTCGGAAAGCTCGATGTGCGGCGCACGGCGAACACGGTGTTCAGGCAGCGCCGCGCCACGATCGGGCGAACCACCTGCAGGCGCCCGCGCTCCACCACCTCTTGAATGGCGTGCAGCGGCAGCACCGACCAGCCCATGCCAGCCTCCACCAACGTGCTCACCTCTTCCAGATCGGAAACGTGATGTGCGCTGACAGTCGTCTCGGGCATGCGCCGGAACAGCGCCTTGAACCACAGCCCGTAGACCGCATCGGACTCATCGTAGGTGACGAAGGGCAGCCCCGCGCAATCGGCCAGCGTACGTGGCGCGCCCTGCTCACGCAGTGCGCGGGCGCTGCAGGCAAGCACGAATTCCTCGGTATAGACGGCGTGGTGTTCAAACAGGCGTGACGTGCGCGGCATGTAGACAAAGCCGAGATCGGCGCGGCCGGATTCGACATGGCTAAAGACCTCTTCGTCGCTACCGAAGGTGAGTTCCAGGCGCACGTCGTCAAGAAGCGGCGCGTCGGATTCGGGCGATGGCCTCACCAGCGCAGGCATCAGCACGTAGCGCCCGAAGCTGGAGCCGCTCGCCAGCTTGAGCGACACACGTTCCATCTCGCCGCTGTGCAATGCGGCGCGCAGCTCATCCAGGCCGGCAAACGCATCGCGGCACCACGCCCGCACGGATGTGCCTGCACGCGTGAGCACGAGCTTGCGCCCCGAGCGCTCGAACAAGGGCACGCCAAGCCACTGTTCCAACTGGCGCATCTGGTATGACAGCGCCGGTTGGGACACGGCCAGACGGTCTGCCGCGCGCACGAAGCTGCCTTCGTTGGCGACGGTCAGGAAGCTATGCAGATAGCGCAGCGGCGAGTGCGACATGGCTGAGAACCGGTACCTTGATCCATCAAATTTTTGGATCGAAAAACGAAAAACATTCGATTTGATTTCAAGTCTGTCAGATCGCACAATCCGCCGCAAGTGAACGACCGAGCCAGGCAGGAGGCCATCATGACGACCGCAATGCAACATCCGAGCTACGCATTGGAAGAACGTTACGGCGCACGCAACTACGCGCCCTTGCCGGTCATGCTGGAACGCGGCGAAGGCGTGTGGCTGTTCGATACCGACGGCCGCCGCTACCTCGACATGATGTCGGCGTACTCGGCCGTCAGCTTCGGGCATTCGCACCCGAAACTCGTTGCTGCGCTGACGGAGCAGGCTGGCCGGCTGACGCTCACTTCGCGTGCCTTCCACAACACCGAGCTGGGCCCCTTCCTGGCCGACGTCTGCCGCATCACGCGCATGGACCGCGCGCTGCCCATGAACACCGGCGCCGAAGCCGTCGAAACCGCCATCAAGGCCGCCCGCAAGTGGGCTCGCGAAGTGAAGGGCCTGGCGCCCGAGACGGCCGAGATCATCGTGTTCGAGAACAACTTCCACGGCCGCACGACGACCATCGTCGGATTCTCCTCACACGACCAGTATCGCTACGGATTCGGCCCATTCGCAGCGGGCTTCCGGCGCATTCCGTTTGGCGACGCCGATGCGCTGCGTGCGGCCATCGGGCCCAACACGGGCGCCATCCTGATGGAGCCCGTGCAAGGCGAAGGCGGGATCGTCGAACCGCCTGCGGGCTACCTCAAGCTCGCACGCGAACTCGCCACCCGGCACAACGTGCTGCTCGTCTGCGATGAGGTGCAGACAGGCCTGGGCCGCACGGGCGATGTGCTGGCGAGCTGGCATGAAGGGGTGGACGCCGATCTGGTGGTGCTGGGCAAGGCGCTGGGCGGCGGCATGGTGCCCGTGTCAGCCATCGCGGGGCGCGAGGCGGTCATCGGCGTGTTCCGGCCGGGCGACCACGGCTCCACGTTTGGCGGCAACCCGCTCGCAGCGCACATCGTACGCGCGGCACTTGCCTTGCTGATCGAAGAACAACTGCCACAGCGTGCCGCGCGCGTGGGCGCAGCGTTCATCACCGAACTGAAGACGCTCGTCGGCCATGGCGTGCGGCAAGTGCGCGGACGCGGCTTGATGATCGGCCTGCAACTGGACGCCGACATCGATGCACACGACTTCGCCTTCGCGCTGGCCGAGCGCGGCGTACTGACCAAGGACACCTACGGCAACGTGGTCCGCCTGACACCGCCGCTGGTGATCGGCGAGGCCGAACTGGCGCTGGCGCTGGAAGCCATCCGGCAAACGCTGGCCGGCTGGCCGCGCCGCAAGGCGGCTTGAGGAAGCACGGGCAAGGGGAGTGACATGACCATCATTGATCTGATCGGCGCGGCCATCGGCTGCGGAGCGCAAGACGACGGCTGCAAGGACGGCCCGCGTGCGCTGCTGGAGGCCGGCGCGCTGGCGCGATTGCAGACGCCGGACACGCACGCCACGCTCGTGCACGACATCGAACTGGCGATGTCGGCGGGGCACAGCCGTTCAGCACGGCTGGCGGCACTCCCGGGCGTCGCCGGTTTCTCGCGCGCGCTCGCCGATGCGACCTCGCACAGCCTGCACGAGGGGCATGTGCCCGTCATCATCGGCGGGGACCACTCGTGCGCGATCGGCACGTGGTCGGGCGTGGCAAACGCCTTGCGGCCGGAGGGTCCGCTCGGCCTGATCTGGATCGACGCCCATCTCGACAGCCACACACCGCAGACGAGCGATTCCGGCGCCATCCACGGCATGCCGCTGGCGGCGCTGCTTGGCCACGGCGCAGCGGCCCTCACGCAAGTTCGCGATGCCGCGCCCAAGCTGTTGGCGGAACACGTGGTGGTGATCGGCGCGCGCAGCTATGAGCCCGCCGAACGCGCGTTGCTCGACTTGCTGGGTGTGCGCGTGATCGACGCTGCAGAAGTGGCACGCAACGGCCTGCGCGCCGTGATGGCCGACGCCATCCGCCAAGTCAAATCGGGCACGGCGGCCTTTGGCGTGACACTCGATCTGGATGCCTTCGATCCGGCCGTCGCACCGGGCGTCGGCACGCCCGAAACAGACGGGCTCACCGCGCTGGGCATGGCCCAGGCACTCGCCGCTTGCGCACGCGATGCGCGCTTCGCAGCCTTCGAACTGGTGGAATACAACCCGCGCCACGACAAGGGCGGGATCACAGCACATCTGGCGCTGGACCTGCTGGGCAGCGTCGCGGGCGCGTTGCACGCCCAGCGCCGCGAGTATGCGACGGCAGCGTAGTCGTCTTAGTCCTTGATGCGGAAGACTTCCACCCCGACCGACTCACAATCCGGATACACATCCGGCTTCTCCGTCGACACCCGCGCGGCCAGCACATGCGGGTGTTTGAGCATGGCCGTCAGCACGTCATCGCACAGCGTTTCCTGCAAGTGAATATGGCCTTGCGCCATGCGGCGCGCCACGGTCTCCCGCATGAAGTCGTAGTCCACCACTTCGTGCAGCTTGTCTTCCGTGGGCGACGAATGCTCCAGGGGCACGTACAGCTCGATATTGATCAGGACGCGCTGCTCGCCCTTCTTCTCGAATTCATGCACGCCGATGTTGATCTGCACTTCGTAGTTGCGCAGGAACATGCGGCGGCAGTGCGACAGGCGCGGGTGGGATAGCAGGGAAAGCATGGGAGCGTCCGGGGGGAGAATTATTCAGTGAGGAACATCACGTCGCGGGCCAGCGGCATCAGATGCTGGCCTCCGTCGACGAACAGCGTGGTACCGGTGACGGCACGCGCGGTGGCGAGGTAGCACACGGCATCGGCGATATCTTCCGGCGTGGACGACTGGCCCAGCGGCGTCATCTGGTGTGCGCGTGCAAATCCGCCTTGCGACTGGTCGCCCGACACCATCGTGATGCCCGGCGCCACGCCCACCACGCGCAGCGCGGGCGCCAGGGCCTGCGCAAGCTGCATCGTGGCGGTCGA
This sequence comes from Ralstonia psammae, assembly GCF_958405935.1. Taxonomy (NCBI): domain Bacteria; kingdom Pseudomonadati; phylum Pseudomonadota; class Betaproteobacteria; order Burkholderiales; family Burkholderiaceae; genus Ralstonia; species Ralstonia psammae. The sequence continues at coordinate 696,807 of NZ_CATZBU010000001.1, forward strand.
CAACGCCGCCTTCGACAACGTGTAAGAGAGGAAATCCGGGTTCAGGTTAACGAGCTTCTGATCGAGCAGATTGATGACGACGCCGCGGCCCCCGGCGCCATCGGCAGTCAACGCACGGTGCAGCTCGCGCGACAGCAACAGCGGCGCCGCAACGTTGGTACGCATGTGCGTATCGAGCGACGCATAGCTGAAACTGGTCGCCACGTCGTACTGGAACAGCGACGCATTGTTGACCAGGCAGGTGGGCGTACCCAGTGCAGCGATGCAATCGGCAATCAGGTGGCCGGCGGCGGCTTCGTCCGACAGGTCGGCCTGCAACACCGCGGCGCGGCGGCCCATGGCGGTGATCTCGGCGGCCACGGCGTCGGCCTCGGTACGCGAGCGGTGGCAATGCACGGCCACATCCCAGCCGTGGCGGGCCAGGGCCAGGGCGATGACGCGGCCCACGCGGCGGCCTGCGCCTGTGACAAGGGCGATGCGCCGCTGTGTAGCGGAATCTGCGGTCGATTCCGCAGTTGACTGGATGGGCGTCTGCGCCATTGTTTACAATCCGGCGATGAGCAAAACCGTGAGTTTACCGCTTCCCAACGAGGCAGCGCAGGCGCAGTCCGCGCACCTGTTCGCCGTGATCGCCGACGCCATTGCAGCCGCCGGCGGCTGGCTCCCGTTCGACCGCTACATGGAACTGGCGCTCTACGCGCCCGGCCTGGGCTATTACAGCGGCGGCGCGGCCAAGTTCGGCCGCCGCGTGGAAGACGGCGGCGACTTCATCACCGCACCCGAACTGACGCCATTCTTCGGCCGCACCGTGGCGCACCAGATCGCGCAGGTGCTGCAGGCATTGCCCGAAGGCCAACGCCACGTGCTGGAATTTGGCGCCGGCACCGGCAAGCTGGCCGCCGACATCCTCATCGAACTCGAAGCGCTGGGCGCGCGCCCCGACAGCTACGGCATCGTCGAACTCTCTGGCGAGCTACGCCAGCGCCAGCAGGAACGCCTGAGCGCGCTCGGCGCCGACCTGGGTGCGCTCGCCCAATGGCACGACACGTTGCCCGCGCCGTTCACTGGCGTGATGATCGGCAACGAAGTGCTCGATGCGATGCCCGTGTCGCTGTGGTCGCGGCGCGGCGGCGTGTGGCACCAGCGCGGCGTGACGCTCGATGCCGAAACCGGCTTGCAATGGGATGACCGGCTCGTTGATCCGTCAGAGGTGCCCGCCAAGCTGGCCGCGCTGCCGGGCACGGAGGATCTCGTCACTGAATCGCACGAAGCCGCCGAGGGTTTCATCCGCAGCGCGGGGGCGGCCCTTGCGCGCGGCCTGCTGCTGCTGATCGACTACGGTTTCCCGGCCGCCGAGTACTACCACGCGCACCGCGCCAACGGCACGCTCATGTGCCACTACCGCCAGCACGCGCACGACGATCCGTTCTGGCTACCGGGCTTGCAGGACATCACCGCGCACGTCGATTTTTCAGGGATTGCCCAGGCGGGCCAGGAGGCCGGGCTGGAACTGCTCGGCTATACGAGCCAGGCGCGTTTTCTGTTGAGCGCCGGCGTAGGTGAGCTGCTGATGACGCTGGATCCGTCGGACCCGATGCAGTTTCTGCCGGCGGCCAGTGCCGTGCAGAAGCTGCTGTCGGAAGCGGAGATGGGCGAGCTGTTCAAGGCCATCGCGCTGGGCAAAGGCATCGATGCCGCGCTGCCGCTGGCCGGCTTTGCAGATGCCGACCGCTCGAACCGTCTAGGCTGACGCGGCCTTAGCCGCCAGGGCGCGTTCGGTCTGCTCGGCTTCGTAGCGGCCGATCGTGCCGCGCATCCACCACAACAGCGCCAGGCCCGGGAAGGCAAACGCCACCGTCATCAGATAGAACGCGGGCCAGCCATAGGCCTCCACAAGGTAGCCCGAGGTTGGCCCGACGTACACACGGCCGATGGAAGCCAGCGCTGACAGCAAGGCATATTGCGTCGCCGAGAACGACCGGTTGCACAGCGCCATCAGAAGCGCCACAAAGGCCGCCGTGCCCATGCCGCCGCAGATGTTCTCGATGCCGATGGCCACCGCCATCGTCCACAGATGCTGCGGCGTGACGGCCAGCACCCAGTAGCCCAGGTTCGACACTGCCTGCAGCACCCCAAAGAGCAGCAGCGCGCGCACCAGCCCCAGCCGCACCATCAGCGTGCCGCCGTACAACGCACCGATGATGGTGGCCGCCAACCCGAGAGTCTTGTTGACGATGCCGACCTCACCGGCGGAAAAGCCCACACCACGGATCAGGAACGTGGTCGACAGGCTGCCCGCAAACGCATCGCCCAGCTTGTAGAGCACGATCAGCGCCAGCAGCGCCCAGGCGCCACGGCGCGAGAAGAAGTCCCGCAGCGGCCCGACCACAGCCTCCTGCAGGTTGCGCGGCGGGCGGGCCGACACCTCCGGCTCGGGCGCCCACAGCGTCGTGATGATGCCCAGCGCTATCAGCCCGGCCATCAGCAGGTACATGTTGCTCCAGCCCATCACGCGATCGGCCAGATACAACGCCAGGCCGCCCGACACCAGCATCGCCAGCCGATAGCCGAGCACCTTCACGGCCGCGCCGACGCCGCGCTCGCTCGTATGCAGCACATCGGTGCTGTAGGCATCGAAGACGATGTCTTGCGACGCCGACAGAAACGCGACCAGCACCGCCAGCCCGGCCAGCGCCCAGAGTGCGGCGTGTGGCGGCGTGAACGCCATGGCGGCAATCGACGCCACCAGCCCCGCTTGCGTCAGCACCAGCCAGCCGCGCCGGCGGCCCATGAGCGGCGGCGTGAAGCGGTCCATCAACGGCGCCCACAGGAACTTGAAGATGTACGCCTGCCCCACGAGCGAGAACAAACCGATGGTGCGGATATCCAGCCCCTCCACCGTCATCCACGCCTGCAGCGTGCCCGAGGTGAGCGCCAACGGCAGGCCGGAGGCGAAGCCCAGCAGCAGCATCGCGCCGATGCGGCGGTTGCGGAAAATATCGAGGTAATCGTGAAAGGTCATGCGGCGGGCCGGAGGCGAAGGCGAATGCGGGTTGCCACGTAGCGTGGCACGGTGCGTTGGCCGATATTATGTCGCACGGATTCGGCCCCTCACCCATATGCCCCGCGTAACACGCTCCCTGCTGACCGCTATCGGCCTCGCGCTATCCACATGGGCAATCGCCATGGACGGCCCGCTGCCCGTGCCCGCCGACGGCGTGAAGCTGGAGGCGCCGACCACCACGTCGCCCAACATCCGCCTTGTCATCCCGGCCGAGGAAATCGACAGGCGCGCGCAGGCCGAATACAAGGGGATCATTGACAACGCCGCCCACGAAGGCGCGCTCGCGCCCGACAACGTGCCGGACCTGATCCGCATCCGCAGCATCGTCAGGCGCCTCACGCCGCAGGCGCCGCGCTGGAACCCCGACGCCGCTCGCTGGCAGTGGGAGGTCAACCTGATCGGCTCGTCGCAGGTAAATGCGTTCTGCATGCCCGGTGGCAAGATCGCCGTGTTCTCGGGGCTGGTCGAGCAGTTCAAGCTGACAGACGACGAACTCGCCATGGCGCTCGGCCACGAGATCGCGCACGCGCTGCGCGAGCACGCCCGCGCACGCGCCGGCCAGCGCGAGATCACCAACCTGGGCGCCAACGTCATCTCGCAATTGTTCGGCTTCGGCAACCGGGGCGATACGGACCTGGGCGAAGGCGCCAAGATGCACTTGCTGGCCTTCTCCCGAGCGGAGGAAACCGAGGCCGACCTGGTCGGCATGGACATCGCCTCCCGGGCCGGCTACGACCCGCGCGCCGCGCTCACGCTGTGGCAGAAAATGGGTTCGATCGGCGGGGCGGAGCAGAAACAGTTTTTATCGACGCACCCGTCGGGACGCACGCGCATGGTTGTGCTGTCACGCCATCTGCCCGAAACGCTCACGCTGTTTGCCGACGCCCGACATATGCCGATGGCGAAGCTGCCGGAATATCGGTCGAACATGCAATATCTGGGCGCCGCGCCTGCTGATAATGGCGATGAGGCGCCGATGCGGCCGATGGTGCGGCGGTAGGCAACAATCAACGCGCCTGCGGCTGTCCGCCAGAACCGGGATGCTGTACCGCATCGGCCTGCGCCGTGTGCGGTCGATGCGCGCGCCGCGACAACGCCATCCCCGCCACCGTCGCGCCCAGAATCAGCACCGCCCCGCCCGTCTGCATCGGGCTGAACCACTCCCCCAGCACCAGTGCACCCAGCACGGTGGCCGTGAGCGGGCTAAGCAGCGAGAGGAACGTCACGTCTGCGCCCAACACGCCAATGCCGCGCACCCACAGCCAGTAACCCAAGGCTGTGCCGATGACGATGAGGTACGCAAAGCCCACCGCATTGCGCGCCGTCAGCGCGGGCGGCAGACCTTCCACGAATAGCGCCACCGGCAGCAGCACCAGCCCGCCCAACGCGAGTTGCCACGCGGCCACCGCCAACGGCGTGCCGATTCGGCCCCAGCGTTCGATCAGCACAGTGCCAGTCGCCATCGACAGCGCGGCGGCCAGCGCCGCCACCACGCCAATCGCATCGAGCTTGGCCGCTGGGCCGAGAATCAGCAGCCCCACGCCCACCGAACCCGCCAGCGCCGCCGCCAATTGCGCCGGACGCGGCTTGCGCGCAAGCAATGGCCACGCGAGCAGCGCGACCACCAGCGGTTGCGCCGACATGATCGTCGCCGCCACGCCGCCCGGCAGGCGCTGCGCCGCCACGAACAGCAGCGCGAAGAACACGCCAATATTTGCCAGCCCGAGAAACAGCAGCGGCAGCAGCTTGCTACGCGGCGGCAGGCCGGGGCCGAGCAGCATCAGCAGCACACCCGCCGGCAGCGCACGCAGCGCGCCGACCAGCAAGGGGTGACCGACGGGCAACGTCTGCGTGAAAACGAGATACGTCGTGCCCCACAGCACCGGCGCCACAGCGGTGACCACCATCACGATCAAGCGGTTGAACGGCATGATAAATCTCCACGTTACGTAATTTGATATCGAAATAAATAAGCCGAAAAAAAAAGCTCGACTGAGCATGCGCTTGGTGGGCGGCGTTGGACCTTCGTAAGGTGGGGGGCGGGGTCGGCATTGAAGCGACACACCCACGACGACCGACCGATTGCCTCGCACCTGCAAACCCGATACGATGCCAAGAATCTCGACATCAAGTAGTTTGATGTGGAAATATAAGACGAGGCTTTCAATGGGTCAAGGCGATTCCACACCCGCACAGGGGGCTCCGATGGACGGCATCCTCGCGCAATGGCGGCGCGAGCGCCCAGACATCGATCCGAGCCCAATGGCAGTCTGCGGCGATGTCTGGCGCGCCGGCGAGCGGCTGCGCACCGGCGTGGTGGCCAACGTGGCCGGCGCGGATCTGGACATGGCCGGTTTTGACGTGCTGCTCACGCTGCGCCGCAACGGCCGTGAGCAAGCGCTGTCGCCCTCCACGCTGGCCAAGGACATGATGCTGTCCACCTCCGCCATGACCAACCGGCTCGACCGGCTGGAAAAACGTGGCCTGATCGCCCGCAGGACCGACCCGGACGACCGGCGCGGGCTGCAGATCGTACTGACCGATGCAGGCTTTGCGCTGGTCGATGGGCTGGTCGCCTCGCATGTGGAGACGGAGGAACGGATGCTCGCGGCGTTGAGTCAAGCGGAGCGGGCGATGTTGCGGGAGCTTCTGGGGAAGATCGGCGGGCCAGCATGAAATGCTCAGCCGATGGGGCGCTTGCCATCGAGAATCATCGCGCCGCGCGCAAGCCCCGGAGCACCGCCGTCCAATCCCGTCATGCCGGCTAAGGCTCCAGCGCGAAAAGAATCTCCACCTGGCTGTCTACGGCCTGCGGGCCGTGCCAGCAGTGATAGACCTCGCGACTCTCGCCGGAAAGGCGACAGCCCTGCGATGCGACCGCCTGCAACAACGCCGCATAGCCATTGAAGAGTCCGTCGAGCGGCCCTTGATAGATGTGCGTTGCGCACGTCGTGTCTGCCAACGTCTTCAGCACATGCTCGCCGTGGTAGGCAAGTTCTGTCCGCACAGGCAGGCAGAACTCGATCTCGCACGGGGTGTCGCGGTCATGCGGCAGATTGTAGTAGACGAACATCCACGGACCACTGACCGTCATGCCGTGCGCGACGGCGTCGGCCTCGATCGCCGCGCAAACAACGGACGCCTCCCCGCCCACTTCGGCGAGCGTGATGCGACGCGGCGCGCTGAGCACCAGGATCGCCGGGACAACCTTGATTTCCATTGAGCACCCTTTCTTCTTGGAGCCGAGACGTTCCCCCGCACGGCCCCGGGCTCGGCACCGCGCGACAAGTTCGCCATCTTGCCGCGCATTGGGTACTGCCACCAGCGTTATTGCCCCGAACATGCCCGCGCCGTCAGCCGATCCGCAGCTTGCAGCAACACCCCCGTAAGAAGACGGGTCGCACAACCGGCCATTCGTCTTTACGATGGCGCCTCACGTACGCGCGTGACGCGCCAACCTGGAGGAACCTGTGAGCCTGACCATCCTGTGTGTGCTGGTGATCGTGGCAGCGGTGTGTGCAGCACGCGGCCGACGTCGGGCTGCACGCGGGCTGGCAGTGTTCTCCGGTGTGCTGGTGATGGCGATCGGCTGCGGGCCGGTGCCGGCATGGCTGCTCGATTCGCTGGAAAAGCCGTTCGAGAACGAGCAGCACATCCAATGGAACACGCGCAATGCCATCGTGCTGCTGGGCGCGGGCACGTTCCGCGTGGGCGACGCGGTCGAGCCCGGGCTGTTCTCGTATCCGCGCCTGGTGGAAGCCGCGCAGTTGTACCAGGCGTGCCGCAAGGCCGATGGCGATTGCAAGATCCTCGTCAGCGGCGGCGATGCCCGTCACCACGGCGAGCCGGAAGCCACGGTATATGGCCGCGAACTCGTCGCCCTCGGCGTCAACAAGGCTGACGTGCTGGCGGAGCCCAAAAGCATGAACACGTGGCAGAACGCACAGTTCTCGCGCACGGTGCTTGCGCAATACGCGCCCGATCGCACCGTGCTCGTGTCGTCTGCCATTCATCTGCGTCGCAGCCTGCTGTATTTCACGCACTTCGGCATGGCACCGACGCCCGTACGCGCCGACGATCTGCAGGCCGCAGCATCACCCTTGCCGATGGCGTACAACTTTGCGCTGACGGATTTCGCGCTGCACGAGTGGATCGGCATCGCGCGCTATCACGTGTACAACGCGCTGGGCTGGAACCCCGCGCGCATCCACCCCGGCGACGCGTGATCCGACCCCACAACGCCTGAGCATTCGAAGCCCCGCTCTAGTGCTTCCGGAGGGGAGCAAAAATCCGGCGCCGGCCTATACTTTGTGCATCGCAACATCCGGGCATCGCAATGCGCCACCTCGGCCGTATTGAAGCTCACCGCCTGATCACTGTGGCCAAGCTCGCTTGCCACCACCCGCCCACCGGGCGCGGCCATCCCTGACGGGAATCGCCGACGATTCCTGCGCCAGCAAGCGGGCCGCTGCGTAAGCAGCGCGCCCGCCCCGCCAGCCACACCTCAGAAGCAAACCAACAAGCAAGGGGAACCCTCATGCCTCAAGTCACGGCAAGCAAGCTGCCGGTCAAACTGCTCGCGCTCGTCTTCGGCGCCGTTGCGGCGCTCGTAATCGGGCGGACTTTCCTGTTGAACTGGCAGATCATTCCGCCCGGCTACACGGGCATCAAGATCAACCGGCTCGTCGATCGCGGCATCACGCATGAAAACGTCGTCACCGGGTTCGTCTTCTACAACCCCGTGCAGACGTCGATCATCCAATATCCGACTTACGTGCAGCGCGTGATCTGGACGCAAGACGTGAATGAAGGCCGCGCACTCAACGAAGAGTTGACCTTCAACACCAAGGACGCCGTCCCCGTGAATGTCGACGTCGCCGTCTCGTACCAGCTCGACCGCGACAAGGTGCCGGCGTTCTACACCAATTTCCGCGCCGATCGCATCGAGACCTTCACGCACGGCTACCTGCGCGACACCGCGCGCAACGTGATCGTCGCCATCGGCTCGGAATACAACTTCGACGACGTGAACGGCGGCAAGAAGGAAGAGTTTGTTGCGCGGCTGACCCAGGAGCTGGACACGCGACTCGCGCCGCTGGGCGTGTCGATCAAGCAGTTCGGCATCGTCGGCTCGCTGCGTCCTCCGCGTGCGTTGCTCGATGCGGTGAGCGCCAAGACCAAGGCCATCCAGGACGCGATCCGCACCGAGAACGAAGTGCGCTCGGCGCAGGCCGAGGCCAAGAAGAAGGTGGCGATTGCCGAAGGCGAAGCCGCTGCCAACCATGCGCTGGCTTCGTCGCTGGATGACCGCCTGCTTGCGTGGGAGCGCCTGAAGCTCGAACGTGCCGCCATCGAGAAGTGGAACGGCGTGACGCCGAGTGTGATGGCAGGCGGCAACGGCGGTGGCATGCTGTTCAACATCCCGGCAGGCGCGCAAAGCAAGTAAGCCGCGCCGCCAAAGAAAAACGCGCCCGAAGGCGCGTTTTTCGTTTCAGCGGTCTTGGCGATCAGCTGGCAAAACCGGGGGCGGCTTCGCGCACGGCATGCTCGGCGCCGGCAGCGGGAATCGGCGCTTCCACATGCAGGCTGGTCGCTTCATCCACGCCCAGGTGCACGTTCATGCATTGCACCGCGGCGCCGGCCGCACCTTTGCCCAGGTTGTCCAGACGCGCGGTGACGACCATGCGCTCGTCCGAGCCGAACACGAACAGGTCGGCACGGTTGGTGTCGTTGGCGCCCTGCACGTCGAAGAAGCCGTTGTCGAGCGTCGCGACGTTGTCGGCCGGAGCCACGCGGATGAACTGCTCGCCCTGATAGTAATCGGCCAGCACGCGGGCGATGTCCGCCGGGCTCACCTTGCGTGCCAGGTGCTGCGGGTGCAGGCCAATCGTCACGGCCAGGCCCTTGAGGAAGTTGCCGACCACCGGCGTGAAGATCGGCGCGAGGCTCAGCTGGCTTTGCACGCGCATCTCGGGCAGGTGCTTGTGCGCCAGCGCCAGCGCGTACGGACGCGGGCTGTCCAGCTTCGGGTTATTGGCGGCGAGGTAGTCGGCAATCATCTGCTTGCCGCCGCCGCTGTAGCCGGTGAGCGAGAACGCGGTGACCGGGTAGTCGGCCGGAACGATGCCCGCTTCCACCAGCGGGCGCATCAGCAGCACGAAGGCGCTGGCGTGGCAGCCCGGCACAGCGATGCGCTTGGTGTTGCGCAGGCGCTCGCGCTGGCCCTTGGCCAGTTCGGGCAGGCCGTAGACCCAGTCGTCCGACGTGCGGAACGCGGTGCTGGCGTCGATGATGCAGGTGTTCGGGTTGTTGACCAGCGAGACGGCCTCGCGCGAGGCGACGTCCGGCAGGCACAGGAATGCGACATCGGCGGCATTCAGGAATTTGGCGCGCTCGGCAGAATCCTTGCGCTTGTCTTCGGCGATGCGCAGCAGCTCGATATCGTCGCGTTGCGACAGATAGTCGAGCAGGCGAAGGCCGGTGGTGCCTTCCTGACCGTCGACGAAAACCTTGAATGCCATGGTGATCTCGCTAAAAAACAGTGGGCAGAAAACACAGCGCCGGCCCTGTGCCAGCGCGTGAGTTTTGCATTGTAGCGGCTGACGGAGAAATTTCTGCGGCAGCGCAATAAAGTGATTCCTGTTCCGCCTGGGCGTGCTTACCAGTGCGGTTTCGTGTCGTAATCGATGGTCAGCGGCGCGTGGTCGCTGAACTTGATGTCCTTGAAGATCGACGTGCGGCGGGCGGTGGCGGCAATACCCGGCGTGGCAATCTGGTAATCGATACGCCACCCGACGTTCTTTGCGTAGGCCTGGCCGCGGTTGCTCCACCACGTGTACTGCTCGGGACGCTGGTCGAGCGTGCGGAACACGTCCACATAGCCAACCTCGTCGAAGAGCTTGGTCAGCCACGCGCGCTCTTCGGGCAGGCAGCCGGAGTTCTTCTGGTTGCCCTTCCAGTTCTTGATGTCGATTTCCTTGTGGACGATGTTGACGTCGCCGCACAGCACGACCTCGCGGCCCTTTTCGTGGCGCAGGTCGATCAGGTGCTGCATGAACAAGTCCATGAAGCGGAACTTGGCCTGCTGGCGCTCTTCGCCGCTGGAGCCCGACGGCACGTAGACCGAGATGATCGACAACTTGCCGTAGCGGGCCTCCACATAGCGGCCTTCGGCATCGAACTCGCCGTTATCGAAGCCGACAATGACCTCGTCCGGCTTGTGGCGCGTGTACAGGCCAGCGCCGCTGTAGCCCTTCTTCACCGCGTGCTGAAACACGCCGTGGTAGCCATGCGGCGCCAAGAATTCGGGCGTCATGTCGTCTTGCGCGCATTTCAGTTCCTGCACGCAGACGAAATCGGCGTCCTGCTTGCCCATCCAATCGAAAAAGCCTTTGCTGGCAGCGGAGCGAACGCCGTTGAGGTTGGCGGAAATGATGCGTAACATGGCGGGACTTTTTTGCAGACCAGAGAAAAAAGATGAGCCAAAACAGCGAGTTGCGCCAATCCTTCATCCGCTTTGCGGTGGAAGCCGGCGTGCTGTCGTTCGGGGAATTCGTGACCAAGGCGGGGCGGACGTCGCCCTATTTCTTCAACGCCGGCAAGTTCGCAGACGGCGCCCTGCTGGGCCAAGTCGCGCAATTCTATGCGAAAACCCTGCTGGACTCGGGTGTCGAGTTCGACATGCTGTTCGGGCCGGCCTACAAGGGCATCACGCTGGCGTCGGCCACCGCCGTCGCGCTGGCGGGCCTGGGCCGCAATGTGGGCTTTGCGTACAACCGCAAGGAAGCCAAGGACCACGGCGAAGGCGGCAGCCTGGTCGGCGCGAAGCTGCAAGGGCGGGTGGTGATCGTCGATGACGTGATTTCTGCCGGCACCTCGGTGCGCGAGTCCGTTGAGCTGATTCGCGCCGCTGGCGCGACGCCGGCTGCCGTGCTGATCCTGATGGACCGGATGGAGCGCAGCGGCAACGCGATCGATATCGGCGAGCGCTCTGCAGTGCAGGATGTCCAGGCTCAATACGGCATGCCGGTGGTCTCGATTGCCAATCTCGATGACTTGCTGGGATACCTCGATGGCGCGGGCGATCCGGCATTGGCCGGGTATCGCGCGAAGGCCGCTGCCTATCGCGACAAGTACGGCGTCAGCGCGGCCTGACGCGTTCCGACGTCACAAAACCCCGGCAGAACTGGTTTGCCGGGGTTTGTTTTTGGGGATGGGCGCGCCGGTGTGACGCCCCGCCCCCCCCTATTCCACCTTCAAGCCGTTAAAAGCCGGGTTCCCCGCCGGATACTCCGGCTTCAATCGCTCCATCACGCCCAGCAGAATTTCGGCCACCATCAGGCTGCGGTGCGACTTGGAATTGGCTGGGATGACGTGCCACGGTGCGTGCGGGGTGGCGGTCGCGTTGATGGCGTCTTCGTAGGCCGTCATGTACTCGTCCCAGTAGCCGCGCTCCTCAATGTCCGCCATGCCGAGCTTCCAGTGTTTGTGCGGGTCGTCGACACGCTCCTGCAGGCGGTCGCGCTGCTCGTCCTTGGAGATATGCAGAAAGCATTTGACGAGGGTGGTGCCGGTCTCCGCCAGCATCCGTTCAAATGCGTTGATATGCGCGTAGCGACGCTTGCATTCGGCCGCATCGATGTCGCCGTGCACGCGCGTGACGAGCACGTCTTCGTAGTGGCTGCGGTTGAAGATCACGATCTCGCCCGCAGCGGGCACCTCGGCGTGCACGCGCCACAGGTAGTCATGCGCCAGTTCCAGCGGCGTAGGCGTCTTGAATCCAATCACCCGCAGGCCCAGCGGATCGAGTGCGCGGAACACCGTGCGCACGGTCCCGTCCTTGCCTGCGGTGTCCATACCCTGCAGCACCACCAGGAGCTTGCGCCGATGCTCCGCATAGAAGATGTCCTGCAACGTCTCGATGCGCATGGACAGCTCGGCCAGGCGCTCCAGGTCGCTCGCCTTGCTGCCCGTGGTGCAGGGCTTGGCCGCCGGATCGAACTTGGCGATCTTGAACTTGGTGCTGCCGTCGAAATACCAGTCGTCTAGCGCAGACTTGCCGTTGGATGCCAAGAGACCTCCTTCCTTGTCGCTCTAAGCGGGCGGACGCCAACCCGCGTGGGCTCAGTGCGCTGCCGTCAGATTCAGCGCATCCAGATCCAGGGTGCCTTCGAAGACGGTCGTGGCAGGGCCGGTCATCATGACCGGCTGGCCGACGCCCGCCCAGGCGATGGTCAGGTCGCCACCGTGCGTGGCCACTTTCACGGGCGAGTCCAGCAGACCGCGCCGGATGCCGGCCACCACAGCCGCGCAGGCGCCCGTCCCACACGCAAGCGTCTCGCCCGCGCCGCGCTCGTACACGCGCAGGCGCACGGAATGGCGATCGACGATCTGCATGAAGCCCGCATTCACGCGACGCGGAAACACGGCATGCGATTCGATCAGCGGGCCGTCTTCCAGCACGGGAAAGGCTTCCGTGTCGTCGACGATCTGCACGGCGTGCGGATTGCCCATCGACACGGTGGACAGCCATTCAGTACGGCCGTTGATTTGCAGGCCGTGCTGCGTGTCGTCGCCTTCGACGCGGGTGGGCAGACCTTCGGGCAGGAACGGCAGGCGCGCCGCCTCGAACACGGGCGCGCCCATGTCGACGGTCACCTGGCCGTCGTCCTGCATCGTCAGCGTGGCGATGCCGTTCATGACTTCCACGCGCACGGTGCGCTTATCGGTCAGCCCCCGGTCGGTGACGAACTTGACGAAGCAGCGTGCGCCGTTGCCGCAGTGCTCCACCTCGCCGCCATCGTGGTTGAAGATGCGATAGCGGAAATCGACGTCGGGCCGAGTCGAGCGCTCGACCAGCAGGAGCTGGTCGGCCCCCACGCCAAAGTGGCGGTCGGCAATGGCGGCCCATTGCTCGGGCGTGAAGTCGATCGGGGTCTGGATGCCGTCGAGCACGACAAAGTCGTTGCCCGCGCCGTGCATCTTGGTGAAGTGCAGTTTCATGGCGGGCCGCACAGATGCGGCGATGAGCGTTCGGAAAACACCCATTCTAAAGCGAGCCGGCCGCAGTTGCCCTGGCCGGCACCGGCATCAATAAATGCCCGGCACGCCCTCGGGACGGTGCTTGAAGCGCTTGTGCACCCAGTAGTACTCGGTGATGCGCGGGCGGATGGCGTCTTCAAAGAAGGCGTTCATGCGGCGCGTGTCGGCGGTCAGGTCACCCGTGGGGTAGTTCTCCCACGCGGGCAGGATGCGCAGCGCATAGCCTTCGTAATTCGGCAGGATCTCGGTGTACATCGGCACGACCTTGGCGCCGGTCATCGACGCCATGCGCGGGATGGCGTTGAGCGTAAGCGCGGGCACACCAAAGAACGGCACGAACTCCGAGTCGCGCTCGCCGAAATCCATGTCGGAGATGAGCTGCAGCGCCTCGCCGCGCTTGATGGTGCGCATGATCTGGCGGATGTTCTCGTTGCGCGACACCATGGTCGCGCCAAAGCGGCTGCGCAGCGCCTTGATGGCGTCGTCGAGCACGGGGTTGGCCATGCGCGTGTACAGCGAGCAGCCCGCGTTGCCGACGTTCTTGCGCAAATAGTCCGTCAGCGCCAGCGCGCCGATCTCCACGCCCGACAGATGCAGCGTGACGAGAATGTGCGGCTGGCCGTGCAGCGCCGGCAGATTGGCCTGGTCGTCGATCTTGACCACGCGCATCAGGCGCTCTTCGGATGCGAACCACGCAAACGAGCGCTCGGCAAAGCTGCGGAAGACCTTGCGGAAGACGTCATGCGCCATGGCTTCGCGCTCGGCCTCGGACTTCTCGGGAAAGCACGCGCGCAAGTTGGCCAGCACCACGCGGCGGCGGCCATTGGGAATGCGGTACAGCAGCCCGCCCAGGCCTTCGCCGAAACGCGCGACAAAGCCGTATGGCAGGAAGGACAGCAGCCACAAGAAGCCGAGTCCGAGATTGGCAGAGAAACGTTCCATAAAGGCAGCAGTGTCAGGCAGCGGGCGGAGCGTCCGCGCCCGCGGGGTGCTTGTAGCGGTTATAGCCCCAGAGATATTGCGTCGGCGCCAGGGCAATCAACTGTTCGATGGCGGCATTGATACGGGTAGCGGCCTGCGTCGCGTCTTCGGGCAGATCGCCGATCTCATGCACGTGCAAGCGGTAGCCCGTGCCGCGTGGCAGCCGCTCGGCAAACAATGCCACGACGGGCGCACCTGTCAGCCGATGCAAACGGTGCACCAGCGTCATCGTGTAGGCGGGCTTGCCGAAGAACGGCGCCCATACACCCTCGCCGCCGGTGGGCGTCTGGTCGGGCAGGATGCCAATGGCCTCGCCGCGCTTGAGTGCGCGCACCAGCATGCGCACGCCGCGCGGGTCTGCCGGGGCCATCTGCATGTTAGGCCCCGCGCGCATGTTCTCGATCCAGGTGCGCAGACTCTCCTTGCGCGGCGGCTTGAACAGCGAGGTGACCGGATGCTCACGCGCATAGGCCTGCGGCAGGACTTCAAAGCAGCCCAGATGCGGCGTGAGGAAAATCAGGCCGCGTCCGCCCGCAAGCGCGCGTTCAATGGCAGATCGACAAACGTCGAACAGATGAGGGGCAACGTCCGCCCCGTTCTTGCGTACCCAGAAGTACGGCATCTCGAACACCATCCGGCCGGCGGAGCGGCCCGCCTCCTTGAGCATGGCGGGCGTGGCATCGGGATAAGCGTGACGGAAGTTGGCGATGAGCCGGTCGTGATAGCGGCCGGGCACCTTGGCCGCCAGCGCTCCCAGCCAGCCGCCCAGCGCCTGCAGCGCGGATAGAGGCAAGCGTGAAAACAGCCAGAACAGGAAGGTCATGCGTGCGGTCGCAGCAATGTGTTGGTCGCAGTCGACAGGGGAGCAGGGTCTTGATAGGCCTTGCTGCGGCCCCGAAAAGTGCCGCGTATAATAGCGCGATTCGCCGAGTTAACTGACAACTTGCGGGGCGAATCCTTGCTTGGCCACAAACCTCGGCAAGGTTGCTAAATACCGCTAAAGCGTCGCCGGCCGTGGCTCAACGGATTGGCAACGTGATAGCCAATCTGGAGCTAACAGCCGTGTCAAACGACTTCCTCTTCACCTCGGAGTCGGTCTCCGAGGGCCATCCCGACAAGGTCGCCGACCAGATTTCCGACGCCATCCTGGACGCCATCCTCGCCCAGGACAAATATGCGCGCGTCGCAGCAGAAACGCTGTGCAACACCGGCCTGGTGGTGCTCGCGGGTGAAATCACCACGTCGGCCAATGTCGACTACATCCACGTCGCGCGCGAAACCATCAAGCGCATCGGCTACGACAATACCGACTACGGCATCGACTACAAGGGCTGTGCCGTCCTCGTCGCTTACGACAAGCAGTCGCCGGATATCGCCCAGGGCGTCGACCGCGCATCGGACGACTACCTGAACCAGGGCGCCGGCGACCAGGGCCTGATGTTCGGCTACGCGTGCGATGAGACACCCGAGCTGATGCCCTTCCCGATCTACTACGCGCACCGCCTGGTCGAGCGCCAGTCGCAACTGCGCCGCGACGGCCGCCTGCCCTGGCTGCGCCCGGACGCCAAGTCGCAGGTGACGGTGCGTTATGTGGACGGCAAGCCGCACAGCGTGGATACCGTGGTGCTGTCCACCCAGCACGCGCCCGAAATGTCGCAAGAGGCCATCCGCGAAGCCGTGATCGAAGAGATCATCAAGCCGGTGCTGCCCTCGCACATGCTGGCCGACACCAAGTACCTGGTGAACCCGACCGGCCGCTTCGTCATCGGCGGCCCGCAAGGCGACTGCGGCCTGACCGGTCGCAAGATCATCGTCGACACGTACGGCGGCGCGGCCCCGCACGGTGGCGGTGCGTTCTCGGGCAAGGACCCGTCGAAGGTCGATCGCTCGGCGGCGTATGCCGCGCGCTATGTGGCCAAGAACGTGGTGGCCGCCGGTCTGGCGCGCCAGTGCCAGGTGCAGGTGAGCTACGCGATTGGCGTGGCACGCCCGATCAACATCACCGTGTACACGGAAGGTACCGGCGTGATCCCGGACGAGCAGATCGCCAAGCTCGTGCACGAACACTTCGACCTGCGCCCAAAGGGCATCGTGCAGATGCTGGACCTGCTGCGCCCGGTCTACGAAAAGACCGCCGCGTACGGCCACTTCGGCCGCGAAGAGCCGGAGTTCAGCTGGGAAGCCACCGACAAGGCGCTGCTGCTGCGCGAGGCGGCCGGCCTGGCCGGCGAGCCGGCCAAGGCGTTTGCCTGAGCCAGCTTGGCACCAAAGAGAAACCGCCCTTCGGGGCGGTTTTTTGTTGCGCGGCCATAGTGATCAAGCCGCCGTCACGCGAAAAGCTCGCCAACGTGGCGAGTTGCCATAGCGTGCGCGAATGCCCTGACGCAGTTCGGCCGCGTTGGCGTATTGGAACAGCCCGTTCTCGATGTCGTAGAAGAGTTCGCGGCCGGCGCGCGTGTCCACGGCGGTCGCGTGGCCGTAGTTGGACAGCCAGTACACGCCCGGCGCACCGGTCACAGTATCAAGCAGGGCATCAAAGGTGACCGCGTTGGCGACCTGCACGCCGTGCAGATCCACATTGCCCAGCAAGGTCAGCACGTCCTGGCCATTGCCATTCGGATCCCAGCGGAACTTGACCTGCAAGATGCCGGCGCGCAGCTTGCCCGGGTCGGAATCCTTGGGTGCGATCGCGGCGTCCAGTGTGTTCTTACACCAGAGGGCGCTGGCGGCTGCGCACCAGCCCAGGCGGCGTTCGATGTCGGTACCGCCGCCTTGCGTCTGTAGGCTCGAATAGTTGTTGTGCGATGTGTAGAGCGTCTGTTCTGCCATGATGTGGCCTCGTAATCCATCGGCGTGAAGCACCGGCATGTGCGCCGGCGCACCGCAAGGACGGCCCCCACGGCACAACCCACTCTAGGGACGCCAACGCAACGCCGATATGCGCCGCATGTGCCCAACCACGCCCCATGGCAGGCGGCACGGGTTAAAGATCACGGCAGGCAATTGCGCAATTTCGATCAGGCGCGACAAGCCCGCCGGCGATACCGTATCGCCACCCAGGAGCCACCCCATTGACCACCGCCACCGACCGCTACCTCGCCCGCTTGCGCGCCGTGCTGGCACACATCGACGCCCATCTGGAAGACACGCTGGACGTGGATGGGCTGGCCGAAGTGGCCGCGTTTTCCAGATACCACTTCCACCGCCAGTTCTCGTTGCTGTTTGGCATGAACGTCGGACGCTATGTGCAGTTGCTGCGCCTGAAGCGCGCCGCGCATCAACTCGCCTATCGCGACGATGCGCGCATCACCGACATCGCGCTGGCATGCGGGTACGAGGGGCCGGAGGCATTTGCGCGGGCGTTCCGCAGGCAGGCGGGGCAATCGCCGTCGGCATTTCGGGCGGCACCGGAGTGGGCACCCTGGGCCACCAATCTACAGGCGCTGCGCGCCCTCAGGAGCCAACACATGCCAGCACAACCGCAATCCCAGTCCGTCGAGATCGTTGAGCGCGAGGCCGTGGCCGTCGCGGCCATCGAGCACCGCGGTGATCCATCGCGCCTGGGCGAGACCCTCCGCGCGTTCATCGCCTGGCGCCGCGAGCATCGGCTGCACCCAAGCGTTTCGGCCACGTACAACGTCGTCTACGACAACCCCGACGATGTGCCGCCCGAGGCGTTTCGCATGGACATCTGCGCGGCCACGCACGCGCCGGTCGAATCCAATGCTGCGGGCGTGGCGGGCAAGACGCTGGCGGACGGC
Source organism: Ralstonia psammae (assembly GCF_958405935.1). NCBI lineage: Bacteria > Pseudomonadati > Pseudomonadota > Betaproteobacteria > Burkholderiales > Burkholderiaceae > Ralstonia > Ralstonia psammae. Next base: position 714,654 of record NZ_CATZBU010000001.1, read on the forward strand.
CGTTACGCCGTGCTGCGTCACACGGGCGCCGACGACACGCTCGGCCAGAGCGTTGCGTACTTGTATGCCGATTGGTTGCCGTCGAGCGGCGAGGCGTTGCGCGACGCGCCGCTGTTGTTCCAGCGCGTGCGCTTCTACCCCGACGTACCCGAGCACGAAGCCGTGACGGACGTGCTGCTGCCGCTCAAGTAAGCGATCAGGCGTCCAGGTGGATCTGGATGCCGGTGGCCGTGTAGATGGCCGTGGCCTTGAAGCCGTCCACCACCACCGACGAGAACTGGCGGTTGCTGCCCGCGCCATCCACCACGGCGATGGTGTCGCCCACCTTGGGCGTGTAACCGTTCACGAACTTCACGTGCAGCGTGCCGCCGGCGATTGTGGTGAGGCCGGCCACGCTCAGCTTGCCCTGGCCGTTCGGGCCGATGGCGAGGTCGAGCGTGGTGCCCTGCAGTTGCGTGAACTTGCCCGCAATGGCCACCGCCGCCGGCGCGTTGACGGCCAGCGTGCCGGCGCCCACGTACACGTCGCCCGTGCCGAATGCGTTGGCCGAATCAGCCTCCAGCACGCCGCCTGCGATCTGCGTGCCGCCGGTGTAGGTATTGGCGCCGGCCAGACGCAGCCTGCCGGTGCCTTGCAGCGTGAGCTTGCCTGCGCCGGAGATGGCATTGCGCCACGTATCGGCCGCGTTGAAGCCACCCTGCGTTGCATCCATCGACACGATCACGTTGCCATTGAAGGCACCGTAGCCGTCCGCCGCAGCAAACAGGTTGAGGCGACCCCAGCCTTCGGCGTCATCCAGCACGGGGTAGCCGGATGCCAGTTCCGTCGTCTTGAGCACCACGCGGCGTTGGTCGGCGCTCAGGTACGGGAAGCGCGTTTCGAGCAGCACCTCGGCGCCTTTGGGCACCACCGGCGCCAGCGTCGTTGCGCCGATTTGCGTGAAGCCAAAGGTCATGCGGCGCGTGAAATTGGCCTGGTTGGTGGCGTAGTCGGCAAAGCGGTCGGTGGCCGGCGTGCCGGACTGGGCCAGCGCCGGGAAGCTGGTGGCATCCGTGCCCGTCTGCGCCATCAGGGCGGTGTGCGCCTGCGTGAAGGCGGCGGATTTGAGCGTGGCGTTGGCCGGGTCGGCCAGGTTGGCAGCGGCCGAGGCAATGCCGAGCATGCGGCCGGACATCACGTCCAGCGGCGAATGCATGCCGGCCAGGATGCGGTTCTCGCCCAACTCCATGCCGCGCGCCAGGATCTGCTGGAAGCGTTCGGGCACCAGATACGCCATCGCCACGGTATCGCGCACGGCTTCGGCGGAGTGGCCGCTGATGAAGCCGCCGTCGGTGGCGGGGGTCGGGCTCTCGGCCGGCACCAGCGTCGGCACGACGACCACGCTGCTGCTCCAGCGATACGGCCGCGCGTATTTGTAGAAGCGCTTGGCCGGCTCGGTGGACGCGTTGTTGCCCACCGTGTTGATCAGGTCGACCACTTTGCCGAAGGCGGTATTGCCGCCCGAGGTGCCCACGCCCGTGTTGTTGCCGCTGTCGTTGTAGAGCACGGTGGTCGCATCGGCCGGCACGGTGGTGATGGACGTGGTCTGCTGCGCGAGTGTGCGCCACGCGGTGGTCAGCGGCCCCATGCCGTCGCTCACGCTGTAGCCCTTGCCGCGGCGGTCGTCAAAGTACGCTGCATCGGCCTGGGCCTGCGTGCGGTTGGTGGTGGCGTTCACCACGTATTGAACGTTTGCGTTCAGGACCGGCAGATTGAGCTGCGTGCCGCCGGCCGTGCCGTCGTTGGGCAAACCCGTCCATGTGGAGGCGACCACCGCCGGGAACGCCCCGTTGGCCGGTGCGTTCACACCCGCGTCGACAATCTCCGTGAGCGGCTGCCAGAGGTCCAGAAAGCGCGTGAACAGGCGCACGCCAGCATTGGTGCCGAGCGTGGCGTAGCGCGCATCGCCGCGCTGGTTGGTGGCGATGTTGTCGACGAACGCCGGTACGCCGCTGGCCACGGCGGCCGTGTCGACAAAGCCCGGGTCTGCCGGCGGCGCCGGAATGGCCTGCGTGGTGGCAACTGGCGTGCCGCTGTTGGTCGTGTCGTCCCCGCCGCCGCACGCGGTGAGCGCGAGGGCGCCGAAAAGCGCAACGAGGCTGGTGCAAAGACGCGGGTGGGAAAACGCAGGGCGGGCAGTGAAGGACATGGTGCAGTGGGCTGGGGACCCGAAGAGAGCGCTGAAAAACCCAGCAGTCTCTGCACGCACCATGAAAAATGCGTGACGCTTCGTTTACAAATTCGCGCGCCCTGCGCCCTACGTTGGGGCATGTCAGATCATGACAGCGCTGACGGTGCGTTATGTCACAGCGTGATAGAATCGCCGGCTGCGTTTTTTGACTTTGGTGAAGCCTGGTCCGGGCCATCGCCGTCCGTCGACCATGTCCGCTTCATCCTTGCATCCCGCTCTGCGCCGCTGGCTCCACAGCTTCATTCCTGCACCCGTGACGGTGCGCTGGAGCGAGCGCGTGCGCTCTGCCGTCGGCGCACTCGTCGGTATCCTCTTTACCGGCACGATGATGAAGATGGTGCCGGGGGCTTCCACGCTGATCCCGCTGCTGGTCGCTCCGATGGGCGCGTCTGCCGTGCTGCTGTTTGCGGTGCCGGCCAGTCCGCTCGCGCAGCCGTGGTCGATCATCGGCGGCAATCTGGTCGCCGCCACCGTGGGCGTGACGTTCGCGCTGCTGGTGGATGATCCCGTCGTTGCATCCGCGCTGGCAGTCTCGGCCGCCATTGCCGGCATGTTTGCACTGCGCTGCGTGCACCCGCCTTCGGGCGCGGTGGCGCTCACCGCCGTGATTGGCGGCCCGGCCGTGCATGCGCTGGGGTATCGCTTCGTGCTCGAGCCGATCCTGATCCAGTCGGCGCTGCTGCTGGTGGGCGCGCTGGTGTACCACGCCGCCACCGGCCACCGGTATCCGCACGCACACCGCCTGCCCGCCGCCGAACGCCCGCCGGCCACCGCGGGCTTCACGCGTGACGACATCGTGGCCGCGCTGCGCCGCCAGAGCGAACTGCTCGACATCGACCCCGAAGACATCGAGGCCGTGCTGCGCGAGATGCAGCTCCAGGCCTACACCCGCACGTTCCAGGCGCTGACCTGCGCCGACATCATGTCGCAGCCGGCGATTGCCGCCGCCCCGGGCACGTCGATCCCGCGCGCACTGCAGCTGCTGCGCCAGCACGGCATCAAGGCGCTGCCGGTGGTGGACGGGCAGCAGCGCGTGACGGGCATCGTCACCCGTGCCGACCTGCTGGGCCTGAACCCGCGCGACCTGCGGCAGACGCTGCGCCACTGGTTCAGCATCGGCACCCTCACGCCGCCGCGCGTGGCGCACCACATGAAGACGCACGTACAGACCATCCAGGCCGGCGCCCCCATGTCGGAGCTCGTGCCGCTGTTTGCCAGCGCCGGACACCACCACATCCCCGTGGTCGACACCGATGGCAGGCTGGTCGGCATCATCACCGAATCGGACCTGGTGGGCGGGCTGTACCGCCAGGCCACCATTGAGCCGAAGGCGGCCTGACGCGCGCGCTTGCGCGATCGGGCTGCGGCGTCCTCAGAGGCCTTCCCAGCGCCACGCCTGCTGCAGGCGATCCCGTACGTAGTCCACAAACACGCGCACGCGCGGCGCCAGGTGCTGGCTGTGCGGATAGATCGCGTGCAGCGGCGCGGCCGACACCGCATGCCCTGGCAGCACCCGCACCAGGCGTCCTGCCAGCAGGTCGTCGCCCACGTCCCAGATGGATTTGACGGCAATGCCCGCCCCCTCGGCCGCCAGCGTATGAGCGGCTTCGCCGTCGTTGGTGACGATGGAAGCGGTCACGCGCACGGTGTGCTCCTCGCCGTCGCCGGTAAAGCGCAGATCGGCGCGGCGCTGGTCACCGATCAGGATGCAGCGATGCCGCACCAGGTCTGACGGATGCATGGGTGCGCCATGCTCGGCCAGGTATGCCGGCGAGGCGCACAACACGCGAAAGTTGGGCGCGAGCGGCCGGGCGATCAGCGTGGAGTCGGTCAGCGCGCCAAATCGGATGGCCATGTCGTAACCGCTGTCGATCAGGTCGACCACGGCGTCGGTCAACTCGAGCTGCACGCTCAGTTGCGGATGCTCGCGCTGAAACGCCGCCACGATGGGCGCGATGCGCCGGCGCCCCAGCTCGCCCGGCGCCGTCACACGCAGCAGGCCGCTCACGGCCTGGCGCCGCTGCATCAGCAGCGACTCGGCCTGTTCGATTTCATCGAGGATGCGCACCACGCGGCTGTGGAACAGCGCCCCTTCTTCGGTCAGCGCCTGGCGCCGCGTGGTGCGCTGGATCAGCCGCACGCCGAGCGCTGCCTCGAGTTGCGTCAGGCGCTTGCTGACCACCGACAGCGGCAGGTCCATCTCGCGCGCCGCGCCCGACAGGCTGCCGGCTGAGACGATACGGGCAAATGAAATGAGCGCGGGCAGGTTGTCGAGCATGGGCTGATTGTTCGCGACCAGGAAAGGATGATTCCTATTGGCAGCGGTATTTCTGCGATTTCGCGAAGGCTAGCATGCCTCGGTCTTTCACGTTCGCGCTTGCACCATGACCCGATTGCCTGATCCCGTACCCGCTACCGACGCCCTGCCCCAGGCGGGCCGCCGCACGTTTCTCACCCGCGCAGGAACCGGCGCGGGCGCCCTGGCCGCCGGCGCCCTGCTGGCCGGCAACGCCACCGCGCAGCCGCAGCGCGACCATGCGCCCGCTTCTGCCGGCGCGCCTGGTGCGGGCCCGTTCTGGCCCGACGGCATCCGCCTCGTCATTTCCATCTCGATGCAGTTCGAGGCCGGCGGACAACCGCCCAAGGGCACCGACAGCCCGTTCCCGAAGATCGACTTTCCGGCCAGCATGCCGTCGGACCCCGCCACCAACACCTGGTTTGCCTACGGCTATCGCGAGGGCATTCCGCGCATGCTCGACCTGTGGGACCGCCACGGCGTGAAGGTGACCTCGCACATGATCGGCGAGGCCGTGCAGCGGCACCCCGAACTCGCGCGCGAGATCGTGGCGCGCGGCCATGAGGCGGCCGGCCACGGCCCGCGCTGGAGCTCGCAATACGCCATGACGCGCGCCCAGGAGCGCGCTTTCCTGAGCGAGTCCGTGACCATGGTCGAGGCCGTCACCGGCCAGCGCCCCGTGGGCTACAACTGCAACTGGCTGCGCCGCGGCCCCAACACGCTGTCGCTGCTGCAGGAGCTGGGCTACCTGTATCACATTGATGACCTGAGCCGCGACGAGCCGTTCATCGAACAGGTCAACGGCCGCGACTTCGTGGTCGTGCCCTACACGCTGCGCAACAACGACATCCTTCTGGTGGAAGGCCGCAACTATTCGCCCTCGGCGTTCCTCGAGCAGATCAAGCTCGACTTCGACCAGCTCTACGAAGAAGCCGGCACACGCCGCCGCATGATGTCGATCAGTGCGCACGACCGTATCAGCGGCACACCGCAGATGGTGCGCGCGTGGGATGCCTTCCTGCGCTATGCCAAGCAGCACCCCGGCGTGGCCTTCCTGCGCAAGGACGAGATTGCCCGCTACACCGCCGCAAGCCCGCTGAGCGTGCGCGAGCAGGAAACCATCTGAAACCGGCCCGGGCGGCGACGCTGCTCGCCGCCCCCGGCTGCGCGCACCACTGCACAACACCATGCCCCATATCGTGATCGAAGCGACCGAGCCGCTGGCACGTCGCCTGGACTTCCCCGCGCTGCTGCGGACCATCCACCGGCGACTCGCCGACAGCGGCAGCGCGCGGCTGATCGACCTCAAGAGCCGCGTGCACATCGCCGGCGCCTTCCTGGCCGGGGACGATGCACATGCGCAGTTCGTCGTCGCCCGCCTGGTGCTGACCAACCCGCGCCCGGCCGACATGCAGCGCGCCATGGCGGCAACCATCCACGACGTGCTGCGCGATGCCGTTGCCGCCAGCGCCGAACCCGGCGGCTGGTGGCAATGCTGCGTGCTGGTCGAAACGCTCGACCGCACGCTGTACCAGAAGACCGACTCGCACGCGCCCGGCTAGACCGCCTTTGCACACCACACACCACACACAACAACAAACACAAACAAGGAGACCGCATGAACCCACACTCGCACGCCGGTGCGCTGGCCCAGCCCGCGCCCGCCGCACCCACCCTGCCCCACACGGCGCAGCACGACCCTGCGCTCGATACCATCTACCGCCGCATTGGCTGGCGGCTCATGCCGATCCTGCTGCTGGCCCAGGTGCTGGCGTACCTTGACCGCGTCAACATCGGCACGGCCAAGCTGCAGATGGCGGCCGACCTGGGCCTAAGTGCCACCGCCTACGGCCTGGGGGCCGGCATCTTCTTCGTCGGCTACTTCTTCTGCGAGGTGCCGAGCAACCTGCTGCTGCACCGCCTGGGCGCCCGCACCTGGATCGCGCGGATCATGGTGTCGTGGGGCCTGCTGTCGGCGGCCATGGGATGGGTGCAAAGCACCACCGGGTTCTACGTGCTGCGCTTCCTGCTGGGCGTGGCCGAAGCGGGCTTCTTTCCCGGCATCGTGCTGTATCTCACGTACTGGTTTCCGGCGCACCGGCGCGGCCGTATGACCACGCTGTTCATGAGTGCCACGGCCGTGGCGGGCATCGTGGGCGGGCCGCTGTCGGGGTGGATCCTTGCGGCATTCGACGGGCAGCTCGGGCACGCAGGCTGGCGCTGGATGTTCGTGCTGGAGGGTCTGCCATCGGCCCTGGTCGGCGTGCTGGTGTTCCTGCTGCTGCCAAGCCGTCCGCGCGAGGTGCGCTGGCTCGGCGCCGATGCGCTCGCACGCCTGGAAGCGGACCTCGCCCAGGCGGCGCCACCGCAGGCGCGCGTGCACCGCGCCGCAGACGTCCTCAACGGCTCGGTCATGCTGTTCGCGCTGATCTATTTCCTGCTGCTGGCGGGCCTGTACGGCGTGAGCTTCTGGCTGCCGAGCGTCATCCGCGCGGACGGCATCGCCAGCACCGTGACGGTCGGCTGGCTGAGTGCCGCGCCCTATGCGGTTGCCATGGTGGCCATGAACGTGGTGGCACGGCAAGCCGACAAGCGCCGCAACTGGGGCACGCTGGTCGGCAGCAGTGCGCTCGTGGCGGGTGTGGCCTTCTGTGTGAGCGCGCTCGCGATGGACCAACTGGTGCCCGCAATGGTCGCGCTCACAATCGCGTCGGCGGGCATCCTGTCAGCGCTGCCGCTGTTCTGGAACCTGCCGACCGCACGTCTTGATGGCGTGGCCGCAGCCGCGGGCATCGGCTTCATCAACGCCATCGGCAACCTCTCGGGTTTCGTCAGCCCGTTCGCCATCGGGTGGTTGACGGACCTGACGCACACCGCGACCGCGGGGGTCGGGCTGCTGGGCGCATCAGCCATGCTCGCCGGGGTGCTGACGCTGGTGTACGGACGCCAGACACGCCGGCCCTGACATCGACTGGGCCGGCGCCAAGACGGCAGGTGTCGGCCGACGGCGGCCTCTGCCGCCGCCCGTTCATGCCGCGTCGATCGGCAACGCGCGAAACACGTCGAGCTGCTCTGCAGCCGCAGAAAACGCCACCAGACGCGGATAGTCCGCCGCCGGCACGCGGTCCGACACCATCAGCTGGATGAAGCCCCATGCCACGGCCACCGTCACGCCGGCCTGCGTGAGCGCACTTGCAGTCACGGGCAACGGCGCGTCCTTCCACTCCGCTTCCAGCGCTTCCACCGCCGCCAGCAATTGGCTGTGTACGCGCTCGACCCATGGCCCGTGCACTTTCTCGGTCGGGCGCAGGTTGTGTTCGTAGACGATCTGCACCGCCTTTTCGCACGCTGCCAGCGCCAGGCCGATCACGCGCAGCGCGTGCTGGCGCTCGGCAATCGGGGCAGGCATCAGGCTGCGTCCGGCCAGCGCCTCGGCGTAGTCGATGATGAGCGTGGAATCCATCAGCACCGTGCTGTCGTCGCACACCAGCGTGGGCGCCTTGACCACCGGGTTGATCTCACGAAACCGGTCGAAATGCCGGAAGACCGACACCGATGCGTGCTCGAAGGGCAGCCCGAGCAGCTTGAGCGAAATGGCGGTGCGACGCACATACGGGGAATCAAGCATACCGATCAACTTCATGGAATCTCCTGGCGGGTGTGGGCGTGTGGTGGGGGAAACCTCGGTGCAAAGCGCAGCGCTGCGCAGGCACGGCAGCACATGATAGATAGCCAGCGCAAAGCGTGCCCGCGCCTCAGGCACGTTTTCTGCGTGCCCGTGCCGGCTTTGAGCCGTCTGATGCCGACAACAGACGGGCGCCCGACTTTCTAGAATGACCGCAACCCGGGTGCTCAACGCTGCCCGGCCAGACAGGAGACCTTATGCCGTTTCTCGCGCATCACCATGGCTGCCTGGGGTGGAACGGTGAGATGGCGCAGCGCGTGCTGGCATTCGATTGGGCTTCCACTGAACTGGGACCAATCATGGACTGGCCACCCAGCCTGTGTGCCGCCGTGCAAATGGTGCTGGCATGCCCGGTGCCGCTAGTCATGCTGTGGGGCCGCCAGGGCTACATGATCTACAACGATGCCTACGCCGGGTTTGCCGGCGGGCGTCACCCTTACCTGCTGGGTTGCCCGGTTGAACTCGGCTGGCCCGAAGTGGCCGACTTCAACCGCCACGTCATGGATGTCTGCCTGGGTGGCGGCACGCTGTCGTACCGCGACAAGGAACTCGTCCTGCTGCGCAACGGCCGCCCCGAAAACGTCTGGATGGATCTCTACTACAGCCCGCTGCCCGACGACAACGGCAGCCCGGCGGGCGTGCTGGCCATCGTGGTGGAAACCACCGAGCGCGTGCAGACCGAGCGCGAACGGCAGGCCGCCGAACAGGCCCTGCGCCAGTTGACCGAAACGCTGGAGCAACGCGTGGCCGATGCGCTGTCTGCCCGCGCCGAAGTGGAAGCGCAATTGCGCCAGGCCCAGAAAATGGAAGCCATCGGCAACCTGACCGGCGGCGTCGCACACGACTTCAACAACGTGCTCCAGGTGATTGCCGGCAACCTGCAGATGCTCTCGGTGGAGGCGCCGGGCAACACGCGCGTGCAGCACCGGATTGCCGCCGCCACGCGCGCCGTGCAACGCGGTGCCACGCTGGCCGCGCAATTGCTGGCCTTTGCGCGCCGCCAGCAGCTCTCGCCGGCGGTCGTCAACCCGACACGATTGGTCCAGGGCATGAGCGAGATGCTGCACCGCGCGCTGGGCGAAGCCATCAAGGTGCAAACGCACCTGGCCGGCGGCTTGTGGCACGTGCAAGCTGACCGCAACCAGCTCGAGAATGCGTTGCTGAACCTCGCCATCAACGCACGCGATGCCATGCGGGGCGGCGGCGTGCTGACCATCGCCGCCAACAACGTCACGCTCGACAACACGCAGGCGCAGGGGAGCGATCAGCCTGCCCCCGGCGACTACCTCGTCTTCTCTGTCACCGACACCGGCGTGGGCATGCCGCCCGAAGTGGTCGAACACGCCTTCGAGCCCTTCTTCACCACCAAGCCCGACGGCCACGGCACGGGCCTGGGGCTGAGCATGGTGTTCGGCTTCGTCAAGCAGAGCGGCGGGCATATCGCCATCGACAGCGCGGTCGGTCAGGGCACCACGGTGCAGCTCTACTTCCCACGCTGCACAGAGGCGGCCCCGGACGATGCCGTGGACCTTCGCGATACCATCGTCACGCCCATGGGCGGGCGCGAGACCATCCTCGTGGTGGAAGACGATACCGACGTGCGCCTGACCGCCGTCGACATGCTGACCCAGCTCGGTTACCGCGTGCTCACGGCGGCCAACGGCGAAGCCGCGCTGGAATGCATGAACAGCGGCGCGCCCATCGATCTGCTGTTTACCGACGTGATCATGCCCGGCCCCATCAAGGGCGGCGAACTGTCGATACGCGCCGCGCAACGCGTACCGCCGCTGCCGGTGCTGCTCGTCTCGGGCTATACGCGCGACGAGGTGCAGTACGACGGCAGGCTGCCGCCCGGCGTGACGCTGCTCGGCAAGCCCTACCGCCGTGATGACCTGGCGCGCATGGTGCGCAAGGTGCTCAGCACCAGCCGCGCAGCACAGGCACAGGCACAAGCACAGGCGGTGCAATCGGCATCCCCATCGGTGGGCCATGCCGTGGCAGCCGACGCGTCACAAGCGCCGACGGTGCTGCTGGTGGAAGACGACACCGCCTCGCGCGAAGCCATGCAAGAGGTGCTCGCCACCTTCGGCCTGCAATGCGTGGCCGCCGCCAATGCCGAAGACGCCCTTGCACTGGCTCGCACGCGCCTCGTTCAGGTGCTGCTGACCGACCTTACCCTGCCCGGCCAATCCGGCGCGGACCTCGCCCGCACGCTGTTGCGCCTGCAGCCGCAAGTGGGCGTGCTGCTGATGTCCGGCTACGGCGCGGAAGCCGAGATTGGCGAGCCCATTGCCGGCGCACGCCTGCTCGCCAAGCCAATCGACCTGATGACGCTGCAGCGGGCGCTGGTGCCGTGGCTCAGTGCCCCTGTGCGTGCGGCCAGCACGCAGCATGTGACGAACGCCGCATAATCGCCGCACCTTGTCACAAACGCTCGCACCTGCCCGTCTAGGGAGCATCATCCCTAGACGCCCCCCTGCCATGACCCAGCCCAGCCCCGATCGCACCGATCGCACCGATCGCGAGGACACGGCCTTCACCGCCGCCCGGCCCCGCCTCTTTACGATTGCCTACCGCATGCTCGGCAGCCGCGCTGACGCAGAAGACGTGCTGCAGGACGCCTGGATGCGCTGGCACCAGACCGACCAGAGCGCGCTGCAGTCAGCGGAGGCATGGCTCGTGACCGTCGTCACGCGCCTCTCCATCGACCGCCTGCGCGCCGCCAAGACCGAGCGCGAAGCCTACGTCGGCTGGTGGCTGCCCGAGCCGCTCGTCGAGCCGGAGTCCACCACCCCCACGCCCGAAACCGCCGTGGAACTGGCAGGCGACTTGTCGATGGCCCTGCTGTGGGTGCTCGAACGCCTGTCGCCCGAAGAGCGCGCGGCGTTTCTGATGCGTCAGGTGTTCGACCAGGACTACTCGGAGATCGCCGCACTGCTGGGCAAGACCGAAGCCGCGTGCCGGCAGATAGTGCACCGCGCATCCGACCGCGTGCAGCAGGAGCGCCCGCGCTTCGATGTCGCGCCCGATGCGCATCGGGCGTTGCTCGAGCGCTTTGCCGAAGCCTCACGCACCGGCCAGCGCGATGCCATCCGCGCGCTGCTGGCAGATGATGTGCAACTGGTGGGCGACGGCGGCGGCAAGGTGCCCTCGTTCATGCGCATCATTCAAGACGCCGGCCAGATCACCAAGATCTACTGCGAACTGGTGCGCGCCATGGGCGACGTCCGCTACGTACACGCCCGCGTGAATGGCGAGCCCGGCCTGCTGCGCTACGTGGACGGCAAGCTGGAGTCGGCCCAGTCGTTCGTCATCGAAAACAGCCGCATCGTCGCCATTTATGTGGTGCGCAATCCGGACAAGCTGGCGCACATCGGCATCGACGCATAAAAGCAGCAGAACGTTTTCGGCCGGGCTGTCACAACCCGGCCGCGCGGCGCGTCTTAAGGGCATGGAGCAAGGCGAGGCAAGGCACAAACCTGACGCCTGCCGCTGCTCCTGGTCACCAAGCCACCCCCTCTAGGAGCCGCTCATGTCGCAAGCCCCCCGCGTTGCCTACTTCCAACTCGCACCGAAGGCCTTCAACAACCTGCTGAACCTGTCGAATGGCCTGCGCCGCGACTTGCTGGGCGCCAAGCTGGTCGACCTCGTTCTGCTGCGCGTGTCGCAAATCAACGGTTGCGCCTTTTGCATCGACATGCACTGGAGCGACCTCATCAAGATGGGTGAAGACCCGCGCCACCTGAACGCCGTGGCCGGCTGGCGCGAAGCGCCGTTCTTTACCGAGCGCGAGCGCGCCGCCCTGCGCTGGGCGGAACTGGTCACCAACACCCCGCACAGCGATGCCAGCGACGAAGAATTCGCCAAGCTGCGCGAGCACTTCAGCGATGAGGAGATCGCCGAGCTGAGCTTTGTGATCGTCACCATCAACAGCTGGAACCTGCTGAACGTGAGCCTGCGCAACCCGGTGCCGCTGAAGGCGCCCTATGTTGCAGCGGCTTAACAGAGACGGCGCCGATACGACGATCGCTGTACAGCAGCGCCTGCGCGCAGGGGTAGGCGCTGCACCTACAGGCCTACCCCTGCAGGAAGCGCACCATCAGCACTTCATCTGCGTAGCCCGTGGTCGATTTGAGCGCGCGCGGCTCAACGCCGTAGGTTTCAAACCCGCAACGCTCGTACAGCGCCAGCGCCGCATCGTTGCCGTGCACCACCGACAGCGTGAGCTGCTGCACCACCCCACTTGCGGCCGCCACGATGCGCTCGACCAGCGCCGCCCCCACGCCCCGCCCGCGCGCGGCGGGCGCCACGTAAAAGCCCCACACGAAACCCTTGTGCGCAAGCTTGGGCATCGTCTGCTGCTTGAAGCCGACCATGCCGATGATGCTTACGCCGCCGGTGCCCTCATAGGCGCCCAGCACAATCGTGGTGGCCAACCGCTCGGCAAATGCCTCCATCGAGAGCCCCGCTTCGGCCTCGTAGGTTGAACCGAATGCGTCGGGGGAATCCTTGAGCGCTGCCAGTCGAATGGCGCGATAGTCAGCCACATCGGCCGCATTGGCAGAAGACAGCCGGCGGATCACCACGGCGTTGTTGTTGTTCGGGTTGGCATTGGACATGGCTGACAGCGCGTATAGGCGGGGAGCAGGCAAACGTCGTCAGTATCGCGCCAATCACATGCGCTGGCCCCAACAGTGCCGCCTCCGTCCATGAAGCCGAGGGCTTTGTCCGTCAATTGGCCTATGTCGGTGTGGGCGGGGGTACCTATGCTTCCGGAAACGCGAGTCAACAAACCGCGACAACCAGAACGGGGGGAGCCATGGCCGAGCTTGTCATTGCCCAAGCGCAACGCAGCAACAGCGCACACGCACAACCAACACCGGCACCGATCCCACCCGACACCGCACGACACACGCGCGGCATGCACGGCGCCGCGCTGGTGATGGCCGCCGCGCTGTCGCTGGGGCTCACCGCCTGCGGTGGCGGTGAAGATGGAGGTACCACGCCCCCACCGACGAGCAACAACACGCCCGCGCCCACACCGTCGCCAACACCAACACCAACGCCGGCACCCGCGCCCGCCCCCGCCCCCGCGACCTACTCCGTAGGCGGCACTGTGAGCGGCCTGGCCACGGGCAAGTCCGTCACGCTGCTGGACAACGGCGGCGACGCTGTCGTCGTCAGCGCCAACGGCAGCTTCCACTTTCCGACCAAGCTCGCGCAGGGCAAGCCCTATGCGGCCACGGTGGGCACGCGGCCCTCGGGTGAGAACTGCACCGTGACCAACGGCAGCGGCATCGTGGGCACAAGCAACGTGACCACCATTGCAGTGGCCTGCGCGCCACGGCCCCTGTTCGGCTATGCGGTCAACTCCATCGACGGCACCATCTCTGCCTTCACGCTGGACCTGACCACGGGCATGCCCACGGCCATCGGCGCATCGGTGGCGGTGGGGCAAGGGCCGCTGTCGCTGACCATCGACCCGGCAGGCAAGTACGTCTACGTAGCCAACGCCAACGACAACACCGTCACCACGCTTTCCATCAATGCCGATACCGGTCTGCTCACGGTGGTGGGCAAGGCCACGGCCACGGGCATGCAGCCTTACAGCATTGCACGCACGCCCAACGGCAAGTTTGCCTACACGGCCAACTATGGTGACAACACGCTTTCGGCGTTCTCGGTCAATGCGGGCACCGGTGCACTCACCGCGCTCGCGCCCATCACCGCCGGGGCCAACCCCTACACCGTCACCATCAACAGCGCAGGCACCTTTGCCTATGTGGTGAACGCCAACAGCGGCGCCACGCCGGGCACGGCCATGGCCTTCGCCGTCAACAACACCACCGGTGCGCTCACGCAGGTGGGCACCGCGGTCAACACGGGCAACACGCCGCAGTTCATCGCGGTCAACGCGGCAGGCACCTACGCTTACGTGACCAACGCCGCAGACAACACCATCAACGTCTTCAGCATCAGCAACACGGGTGTGCTCACCGCATCGGGCACACCGGTGGCGGCGGGCACCAACCCGTACTACATTGCGATCGCACCGTCGGGCGGCTTCATGTATGTGACCAACGTGCTGGCCAACACCGTGAGCGTCTTCAGCATCAACTCCGCCAATGGCGCGCTCACGCTGGTCGACACCACACCCACCGGCAACGCCCCCGTGACCGTGCTCGTCAACCCCGCCGGTACCTTCGCCTACGTGGTCAACGCCGTGGACAACAGCGTCAGCGCCTACAGCATCAACAGCACCACCGGCAAGCTGACCGCCGTAGCCAGCGGATCAGCCGCCACCGGCAACATCCCGCGCGGGATGGCGATTGTGGCGGTGCCTTGAAACGCTTGCCGGTTCAGGCGCCTGTTCGGAGCCCCCTGCGCACGCACGGGGCTCCGTTTTGCTTCTCGTTGCGGGCGCATGTGACGGCCCGCGCTGGGCTCACACATCAATCGCCGAGGTGGACTTCACCTTGCGGCGCAGTTCGTATTTCTGGATCTTGCCCGTCGACGTCTTGGGCAGCGGCCCGAAGAACACCGCCTTGGGCACCTTGAAGCCGGCCAGCAATGTCTTGCAGTGGGCGATCAGGTCTTCCGCAGTGGCGGTGGCGCCGTCCTTGAGTTCAACGAAGGCGCACGGTGTTTCGCCCCACTTGGCATCGGGCTGGGCGACCACGGCGGCGGCCAGCACGGCGGGGTGGCGATACAGCGCGTCTTCCACCTCCACGCTGGAGATGTTCTCGCCGCCGGAGATGATGATGTCCTTGCTGCGGTCCTTGATCTTGATGTAGCCGTCGGGCATGCAGACGCCCAGGTCGCCGGTGTGGAACCAGCCGCCGGCAAAGGCCTCGCGCGTGGCCTTCTCGTTCTTGAGGTAGCCCTTCATGCAGATGTTGCCGCGGAACATGATCTCGCCGATGGTCTCGCCATCGGCCGGCACGGGCAGCATCTTTTCCGGGTCCAGCACCGCCACCTGCGATTGCAGGTGATAGCGCACGCCCTGGCGTGCCTTCATCGTCGCGCGGTCGTGCTCGGGCAGCACACGCCATTCGTCCTGCTCGGCACAGACGGCTGCGGGGCCATACACCTCGGTCAGGCCGTAGACGTGCGTCAGCTCAAAACCCATGGCTTCCATCTGCGCCAGCACGGCGGCCGGCGGCGGCGCGCCCGCCACCATGCCGCGCACCGGCCCGCGCAGGCCCTCGCGCCACGACGGCGGCGCGTTCACCAGCGCGGTGTGCACGATGGGCGCGGCGCAGTAGTGCGTCACGCCCTCATCGCGCATGAGGTCGAACACCAGCTTCGGTTCGAACTTGCGCAGGCAGACGTTTACGCCCGCGCGCGCCGCGATCGTCCACGGGAAGCACCAGCCGTTGCAGTGGAACATCGGCAGCGTCCAGAGGTAGACCGGATGCTTGGGCAGATCCCACTCCAGGATGTTCGACACCGCATTGATGGTCGCGCCGCGATGGTGGTAGACCACGCCCTTCGGGTCGCCCGTGGTGCCCGAGGTGTAGTTCAGCGCAATCGCATCCCACTCGTCGGCCGGCATCTGCCAGGCGTAGTCCGGGTCGCCCGAGGCCAGGAAGGATTCGTAATCGGTATCGCCAAACGGCTCGGCCTGCGGGCCCAGGGCATCGTTGACGGCAATCACTTTCAGGCCGGGAATTTCCAGCGCCATCTGGCGGGCCACGTCGGCAAACTCGGTATCGGCCAGCAGCACGCGGGCCTCGCCATGACGCAGCATGAAGACGAGGTTGGCGGCATCCAGGCGGATGTTCAGCGCGTTGAGCACACCGCCCGCCATCGGCACCCCGAAATGTGCTTCAACCATGGCGGGCGTGTTGGGCAGCAACGCCGCCACTGTGTCGCCACGGCCCACGCCGGCCAGCGACAGCGCACTGGCCAGGCGCCGCGCGCGCAGGTAGGTATCTCGCCAGTTCTGGCGCACCGGCCCATGCACGATGGCCAGGCGGTCGCCATAAACATCGGCCGCGCGGGCAAGAAACTCGATGGGTGTAAGCGGGACGAAGTTGGCCGCGTTGCGGGCCAGACCGCTATCAAAATCCGTTGGCATTGCTGTGTCTCCATGCGCCGGGCGCTGTTGCTTTTTGTTGGTCAACGCTATCATCTGCCGGCTCCCGCACTCTGTCACCCGGATGACAAACCGCCCGGAAACCCACGCCATACCAAGGCTGACGGGTTTCTTACAAAGCGAAGGCAGAGCCACACGCGCCCCCGCCACCTTTGACCGTGTGCCCCCGCCTGCCATGACGACACCCCGTGCTCCGACGCCCGCCACGCAACTCGAAGGCCATGCGTGGTTCACTGCGCTGGCGCCTGAACACCAGGCCCTGGCCGCGCGAGAAACCCTGCTACAGGCATTCGAGCCCGGCGCATTCATTGCCCGCCGCGGCGAGCCGTCTCGCTACTGGATCGGCGTCGACACCGGACTCATCAAGCTGGCCGTGTACACCTCCGACGGGCGCGGCTGCACGTTCTCCGGCGTGCCAGCGGGCGGCTGGTGCGGCGAGGGCAGCGTCATCAAGCGCGAGGACCGCCGCTACGACGTGATCGCCATTCGCGCCTCGCACGTGCTGCTGGTGCCCGAACCCGTGTTCAATACGCTGCTCGCACAGAGCCTGCCGTTTGCCAGCTTTGTGGTGCGCCAGCTCAACGAACGCATGGGTCAGTTCATTGCCACCGTGCAGAACGACCGCCTGCTGAGCGCCGATGCGCGCGTGGCGCAAGCGATTGCGCAGTTGTTCCACCCTGCCCTGTACCCGCGCACGAGCGCTGTGCTGGAGCTGTCGCAGGAAGAAATCGGGCTGCTGACGGGGCTGTCGCGCCAGCGCGTGAACCGCGCGCTGCAACGGCTGGCCGAAGACGGAATGATCACGCAGTCATACCAGACCATTCGCGTGACCGACCTCGAGCGGCTGCGGCTCTTCGGTCTGTCAGAGCTGTAAGGGCCGCGCTGGCATTTGTCACCCGAGCGACATTGCCCCGTTGCGCGCAGACATAGAATCCTGCGACAGTCGCGCTTCATCCGCCGCCTCATCGGTCCACCATGCCACTCATCAGCCGTGCCCACGTCCGACTCTCGCGCCTGCGCTTTCCGTTTGCGGTACGCGTGCAGGCCGAGCAGGGCAGCGCATGCCTGCGCGATGCCAACGGCAGGCGCGAAGTGCGCCCGGGCAACCCGTTCGTGGTGCCCGCCTTCGCGCATTTCGGTTGCGAGATTCCGGGCACCGTGTGGCAGCCGTGCGCCATCACATTCAAGGCGGTGCCTGACGCCGGCTGCCCGCGCATGGCCGCCATCCAGCATGACAAGCCGTGGGCCCGTTCGCTGGCCACGCTGGTGTTCGAACACCCGGCGCAGGCCTGGAACGCCACCCTGCTCAGCGAATGCTGGCAGGCCTGCCCGCGCCAGGTGCGTGCGCGGCTGTTTGCAGAAGGGGAAGCACTGCATGCGCTGGTGCGCGAGCAACGCGCCGCCTGGGCGCTGTACCGGCTGGCGCAGACGTGCGGCCACGCCGAGCCCGAGGCCGAAGCGCTGCACGCGCTGGCCAGGCGGGCCGGCCTGCGCAACGTGCGCACGCTGAACGAAACGTGCGCGAGCCAGTTTGGGGTGGAGCTTGGCGCCCTGGTGGCCGACACCGCGGATGCGGTGGGCGGTGCGCAGCACGGCGGCGCGCCCGCGCTGGCGCACTGGGCGCAGCCGCTGGCGCTTGCGGTTTAGGCGTCGGCCGCAGCCGACGCATCAATCCACAATCACCCCGCGCCGCACTCCCGCACGCGGCAACGGGCTCGGTTCTCCAAGGATGTCGAGCACGGCGTCTTCGATCGTGTTGGACAGCGCATTGAGCGCGAGGTCGTTGTCTTCGGTGCCGAAGGGGTCTTCGAGCTGCGAGGCGATGGCCTCGTGCGCCATGAAGGTGTATGCGACGAACACCGCAAACACGGGTGTGAAGCTGCCGATGCTTTCTACCAGCCCGAAGGGCAGTGCCGCGCAGAAGAAGTACACCGTGCGGTGGATCATGACCGAGTACGCAAACGGCAGCGGCGTGCCGGCAATGCGCTCGCACCCGCCGATGCTGTTCGACAGCTCGTTCAGGTTGCGGTCGAACGCCAGCGCGGCATAGGCATCCACGGCACCGGCTTGCGTGCGACGCTGCACCCATTCACCCAGCCACTGCACGATGACGATGGGCCGGTAGCGCGCGGCCATCACGCGCTCGACCAGCGGCGCGGGCAGGCGGGCTGCCAGGTCTTCGCGCGCATCGGTGTGGCGCAACTGGTGGCGCAGCGCATGCGGCAGCGCACCCAGCACCTGCGCGAACTCGCGCACGTCGGCATCCGCCACGCCACCGTTCGCGCCATCGCCACGCGGCAGCGTGAGTGCCTGACGCGTGAGCGAACGCGCCGTGTTGAGCAACTGGCCCCAGAGCTTGCGCGCCTCCCAGTAGCGGTCGTAGCTCGCGTTGTTGCGAAAGCCCAGGAACACCGCCAGCGCAATGCCGACGAGCGAGAACGGCGTCGTGCTCAAGTTGACCGAGATGGGCAACAGATGCGCATGCACCGCGATGGCCACCAACGACACGCAGAAGATCAGGAACAGGCGCGGCAGAAGCTGCGGCAGCACCGAACCGCGCCATGCGAGCAGCATGCGGAACCAGTGCAGATGGGGGCGGACAACCATGGGGAGGGTGAAGCGGGAGCTTGGAGTGCTGCGATTATCGCAGAGCACCCCGGGCGCCTGACACCCGTCTTGGGGTGCATGTACGGCTGGTGCGGCAGGTGTGGCTCGGTGCCGGGCGGCGCTGCGTCATGCTGGAGAGGCGCGCGCCAGCATCACGGCACATGCATTGCCGGCACGCGGGACCTTGCCCCGCCGTGGCCGCAATGATTTTATGGGTCAATGGCCTTCAAATAATACCCACGGGCTCAAACGCCGGAAAAAAGCGCAGCACATTAACCATCAAAAACGCAAATCGGCGCAAAGCGAACGCACTCGCTTTACGCCAACCTATGCGGAACCCCTTTTTTTGGGATTCCGCATGATCAAACCCGCAGAAAATCAGTTGGTCGCGGTGTAGGCGCCCTTGGTCCAGCTGCTGCCGTCCCAGCACCACTCGGTGGTATTGCTGCCGCTGGTTGCATACACGCGGATATGGACAGTGCTGCCGACCAGCCAGCTGGTGGCAGAAACGTTATCGCCGGGCTCGCTGAAAGCGCCCGTGTACCACCCCTTCCCGTCATAGCAACGCTCGGTGATCTTGCCACCATTGGCCGTGTACACACGGATCGACGGTACTGTCCCCCACGACGTGGCAGCAGTCTGAACGTTCGACATGTTTTATCTCCAGAATGTGATTTCAATATCCATCAAGAAAATGCAGCGCGATTTTCGCGGCATTTACTACGGCCCGAATTCAGGGCTTCGGTAGCATAAGCAAATAAAATTCCGGCCGCTGCTGAGAGATAAGAACAACAGATGGAGACGCCACTTAAAATCCGACCCACACCAAAATCACAAACATAATGCTGCCAGGAGAACCCTCAAAATAACCCAAAGGAGTGCTTTTCGTCGGCACGAATACCACATATGCAGGACCATAAAAATAACTAAACCCAACGATATGCAAACGATGGCACGCCTGCTGCGGTAACGAGGCAGGTGCACGCTCCCCCGCCCCTGGCATCAATGCCCCGGAGGGACGGGGCCTGCCCACGCGCCCGCAGGATGGTCGGATTGTGCTGGAGCACCGTCACGAGGTTGCGTACCCGCTGCTGCGCATTGTCGCCAGGGGACTCCGCTGCCCGCAGATGGCGACGGCACCGCCAAAGACCTGGAACCGTCAACACCTGGCATGACCACTTCGAGCAGCTGGCAGCGAGGGAACGTGCGGTGTTGCGGCGATAGGCAAGCGGCAAGATCCCCGGCACCCAACCATCGCCAGACAAGCGAACCCACACCCACCATCCACATCCTCAAAAAACGTTGAGAGTTGACGCGGTGGCCCCGCACTTGGAATATCGCAGGCGAATTGCCGCCCATTGGATGCCCATGCAAAACACCCGTCGCCCCCGACTGCTCCGACGCTGGCTTTGTGCCGTGTTGCTGACCTGCGCCGCCGGCGCCACAGCAGCGGCAGCGCCGGAGGTGAAACCGTTCGTACACCCAGGCCTGCTGCATACCGAACAGGATTTCTTGCGGATGCGCCATGCCGTGGCGCAGGGCACGCAGCCGTGGCAAGACGGCTGGCAACGGCTCGCTGCCAACCCGCATGCCTCGCTCAAATGGAATCCGCGCCCACTGGCCGTCGTCTATCGTGGGCGCAACCCCGAGCACGCCGAGAACTACGCCGTGCTATTCAACGACGCAGCCGCAGCGTATGCACTGGCGCTGCGCTGGAAGGTCTCGGGTGACGACGCCTATGCGCAGAAAGCCATCGACATCCTGAACGCGTGGTCATCCACGCTCACGCGCATTGACGGCAGCTCGGACAAGTTCCTCGCGTCGGGCATCTACGGTTACGAGCTGGCGAATGCTGCCGAGATCCTGCGGGCCGTGCCGCAATGGCAGCCGGAAGATTTCCGGCGCTTCCAGGCCATGATGCTCAATGTGTTCTATCCCATGAACCACGACTTCCTGACCCGGCACAACGGCGCCAGGATCGACCACTACTGGGCCAACTGGGACTTGGCCAACATGAGCGCAATGCTGGCCATCGGCGTGCTGACCGACCGCCGCGACATCTATGCCGAAGCCGTGGACTACTTCAAGCACGGGCAAGGGAATGGCGCCATCGATCACGTGGTCTGGCAGCTCTATCCCGATGGGCTCGGCCAGGTGCAGGAGAGCGGGCGCGACCAGGGGCACACCATGCTCGACATCGCGCTGCTGGGTGTGTTTTGCCAGATGGCGTGGAACCAGGGCGACGACCTCTTCGGCTATGACGACAGCCGCGTGCTCAAAGGCGCCGAATATGCCGCCCGCTACAACCTCGGACAGGACGTGCCGTACACGCCGTACCGCAACAGCGACGTGACGCAGCCCGAGATTTCTGCCGGCAGCCGCGGCGACGTGCGCCCCATCTGGGCGCTGCTCTACAACCACTACGTGGTGCTGAAGAAGCGGCACGCCCCTGGGGTGACCGCGTTTGCGCAGCGGGTGCAACCCGAAGGCGGCGGCGGAGACTACGGCCCGAACAGCGGCGGCTTCGACCAGCTCGGCTACGGCACGCTGGCATATACGCTCAAGCCGCTCGCAGCAGCGGGCCAACGCTGACACCGACACTGACGGCACCCGTTCGGCAGCGGGTGTGCAGGGCCGTCACAACACTTACTGCACCGCGCCAATGAACGCCGCCAGCTCCGCCGTCTTGGGGCTGGCAAACACCTCCTTGGCCGGCCCGCTCTCATGGATCAACCCCTGGTGCATGAAGACGAGCTGATCGCCCACATCACGCGCGAAGCGCATCTCGTGCGTGACCATGATCAGCGTCATGCCTTCGGCGGCGAGTTGCTTCACCACGGCCAGGACCTCGTTCACCAGCTCCGGGTCCAGCGCGGAGGTGATCTCGTCGCACAGCAGCACCTTCGGCTGCATGGCAAGCGCCCGGGCAATGGCCACGCGCTGCTGCTGGCCGCCGCTGAGCTGGTCGGGGTAAGCGTCGAACTTTTCGGCCAGCCCGACCTTGGCCATCATCTGGCGCGCAAGGTCATTGGCGTCTGACTTCTTCATGCCCTTGACCACCACCGGCGACAGCGCCACGTTCTCGCCCGCCGTCAGGTGCGGAAACAGGTTGAACTGCTGGAACACCATGCCCACGTTCAGGCGCAGCGCGCGCAACTGCGCGGGCGTGGCCTGCGAGCCCTTGAGCACGGCGTTGTCGACAACGATCTGGCCGTCATCAATGGCTTCCAGCCCGTTGATGGACCGCAGCAGCGTGCTCTTGCCCGAGCCGCTGCGCCCGATGATGGCGACCACCTGGCCGCTTTCAACGCGCAGGTCCACGCCCTTGAGAACATGGTTGTTGCCGTAATGCTTGTGTACGGCGCAGAGATCAACGAGCGGCATAGAGCTTCTTTTCCAGATGAGAGGCGTAAAGAGACAGCGGCCAGCACAGCGCGAAGTACGCAATGGCGACCAGCCCGTAGATGAGGAACGGCTGGAAGGTGGCATTGGCCAGCACCGAACCCAGCTTGGACAGATCTTCAAACCCGATGATGGACGCCACCGCCGTGCCTTTGACGATCTGCACGGAGAACCCCACGGTGGGCGCAATCGACAGCCGCACGGCCTGCGGCAGCACCACGTGCCGCATCTGCTGGAAGTAGCCCATCGCCAGGCTGGAAGACGCCTCCCACTGCCCGCGCGGAATGGCCTCCACGCAGCCGCGCCACACCTCGGCCAGATAGGCGCTGGTGTACAGCGTCAGGCCGATGGCGGCAGCCGTCCAGGGCGACATCTCAAACCCCGCCATGGACGCACCAAAGAACACGATGAACATCTGCATGAGCAGCGGCGTGTTCTGAAACAGTTGGATGTAAGCCTTGCTCACGCGCTGCAGTGTGGCGTTGCGCCCCACGCGGGCAAACAGCACAACGAGGCCAGCCGTGCCGCCCAGCGCAAAGGCCATGAGCGACAGCATGAGCGTGGCGAGCAGCCCTTCCCCCAGCTTGAGGAGAATGGGCAACAGAGGGATGTCGGCAATCATGCTGCGTTTCCAGTGGAGGCGGCTGCGTTGGTGGTGGCGAGCGGTGCTGCGGGCGCCACCGGCGCGCGACGGCCCACGACAAAGCGCTGCCCGATCCAGGCCAGCAACTGACGCAGCAACAGCGCCAGCGCAAAGTACATCGCTGTCACCACCAGGTAGGTTTCAAACGCGCGGAAGTTGCGCGACTGGATGAAGTTGGCGGCAAAGGTCAGATCCTGCGCGGCAATCTGCGAGACGACCGACGTGCCCAGCATCACGATCACGATCTGGCTGCTCAGCGCCGGCCACACCTTCTGCAGGGCCGGGCGCAGCACCACATGCCGGAAGATGGCCCAGCGGCTCATCGCCAGCGCGTTTGCGGCTTCCAACTGGCCACGCGGTGTTTCTTGAATGCCCGCACGCACGATCTCTGTGATGTAAGCGCCCAGGTTGACCACCGCCGTGAGCAACGCCGCCTGCCATTCGTTGATCTGCACACCCAGCGAGGGCAAGCCGAAGAACACGAACATCAACTGCACCAGGAACGGCGTATTGCGAATGCCTTCCACATACACCTTGAACAGCGCGTTGAACGGGGCAATGCGCCAGGCGCGGCACACGCCCCCGGCAATGCCGATGGCGCCACCAAGCACCGCGCCCGCCGCCGTGAGCGCGAGCGTGAATGCCGCGCCCTGCGCGAGCTGGCCGCTGTAACTGAAGACAGCGCCAAAGTCGAATTGATAAGCCATGGAGGTCATCCGTGGCCCGGCAAACCACCGCGGGCGCCGGGCCTGTGTTGCGAAGGCGTGC
Organism: Ralstonia psammae; assembly: GCF_958405935.1. Lineage (NCBI taxonomy): Bacteria > Pseudomonadati > Pseudomonadota > Betaproteobacteria > Burkholderiales > Burkholderiaceae > Ralstonia > Ralstonia psammae. The sequence continues at coordinate 738,383 of NZ_CATZBU010000001.1, forward strand.
GCGGTGCTTACATCTTTGCCGGCAGCGGCATCTTGATCCAGCGCTGCGACAGATCGTTCAGGCGGCCATCCGTCTTCAGCTTGGTGATGACGGTATTCACCTTGTCGAGCAGCGCGGGCTCGCCCTTGGCCACGCCCACATAGCAGGGCGTGTCTTCCACGGGGAACTTCAGGTCGAGCTGGCGCAGCTTCGTGCGCTCGTTCACCGCATTGGCCACGATGTTGCCCACCGTCACCAGCTGCACCTGACCGATCAGGTAGCTCTGCGCGGTGGCGTTGTTGTCTTCATAGCGCTTGATGGTGGCCGACGCCGGCGCAACGGCCGAGAGCGCCAGGTCTTCGGTCGAACCGCGCGTCACGCCAATCGTCTTGCCGGCCAGATCTGCCGGTGCCTTGATCGACACATCCTTCGGGCCGTACACGCTCTTGGGAAACGGCGCATACGCCTGCGTAAAGTCGATCACCTTGGCGCGCTCGGCGTTCTTACCCAGGCTGGAGATGACGACATCCACCTTGCCCGTGGTGAGGAACGGAATGCGGTTGGTGCTGGTGACTGGCACAAGCTCCGCCTTGACGCCGAGTTCCTTGGCGACGAGGTTGGCCATGTCGATGTCATAGCCCTGCAGCTTCAGATCCGGGCCCAGCGAGCCGAACGGCGGAAAGTCATTCGGGATCGCCACGCGAATCACGCCGGCTTTCTGGATGTTGGCCAGCGCGTCGGCATGGGCCGGGCGGCCCGGCAACAACGCGACAACCGCGCTGGCCGCCATGACGGCGTGGAGGAAGACGCGGCGCGAGGTGTGGCGCAGGGTCTGGCGGGCGGTGGGGCTGACGGTGATGCGGGTCATTCAAGAACTCCTTGGGATTCAGCAGTGGAGACGAGGCGAAAGGAAACCGGTTCGTGTTGCATGGGTTCGGGCGCGGTGGGCGCGGCGCTCAGGTCGATGCCGCTGCGGCGCGCGGCCGACAAGAGATGGGCGCGCATGGCCTCTGCGCTGGCGGCGGCATCGCCTGCGGCAATGGCCTGCACGATGGCGTCGTGCTCGTGCGCGGGGTGGTCGTCTGCGCCGTTGCGGGCAAAGGGCAGGCGCAGGCTGTGGCCAATCGCGTGCTCCAACTGGCCCGCCATGGCCGCCAGCCCGGGGTTGCCCGACATCTGCGCCAGCAGAAGGTGGAAGTGCAGATCCGCCTCCGCCGCGCTCAGCAAATCATTGCGCTCCAGCGCATGGGCCAACTGCTGCTGCAGCCACTGCAGGTGGCGCAGGCCGGCGGCATGCATGCGCGCGGCGGCCAGCGCCGTCCAACCGGGCTCCAGCACCAGGCGTAGCTCAATCAACTGACGTGGCGACAGCGTGCCCAGCGCCGGCGTGGCAAACGGGCGATGCAAGCGCTCGGCGCTCGCCTGCGGGCCGCGCACCACCACGCCCCGGCTGGGCAGGATGTCTACGAGGCCCAGCGTCTCCAGCACCGTCAGCGCTTCGCGCAACGACGCGCGGCTCACGCCCAGGCTTTCCGCCAGCTCACGCTGCGGCGGCAGGCGGCTGCCACTGGGGTAATCGCCGCACAGGATGCGTTGCTGGAGTGCTTGCGCGACGGAGGATGGAATGCTGTGCATGGGCCGACATTGGGGAAAGACACGGTCGTGGTCTGACCGGTCGCCCACGGCTTATGCGAGTTTTGTGCCATGCAGCATGGCGTGGCGTTTTAGGCGGTACTATGGGGGGTTGGTTGCCTGGGCCATGCCCTGGCGCGAGGCGTGGGCTGTGGGCTGGGGGCGTCGGTGGCTTGGACTTGGTGCGCAGCGCACCGGTTTGGAACATGCAGCCGATTGGGGGAAGCGCGCCCCCGCCTTGCCATGCACCAGCGGCAGAGCGCCAACCCTATCGTGCGTCACCAGAAGCGGGACGGCGATAGGCGAGATAGACAACTTGGGGCCCAGCCAATGTGGGACACGCCGCGGTACCCCACGCAGGTTGGCCCTGCCCGGCCGTGCTTACCCTGGGGGTGCGCCTAAACGATGGACGGATCGCGCTGCACCGCGGCGATCAGGTTGCGAACCAACTGCAGCGCGTTGTCGCCGGCAGCCTCTGCGGCCTGGCGCACTGCCGGGTGCAACTGGCCGGCGGGCACGGAGGCCAGGTCGCGCACGAGGTTGATGACGTGCAAGCGGTGCGGCCCTGCTTCGCCCGACAGGTCGTGATGGTCGTCAAAGCCCGTGAGCATGTTGGCCGCGCGGCCCAGCGTTTCTGCGCTGATGGGCAGCGGTGCGGCATCCGCAGGGGCCGGCCTGGCGTTGACGGGCGCCGGCCTGCGCGGCGAATACACCGGCGGGTGACCCGTGAGCACGCCCACCAGGTTGCGGATCAGCTGCTGCGGGTCGCCGCCGGCCTGCTCGGCCGCGTTGCGCACGGCCGGGTGCAGCCGGTTGGCCGGCACTGCCGCAATGTCCTGCACGTGGTCGATCACGTAGAGCGTGTGCGGGCCGGCTTCTGCGGCCATGTCCACATCGTCCAGGCCGTTGAGCATGTTGACGGCGTCAGACAGCATGTCTGCACTCACGCGCAGCGGTGCGGGGTTGGCGCGCAGCAGGTCTGCAATGGCGCGGCCCGTGTGCAGGGCCAGCATCATCGTGCTGAGCACCGTCATGGATGCGGCGCCGACGTAGGCGTGTACATCGTTGCGCTGCTGGGCGCGGTAAGCGTTGTAGTTGCCCAGCGCCACGCCGCCCAGGCCGCCGGTGAACAACGGGTGTTCCAGCGCGTATTGCCCCAAGGCCGCCCCCGCGCGCACCCCAGCGCGTGCCGCAGGGCCGCCCGCCGCTGCCAGGGCCTGCCCGGCGCCGCGCACGCGGTCCAGCGTGGCAGCCATGCGGCCGCGCCGCGGCTCGGCCACGGCGGTGTCGGCTGCCGGCGTGCGCGGGGCATTGGCGCGGGGCGCGGGCAGATCGGCCAACGCGGCATCACGGCCGCGCACGGGGCGCTGGCGCAGGTTGGCATCGGCGCGCGGGGCCGTGTTGCTGGTGGATGCCTCGCCCGTTGAAGGCGCGGGCACCGCCGAAGAACTTGCACCGTCAACACGTGGCATGGCGACTCCTGAGCAGAAAGGAAACAGGCGGGTCCGGCGAAACCGGACACCCGCGGAGCCTGCATTGTTGCGGCTGCGCGGCGCATGCCGGGCTGCCCTGGGCGAAGCCATGGCCGCGTGGGCGAACCTTGGAGGGTGCAGCAAGCGGTGCGTGGTGGCTGGCGCGGCAACAAGGCCGCAGCCGGTGGCGGCTAACCGAATCGTGCCGTGCGGTGACGCGGCGACTGTTGTAGGTGGCCGCGTCACCCCAAGAAGGAAAGTGTGATCTTGTTGTGCAGCTTCGCCGACGGTCTATCTCTCCGGGGCGGGCGGGTCGAATTCCTGGAGTTCCAAAACGATCGGTCGATACCGGGAAAAGACCCAAAGACCAAATGAGCAACCGGCCCAGACAATGGCCGTGAACATTGTCGCTACAAATACGCCCACGAACGGACTGGCTATCAATGCCGTGACGCCGTAGAGCGGCCTGCCATTCCACATCACGCCGCCAATACCGAACAGCGACAGGACCCCGACCAGCAAACTGAACGGCACGATGGACAGGTACAAGCCAATCGCAATGAGCTTGAGCATTGAGCCGGCGCTGATTCTCTTGACCTTGATATCACGGTACATCTGCTTCCCCATGCGCTGGACTTAGTATTGGTACGTGACTTGGAAGCCCGTCGTGATGTTGGCTGTAGCGAAGCCAGCCGGCTTGTAGATCGGCGTACCCGCAAACAGGTCATACGAGAGCGAGCCGAAGCGCGTCGCCCACCCACCACGCAACCCAATCACCGCGCCAGCGAGTTGCCGACCAACGATGTTGGCGGTCGATGGGCCATAGACGTGACCGTAGTCGACGCCGCCATAGAGCGACAGGCCCGTGTTCCCGATGGGCGCTTGCAACTCGTTGCGCCAGTAAAATCCGTAGTCCCCCGCAAGCAGGTTCTCCCCGTCAAAGCCACGCACCGTGTAGCGGCTGCCGATCGTCATGGCATCGAGCGAATACAGGTGGTCGCGCGTGTATTGGCCTCGGAAGGTGGTGACGTAGCGCAGGTTCTGCGATGCGATCTTGAAGGGCACGGACAGGTTCGCATCGGCCACTACCATGTGATAGCGCCAGGTCGGCCCACCGCCATCCGAGAGCGTGTCGTCCTGGGCGCCAAGCGCACCGATGCCTTGGCGGTACGCCAGGTTGGCATCGAGCTGCGCCGCGCCGAAGTAATGGCGGTCTGTGAGCCCTACCTCGGCGATCGTGTTGTTGCGCCTCTGCTGGGGAATCTCCGTGTCTTCGATGAAGCTTTTGCCGAAGCGCCGGGACAGACGGAACTGCACGCCAAGCACATCGTTCTGGCTGCGCTCGATGACGCGCTGCAGCTTGAGGTCGATGGTCTGCGACTTGCCGGCGGACACGAAGGTTTGGTTCACGCCCGCGATCTGTTGGAAGTAGTCACTTGCGTAGGCGGACAGCGTGCCAGTCCAGTACCCCCACGGCACCGAATAGAACGCATTCCAGCCCCGCGTGCCGTGCCCATCGTTGCTGTAGTCCAGGTCTTTGGTGTACCCGACGTTGAAGAGGTCGTTCAGGCCCGTGGGGTTGTCGATCGACAGGCTCACGTTGCCCTGCACCTTGCCCGTGGCGCGCGTGCCGGAGTTGTCGACGGAGGCGACCACACTCCACGGCTTGGTGCGCTTGACCGTTATCACCACATCGCTCACGCCGGGCGCTTGCGTCGGTTCGATCTGCATGTCGACGTCCTGGCTGGCCACGCGCTTCATCTGCTCCAGGCCTTGCTCCAGGTCGCGCAGGTTCAGCAGGTCACCGGAGCGCGCGGGAAATGCCGACTTCCACGTGCCGCGCAGGCTCGGATCGGCAAAGCGCAGTTGGCCAATGGTGCCGGGGATAAGCGCAAAGCGTAGCGTGCCGGCAGAGAGGTCTTGCTGCGGTACAAGTACGCGCGTGGTGACGTAACCGCGCGCGAGGATGGCTTGGGAGACGCCCTTGGAAAGCAGTTGCACGCCTTGCTTGCCGACGCACTGGCCACGGTAGTGGTCGAGCCAGGCGCGGGCGAAGGCGAACGGGTCCTGTGGCAACGCAGATGCGCCGTGTGCGCGTACCGCTTCCGGCAGGTCTGACGACGCCTCTAGTGCAAAGCGCTCGATGCGGAAGCATGGCGTCTCGGAGGGCAGTGCAGGAAACTCAACGGGCTCGGCTTGCTGCGCACGAACGGTGGGCGCCTGCAGCGCTTGTTCGCGTTCGCGGGTTTCCTGCTGTTGGCGCAGGCGTTGTTCCTGCTCGGCGTTGGCAGTGGCCGCCGATTGGCCGGGGCTCGATTGTGCGAAGAGACTGCCTGGAAGCGACGACAAAAGCAGAGCAATGGAGCCAAGCGCAACGTATGCGATCTTCTTGTTGTTCTTCACTCAGATGTACCCAAGCGGTTACGTTGTTGGGGGCCGGTGCGAAGAAGCGCTACAAGACCACTGCCTGCGAGTACGAGCATCAACGCCGAAACGATATTGAACTGTGCCCACACACCCAGCATGCTGAAAAGCGCCTCCGCTGCCAGCACGACCACGGCAATACGCCAGACAACCACGGAGCAGGTGTTGAGCTGGCTGGCAAGCGTTACGGCGCCCGCTGTAACGAGCAGGTTCTGCAAGCCGGGAATCACGAAGGTAACGATGCGATAGGCTGCTGGATTGCCGGTGCCAACGGGCAACACACCCAAGCCAAAAATCGCTGCGATTAGCTGGAAGCAGCCTTGAATACAAATGATGACGGCAAGGATGTAGAGCGTGACTTGTGGCAGGACATAGGGGTCCTTGATCCACGACTCGGATACGCTCTGAGCATCATTGGGAACGTTGTGCATAGGGTGGAATTCGTTCACTTTTCATTACGCCAGCATCGGGCCTGACTCTGCAAATTTCATGTCGATCTATTTAAAAATCCAGGCATAAAAAACGGCAGAAAAAACAATAACGACAAACGCGATGTACATCACTCTCTGCGATGTCGACATGCTCTGATATTGTTCTTTTGTTGGCCCCCGAAGTGAAGGCATACCAAATACTCCACTCTGTGAAATTCAAAAAAATCTACTTTTTATCAAGAAAAAAGCAATAAACAAAAGACCCAGGAAAACGGCTATGCGATAAATTACCTTTTGCCATTTCGGCAACTTCTCGTAGTCGCCGGGTTTAAAGGATGGTCCAGCCATATGTTTCCTCAATGTTTTTTCGGATCGAAGCCGTATCCCACCGGATTTACAAATGTACCAGCAGGGAAGCTGATTCCGACTTCGGCAGCAGTCGCGCCCCCATAGGAATGGTTTACGCCGCCACCTAGCCCAACAATCGGGACCCCGAAAACGGGGGCAAAAGTACCGGCAGACGCGCTCCCGCCACGTAAGAAACTGTTGACGCCTTCTGCACTGTTGTCTCCGAAGATGCTGCCTGCGGTTATGGTCACACCAGCCTGATTGGTGTAGCCGGGGTAAGCGCGACCCATTGACCACTGCCCCGTTACGGAGCCGTCACGCAAGTTGATGGATACACCGCCCGAACCGACGTAGAGGCTCGCTTGTACGGAAACATAGTCGAAGCCTGACCCGGGCCTACCCTGTGGGATGCAATCTGCGACCAAGCAAGCGGTTGTGGGAATGTACGGGTTGCTTGTGGAATACACCTGCCCGCTGCCTAGCGGCTTGGTGGAAGTCGGCGCCGCCGCGTCCCAAGTGTAGTTGCCACCCGTCATCGACGAAATGTAGTTCATCAGATCGGTGGAGGGCTTGGCGATCGCGTTTGTGTTCTGGACGAAGGTCTTGCCATCCGCCGTTAGCATATAGGCGCCATCGTAGTAGCCATTCGGATTCTGGCTCACATCCACGCTCACGTTCGAACCGGCGTTTTCTTTAAGCGCCTTGTTGTTTGCAAGCCGCAACGCGTCCGCGACTTGCGATTCCGTGTACTGGCCGTTGCTTTGGTCGGCAAGTTTCTTGGCAAGCACCTGCTCGTTCTGGTGAATCTGTCGATTGAAGCGATCGACGTTTGCTGCTGTCGCTGCACCCGAGCCACCGCCCACGGCGAGACCGATACCACCCGCCGCGATGTTGGCCGCGATGTTGCCCAGCATCTCGTCCACGTTAGCATTGCCCGTATTTGCGCCGCTCGCCACAGACTGCGCCAGGTTGCCCAACTGATCCGACAACTTGGTCGTGACTCCCGCACCGACCGCACCTGCCACGGCGTTGCCGCCACCCAGACCCGCAATCAATGCGCCGCCTGCCATATGCAGCGCAGCGCGGTAGTCGCCCTTAGTGTCCCAGTTGTCCATGTCGGCCTTGGCGGCAGCAGCGGCCACCGGGTCGTCATTGCTTATAGCAGCCTTGTAACGATCCTTGGCGGCCTGATACTTGCTGTCCGCAATATCTCCGACCGTCTTCGCCACCGCCTCGCCCGCAGCTTGTGCGGCCGCCATCATGTCGCTCTGCTGCGACAGGATGTTGTTCAGGTCCGGATTCTTGCCAACGGTGGTGTTGGTGTTCGACGTGTCTCGATTGAGCGTCGCCACGTCCTGCTTCTGTGCATCCTTGTTCGTGATGGTGATGGAACCCGGAGAGATGGCGGCCTGCGCCACACCGCTCTGGCTGCCGCTGTCGCTCTGCGGAATCATGGGACTGATGCCACCGGTGTTCTTGCCCGATTCTTGACCCGAGTTTGGCTTGCCGCTCGTACCGCCAAACGTGCCACCCATGGAGACGCCGAACGAGTCCGCGCTGTAATCCGAGTGGTTCTGTACATCACTCCAGGTCAGCGTCCCCGTGGTGAGCTGGTTCTTGTCTGGGGTGGCGGTGCTGGCAATGATCGCGCCATTGAGGTCCGTGTTGCCCTTCACGTTGATGTCAAAGCCGCCATCCCCAGCCTTGATGCCAGACTGCTCCGTCACGTTGGCATAGGTGCCGTTGGCGCTGCCGTGGCTCGCTGAGAAGTTGGCCGAGCCGCCGCCGGTACCGATCGTGAAGCCGCCGCCGATGCTGTCCTGTTTGGCGTTCGATTGCGCGGTGTCTTGGCGGCTCGCCAGATTCAGGTTGTTGCCCACATCCAGCGAAACCTTGTTCCCGCTCACCACGCCGCCCAGCACATTGGTGTCGTTGCCCGACACGATCGACACCGAATCGCTGCCGTTGACGTGGCTGTTGAGCTGCGTGGCGCTCGTACTGTCCGCGTTACCCTTGGCCTTGGAAGCCGAGGCGGAGACCGCGAAGCCGGAGCTGCCCACCTGCACGCCGATGCTGGCGCTGCTGGATTCATTGCGGCTGTGGCTTTCATCGGTATCGGTGGCCGACACGATGTTCACGTCGTGCGCAGCCTTGAGCGCCACCTGCTTGGCATTCACATCCGACCCCACGATGTTCAGGTCGCCGGCGGTCTTGTTGCCGTTGGCATCGACGCCCGTGGCCGTGAAGCTTGCCTTGCCGCCTGCCGTGATGGACGAGCCCGTGTGCTGGGTTGCATCGTCCGTCATCGTCTGCTTGCTCTGGCTGGTGCCGAACGACAGGCTCACGGCTGCGCCAGAGGTCAGGTCACCACCGGACGAAGCGAGCGACTTGCCCGCATCGTAGGCATCCCGCGCGCCGGCAATGCCCCAAAGCGCCGCTGCGCGGCCGCTCTGGCTGGCGGCGGCGTTCTGGCCCATCTGCACCGCGCCCACAGCCGCGCCGATTGCACCGCCCACCACGCCGACCGAGACGCCAGTCTGCTTCACCTCATGCGTCTCGTCGTGGTGGGTGCTGCCCTGCGCTGCCTGGATCGTCACATCGGCACCCGTGCCCGTGATGTCCTTGGCCGCAATGACCTGGCTGCCGGTGACGGTCAGTGCATTGCCTGCCGTCATGTTCACGTTGCCGCCGGTGCTGCCCACCATGCTGGAGGTCTGCGTTACGGCGCTGTCGTTGGTCGTGTCTTTCTGATCGCGCTTGCCATACGACAGGCCGCCCGTCGCGCCGAGGCCAGACCGCGTGGTCTCCTGGAAGGTGTAGCTGGAGCTGGTGTTCTGTGCGGTGGTGATAGTCAGGTTGTTGCCTGCCTGCAGGTTCACATCGTTGGTCGCCGCCACTGTTGAGCCCTGGACCGTCAGATCGTGCCCCGCTGCAGCCGTCACCGAGTCACCCGAAATGGACGAGCCAACTGCGTTGGTGCTACTGGTGTTCGCAACCTTTGTGGTCTGCTCGGAAGAGAGCAAGCCCGAGTGCTTGTCTTCCGACCAGGAATTGGACGCGTGCTTCTCTGTCACTGCACCGATCGTCACATCACCCGTACCCACCAGCTTGGCCTGGCCGTTGCCGGTCGTCACAGACGAGCCCAACACCGACACGTTGCCCGGCCCCTGATTGGCCACCGTTGCAATGCCGTTGGCCTGCAGCACCTGATTGACGGCTTGAGTCTGGCCAGCGGCCAGGGTGGCGTTGTTGCCGGCTTGGATCGCGCTGCCGCTCGCCGTCTCGTCATAAGACGACTTCTTGTAGTTCGCGTCCGCGCCGAGCGAGCCTTCGCTGTGCGTATGCGAGTCCAGCGCCGCCGTCTCCGTCAAGTCGCGGCCCGCCACAACACTTGCGTTGTTGCCAGCCTGGACCGTCGAAGACGTGAGCGTCGCATCACGGCCGGCGACCGCCACTACGTTCTGGCCGGCCGCCACCGTGCTACCGATGTTCGTCGTGGTCTGATCGTGCGAGTAGCTCTGGCCACCGCGCGAAACCGCATCCTGCGTGGTCCCGGTCTGCACCGTGCCCAGATTCAGGTCACGGCCAGCGGCGAGCGTCGCCGTATCGCCGGCAGCCACGGCGCCGCCCTGCATGGTGATGTCGCGGCCTGCCGCCACCGTCGCATTGTTGGTGGCGGAAATCGTGCCCACCGAACCGATGCCCGTGGCGCCGGCGGTGTAGTTGTTTGGTCCAAGCGTATTGAGGTTGGAAATCATCTGCGACGAGTTGATGACATCGCGCCCAGCCACGACACCCACATCCTGGCCGGTGATCGTGCCACCAATGTTGCGCACGTCCTGCAAGGCCTGCACGGCCGTGGCGCTGCCAGCGCCACCGATCGTGCCCTGGTTGACGATGTTGTTGCCCAGCACCTGCGTGGCCATGTCACCCACGATGCGGCCGCTGTTGGACAGGTCGCCGGTGGCAGCCAGGCCCACAGTCTTGCCCGTCACCAGCGCACCGGTCGAGTTCAACTCGACGGTATTGGCTTGCGCCAGGTAGAGCTTGGGCACCAGCACCGTCTGGTGCGAGCCATCCGGCAAAGTCACATCCTGCGACACCAGCCACACCATGTCCGTGGTGAGCTGGGCCATCTGCGCATCGGTCAAGCCAATGCCGGGGGCGAGGTTAAAGCTCTTGGCGTATTTCACGCCCGAGTCCATCAGCGCCTGGTATTCGGTGAGCTGGTCGGAGTAGCCCGCGAGGAAGGTACGGCCGGTGAGCTGCGTGATCTGGTCGCGTACGAGCTTCTCTTCATAGAAGCCGTCGCCCAGGCGCTTTTCTGTGGTCTGCGGGTTCAGCCCCAACTGGCCCAGCATGTAGTCGCTGGAGATGAATTTCGTGAACTGGGTGAAGCGCGGGTCGGTCGCCACCAGGTACGTCGCACCCGGCCCGGTCTGGAAGTGGAAAAGGCCGTTGATCGGCAGCGTCAGGTTGGGGATACCGCCTGCAGCGGTGCCCAGGGTCTGCGGGTGATTCGTCTGGCCGGAGGCACCCGCGACGGATGAGCCTGTAGCACCACCACCGGTCACTCCACTACCCGTCACGGTTTCCCCAACACGATTGACTGTCGTGACGTTAATGGTCTGCGCGTTGGTCTGCACCGCCTGGTTGGACGAGGCGATGGCCGGCAGTGCCATCACGGTGGTGGAAGCGACTGGCGCGGTCGGATACGGCACCACCTGGGTGTCGTTGTCGCCGCCCGTCTTCTGGTGCCAGTAGAAGGTCGACGTTTCGGTGGTGGTAGTGCTCTGCTGCAGCGCCGTGCCGCGATCCGTCACCGTACCGCCCACGGCCGAGCGCACCAGATTGCCGCCGGCGGCCATGGTGGACGACTCATTGAGGATCGAGCCGCCATCGCTGTTGATGCGGATGTTGCCCGAGGCACGAATCATGGCAGCAGCACTGGCCGACACGAGCTGGTCCGTGGCGATGGTCGTGGTGGTGGTGCGTTGTGTCTCGTTGTAGTCGTGGCTATCCGATCCGAGGTCCAGGCGCACACGCACCTGATCGGGGCGAATGTTCGTGTTCGGGTTCCAGTCAGGCCAGAAGGTGATGGAATAGGTGCTGCCGTTGTCGGTGATGGACTGGTAGTACTGCGTCGGGTTGCTGGTGATCGAGCGCGAGAGGACCGGCTGATACGTACAGGCCGGATCGCTGGTGTCGCAGCCCGGCATCGCCGGGTTCTGGTACTGCTCGATGGGCGAGGTCGTGAAGGACAACGTCTGCGCCGTCGCGTTCAGCCCCGTGACGGTGGACTTGGGCACCGTCACGGTGATGGGTTGCATCAACGCATAGGTGAGGCTCGCGCTGATGGGCGCCTGTTGACCACTCCAGCGCCAGCTCGGGAAGGTGATGCTTTGGTGGTACTGCATGTCCAGGCCGGTGAAGCCTGCATACCATGTGGTGAGCGTCTGGCTTGCCGTTGTCGGCGTGCCTGGCGCGGTCACGATGCTGGTGCGCGTGTTGTTCACCACCTTGGCCGCGATGTCGATGTCTCCATCCGCTTCGATATCGGCCGACCGGTTGGTGAGCGTGCCCACCTGGTGGATCAGCATCCCGGTGTTGGGATCGCGCACGCCGTCCTTGGCAATCTGCAGGTTGCCGGCGCTGTAGATCGTGGCGCCGTCCAGGTTCGACACCGAGTTGTTGGCGTACAGCTTGAGGTCCTGCGCGGCGGCAATCAGTGCAGCCGCACCGGAGTTCGTGATGTCGTTGGCCTGGGCCTGCACCGTCCTGCCGATGAGGGTGCCGGTGTTCGTCAGTGACGCGCTGTTGGTTTGGACGGTGTCACCTTCGATGCGACCGGCGTTGCTGATGCCGTTGGTGGCCGACACCGTAGTGTTCGTGCCGGTGATGTCACCCGTGGCCGTGTTGACCACGTTGGTAGCACCGACCGTTGTGTTGCCGGCTGCACCCAGCGTGCTGCTATTGGTGAGCGTACCGGTCGCCGACACCGACATGTTTCCATCGGCGCGCAGGTGGTTGTTCGCGCCGTTCGTGTAGTCGCCCGTGACCTGCAGCGTCAGGTTGCGACCGGCGGTCATCTCGCCATCGCCTGACACACCGCCTTGTACCGACACATCCTGATTGGCGCGTACATTGCCGCCGCTATTGGTCATCGACGCGACATTGATCTTGGCGCTCTGGCCGCCCTGCACGGAGCCGCCATCATTGGTGAGCGTTGCCCCTGTCTGGTTCAGGATCAGGTCTTGAGCGCCATACACCACGCCGCCGCGGTTATCGATGGCATTGGAGGTATTGAGGGCCAACGCGCCACCGGCCGCCACGGTGCCGCCCGCCGTATTGGTCAGCGTCTGACTGTTCAGCGTTACGTTGCCATTGCCACCGAGCGCGCCGCCGTCATTTTTGAGGCTCGTGGTTGCGGAGACGGACGTGGCGCCATCACCTGCGTTGACCAGGCGCCCGGACGTGTTGTCGATGCTGGCACCCGAGACCGTTTCCGTACCATGCGCGCCGTTGGCAGCAATGACGCCGTGCCCATTCAGAAACGCACCGGCGGCCGTCGCCGACAGGTTGCCCGAGGTTTGCGCGGAGCCTTGGGTGTTGTCGAGCTGGCCGCCACTGGCGAGCGTCAGGCCCGTCTGGCCGTAGACAGTACCTTGCTTGTTCACAAGATCGCCCGTCGTCGTTGTAACCGACGTGGTGCCCTGCGCCGAGGCGTTGCCCTGCGTGTTGTTGAGCGATGCAGATTGTGTCGTGAGGTTGCCGTTGGTCTGAATCTGACCACCCACATTGGACAGCGCGCCGGAGCTGGTGAGCGCAAGCGTTCCCGTACCAGAGTGCAGCAGCTTGCCGCCATCGTTGGTCACCGCCTGCGCGTTGACCGTCAGATTCTGCGCATTGGCCGCAATCGTGCCGCCGGTGTTGTCCAAGGCCCCGCCAACCTGGAGGGTCGTATCGGCGTGCCCATATTGATTGATCGTGCCGCCCTGGTTGTTCAGGTTGCCCGTGGTGGTCAGACCAAGCTGGTTGCCTTCGATCTTGCCGGCCGTGTTGTCGACCGAGCCTGCAGAGAGGTTCGTCGTGTCGGCCGACAGCGTGCCGTGCTGGTTGTTCAGGGCACCGGTGACGGTTGCCGCGAGCGTCTGGCCTGCGCTCACGCTGCCATTGCTGTTGTCCAGCGTCGTGGCCTTGAGCGTGGCATTGGTTGCCGCGCTGATCTGACCGTGGTTCGTGAGCGTCTGCGTGGTGACGCTGGTGGCGCCGTTGCCGCCAATCACGCCGCCCTGAGCGCCGTCAGCGGTGGTGCCGGCCGTGTTGGTGACCGACGTGGAGGCATTGACCGTGAGGCCATCGGCGTTGAGTGAAACGAGACGGCCGGCGGTGTTGTCGATCGTCGTGCCGGACACAGACAGGGCGCCGCCAGCTTGCACCGTTCCCTGGGTATTGTTCACCGCGCCGGTGGACTGCACGCCTACCGCGCCCTGGCTCACGATCTGGCCGCCGGCATTGGAGACGCTGCCCGCCGTGACCTGCACCGGGCCGTTGCCGCTCAGGTGGCCTGCATCGTTCACAAACGCGCCGGATGCATTGGCCGTAACTGCTCCACCCGCATGGGTCGACGCGCCGCTCAGGTCGACATTGCCGGAGGAATTAAGCGCAACGTTGCCGTTCACGGACGTCTGGCTGTGCGCGAGACTCACGCCTGCGCCTTGGAATGTCGCGTTGCCGCCGGCCGCATTGGTGCCCGTGGCCGACAGGGCACCGCCCGCGGTCACGTTCAGGTCCGCCACCTGCGTCACCGTGCCGTTCTGCGCGACGCCTGCGCCGAGGCTACCGGTGGAGTTCACGGCACCTGCGTTGACGGAAAGACCCTGCTGGGCGGCGAGTGCGCCGCTGTTGGTCAGCGTCCCATCGCTTGAGACCGAGACGGCACCGCCGCCATAGGTCGCGCCCGAGTTCGTTACGTCCCCGTGGGCGCTCGCGTTGAGGTTGCCCGTGGCGCTGGTCGTGCCGGCCAGGATCAGTTGGCCCGCAGACGTGAGAGTCAGGTCGCCGGCCTGTGCAGCGGTGACGCCCTTGAGCGAAACGCCCACCCCATTCTCAGTGGACGCAAGCAGAATCTTGTTCGCATACATGCCACCCAGCGCGCTCACATCGATGCCGAGTGCGGGTGCGGCGCCATCGCCCACGATGGGTGTGGCGGCCAGGGTGTTGTGGTCGACCTGGTTAGCGCCAGCGACCACGTTGAGTTGGTTAGCGTAGACCGCCGCATTGGCCTGCACCGCACGGGAAATCAGGTCCACCTGATCGACATTGCTCGCGTTCAGGCCGGCGCCCTGGATGGAAATCTGCCCGCCAGTGACGCGGAATGCGTCCAGGCTGCCGCTGCCCCCATACACAGGAGTACCCGTTGTCAGCGTCGCGCGGCTCGTATTGATGAAGCCACCGCCATTGACCAGAATGCCGTTCGGGTTGGCGATCACGACTTCCGTTCTCGGCCCTGCTACCTCAAGGTAACCGTTCAACGTACTGGCGTTGGTGCTGGTGACCTGGTTGACGATGATGCGCGCGCTGCCACCGGGCAACAAGTTGGGGTTGCCGTTGATGTATCCCGCCTGCTGGGTCTGCGTGATCGCAGCGGAGTTATTGAGGATCGTCCCTTGGCTCGGAACGTTGAATTGCGAATAGGTGTTGATCGATACACCGGCGCCGTTAGGACGGCCAATGTTCACCTGCTGCAAACCATTCTGCGTCTGCCCCACCTGCGCCGCCGAGCCAGGCGCCGCGACTACCTGGGCATGGACCGCTGCCGGTACGCCTAGCGCACACCAGGCGCCAAAGACAAGCGGCAGCACGGTAAAGCGTGCCAGCGTTGCGGCCACCTCCGCCACACCCTGCGTCCGCGCCCCCACGTTGCGGCCCTTACCTGTGCTGGACGCCGTTTCCTCGACGGCAACCAGCATGCCGCGTACGGCGTTAAAGACAGTTCGATAACACTTCGCGTTCATGATGTTTCTCTACTGACACGGCAGACGACAACAGCCCGATGGCGGACGTTTGAACGTGCGCAAAGCAGGCAAAAAAAGGGGGCAACAACAGACAACAGGCGTGTGCTTACAACAGCGGGGGCCGTTCCGGATCAGGTGCAGGGCGGGTCAGCAAATAGTGCTGACCAGAAGAGTGCTGGGTCGAATGCCCAGCAAGGCGGTGACGCACAACGGCGCGCCTGAGATGTCGTCTCATGCGAAAGCACTCCCTACCCCGTCTGAAATGGAACAACCCCGACGGCCTCACCCCGTCTAGTGCGGAGCAATTGCCTTTTTGCTGTTTGCGCGGATGATAATCGAAACGACCTTACCGATTCGAAACAAGTGCAAATTCGATGCAAATGCGCGACGTTGCGAGATATTTAGATCTGATTTCAGAGAAATTGAATTCAGATTCATTGAGGTTTCCGAGCTTGATTTGGGCATTGACCTGAAGCACCTCACCGACTTCAAAGGCGCACCTGAGCCTGCGTCATCGTGCAGCGATGACAAGGGGGGCGACAGCGGTGCGTGATTCGATCCCGAGCTTGTCCAGCACGCGGCCGACGTGGCTGCGCACCGTCCAGTAACTGATATTGAGCGCCTTGGAGATCTGTTTATCCGACAGGCCCTTGAGCAGCAGTTCGCACACCTCGCCTTCGCGCCGTGTCACCTTGAACTTCTGCTGGAACCACGCCCCCGAGCCCACGGTGACCGCGGTCAGATACAGCCGGTGAACGATGCGGCCATCTGCGGCGCATTCGAACTTCGTGCACAGGTCGAACCCCGCCCACTGCATCGGCTCACTCGCGCCTAGCGCGATCCGGCTCAACAGCAATAACAACCCTTCGCGCTCGATTGCGCTCAAGCCTGCCATCAGCGCTTCTGCGGCGCGGTTTGGTTGTGCAGGCCTGGCTGGATCGAGCACGAACGACGGGCGGCTACCAACGGCGTTTTCATCACCCTCCAACGTGGCGATGGCCCGTTGCCGGTGGGCGTTGATGAGGTGTGGCCGCAGCAGATCAAGAATGCGCAACTCGCGCTCGCCAAAGACGCGGCCGACTTCACTCGTACCCAAGCGGTAATCGAGCAACGTTCCACCGCCGGCATCCAGGCACAGACTCATGCCTGGGTAGACCTTGTACCGCGTGAGGAAATCGGTGAAGTATTCCGTACGCTGCAGGCTGCGCCGGCCAATGATCCGCTCCACGAGCAGCGGGTCTGCCCGACGGTGCAACAGCGGCGAGATCGGGTCGACTGCATGGAAGTACTGCTTGTAGTCCGCATTCAATTGGAGATCCCGGCCCCACGTGGAGGTGTGGATGGGAATTGGGCTCGCGTCGTGCCGGACGATATGCGACATGACATCAATGCCCAGCAATGACT
Organism: Ralstonia psammae; assembly: GCF_958405935.1. Lineage (NCBI taxonomy): Bacteria > Pseudomonadati > Pseudomonadota > Betaproteobacteria > Burkholderiales > Burkholderiaceae > Ralstonia > Ralstonia psammae. The sequence continues at coordinate 755,090 of NZ_CATZBU010000001.1, forward strand.
CGAGCTTGCGTGCCACCCCAGGCCGCTCGGCCACGCTATCGGGCGATGCCTCGTGCAGGCTCCCGACGAGCGCCATCAACAATTGAAGATCGTTAAGAGAAAGCGTCATTGCCACCCAATGGCACCCGAGAAGGCACCCGAGAATGCTGGACCGATCCGGCAGGGCGAGAGATCAAGCGGAGCGTTCATGGCACACCGCAAGGGGCACTCGCGCTCTGCACAAGCGCTGTTGATGCGTGCATCCGGGTACGGCGCGCGGCCTGGTGGACCTTGTGGAAGGTTGCGGACTCAAGCTTCCGCATGGGGCGCGTCCAGCGTGACGGGCTGGAGCAAGCGGTATGCGGGCTTGTCGCTCGTAGCGGAATCGGTATCGATGAAAGATGCGCTGCCGGCCTCGGTAGGCTGCCTGCGACTGTCCATCAGCCGCAGCGCGATCAGGTCGAGCACGCCCCAGAGCATGGGGGTGCTGAAGGCGCGCGGCAGATTGAACACGTCATCGCCAAACACGTCGGGCGCTGGTTGGCCCAGCCATAGCTTGAAGGGGCCTGCCGCGCGCACGTCGGCTCGCTCGCCTTCCAGCACCAGCACGTCGGCCTGGTGCGGCTCGACTTCATCCCATTGATAGAGCGAGCGTGCTGCGATCACCCGGATGCTGGTACGCACGCGATGTTGCTGGCCCGCGTCGAGATACTGCAGCGAAATGCGGCCACGCCGATTGTCCACCGACCGTACCGCAGATGGCGTATGAGACTGCATGCGGCTTCCCCTTCAAAACAATGCAAAGGCCGCTGACCGTGCAGGGCCGACGCTGTGCCGAGGGGCTTCCTCACCCGTGGGGCGTACTGGCGATGACCCGTTCATGCCAGCACGCGCACTGCGCTTATTTTTTGTTGGCTGTGCAGGGCTTGCGCCTGACACGCCGTATCAGGCTGGAAACTACCATCTGCGCGCGCGTGCTAACGGCGGGGCTGAGAAAAGTTGAGTATTGGGGTGGTAGCCAGGAGTGTGACTGCGCTGGTGAATTTGTATCTTCAACGGCCCTGAAATGTGGATTCGCAGGGACGGGGCTTTCGATGCGATCGTGTCACCCGAGCTGTTCTATACAGCGCAAGGCATTCTGCGCGCTCGGGCGCGCCGATTCAGTGACGAAGAACTGTTGGAAAAGCTGCGCAATCTCTATCGAGCGCGAGGGTTCTTGTCAGGGCTGATCATCGACGAAACGGAAGGCATGCCCTCAGCCGCAGCCTATGCACACCGCTTTGGTAGTCTCGTTCGAGCGTATCAAGCAGTGGGCTTCACCCCGGATCGCGACTATCACTACATCGAAATCAATCGGTTCTTGCGGCGCTTGCATCCGCAGATCATCGGACATACGGAGCGGATGATTGCCGAACTAGGCGGCTCAGTAGAACGTGACTCGGCAACCGACCTGCTCACGGTCAATCGCGAGTTCAGTGTTTCGATCGTCTTATCCCGCTGCCAGATACTGGAGACCGGCAGTCACCGGTGGAAGGTGCGCTTTGACGCCGGCCTTCTTCCCGACATCACAGTAGCCGTGAGGCTCGACACGGCCAACCAAGGGCCGCTGGACTACTATCTCCTGCCGCGATTGGACTTTGGTCTGCCGCGCATCAGCTTGGCCGACCACAATAGATTCGAACTGGAGACCTATCGGTTCGGCAACTTGGATTACCTCTATGGCATGGCCGAGCGCAGCCGCATCAGGAGGGCCGCATGACGAGGAAACACCCCAAGCCTGACCTGCGCATGATCCCACTCGACACAATCGAAGTCCTGAACCCCCGTGACCGCAACGCGCAAAAGTTCGAGGGTATCGTCCGCAACATCCAAAGCATCGGTCTAAAGAAGCCGATTACTGTCACACCGCGTCCTGGGCAAGACGGCGCTGAACACTACCTGTTGATCTGTGGTGAGGGGCGACTCAAGGCCTTCCGAGAGTTGGGGGAGAACTTTATCCCTGCGCTGGTGGTAGACGCCAGCGATGAAGATGCCTTCGTGATGAGCCTGGCCGAAAATGTCGCCCGCCGGAAGGGTAGCGCCTTGGAGCTATTGACAGGTATTGGCCGACTCCAAGAGCAAGGCTACGACAAGAAGGCGATCGCGGAGAAAACTGGCCTGACGTTGGACTATGTACACGGCATCCTGCAGCTCCTCGGCAGCGGTGAAGAGCGCCTACTCGTGGCGGTAGAGTCGGGGCGCATCCCATTGACAGCAGCGCTTGTCATCTCGGGGGCCGGCAACAATGACCGTGCCGTACAAGTTGCGTTGCAAGAAGCCTATGAGACCGGCCAGTTGAGGGGTCACCAATTGCTGCACGCGCGGCGCGTCATAGAGAGGCGGCAAGCACTCGGAAAGACCTTGGCGCGCAGCGCGCCACGCAAGCCGGCTGAGGTAACGACATCCAGTTTGGTGCGCAATTACCAGAAAGAAGTGGAACGTCAGAAGCTGCTTGTTAGAAAGGCTGAGACAGCACAACAACGTCTGCTCTTCGTCGTTGAAGCACTGCGCGAGTTGATGTTAGACGAGAGCTTCACGGTGTTACTCCGCGCCGAGCGTTTGGACACGCTCCCGAAGTACCTGTCCGATCGAGTCTGGCCAGGAGGCCATACCTCATGACCGATCTGCTCGGCTTCATCCCTCGGCCACTGACGCTGCCGCTTGAGAACATTCTGCCGTCGCGCAAGACCCCCGAGGGTCTCCAGCAATCTGCGAAGTTCAAACAGATTCTGTCGTCTATTGAGGCGGTCGGCATGATTGAGCCGTTGAGCGTGGGCAAACCTGACAAAGCCAGCGGACTGCACGTCTTGCTTGATGGACATATCCGACTCGCTGCGCTGAGGGAATTGGAGTTCACGGATGCGCCTTGCCTTGTTGCCACCGATGACGAAGGCTATACGTACAACAACAGACTGAATCGGGTGAGCACGATCCAAGTGCACTTCATGATTCGGCGCGCCCTGGAGCGCGGTGTGCCTCGCGAAAAATTGGCGAAGGCGCTGAACGTCGATGTTCGGCACATCATCATGCACGCAGCCCTGCTCAATGGTGTTTGCCCGGAAGCCGCAGAACTGCTAAAGGACTTTCACTTCTCACCCAACTTGGGCGCCGTGCTTCGCAAGCTGAAGCCCACCCGTCAGATCGAGTGTGTTGAACTGATGATCGCGGCGAACAACATCACAGTTTCGTATGCGCAAGCGTTAGTTGCCGCCACGCCGAGCAATCTGCTGCTACATGAGAGCAAGCCCCGCAAATTGGGCGGTGTCACCGCAGAGCAAATGGCGAAGATGGAGCGCGAGATGGGGAACCTGCAAGGCCAGCTCAAGCTGGTCGAGCAGTCCTACGGACAAGACGTCTTGAATCTGGTCCTAGCCAAGGGATACCTCACCAAATTGGTGAGCAACGAAGCGGTATTTCGGTTCCTGTCCCAGAAGCACCCCGATGTTCTACGTGAGTTTGAGACCTTGACACGGTCAGTGTCGCTGGAGGCCTGAACAGGGCGCGGCTGAACCGCTGCCTCTGTTGGCATTCCCGCCCGTCACGGGAACGCGTCAATCTGTTGTTATTGGCTGTAGCCACGCCGCTCTATGGCGGCTAGTACGTCCCACGTTTGCGGATCAACATCGCGGCCCCCGAGCGACATCGAAACGTAGGCATCAATCGCGTCCATAAAGCCTTTTATGAATGCCGGCGGGAATGCGTGTGCGGAGAGGTGCTGAAGCTCTGCCCGCAGCATGCCCGGTCGGCATTGGCCGTGGGTGCGCATGGCGGTGCGTGTGCGCTTGAGTGCGTATTTCAGCGATCGTGGACGGTCAGATCAGGCTGATGGTGGACGGCATTTCAGCGTGATCATGGACGCTCGGGGCGAGCGAGAGTGA